>JAEMQU010000001.1:13540-39885 GCA_016463705.1 Opitutales bacterium | reverse complement strand
GGGCACTTTTCTCCGTCTTTTTTCTCACAACCACCACAGTGGTTTGAGATTTCGCCTTTCGCAGGCTCGGTCTTCGCGGGGTCAGTGCATGGTTCGTCTTTTTTATCGCCGCACTTGCCGCCATTCAAGATTTGGCTCTTGGGAGCATCGTTAGGGCAACAGGGTGAGTTTTCGTCACCTTTCTTTTTTTCTGTCTCAGCAGCAAAGCTAGTAACAGAAGTAATCGCCAAGGCGACAGCAGCACAGGTTAATAAACGGAGGAATGAGGATTTCATAGGATAGTATGTAGACTGATAAAATTAAAAGTTTGGTCTACTTTGTCAAATAGTGCTCTAGGTCTTTGTGGGTTAGGAGTTTATTCATTTTCGAGCAGGCATTAAATAAACTGCTACTAGGCAACCAGTTACAACCACTGTTGGTCGAAAAGACCTTTTTATTTTTTACGGCACTTACCTCTCTGACCGCCGGTAACTCCGCAAACTCACTCCAATGTTTCGGGGACAGGGTGATCGGTCCATCAACCGGATTATTATTTATCCATAAAATTATATCGGGGTTATATTGAGCAATCATTTCCCAGTCACACTTAATCCATGTTGAATTACGGAACGGCAGCTCGAATCCACTTTTTTCTAATGGCCCAGCAAGATAGGAATTTTTTCCAGCCATCATCCCGTCCCAGATCACTAAAAGTTTCTTGGCTGAAGTAGACCGTTTTTTTTCCAACTCGGATATTAAATCGTTGGCCAGCTTTTCTTGGTGAACGATTTCTCCAATTAAACGCACGTCCTCGCTGACACTATTCTTACTTTCAGGCGAAAGAACTAATACTTTCAACCCAGCCTGCCGGCAGCGATCGGCCCACAGCGGATTAGCTAGTCTTGGCAAAATCACCAAGGTCGGCTTTTTCTGCAAAAGTTTTTCTAGGTCGGGATTGAATACATCGCAATCGCGTGACGCTGAATGTTGAGCGGGCAGGGGACACCACTTGGTGGTCGCGATGATTTGTGACGCGCAATTTAAATCAATCAGCGTTTGGGTTGCCCCCGGACTGTAACTGGCAATCCGTAAGGGTTCGGCAGCACCTGCCGCACTGAAACATAAAAGCGTTAATAAAAACTGACGAATCATCGAGAAGACAGAATCTCTGCTAGTCGTAACGCTGAATTGAAACTTCCGCAATCCACCACGCCTTTTCCAGCGATTTCAAAAGCGGTGCCATGATCGGGGCTGGTGCGCACCTGTTTTAATCCCAATGTCAGATTGGCGGCTGTGGCAAAATCGACCAACTTTAGCGGGGCTAAGCCTTGGTCATGATACATCGCTACGACTGCATCAAACTCACCTTTTAAGTGACGGTAAAAAGCGGTATCGCCCGAAAGGGGTCCGGTGACATCGAAACCTTCGCCCCGAAGTGCTTCTACGACGGGTTGAATGACGGTTTTATCTTCCTGACCTAGCAAACCATTTTCACCGGCGTGAGGATTCAGTCCGCACACCGCCATACGCGGATTTTTATCACCGAGTTTTTTGCGCAACTGAATGAGAGCTAAAATAGTTCGGCGAATATTAGCGGAATTTATTTGGGTCGAAACCGATTGTAGCGGGATATGCCATGTGACCAATCCCACGGTCATTTTACCGCCTGCAAACGCCATCACCGGTTCGCCCTGCCAGTGGTGGGCGAAGAATTCTGTTTGCCCAGGAAACTTATAACCTACTTGCGTTAAATTATTTTTACTGACGGGGCCAGTGACGACGGCACGAAACTTTCCGTCCGCGACTCCTTTGGCGGCACATTCCATGGCGGCGATAGCGATGCGGCTACCTTCAGCATCGGGCTTTCCTGGATTGATCAGATAATTATTCGGCCCCACAGCGAAGGCCTCTGGATTTTTTATACCCAAAGTTTTTAACCAAGAGAGTGGTCCGATAGGTGCGACCTGATCTATTAATTCGGGATGTGTTTTAATCCACGCCGCAATGAGTTCTGGCCCAACTCCCGCTGGGTCACCACAGGTTAAGGCAATCGGGACTTGGCTCATTCGGGCTGGACGGTGCGTCCACGTTTTCCTCCTAAAAAGAAATTAAGAAATTCCAAAGCTTCGAGTGTGGTGAATTCGCCTGATTTGAGAGCAGATTGCGCGAAGTCCGTACAATTTCCGCTGGGTGCGTAGACGCAGTGGTAGGCTTTTTTAATTTCGGCAATCACTTCGTTGCTGTGTCCACGTCGGCGCAGGCCCACTAAATTTAAACCCGAGATTTGATTGCGTGAATGGGCCAAGCCGTGCGGCGGAACATCTTCGGTGATGACGGCATTGCCCGAGGTCATAGAGCCACCACCGATACGACAGAATTGATGAACCGCAACGCCACCACTAATAAAAGCATGGTCGCCCACGTTGACGTGGCCACCCAACATACAGCCGTTCGCGAGGATGACATGATTGCCCGTGGTGCAATCGTGAGCGACGTGTGCACCCGCCATAATAAAATTATTTTTACCAATCCGTGTCGTGCCGCCTTCAGAGGTTGCTCGGTGAATGGTGACGTGTTCACGAATGACCGTGGCATCACCGATGCTCACATTCGAAGAGGTCGAAGAATTAAAATGAAGGTCTTGGGGGTCTCCGCCAACAACGGCGAAATGATCTACTTTTACTTTCTCTCCAAGCACGGAACCTTTTTTGATGATAGCCTGGGCGCTAATTTCACATTCATGGCCGATTACGACATCCGCTTCGATAATCGCCAATGGCCCAATAACGACAGCGTTTCCTAGTCGGGCGGAGGGATGAATCTGGGCGGAGGGATGAATCACTTGGCAGAAGGATTGTTCGAGAATAGTTCAAGCTGCGCCGGTTTGACCATATCGTAGACGCGCAGTAGGCGTAAAAGTTGCAAGGTATCGGAGCGGGCGTAGCTTTGATTAGATTCTACATTCTGAATCATGTTTTCTAAAATCGTTCGGAATGTAATCACATGGTCAACGCCACTTTGTTTAAGCAGAGCAATACTTTCCGCGCGTTGGGGTTCCTGTGCGGGTAGCCCAGGGAGAATTAATATTTTAGATAAATTCTCATTTTCCGTTTGGCGTAATTCCGCGAAGGCAGCTTTAGCCGCTTCGACCGCTTCTTGTCGGACAAACTCGAGCAAGTCTCCCTTGCGGATCATCGTGGGCGTAATCGCTTTGGTGGTATGCCAGGCTTTCACCGCGACGACCGCAGCGGTAATTCCTGGCAAGTCGGCGGAGAAAAGTTGAAAAGGAAGTTGGACGTCACGACGGGGCGATGGATTGATGACGTATAAATCGCCTTCTTCGTCGGCCCGCTTACGTCGCGATTGCACGGCATACTTGCGTGATTGGCGCACGAAGAACCCGTTCACTTCAAAGTATTCTCTTACTAGGCTGTCGTCAAAACCCGCCATAGTCAGAACATTGCCACCGAATGGTCGTTCGGGTCAATCTGCGATACACGATTATAAAACGAAATCGGCTGGTGCAATGGCCACGGTGAATTCACCTTTCATCGAGCCAGCTTTCAGTAACGGGACTAATTCGCCAAGCGGAGCCGTACGAATCGTTTCATGTAATTTAGTCAGTTCGCGTCCGACGCAGACTACGCGGGCTGGGCCAAGAATCTCGAGCATCTCATCAGCAAAATCGGCCATCCGATGGCAGGATTCGTGGAGCACGATGGTTTCATCGCCTTGCAGTGATTGCTCGAGGAAGCGTCGACGTGCGGCAGACTTTGGCGGGAGAAAACCGACAAACCGAAATGCATTGGTGGGGAGTCCCGAGGCGGAAAGCAGGGCGATGATCGCGCAAGGACCGGGGAGGGGAGTAACGGTGAGTTTCCGGCGACGGCATTCGCGCGTCACCCGAAATCCTGGATCACTAATTCCAGGCGTCCCCGCATCGGTAATTAACGCTACTACTTGTCCGGCCGAAATTTTTTCTGCTAACTCGATGGCCACTTCTTTTTCATTATGCTCGTGGTAGGCAATCATCGGTTTAGATATTCCAATGTGTTTGAGTAACCCAATGGTCACCCGCGTATCTTCGCACGCGATCAAGTCGCAGGCGGTTAATTCTTTTTTAATTCGATCAGTGAGATCGCCCAGATTTCCTAACGGCGTAGCCACGACGAGAAGTCGACCACCCGCCTTGGGATTTGACCCAGGTTCATGTGAACCTGGCGTAGTCATTAGCGGTAACCAGATCCGCCAGTCGGACCCATCATGCCAGGAAGACCACCTTGCCACGAAGCGGGTTGCGCTTGTGGTAAGGTCGAATCGATAGGCTTTTCGGTGGTCTCACAGCCCGCCAACGCAATTAAGACAAGGGCGAGGACAATGAGATGAACGAAACGCATTCGAGTTAGTTATTCGCGATTTTACCGGAGATTGGCTCGAGGGTAACCACTGCACCATCAGAGAATTGGCCCACTTCGGAATCGATTAAAATTTGAGCGATGCACTGAGCAGTTTGTACTGACTCGATACGAACTTTGCCCACTTCGGCACCATTGACTTGTACTTTGAAAACGCTGCGGGCTTTGATGCCGTTTAACTCACCTACGGAGAAACAGACTAATCCATTATCTGAATCAAGACGGACCACGCGGGTTTTGACGGTTTCTGGGGCGAACTCAGCTTGTAATGAGTTGACCGAAGGTTGGGAGAGTGGATCGCGAGGATAGGATGGCTTGGTGCCGGTGGAGCTTAAGAATGAATTGTAAAGTTGAGCGTAGAGTTGCACCACGGAGTTGCGGCTCTCTTCAGCTTTAGTGGTCTTAGCAATTTCGGCATCGAGTTGTTCTTTGGTGAACATGCTCGCCGTTTTTTCTTTCTCCTTAACTAACTCTTGTTTGATGGAGTTGAGTTCCGAAGTCAGTGAATCTTTTTTGCTGGTTACATCAGCTAATTGGGAACTGAGTTCATCACGCTTACGGGTGAGTTCAGCCACGTTGCCTTCGAGACCTTCAACCTTAGCATTCAAGCCTTCGATTTTGGTTTTCTTATCGGCCACATCCGCTTCGAGGTCTTTTTTGATGCCTTCGAGCTCAGCGATTTTGGTACGCTTTTCGTCGACGAGATTCTTCAGTTTGGAACCGATGACTTCCATGCGCTTTTCGAATTGTTTAGGCGCCGCAATTTCAGCGTCCGTGACAGTCCACTCAGTATTTTTCATTCCGGCGTCGACTTTGCCTTTCAAGAGATAGGCAAAGACGCATGCAGCAATCGCAAGGACGATTCCAAGGATTCGGATGGCGAGATTCACGGACTTATTCATGGGGGGTAGGATGGATAAAAAGTTATTTATGCCGGAAGGTAGTCAAACGGGGGTCCGGGTTTTCTATTGATTCAATAGAGCCGGGGTTGGACGAGGCATGGTGTAAGACTTTGAACACAAGTTCCTCCGAGCCTACAAGTCCAATCTCTTTACAGATATTTACAGGGGTAAACCACTGTCCTTTATGTTTATTTAAGTGCAAAATGGCACTGGTCCGAACCTTGAGGGTTTCCGCGGCCGCCTTCTTTCCCGCTTCAACCCCAGGTTGGTGGTAAGCATTGAGATTTAAGAGGCTAGCGTAGAGCCCGACTGTCCGTTCAAAGAGAGCGATTATTTGTCCAATGGTCTGAGCGTCGACCCGATTAAGGGTGAGGGTGATGCTTCCGCGCCCACTGTCGGACAAAGCTTGGCGAGTTCCTAGATAGAACGCCTGCAGGTAATCACCCGAAGTGGTATCAGGATCCACAAAAGGAGAGGGTCCTTCACGGTCTTTTAAAACTTCGATGAATACCGCAAAAAAATTATTTAACCCATCACGCAGCTGTTGCACATACGCATGCTGATCGGTGCTCCCTTTGTTCCCGTAGACAGTGAGTCCTTGATAAACTTTTTTACCATCGAGATCGGACTCTTTGCCGAGCGACTCCATGATTAATTGTTGAAGGTAGCGTGAAAATAAAAGTAAGCGGTCTTTATAAGGAAGGACGACCATCGCTTTTTTACCCTGTCCGTCCGTTAAGTGATACCAGGCGAGAGCGAGTTGTGCCGCGGGATTTTTCTCTGCGTTTTTTTCTCGAGTGAGTTCATCCATTTTTTTCGCACCCACTAAAAGTGCATCGATATCGATTCCTTGCAGCGCGGCGGGAAGTAGGCCGACCGGACCTAACTCACTGGTGCGTCCACCCACCCAATCCCACATGGGGAAACGCGCTAACCATTTTTCCTTGATCGCAATTTGATCGAGCTGACTGCCTTCACCGGTAACGGCGACCGCATGCGCCCCAAAATTTAATCCCGCTTTTTTCCAAACGAGTTCACTTTCAATTAAACCATTCCGAGGCTCGGGTGTACTGCCTGACTTTGAAGTGACGATGACGAGCGTAGTGCCTAATTGATTACCTAGATTTGCAAATACTCGGTCCATGCCATCGGGATCCGTATTATCAATAAAATGAATTTTCAATTTGTCGGTCGCGGTTCCTAAAGCGTCCGCAACGAATTGTGGTCCTAAAGCCGAACCTCCGATACCGATACAAAGACAGTCCGTAAATTTTCCTTTAGCTCCTTGAATGGATCCATTGTGCACCGACTTAGTAAATTGATGAATCGATTGTACGGCTTTAATAATTTCTGCAGTGAGTGCGGCTTGCGGAGCTAATTCAGGTGCGCGCAACCAGTAATGACCGACCATTCTTTTTTCGTCAGGATTTGCGATCGCACCACTTTCCAACGCGCTCATGTCCGCTAACGCTTTCGCGATCGGCGCGGACATTTTTTCTTTAAAGCCAGCAGGGGCAGGGGCTCGACTTAAATCCAAGGCGAATCCCAGAGCTGGGAAATTGAGTAGATGCTTACTGTAAGAATCGAAAGAGGTGTCCACGACGTATTACCATCATCGGCGACGCTTAGTTTGGCAATCCCCGATGAGCAGAAATATCAATCTACCCCTTATTTTATCTAATTTATTAGTCTCCGTCGGTAATCGCACCTTCCGAGGCAGAGGAAACAGACTTCGCGTATTTCGCTAACGCTCCACGCTTTTCTTTGCACGGAGTGGGCTTCCAGTTTTTGAGACGCTGAGCGATTTCTGCATCAGACACCGAAAGATTAATTTGATTTTTCACAGCATCGATTGTGATCACGTCACCGTTTTGAATCACCGCGAGCACGCCACCGACCGCCGCTTCAGGTGTGATGTGGCCGACGACGAAACCGTGACTGCCTCCCGAAAATCTTCCGTCCGTAATCAACGCGATGGTTTTGCCTAATCCTTTGCCCATGATGGCACTCGTCGGCCCAAGCATTTCACGCATTCCCGGTCCGCCCTTGGGTCCTTCATTGCGAATGACAATCACGTGACCGTCTTTAACTTCACCTTCTAAAATGCCTTTGAGTGAGGCTTCTTCGGATTCGTAAACAATGGCCTTACCGGAGAAACTATTGCCTTCTTTGCCGGAAATTTTTGCCACGGCGCCTTGCGGAGCAATGTTCCCACGCAGAATCCGTAAATGGCTATCGGCTTTGATAGGGTTGCTGAAGGGACGAACCACATCTTGGTCCGCCGCGTAGGGCTTAATGCTGGCAAGGTTTTCCGCCACAGTCTTCCCGGTTACGGTTAAGCAATTTCCGTGGAGCAGACCCTTATCTAAAAGCATTTTCAATAAAGGTTGGAGTCCACCAATACGCACGAAGTGCGCCATATTATATTTTCCGCTAGGCTTTAAGTCGCAGAGCACTGGAACTTTTTGTCCGATGCGTTCAAAGTCTTCGAGGCCGATTTTTATACCCGCCGAGTGAGCCATCGCAATGATGTGTAGAACCGCATTCGTTGATCCACCGAGTGCAATCACCACAGTGATAGCATTTTCAAAAGCTTCTTTAGTCAGGATGTCCGATGGACGAATATTTTTCTTAAGTAATTCCAAGACGGCTTTACCCGCCCGATCGCAATCCGCTAATTTATCTTTCGAGTTCGCTAACTGAGCTGAACTATCGGGTAAGCTTAAACCCAATGCTTCAATGGCGGAAGCCATCGTATTGGCGGTGTACATGCCACCACATGAGCCTTCGCCAGGAATTGAGCACATCTCGATTTCTTTAAGTTCGGTTTCACTGATTTGATTCGCCGCAAATTTTCCGACTGCTTCGAAAACGGTGACGATGTCGGCCGCTTTGCCATGGTGTAATCCTGGGACGATGGTGCCGCCATAGACGAAGACAGAAGGGCGATTGAGTCGCGCCATCGCCATCACGCATCCGGGCATATTTTTATCGCAACCGCCGATGGTGACAAGTCCGTCAAAACCTTCGGCACCCGCAACGGCTTCGACCGAGTCGGCAATAATTTCACGTGAGACCAGAGAGTAGCGCATACCTGGCGTACCCATGGAAATCCCGTCTGAAACGGTAATCGTACCAAAGATAATCGCCTTACCGCCTGCCTCATCCGCTCCCTTGGCTGCTTGTACAGCCAAACGATCGATGTGCATATTACAGGGGGTGACCATCGACCACGTGGAGGCGATGCCGACGACTGGCTTTTTAAAGTCTGCATCGTTAAAGCCTACAGCTCTCAACATTGCACGGCTAGGAGCACGGTCTGGGCCGTCTACAACGAGTGCGGAAAATTGGCGTTGGTTGTTTGAATTGGTCATGGTATGAAAGTCTGCGGTTGTCAGTGGGACGGTCGCCCTTAATAAGGAGTTCAATGGACTTTGTGGTCCATCCACCCGTTCGACAACCCGAATTTAAGACCTTCCTATCCATGGAATTCAACCTCAAGAAGATTATTAAGGCCCTCCTCCTCTCGACCTCGGAGGCCGTGTCTATTAAAGACATCCAAAAAGTCGTCCAACGCTACCATGCACAAGCTGTCCATGAGAAGAGCGAGGAAGGGGCTACCCCTGCGACCGAAGCAGCCGCTCCATCGGAAGCTCCCGTTCAAGAAGTGATTCAAGATATCATTAACCAGGTTCCCACTTTGCTCACGGCGACTCAGATCCGTGAAGCGGTAGATATTCTCGAAGCCGAAATGCGCGACGCCAATGACTCCGCAAGAATCCTCCAAGGCCCCGAAGGTTTTCGCTTAGTCATTTCTCCAGCTTATGCCGATTGGGTTCGACTCCTCCGCGGCGAACCTCGTCCGCAACGTCTGAGTCCAGCATCGCTAGAAACTCTTTCAATCATCGCCTACCGTCAGCCAGTCACGCGTCCAGAAATGGAAGCGATTCGCGGCGTCTCGGTCGACAGTGCCCTTAATCGTTTATTGGAATTAGAATTAGTATCCATCACCGGTCGCGCTGATTTACCTGGTCGCCCTATTCAATACGGCACCACCGATAAATTCTTAGATTTCACCGGCCTCCGTACTCTCGGCGAATTACCTGCGTCCGATGTTTTATCGCCCGCGCAAATTTCGGAGTGGATCACTCGTGCGACCACGCCCGTTGCGGTCGGCGACGCCGAAATGGGTTTGCCGCTTGAAGATAATTCTAGTTCGGTAAACATTGATTCAGATTCACCACCTTCTTCATGAGTTTAGACGAACATCGCAAATCCGTTGATCGCATAGACAGAGAAATTCTTCGTCTACTAGGCGAGCGTTTGCAGGTCGCTAAAGCCATCGGCGAAGCGAAGTTAAAATCCGGTGCACCCGTTTACGCTCCACAGCGTGAAGAACAAGTTCTCCGTTCTTTAGTTGAAGCGTCACCCGCCTTACCCGCCTCGGGTATTCGTTCGGTTTTCCGCGAAATTATTTCTCTCTCCATCGGCGCACAAATGGCGAAGCCGGTGGCGTATCTCGGACCCGAAGGTTCGTTCACACAACAAGCACAAATTCGTGCCTTTGGTTCGAGCGTGCCCGCCTTACCTTTGAAATCGATTGGCGATATTTTCGCGGCGGTTGAATCGGGCGAGGCCTCTTATGGCGTCGTTCCCGTAGAAAATTCTACCGAAGGTGTCGTCAGTCATTCGTTGGATTTATTAGCTGAGTCCGAATTAAAAGTGGTCGCACAAATCACCCTCTCGGTGGAACAATGTTTGATTGGTTTTGGACCACTCAACGAAATCACTCACGTACTTTCTAAAGACATCGCGCTCGCGCAGTGTCGTGGTTGGTTATCTCGTCATGTACCCCAAGCCACCTTAGTTGAAACCGAAAGCACCGCGGCGGCGGTTGAAAAAGTAATGAAGGAGCCGAAGGGTAGTGCCGCTGTTGCTGCCGCCTCCGCTGCTGAATCTCGCGGTGTCCCTATTCTTTCTCGCGGTATTCAGGATCGTCGCGATAACGCAACGCGCTTCTTTGTCATTGGTACCGCCGCGAACTCTCCGGGTAGTAAAGATGAAGTCACGAGTGTGGTTTTAACATTAAAGCACGAGCCTGGTGCACTTCAAGCCGCTCTCAGTTCCTTTTCCGACCGCGGTATTAATTTGATTCGTATCGAGTCACGACCCAGCCGTCGTCGTGCTTGGGAATACTTGTTCTTCATTGATTTCCCTGGTCACTGGGAAACTCCTGCCGTTCAAGAAGCAGTCGTCGCCCTCAAGGGACGCTGTGAAATCGTCAAGTGGTTGGGTAGCTATCCGCAGTCCGCGGGATGAATAAAAAAACCCTAGGCACGATTTTAATCACAGTTTTAATTGTGACGACACTCGTGTCTTCATGGCTCTGGTGGCGTGCGTGGTCAGCTCCTCTTGTGGATGTTTTTTTTAGACCCGGATTTTCGATTCATGGAGTCAGTGTGGGCACGCCTGTTCGGGTTCAAGGCGTGGTTGTCGGACAAGTTTCCTCTATCGGACTTTCCCTAGACCATGAAGCGAAACTTCGGCCGCAGGTAAATTTAAGTCTGAATCCTGAAGTACTGGATAATCGTGGCTTTGCGGAACGTTTACGCGGTAAATATTTACAAGAAGAAGTGGCGCAAGGCCTTCGGGTTCACCTTGTCGTCGTGAGTCCAGCCTCGGGTCTGCTTCAAGTAGAATTATTTTGGGCTAAAAATGATCCGCTGCCATCAGGCTTAGCAGAGAATGAAATTCCTGCGACGGGACAGACGATGCAACGCGCGATGGAGCGTTTGGTGAAAGAACTGAATCGCGCGACTCAACGTGATCTCGAAAAAATTGCCCAAGACTTGGAAAAAGACCTCGACCATTATTTTCCGAAGTCAGACCCCGCCTTTGCTTCAGCCTACTCGGCCAAATTAGTTGCCACGAGCGAATCCTTAGTCACCGCCACGAATCCAGAAAATTTTGGCCCCAAGCTCGCTCGAATCACCGATGCCTGCGCCGCTTTGCGTTCGGATGCGGAAACACTGAATAAAGATTTCAGTCTAGAAAATTTAATTATGCTCCAGGCCCATTTAGCCGACGCCACGGCCGCCCTCGATTCATTCGCCGCATCACTCGAGGGTTCGCAGACTAAAATTAATGCTTCCGCCGAGGAAATCACCGCTTTGTTTCAGTTGATTTCTCGGGGCGCCCGCGATTGGAAAGAAAAAACTGAAGCCTTTGGGCGAGAACCTCGGCCCTAATGCTGAACAGGCTTGCGGACAGGCAGGCCTCAAGCGTAAGTCAGAACCATCACTATTATGGCAGAACCTACCGATAAAATGGAGTCCATCATCAACCTGTGCAAACGTCGCGGGTTTGTTTTTGCATCTTCCGAAATCTACGGCGGACTCAATGGATTTTTTGACTACGGCCCCTTGGGCGCCGAACTTAAAAATAATATCAAACAGGCTTGGTGGCAGGACTTCGTTCATCGTCGCGATGATATTGTTGGTTTAGACTCCACCATCATTCACCACCCCACCACGTGGAAGGCCTCGGGTCACATCGATAACTTCACCGATCCTTTGGTCGACTGTAAGGAATCGAAAATGCGTTACCGCGCCGATCAACTTTTCTTTGCCCCCGTCATCGTCGCCGGAGAAACCATCGGTTACGTTTCCGTCCTAGAAGATGAAGGTATGCAGGCCAAAGCCGAAGAACTCGCGAATGACTTAAAACGTAAGCTCGCGAAACCTGGAGTCCTCGAGCCGATAAAATTAAAAGACTACACCGAATCTACTGCTGAACAGCACGCTTTAATTCCTTCTCCGGCTACCGGAAAGCCTGGATCGCTCACCCCTCCACGTTCCTTCAATATGATGTTCCAGACCTACGTGGGCGCGATGCAGGATGCCACCGCCGTCGCTTATCTCCGTCCGGAAACCGCCCAAGGTATTTTTATTAATTTTAAGAATGTCGTCGATACGGGCCGCGTGAAATTACCTTTTGGTATCGCCCAAATGGGCAAAGCCTTCCGTAACGAAATCAACCCACGTAACTTTATTTTCCGTTCACGTGAGTTCGAACAAATGGAAATCGAGTATTTTATTTCACCCCAGGCGGATTGGCAAACAGCCCACCGCGGTTGGATCGAAGATTGTTTAGCTTGGTTTGAATCCATTGGTATTCCTCGCGCCAAACTTTCGCTTTATCCACACCCTCAAGAAAAACTCGCCCACTATTCAAAGGGCACTACCGATATCATGTTCGAGTTTCCTTTTGGTGTACAAGAACTTCAAGGCGTCGCCGCGCGCGGGGATTTTGACTTAACGCAACACAGCCAAGTCTCGGGCCAAAAACTTGATTGGTTCGATGAAGCGGCTAAGGCTCGTTTTATTCCTCATGTCATTGAGCCTTCTGTCGGCGTGGATCGTGTTTTCTTAGCATTACTCACCACCGCTTATCACGAAGACGAAGTGGAAGGCGAAAAACGCGTCGTTCTCAAATTACCTATTCGCGTGGCACCCTTTAAGGCCGCCGTTTTCCCGCTGGTGAAGAATAAGTCCGAAATCGTTGAGCGTGCTGAAGCTTTATATCGCCGCCTTAAGAAACGCTTTAACGTGTTCTACGATGCGTCTGGTGCGATCGGTCGTCGCTATCGTCGCCAAGACGAAATCGGCACACCTTACGGTATCACCATCGACTTCGAGACGATTGAAAAAGGGGCCGGTGTGACTGTTCGTAATCGCGACACTTTAGAGCAGGTGCGTATGACCGAAGACGAAGTCGTTCGCTTCCTCGACGAAAAGATTAACGGATAACGACGGCACTGCCGCTCAGTTCTTCGGCGAATCTTGCGAGATGTCGCTTTCCACAAAGGGAAGCGGCTATCGTAAGATTACGGAGTCCTTGCGGGAGGTGAGCTAAGAAATCAGCCCGACCTTTTTTCTTACCTAAATAAGCATAGGCACCACACGCCTGTAAAAGTCTTTGCGTCGCACCGATGTGGAGCAAGTGGCTGAATTCATCGAGCGAACCTTTCCAGCCAGAAATTTCTTTGGTGTGATCTTCGATTTCAATCCGCCATAAATCCATATCCCGACGTTTGAGATAAGGATCAAACATGAGTGACGCGTAATCGTAGAACATCGATCCCAGGCGAGCGCCTTGGAAATCGATTAACCAAGATTGATCATTCTTCACTAAAATATTTTGCGACTGGAAATCGCGGTGCAGTACCACTTGAGGCTGAGCTGATAACTCTCTGGCCAGTGAAGCCATGTCGTTAAGCACATCACGCGAGGGCTTCTTGCTGACGCAGACATTGTCTAAGAAGTACTGACGTTCCCAACTGTAGAGTTTGTCATTAAAGGGCTCGTTCAAAGTGATTTGGGCCTGATTCATGGCCTCTGTGCCGATGCGGTGCAGGTGGGTTACTTGTTCAAGCGCCGAGGCGAATTGAGCCCAAGGGAAACTTTCGCTTTGGCAAAGGGACCAAAGATCAACCGATCCTAAATCTTCTAAAACTAAAAGTCCTAAGTCTTTATCTTCTGCAATGACGGCAGGAACATTCAGACCGTTCAAATGAAGAACTTTGGCGATATCGCCATAAATTAAATTTTCGGGGCGACTGTCGTCGTAGTTACACAACACAGATGGATGACCGTTAGCGTCTTGCGTGTGATAAAACAGTCTACCCGATCCGCCTTTAATCGCCGCTCCTTCCGCAGCTAAAATAAGTCCGAGGTGTTTAGCCGCATCCTCGATTTTTAAACTACCGCGGGCTGGTTTTTCTAATTCAGCTTTAACTTTTTGATATTCTTCGACCGTACCTAAATCATGCCAGAACTTTGAGCTATCGAGAAAGCCTTGAACGGATTGTGGAGCTTCTTGGAGGCGACGAAGGAAATGCTCAACGAGAGATTCAATCGTGGCAGGAGTGGTCTGAATAAATGCGCGAGAAACAAAACAGATACCGGTGTATTGATAAGCCGTATCGGTTTTTCCTAAACGATCACGCATATCGGTGATCAGACCATCTTGGGTAATACGAACATTTTTATTGGGTCCTTCTTCGCGGACAATTAACGTCGCCTCGGCATTGTTACTGGTGTGATAAGCGTACGCATTTTTTACATCGCAATCGCTTAAGATATCCCCGTTCCAAATAATTAACTGGGTGTCTTCAGGGGTTAAATATTGAGCAATATTGGCCAAGCCGCCGCCGGTTTCTAAAAGCGTGGGTTCGAAAACTAAATCTACTTTTGCGGTGCCCCAGGTGCCTTCAGGAAAAGTCTGTTTCCAGACGTCGGGGCAGTGGTGCGTGTTGATAATAAATCGTTGTACGCCAGCTGCACGGAGTTTTTCCATGGCGCGAAAAACGATCGGTTGGTTCGCGATGGGTAAGAGGGGCTTCGGACAATTTTCGGTGAGCGGTCGGAGGCGCTGACCGAGGCCAGCTCCTAATATAAATGCAGTGGTTGGAAAATTATTCATGAGAGGGGTTGGAGCAGCGGGGGCAGATACCATAAATTTCCATAATGTGCGTTAAATCAGTGAAGCCCTGATTTTTCGCAGCGATTTCTAGTTTGATCGTATCGCAACCCGGAAGCCTTTCGATTAATCCGCAACGTCGACAGATGACGTGGTGATGGTGGTGGTTGGGCGAGACGAGGGCGTAGAGATTTTTTCCACGTTCGATGGGGTGACGTTGGACGACGCCCGCTTCTTCGAGTGAGTCCAGATTTCGATACACCGTGACTAAATCCAAAGTGCCGTCCCCGGCGGACTTGTGAATTTCCTCCGCACTAATCGGGTTTTTGCATTCCGATAAAACTTTCAGCATGGCGAGGCGAGGATTGGTGATACGCATCGCCTTCGTTTTCATCCGACTCAGCGCGGATTCTACCCTTGGATGGGGGTCGTCGCCGCAGCAGTCTTTAGAATGAAGGTGTTTATCGGGCACAGGCTCTAAATTTGACTTCTATTATGACGTGGCAAGACGAATGGTCACTTGCCACCCGCCAATCTCTGGTTTGGCTATAATCTCGTATGTCCGAACCCTCGGCCCAGTCCCCATCGCCCAAACAGTTGGGGCCCACTCAATTTCAGGATTTCATTTCCAAAAAACCCTTCCCGCTTGAGCTGGGTGGTGAATTGCCCGAACTCACCCTGCGTTACGAAACGTACGGCGAATTATCTCCCGATAAGTCTAACGCGATTTTAGTACCTCACGCCATTAGTGGAGATCATCATGTCGCCGGACGTTATCAACCCGACGATGCTAAACCGGGTTGGTGGGATGGTTTTGTCGGACCTGGTAAAGCCATCGACACCGATCGCTTCTTTGTCATCGGAATCAATTGCATTGGTGGATGTCGTGGTTCGACCGGACCACTCTCTATTGATTCTCGAACCGGTAAACCTTATGGCGGTTATTTTCCTGAAATTACTTTAGGCGATATTGTCCGCGCGCAGCGTCTTGTTTTTCAGCACCTCGGCATTAAAAAATTACACGCCATCGTCGGTGGATCCATGGGCGGAATGCAGGCATTACTTTGGTCGGGAGATTATCCGGAAGAAGTAGGCCGTATCGCGGTACTCGCGGCAGGGTTGAGTCAATCGCCTATGGCTATTGCCTTAAATGCAGTTTCACGCGCTTGCGTTGAGACCGACCCGCAATGGCGGGGTGGACACTATCAACCCGGCGAAGGACCAGATAGCGGCTTAGCTATCGGGAGAATGATTAGCCATATCAGCTATCTTTCATCCGCTGCGTTCGACCAAAAATTCGGACGCGCCAAAGTGCTCGGTGCTAAACATAACGATCCAGTTTACTGGGAGGTTGAAAGTTATTTGAAACACCAAGGAACTTCTTTCGTAAAACGTTTTGATGCGAATAGTTGGTTACGTATTACCCGTGCCGTCGATCGTTTTGATTTAACCGCCCGTGCCGCCGCCGGTCAGTTGTTTAAGAAAGTCGGACCCGATGTTCTAGCGATTGGATTTTCGAGTGACTGGCTTTATCCGACAAGCGAACTGCGCATGGTCGTCGCTGCCGCAACGGCGGTGGGCGTGAATGCCGCTTATTTGGAAGTGGTTACCGATGCGGGTCACGACGGATTCCTCATCCCCGATACGGGTCTAAGTGTCCGCCTGCACGCCTTCTTGGGCTAATCAGAGCAGGGGAGCGACCAGTTTAGAAACCGCCTCGAGGGCTTGACCCTGCCAGGTGCGACTTTTCCGATAAATATCCTCCGAATAGGGCGAGCATTCCCGTTCGATTGAAGTGATAAAATCCCCAATATTATTTAGGGATTTCTGGTGATTAACGCAGGCGGCAATTTCGTAATTAAAGAAGAGTGAACGCATGTCTAAATTAGCAGAGCCCACGATGGCAGTTTCCTCATCAACCAAGAATAATTTAGCGTGCAGAATGCCTGATTTGTAAAAGAGAATTTTCACTCCGGCCTCTTTTAATTTACGTAAATACCAGCGACGGGCGAAATCAAGTAACCGATGGTCCGAACGTCGCGGTAGAATAATTTTAACTTCAATATTTTTTCGGGCAGCACTCAGCAGTAGTCGAAACAAAGTACGGTCAGGAATAAAGTAAGGCGTCACGATGGTAATCGATTTCTCTGCGTCTTCGATTAATTTGATGTAGGCTTCCCAAAGCGGGTCACCCACACAGTCGGGTCCCGAAGTAATAATTTTAATTTGAGTTTCTCCGCTGTGTTGGGGTTGGTGTCGGAGAATTTCTAGAAATTCTTTGGGCTCGCGGTGGGTGGCCTGACACCAGTCCGCGATAAAAACTCGCTCGAGCGCTCCCGCCGCCGGTCCATCAATCAAAAATGAACAATCGCGATAGCGACGATTAGATGGGGTATATCCCAGATAATTGAGGCTGATATTTTGCCCGCCAATCACCGCCGTTTGCCCATCAAAGAGCGCGATTTTACGGTGGTTTCTCCAGTTCGCCGATCCTTTGCCTTGCATCGGTAAAACCGGATTAAATGTCGCCACTTCGCCGCCGGCTTTGATCAGGGGCTGACATAAAAACTGTGGAGTGCCCCAGCTGCCGACTCCATCGATGAGCAGTCGTACCTCAACGCCTGCCCGTGCTCGTTGGGCGAGAGCCGAAATAATTTCTCGGCCAATCGCATCGGCTTTCAGGATGTAGGTTTCGATATGAATTCTTTTTTGCGCTTGGCGAATTTCGCTTAATAAAGTTTGTAGCATCATTTTTCCATCCTCGTCACCCAGCACCGTGAATTGGTTACCACGAATCTCAGAATCGCTCGTCAGTTTTTTGGCTACGGCGTTAACCTCTCGCTTGTTCAGCGCTAGTTGAGTATATTTTCGTCCACCCCAGATAAATAAAATCAGCGCAGCGGATTTAGGGATTAGAATCGCTATGCTTATCCAAAATAAAATATAAAAACCTGTCACTCTCGCCCACGCGGCTCGATAGATAACAAAGGCGGTACAGGCGTAATTAATCCAAGGTAGTAAAAAGGCTAGTTCGGGCAGCCGATCTAATACAAGTAGGGGGCCCTGCATACGGTAAGACTAAACATTGCTGGTTAACTGGACACAAAAAAAGACCCCGGTTTCCCAGGGTCTTGATGTGGAAGCTAATCGAGGGATTAGTTGCCGGCCTTGTCGAGCAAGTCGCCGAGACTGTTGAAGTCTCCGCTGCCTGACGAACCAGTCGAACCGCCACCCGACGAAGGAGCCGCAGGGGCGCCACCGGTGGAAGGTCCTTTGATGCGATCGTAGGAGGAGATTTCGGCCTGTAAGCGTTCTGCGTCGTAGTTAGCAGCCTTGATGGAGAGACCGATACGACGGTCTTCTTTATCAATCTTGATAACGCGGGCGCTGACTTCTTGGCCGACTTTGACGACGTCCTTAACGTTTTCGACGCGCTGTTCAGCGAGTTGAGAAACGTGTACGAGACCGTCAATTTCTTCCGAGAGTTCGATGAAGGCACCGAAGTTAGCCACTTTGGAAACCTTACCTTTAACGAGGTCACCAATACGGAACTTCTTGTCGATGTCGCTCCAAGGATCTGTTTGAATTTGTTTAACGCCGAGGGAGATGCGCTGTTGATCGATATCTACATCGAGAACAATCGCTTCAACGTCGTCGCCCTTCTTCATAACTTCAGCAGGGTTGTTGATCCGACGGGTCCAGCTCATGTCGGTGACGTGAACCATGCCATCGATACCATCTTCGAGTTCCACGAACGCACCGTAGTTGGTGAGGTTGCGAACTTTTCCATGAACGCGTGCGCCCACGGGATAGTTGTGACGAACTTTTTCCCAAGGATTTTCTTCGAGTTGGCGGATGCCCAAGGAGATTTTTTGTTCTTCCTTGTTAACGCTGATGATGACGGCGTCGACTTCTTGGCCCACTTTAAGGATGTCCGAAGGTTTCTGTACGCGCTTGGTCCAGGAGAGTTCGGAAACGTGAACGAGTCCTTCAACGCCACCTTCAATTTCAATGAAGGCACCGTATTGAACGAGGTTAACGACTTTACCATGAACTTTTTGACCCACGGGGTAACGCTTTTCGATACCTTCCCATGGATTAGGCTGAGTTTGTTTGAGACCGAGTGAGACGCGTTCGCGATCGCGATCCACTTCAACCACCATGACCGTAACTTCTTCGCCTACTTTCACCACTTCGCTTGGGTGGCCAATGCGACCCCAGCTCATGTCGGTGACGTGTAAGAGACCATCGAGACCGTCGAGATCCACGAACGCACCATAATCGGTGATGTTCTTGATGATGCCGCGACGGATGGTGCCGGGTTTAACTTCTTCAAGAAGTTTACGACGGCTTTCACCACGTTGCTCTTCGATGAGCTCGCGACGGGAGACGACGAGATTTTTCTTCTCTTTGTTAATTTTGATAATTTTGAAATCGAAAGTTTGGCCAACGAAAACATCGAGGTTCTTCGGAGGATTGATATCGATTTGGGAGGAAGGCATGAATGCATCCACACCCACGGAGACGATGAGTCCGCCTTTAACAACAGACTTAATGCGGCCTTGGACGATGGAGCCTTCTTGGCAGTTGGCTTCAATACTTTCCCATTTACGAATTTGAACCGCGCGATCGTAAGAAACGGTCGGCGTGCCATCTTTATTTTCCAGTTTCTCGAGATAAACTTCGAGATCCATGCCGACTTGGATTTCAGCCATATCGGGGAACTCGGCTTGGGGGATGAATCCCTCGGACTTGCCTTTGATGTCGACGACGACGTCTTTATCGCCACGGATTTCCGTGACCTTGGCTTTGATGACCGAGTGAGGTTTGAGCGCGCCGAAATTAGAATCGGCGAGCAGTTTTTCCATGATGCTCATATTATGTTTTTTTGACTAGTTGTCCTGGGCGTCCGAAGACGTTTCCAGGGTTTTGGTTGTTGTTAGGAACGAACCTCTAGAGATTCCACTAACACAAGTTAGCGGGCTAAAGGGAGGTTGAAAGAACCTGTTTACACCCCCCTAGGCAAGTCGATTATGACCCCTTGTTAATAATTATTTCTTTTAAATCAGGGTCCTGGCTCC
The DNA here is from genome assembly GCA_016463705.1 of Opitutales bacterium. Classification (GTDB taxonomy): domain Bacteria; phylum Verrucomicrobiota; class Verrucomicrobiia; order Opitutales; family UBA953; genus UBA953. The sequence goes on along the minus strand of JAEMQU010000001.1, from coordinate 20,028 downwards.
ACCCCTCACGAACGATTAAAGACTGTAAAACCTTAAGCCCGAGTTCTTTTTCGCCATTTTTCATTAAAAATTGTCCGAGTTCCCAGACGAGTCCGTCGTCCAAACTATTTAATTCGCTCCAATCATCAATCGGCCAAACCACGGGCTTCCCCTCTTCGACGAGTGCTTTGACATATTCATAAGCTAAAGGAATCGATGGCTTCTTGGTTAAAGTTGAAAGCATTAACTCGAGATTGAGTTCTGGGTTTTTCACTTTGCGGATCAAGCAACCACGTATCGCTGCATAGGGTCCGAACTCATCCGGTTTATTTGCATAATTTTTTAACTGGGTCGCGATGTTGACGGTAAAGGGTTTGTAAAACGGATCCCCCAAGATGGTTCCTTGCCAGCTCACCACGGGCGTTGCGAACCACGCAGCTTCGCCCGCACATTTTCCGCGCATCAGTCCATTCACTAAAAAATCCGGTCTCATCGTGAAACTTAAAAACGGTTCGTAGACATTACCCGAAGTGAGTCCGGCGCCTTGTCTCACTAATAACGCAGCCCAATTGCTTTCCGGTTTTTTTAACGAACTCGCCGAAAAACTATGCAGGTGTAACGCAATCGCGCCGGGTGCTAATTTGACGCGAGGTAAGGCAAATCGTCCGCTTGGAGTTTGCGAATACCAACCTAAATAAAAGGCGGGAGCTTCCGACCTCGCCCGTTCATCAAAAAGTTTTTGGGATGAATCAATGTCGGTTGGGAAACCATAGAGTTGGGTGATTTCGGCGGAATTTTTAAACCAGATATCGCCTTCTTTGTAGGGCCCACCGACATCGACATAGCTGCGTCCTCTCAGACCCAGGTCCTCCGCGCGCCACGCTCCCATCAGTGCTTTTAAGGTGTCGGTGGGGGTCGGTCCATCGAGTCGACTGGTGCGAACAATTTCCGTAATTTCTGAAGAGTCAGGAAAATCCTGACTAAACCATGGATTGGGTTTCATGCCCACCGGATTGAGATTCACGGCCGCTAACAAGGCCAGTTCACTATCGACACAGGCATGGTCGCCACGCGTTATTTCACGCGTTTCAGTGGCGGGCTTAAATGCACTGGATTTAATTTTTAAGGGTACACCATAGACGGTAATCAACCATGAGATTTTTGGATTCTCGGTTGGGATAAAATCTTCCCGACCGTATAGATCTTTATCGCGATTTATTTTTCCGGAAATAAATTTCATTTCAAGAAGCTGTCGGCGCAACGGATTAAGAATGCTCTGACTGTATTGATCCCAACTTATTTCTTCAGTGGTGGGTAAGGGTAGGGTGATGAGATTGGCTTCAGGAATTCCCCGTTTACGCATCAACGCTTTGGCAATCAGAATGCCGTCAGGAGCATTATCATTCGCTAAAACAATGGTGGTCGTCGGATCAATGTCGGCACGAAGTTCCACCCCAAGCAGACCAATTAAAATGAGCAGACACAACCGCATCAGAAGTTCATCCTAGCTAAAAAACCGCTCAGAGGAAGTTTGAAATCCTAGGGCTTAAGTCGATTGCTGTAATCAATAATCCCCGCCGCCACAGATTCCGCGAGTTTTTGACGATAGTTCGGATCCGCAATTTGCGCACCTTCCGTTTTGCTCGAGACAAAGCCACCTTCAATTAAGATGCCCGGGCAGTTTAATGATTTAAGAACAGCAAACCGTGCACGCTTCACCGCCCGGTCCTCAGTCCCCAGCATTTTGACAGCACGCAGTTGAACGCTCCAAGCTAAAAGTAAATTCAGTGAATCGAGGCGATTTCCGGGAAGCATGATGCTACTCGCCGTGGTTTTGGAATGATTGGTCGATGATTCTCCCGCGACGGTTAGGCAATAAGTCTCAAAACCCGAAGTGGTTGAGTCTTTCGGCGCACCGCCGTTGAAGTGTAAGCTGATAAATAAATCCGCCTTCACTTTATTAGCATAGTCGCAGCGGTCGGGTAGGTCGACAAACTTGTCTTTTTCTCGGGTGAGCAAAACTTCAAAACCCAGTTTTTCTAAAATAATTTTAAGTCGGAGTGCGGTATCGAGCGTCGCAGATTTCTCGCTGTAATTGAATATTTTACTCACAATTCCCGGGTCTTTGCCGCCATGTCCGGGGTCGATGACAATCCGTCGAAAACCAATGCCGAATGGTGCTTTATTACGCCAGATGAGTGGGACTAAAACTTTATCATAGTCCACGCGGTCTATCGCCAGATTTCCTTTGATGAGAGTTAACGACTCTGTCAGCCAGACTTTCACTCCACCGATGGTGATGAAGGGTTTTTTATTTTCTGCAAAAACATCAGGCAGATTTTTTCCAGCGTAACGCTCGGATTCGGCGGGATCGGTTTTGAGTGCAGGTACGGGTTGCAGCCCTAAAAGTTTTAAGGTTTCGCCCAACGATACATCGGGCCTCGCCCAGGCATGGGGAGCGACGCCTAACCACAAGAAAAAGGCGAAGAGTAGAAGGGTGGGCCCGCGGGCTTTCACGGTATTACTCGGTATCGTTTTCGCCGTTATCCACCGAGGAATCGTCCTCTTGATCATCATCCGAAGGTTCGGCATTATGAATGAGTTTACGACGGTTTTCCTGTAAAGGGGTGAGGCCCACCACAATGGCTCGGCCAGTGCGCTTGGGTTCATTGTCCCGGGTACAAATGTGCATGAGTTCGGTGATGGCTTTATTCATCGTTTCTAGACCGATTTCTGGGTGCTCTAATTCGCGGTAACGATACTGTAAGAGCAGTTTTACTTTGTGTCCGTGATAAAGGAAATTTTCGGCCCGACGTACTTTAATCATTAAGTCATGCACATCAATCCGTGGACGGAGTTTAATTTCTTTCACTTTCGTCGTCGTCTTTTGATGCTTATGCTTCTTCGCTTCTTCGTATAAATATTTTCCGTATTCAATTAATTTACAAACGGGCGGCACCGCGGTGGCTGCAATTTCAATTAAATCAACGCCGTGTTCTTGCGCTAGTTGTAAAGCTTTAGTGGTCGGCATCACGCCAAGCATTTCACCTTTCGCGGTGATTACCCGAATCTCAGTCGCCCGTATCTTCTCGTTACGTTTGGGTCCTTTATCTTCTCGGCTGCGATTATTGAAGCGCTGCTGACTAGAGCTGGATGGTTTTTTGGGCCGAGGGCTATTCGGGCGATAAGGGGTTGCCATTAGGTATCTTCGTGCGTGTCGTTACCTATTTAACTTCCACTTTTAATCGCCATGGTTCAAGCACCGATTGCGTCGGTGGAGATAAATTATCACTCACTCTCTAGTCGCTTTATCTCCGCCAAGACCTGTTGGCCGTGCTCTCCTGGTTCAATTTTTGAAATGACCGATTGCAAAACACCTTCGCCGTCAAAGAGGTACGCCGCACGCAATGGACCAAAATATTTCTTACCATACATCGATTTCTCAACAATCGCATCCAGCGCCTTAGAAAATTGATCCTCCGGATCCGATACCAGAGTGTACTTTATCCCATTCTTCTCGGCGTATTTCACGTGAGAACTACTCTTATCTCGGGAAACAGTTATAGTCTTAAATCCTTTACGAGCAATGACTTGTAAATCTTCAGAGAGGGCACAGGTTTGTTTATCGCAGGCGGAGGTATTGTTGCGCATGTAAACCGAAACCACGGTCGGACCCTCAATAAGCTCGGAAAATCGGACAGTTTCGACCTTTCCCTTCAAAACAGCTTCAATTTCGAAGTTTAACTTAGGTTTTTTGCCTATTTTGTGCATAGGCCTATTCAATTGTCGGGCTGCGCTAAACTGTCAAACGAGTGGCCTTTATTCTGGGCTAATTCGATCACGATGAGATTAGCTATCCTTTCCCCTTTACAAAAGCCCCCCCGTGGTCTTTGTTCCGACCTCTTTCCGCCATGCAAAAGACCCGCAAGTCGATCTCCAAACGCTTCAAAATTACCGGTACCGGTAAAGTGATGCGCAAGTCCCCTAACGGACGCCACCTTCTTAGTTCTAAGTCGCGCAAGCAACGTCGTCGCGCCAATAAAGACAAGCGCGTCGATTCCGGTTTCGAAAAGAAAATGTTGGCTTCCATGCCATTCGCGTAAATCGACTGCCTAAAATTTCTGGCCGACCGGGTGTTCATTAAGGCGACCCCCAGGCCATTAAACTAACCATAAAAACAACATACCAACATGCCTAGAGCAACCAACGGTCCAGCTACCAAAGCACGCAAACGTCGTGCGATTCGCGCAGCTAAGGGCTACTTCGGAAATAAATCACGTCTCTACATCTACGCTCTCGAAGCTGTACAACGTGCCCAAAAATTCGCTTACCGCGATCGTCGCAAAAATAAATCGACGTTCCGCCAATTGTGGATCGTGCGTCTTAACGCCGCCTGCCGTCCTCAAGGTATCAGCTACAGTCGTTTAGTGAATGGTCTCAAAAAGGCTAACATCACCATCGACCGTAAAAATCTCAGCGAGCTCGCTATTCATGATGCCCCAGCTTTTGAGGCAATCGTGACCTTGGCTAAAGCTGCTCTGAAGAAGTAAATTCTGCTTCCCAACGGTTTAACAAGGCCCCGAGATTCGGGGCCTTGTTGTTTCTGGAGTGCTTTCGCTTGCCGATTTCCCTCTCCATCGCACAAATCTAACCCATGCAGCAACAGCTAGCCCAGCTCGTCGCCACCGCCCAGGCCGAATCCAAATCCGTCACCAACCGTGCCGAGATGGAAGCTTTCAAAGCCCGTGTGGTCGGTCCGAACGGTTCACTCACCGCTGCGATGAAAGGGATGGCGACTCTTTCCAAAGAAGAGCGTCCCCTCGTTGGTAAATTAATTAACGAAGCAAAAAAATCGGTCGAAGAAATTCTCGCCGCATTGCTCACCAAAATTGAAGACGCCGAAATTGGTTCCGCTCTCGGCACTCCGCTCGATCCGACTTTAATCGGCAACGAAACTCCCGCGGGTTTCATTCATCCGCTTTCTCGTACGCGCGAAAAAATTCTTAATACTTTTAAGAAATTAGGATTCACCATCGCCGAGGGTCCCGAAATCGAAACGGAGTGGCATTGCTTCGATGCACTCAACACGCCCGCTGATCACCCGGCGCGTGATATGCAGGATACGCTTTATCTTCCTAAATCATTTCGCTCCGTCGACGCTCCTCGCCGCGGTGAAGAAGCCCTCGTCTTACGTACTCACACTTCTAGCGTCCAAATTCGTACGCTCTTAAATCGTAAACCTCCTTTCCGTATCGTTGCGCCTGGTCGTTGCTTCCGTCGTGATGCCGTCGATGCTACGCACTCGGCTAACTTCCACCAAATCGAAGGTCTCTGGATTGATCACCAAGTCACCTTAGCCGACCTGCGCGGCATTCTTGATTTCTTCGTCAAAGAAACTTTCGGTGCCGACGCTGAAATTCGCCTGCGTCCTTCTTATTTCCCATTCACTGAACCGAGTTTCGAAATGGATTTACGCTCACCTAATCTGGGCCGTCTCTCCAATCGCTGGATCGAAATCATGGGCTGTGGTTTGGTCGACCCCAAAGTGCTCGAGCTTTGTGGATTAAATCCTAACGAATATTCGGGCCTCGCTTTCGGCTTGGGCCTCGAACGTATCACCATGTTAGTTCATGGCATCGACGATATTCGTCACTTCTATAACAACGATCTCCGCTTCCTGCGTCAGTTCGCCTAAATCATGAAAGCCTCTTTTCAAGCGCTCGGTCGTCACGTGGATCTTTCCGGAGTCACTCCTGAAAAATTATCCGAAGTTTTACCGATGCTCGGCCTAGAAGTGGAATCGATTCATTCGTTCGGCCTCGCCCCTTTGCCCTTCGTCGTCGTGGGAGAAATTCAAGCTTCCGAAAAACACCCGTCAGCGGATCGTCTCAGCGTTTGTCAGGTCGATGTGGGTGATGGAACCATCCGCCAAATTGTCTGCGGTGCGAAAAATTTCAAAGTGGGTGACCGCGTTCCCGTTGCACTTCCAGGTACGATGATGCCCAGCGGATTCGAAATCAAAGTTTCGAAACTGCGCGAAGTAGAATCGCAAGGGATGATGTGCTCATCCGAAGAACTAGGCCTCGGTAAAGGTGAAGATGGTTTATTAATTCTGACCGCCCAAAAGCCCGCCATCGGCACACCCTTAAATCAACTCTACGGAAAGCCTGATTCAGTTTTAGAAATTTCCGTCACGCCAAATCGTGGTGATTGCCTGGGTTATCGTGGCCTCGCTCGCGAAGCGGCCGCTGCAATGGGCTTAACTTTAAAACCAATCACGGTTAAAACGCCTGCCGGTCTTTCCACATCCGCTTCCGCGAAAGACGCTTTTAAATTTATTCGTTCAGAAAATTCTTTCTGTCCTTATTACACGGCACGCACTCTACGTAATGTAAAAGTAGGTCCGAGCCCCGATTGGCTCCGTCGCGATCTCGAAGCTGTCGGTCTTCGTCCTATCAACAACGTCGTTGATATCACCAATTGGGTCATGCTCGAGCTAGGACAACCGT
>JAEMQU010000001.1:0-13440 GCA_016463705.1 Opitutales bacterium | reverse complement strand
ATCAACAACGTCGTTGATATCACCAATTGGGTCATGCTCGAGCTAGGACAACCGTTACACGCTTTCGATGCTGCCAAAGTAAAAGAGGGCATTGAAGTCCGCGCCGCTAAACCCGGTGAAGAGTTAACCTTGCTCGATGGCAAAAAACTTTCCCTCGATTCTACTTCTTGGGTCATCGCTGACGCACAACGTCCTTTAGTTCTCGCTGGTGTCATGGGCGGCGTAGATAGCGGAGTCTCTGCTACCACCACCGATATTATTTTAGAGTCTGCTTGGTTCGTTCCCGGTGAAGTGCGTCGTATCGCACGTCGTGCCGGTATTTCAACCGATTCTTCTTATCGCTTTACTCGTGACGTGGATCCCGCGGGCGTTGAACTGGCTTCACGTTTGGCGACGGATTTATTAATCGAACTCGCGGGTGCTGAAGTGGTCGGTCCCGCTGTCAGCACCGGTAAGCCTCCACGCGCTGATGTTAAAATCGAACTCCCTGCTGGATTCGTTGCTACCAAGTGTGGTGCACAAATTACCGATGCCGATGTCGTGAATGCCTTACAAAAACTCGGCTTCACGGTCGAAAAATCTAAAGAAGGTTTCAGTGTCACCGTTCCCTCTTTCCGTTCTGATGTAACGCGTCCGATTGATTTAGTTGAAGAGTTTATCCGTATCTACGGAACCCACCAAATTCCTGCAGGCCGTCCGATTGCTCCTTTGCCCGGGGATGAAGACACTCGCTCCTCAGTTTTTACCCGCGAAGTTACTTCACGTTTAATCGGTGCAGGTTTTTCTGAGTGTTGTCATTACACATTACGCGATGCTGCAGAATGCGATCTCACCGTCGGTGTTGAACACGCAAAACTTCTCGCGTTAGAAAATCCTTTGACTGCTGATCAGTCTCACGTTCGTGCTTCTCTAGTTCCTGGTTTAGTTGGCGCACTTTCTCGAAATGTCGCGGTGAATGCTGACCCTCGTGGATTCTTCGAAGTCGGCGTAGTCTTCCGTCCGCAAGCCGACGGCGCTGTCCGCGAATTTTTATCTGTCGCCTTCGCCGCTCCCGCTGAAGCCCTCGTTCGCTCATGGAAAGTTCCTGCAACGTTCGATATCATTAAAGCGAAACGCTTCCTGCAAGATATTGCCCAATTGGCCGGAGTTGCTGCGACACGACTTTCTTTCACCGATGCCAAGGGTGCACTCTGGCAATCTGAACACGCCGCTAACTTGAGTGATCGCGGACGTTCAGCTGAAGGTGCCTGTGGTGTCGTCGAACTTCGCTGGACTCGCTCGCTAGGACTCAAGGGTTCTATCATCGCTGGTGAAGTCATGTTCCCTCGTTCGAGTTTTGCTGATGTTCAACGCATTCCACGTTTCGAAGCCTTTTCATCTTTTCCACCTGTCACCCGTGACGTCGCGGTGATTGTCCCAGTCGCTACCTCTGCATCCGAAGTGCTCACGCGCGTTCAACAAGCGGCGAGCAAGGCTGCGGGTAAGGAATTTGATTTAGAATACGTCAATTGTTTCGACGTGTTTAATGGTCCCGGCTTACCCGAAGGTTCCAAGAGCTTAGCTTTTGAAATTCGCTGGCGTCACAACGACCGCACACTCACCGATGAAGAAACGAATCGTGCACTGGGCGCGGTCATCGCCGCTTTAGAAAAAGGAGCCGGCTGGGTCATTCGCAAATAACTATGGCTAAAGGTTTAGACATCGATCACTTGGCGAAATTAGCGCGTCTTAATTTAACTGCTGAAGAAAAAGTTCTGTATTCTAATCAGTTGACTCATGTTCTGACCTACTTCGAAACGCTTGCGAAGGCCGATTTACCTGCGGTTTCTGACGTTGCCATGGTCGTTAGCGAAAAAGCATTAAGAAGCGATGAACCCGGAGTGTCTCTGGGTTCTGATGCTGTCACTAAAATTGCTCCTGCCTCCCATGACGGACAGATTTCTGTTCCGCGGGTAGTGGATGATGAATCCTAAGACATGGCTGAAGAGATTTACAAATTATCAGCCACCGAAATTTCCAGCCGTCTCACGGCAGGAAAACTTACCTCACGTGCTGTGGTTGAAGCGTTGATTGCTCGTTATCATCAATTGAATAAAAAGATTGGGGCGTTTACTTCGCTCGACGAAAAAGATGTTCTCGCTCAAGCCGACGCTTCAGATGCTCGTCGCAAAGCAGGCAAAGTTTTAAGTCCTCTCGATGGTATTCCCGTAGCGATTAAAGAAAACATTGCGGTGAAGGGTCAGCCTCTGACCTGTTCGAGTAAAATGTTGGCGAATTTGGTTTCACCGTACGACGCACACGTCGTCGAAGCTTTGAAATCTGCCGGTGCAATTATCTATGGTCGTTTAAACATGGATGAATTCGCGATGGGTTCCTCCACCGAAAATTCGGCGATTCAGAAAACTTTTAATCCCTGGGATCTCACCTGTATTCCAGGCGGATCTTCGGGTGGTAGTGCCGCCTCTTTAGCTTCTGGTTTAGTTCCTTTAGCTCTGGGTTCAGATACCGGTGGTTCCATCCGCCAACCTGCCTCGCACTGCGGTATTGTGGGCATGAAACCCACCTACGGTTTGGTTTCGCGCTTTGGTCTCGTAGCTTTCGCCTCTTCGCTCGACCAAATTGGTCCGATGGCTCGCACGGTTGCTGACTGTGAATTGCTACTCAATGTTTTAGCGACTCCTGATGCACGTGACATGACTTGCTTTGACTCGACTCAACGCAATCAACTTCCCGTTGCCTCTGAAAAATCTTTACGCATCGGTATCCCTAAAGGTCTGCTCGTAAAAGGCGTGGGTGCCGAAGTCGCCGCCGCAACCCAAGCCGCTATCGATTTCTATAAATCTAAAGGTGCGACGATTGTTGAAGTCGATTTACCTTCATCGGATTTAGCCGTTCCTACTTACTACGTCGTCGCTACCGCTGAAGCTTCATCCAATTTAGCACGCTATGATGGTGTACGCTACGGTCATCGCTCCGCTAACGCTAAGACTCCGATTGAGATGATGACGAATAGTCGCTCAGAAGGTTTTGGTCCCGAGGTGAAACGTCGTATTCTTTTAGGCACCTTCGTCTTAAGCGCTGGATATGCAGACGCGTATTATGTTCGTGCATTGCGTGCTCGTTCTAAAATTCGTGCCGAACATTTAGCGGCACTCGAAAAAGTAGATATGATTTTAAGTCCGACCGTTCCGACTCCTGCTTTCAAGGTCGGTGAAAAGGTCTCCGATCCTTTACAATTATACCTCGAAGATATTTTCACGATTCCCGCCAATCTCGCAGGTTTACCGGCACTTTCCGTGCCTTGTGGTAAGTCGGGTCATCTCCCCGTGGGCTTCCATTTAGTCGGCGCTCCTTTGTCGGAACATAAACTTTTCGCCGCGGCTCAATTATTTGAGTCTGCTCATTCATTCGCTAACCAACAACCGACACTATGAGTAACGAATGGGAAATAGTCATCGGTCTCGAGGTTCACGTGCAACTGCACACCCGATCCAAAGTTTTCGCCTCCTCCTCTTGGGGTTTTGGTAAAGAGCCTAATGAGCAAGTGGATCCTGTCGTCTTAGGATTACCTGGAACTTTACCCGTGGTGAATCGCGAAGCCGTAGAAAAAGCCATTCTCTTTGGTTTGGTCGTTGATGCAGAAATTCCTGAGCAATGTGCCTGGGATCGCAAAAACTATTTCTATCCTGATAATCCCAAGAACTATCAGCTCACTCAAAAAGATTTTCCTGTCACCATGGGTGGCAAAGTAGAAATCGAATTACCGGGTGCCGCTCGTAATATCATGGGCGAACATAAGTGGATTCGTCTTCACCACGCTCACCTAGAAGAAGACGTCGGTAAGTTAAGTCACTCGGGTAGCGGTTCACTCGTGGATTATAACCGAGCCGGTGTTCCTCTTTTAGAAATCGTGACTGAGCCCGATTTACGTTCTTCGGCCGAAGCCTCGGCGTTCCTTAATGCTTTAGTCGCGAAGTTAACCCAAGCGGGCGTGGCTGATTGTGATATGGAGAAAGGGCAGTTACGTTGTGATGCGAATGTTTCGGTTCGTCGCATGGGTGATACTCAGTTGGGCACACGTACGGAGACTAAGAACTTAAATTCTATTTCTGGTGTGCGTGATTGTATTATTTACGAGTCCAAACGTCAGATCGCCCAAATTGAAGCTGGACATAAAATCACGCAAGAAACTCGGGGCTGGAATGCTGAGATGTCCCGTGGTTATGTTCTACGCGACAAGGAAGACGCTCATGACTATCGTTATTTTCCAGATCCTGATATTCCAACGCTGAAAATTTCTCGTGAGACGGTGAATCGTTTAAAGAAACACGTCCCCGAAGCTCCGTTCGATCGTCAACGTCGCTACATCGAAAAACTTAATTTACCTTACACCGCTGCCGCCGTTCTGATTGCCGATAAAGCCTTGGCCGATTGGTTTGAAGCCGCAGTTGCGGCTCATCCAACGAATGCCGCTGGCATTGCGAACTGGGCTGCGAATGACCTCTTGCGTGAACTTTCCGCACAATCGGGTACTGAGGTTGGCTCTGACGAAACCCCTGCGGTAAAAGTATCTCTAGACTCTTGTTTAATTAAACCTGCTCAGCTCGCTGGTTTAGTGAAGTTAACAGACGAAGGCGTAATCTCAAAACAACAGGCGAAGGAAGTCTTCACTGAGATGTTCAGCACAGGCAAAGACGCTCTCGCCATTGTCGAGGCGAAAGGCCTTCGTCAAAACAGCGATACCGCTGAGCTCGAGAAAATCGTTGCGGAAGTGATTGCTGATCCCGCCGTCGCGAAATCCATCGCCGAATACCGCGCTGGAAATGAAAAAGCCATCAATGCCCTTAAGGGACCCATTATGAAGAGAACTCAAGGTAAAGCTAACCCCGTCATGATTGACCAACTACTTAGAAAGTTACTCGGATGAGTGAGAAATCTGACTCTCCTGCCTGGTCGGCCGGAGTGAATGCCGTCAAAGACAACGCCGTTCCCTCGGTGATTATCTTATCTTTATCCACTCTGTTGGTTTGGAGTTATTACAACTGCGTTTCGGTGCAGCAGACTTTAGATGTTTTAGGTGAGTTTAATAAGCAAAACGTTTGGACGTTTGGTATTTTAAGCACCGCCATCACGGGTGGATTTATTCCTTGGTGTTTCCGGATGTGCTTTCCGTCGATTCGCCCCGCCCATCCTTTTCTCGATTTAATTCACAGTTTTCTCTGGTGGGCGTGGATGGGTGTCGTGGTCTGTTTCTTCTACGGACTTCAGGCGCAGATTTTCGGTGACGCTAAAACGACTTCGACCGTTATTAAGAAAGTTTTATTCGATCAAATATTTTTCACTACCATGGTGGCTGCGCCGCTCAATGCCATTTCGCATTACTGGAAGGATCACGATTGGAGTATAGAGAAAATGAAAATCGCTTTAAGACCGGGTTGGTATCGTCGACTCATCCTCCCCAATTTATTGCCGAACTACGCAGTCTGGATTCCGGGAACCTGTATTTTCTACAGTATGCCGACCAACCTGCAATTGCCCGTGGCGAACTGTATTGGCTGTTTTTGGGCCTTATTATGCGTCCGAATCGCCACCCACTCGCGCTCGCGCAACTAGGGTGCAAAGGTTTTTATCACTCGGCTTGAAACCCTAACGGAGTTCGCCGAAGGTAGTTCTTGTGCCCAACCTTTTTGGTGAAATCGAGCCCGGCGTCGCCGAAGTTGTTCCTTTTGACGGAGGAGCACGGGCCTACTCGTATTCCGTTCCCGCCGCGCTCAAAGATACTTTGCAGGTAGGTCAGTTGGTGCGAGTGCCTCTGGGCAATCGAAATAGTTTAGGCGTGGTTTGGAAATATCCTGCTGAACCTCTCGCTGATACTAAACTGAGAAGTATTATTATGCTCGAGCACGAACAACCGGTGATGACGCCCGATTGCTGTAAATTAGCAGAATGGATGGCGGCGTATTATGGCTGTGGATTAAATTCTGTTTTAGAAACTGTTCTGCCCGCAGCTGTGCGTAAAGGTGTGCGTCCAGTGTTGCGTCGGATGCTCAGTCTGGTCGGCCCGATTGATTTAGAAGCCTTGGCCAAAATGCGGAAGAAGGCTCCGCGTCAGGCGCAGTTGCTCGACTTCATGAGCGCACAGAAAGAGCCTGTAGATAGGGCTAAAACGACGAATGGACTCGGAATTTCTCAACAAGCTGTAGACGCTTTAATCAAAGCAGGCCTGATTAAAGAGGATGCGAGTGTGTTATGGCGTGTGGCCTACAATGATCCGTTTTCAGAGTCAGAATCGGTCCCTGCCTTAGGTCATGAACTGAATACGATGCAAAAAGAAGCCGTTGCTTCCGCGACTGAAACTTTAGATCAAAAAACTTTCCGTACGCATTTATTACATGGTGTCACCGGTTCGGGTAAAACCGAGGTCTATGTCGCACTCATTCGTAAAGTGGTCCAAGAAGGGGGCTCTGCGATTTTCTTGGTACCTGAAGTGGCTCTCACCCCGCAGACGGTTGGGCGACTGCGTTCACGCCTGGCTGACCTAGGAACTAAAGTCGTCGTTTGGCACAGTCATCTTTCTGCCGGAGAGAGATTCGATGCGTGGATGGCGATGTCGCTCGGACAGGCCCGCGTGGTCGTAGGTGCTCGCTCGGCTGTATTTGCACCGCTCCCTAACCTTCGACTCATCGTGGTCGACGAAGAGCACGAACCGTCCTTTAAACAGGGCGAAACGCCGATGTACCATGGTCGTGATGTGGCCGTTTATCGGGCCTCTTTATTGGGTGCGGCCTGCGTTTTGGGTTCAGCTACGCCTTCGCTCGAGTCTTGGAAGAATGCGACAGGGGGACGTTATATTTTAAATACTATGCCGCAACGGGTGGATGATCGTCCCATGCCTGCATTCCGCATCGTGGATATGCGTCGCGAGGTGCTACACGCTAAAGGACAGAGTATTTTATCCCGAGAACTCGTGGATGGTATTCACGAGCGATTAAAAAAAGGTGAGCAGGCGATTCTGTTTTTAAATCGTCGCGGTCACTCACGTTCCTTGGTCTGTCCGGATTGTGGTGAAGCCGTCAAATGTCCTTGTTGTAGTGTTTCACTCACGCTGCATATCACTGACCATACAGCACGCTGTCACTTATGCGATCACCGCGAACCCGCTCCTAAAGTTTGTCCGTCCTGTCAGTCTCCCAAAGTTCGCTGGAAGGGTTATGGTACGCAGAAAGTTGAAGAGGTGATTGCTAAATTATTCCCGCGAGCTCGCGTAGCACGCATGGATGCAGATACGATGGGCAAGAAAGATCTTTTTCGAAAAGTTCTCTCCGATTTCCGTGCGGGTAAGTATGATATGCTTCTCGGTACGCAGATGATTGCGAAGGGACTCGATTTTCCGCGGGTGACGTTGGTGGGAATTTTAGATGCCGACCTATCGCTCCAGATGCCCGATTTTAGGGCTCCCGAACGCACCTTCCAATTGCTCACGCAGGTGGCGGGTCGCGCAGGGCGGGGCACGCTCGAAGGCGCAGTCGTGGTACAAACCTTTCAACCCGCCTCCGATCCCATTCAATTTGCCAAGCGCTTGGATTTCCATGGCTTTGCGAAGTCAGAATTACTTAAGCGCGCCGAGTTTGGATATCCACCCGAACGCCATTTAGTTCGTCATGTTTTTCGCGGGCGTAATTTAGAAAAAGTAAACTTCGTGGCTGAAGCTTGGGTAAAAGAATTTGAGCGACTCCATGCAGGCCTGGCTGAGATTCGTGGCCCGGCCCCTTGTCCTTTTGAACGCGTACAAGATCAGCACCGTGTGCACTTGTGGTATTTTGTGACTGGTGTGAAATCCTTGCTCGCCGCCATACTTCCATTACGAGCGAAGATTTTACGCGATGAGGATGTCATCGATACTATCGACGTCGACGCGCAGGACTGTGGATAAAGCTCTCATTAACGCAGTTTGACTGATTTTACTGCCGAGACTTGCCATCAATCTTAATTCTTTTAGACTATAAATTATGTCAGTCGCCACCGCACCCACCCTCCGCCAAGCCGATGAGCGATTGATTCGGCTGACTCCGTCGGCGGGCGTGAAGGTAAAAGCTTTGGCCGAACGTGAGACCCAAGGTCGTTTTCTCCGTGCAGCAATCTCCGGCGGCGGTTGTAATGGTCTGTCTTACAAACTCCGCTTTGTCGGCGAATCCAAAGAAGGTGATATTTTAGTTAACTCTTCGGGTGTAGAAGTTTTGGTGGATCCGAAGTCCGCCCTCTATCTCCGCGGAACCGTTCTCGACTACTCCGATAAAATGATCGGCGGTGGATTTAAGTTCTCAAACCCCAACGCCAAAGCCAGTTGTTCGTGTGGGGAGAGTTTTTCGCTGTAGCACAGCTACAGCGAGGGGACACGTGGGCAAGGTGACACGGTGACAAGGGGAGATGATAGGACGCGACGCAGTCGCGCCCCTACCTATTCTTGCCAACGTGCCCACTTGCCCCCTAGTTATTCCCCGTGTTCACTTTATTAAAAACAGATACGGCAACAGCTGCACGCTTGGGTGTTCTTAAAACTCCTCACGGAGAAGTGCGTACACCTGTGTTTATGCCCGTGGGCACACAGGCGACGGTTAAAGGCCTCACACCTCAGATGGTCGCTGATACGGGTGCCCAAATTTTATTAAGTAATACGTATCACTTAAATCTTCGACCTGGACGTGAGATTGTTCGTCAGGCCGGTGGACTTCATAAATTCATGCATTGGGATAAACCGATCCTCACCGATAGTGGAGGCTTTCAGGTTTTCTCATTAGCTAAGTTCCGTCAGGTTACTGACGAAGGGATTCATTTTAAATCTCACCTCGATGGCTCTCCGCTCTTCTTGGATGTCAAAGATTGTTTAGCGATTCAAGACGCGCTCGGATCCGACATCGCCATGGTCCTGGATGAATGCCCCCCTTGGCCCTGCGAACGCGCCGCCTGCGAAGTAGCCGTAACCCGCACCATTCGTTGGGCGAAAGAGATGTTACAACTCGCCAAAGATACCGGCTTCCTCGCTTCAGGCCGTCACTTATTCTGTATCAATCAAGGATCTGTCTTTGAAGATTTGCGTGTGCGCTGTGCGGAAGAATTAGCCGGACTCGACTTCCCGGGTTTTGCGATTGGCGGCGTGAGCGTCGGTGAACCCGAAGAAGAAATGATGCGTCAGGTCGGCATCGTAGCACCTCTATTACCCAAGAACAAACCACGCTATGTCATGGGCGTAGGTACGCCGCCCCAATTATTACGCATGGTCGCACTGGGTGCTGATATGTTTGATTGCACGATGCCTACACGTATTGGTCGTCACGGTGGTGCGTTCACACCCGATGGTCCGGTGAGCTTAAAACATTTACGTTATAAAGAAGATCATCGTCCGCTTGTTGAGGGTTTAGATAACTACACCTGCAAAAACTTCTCACGCGCGTATCTCCGTCACTTACACCACGCGAGTGAATCGCTTGGTGGTACTTTACTGGGACTACATAATATTCACTTTTTGCAGGATCTCATGAGACAAGCCCACGAGCATATTACGGCGGGTGATTTCGCTTCATGGTCTAAAGCTTGGTGCGAGCGTTATGAAGCCGGCGCCAAGGATGAGATTCCTGCTGGAGAGTAATTCGTTTTAACGTCGGTTTCCGTTGAAACTTAAACGCATGCCGCGGGTGGACTGATTTACTTTTCCGTTTTCATACACACTGACGCCGTTAACGAAAGTTTGGTGAATCGTGTTTTTGAAAGTGTGTCCTTCGAGCGGTGACCATCCACATTGATACAGAATATTCTCTTTCGATACGGTGAAGGATTTTTTTGGGTCAACGACTACGAGATCAGCCCAATAGCCTTCGCGAATGAAGCCACGATTTTCGACCCCGAATAGCAGGGCGGGAGCGTGGCATGCTCTCTCCACTACTTTTTCTAACGTGAAAACTCCTTGGTCGACTAAATCAAGTAGCACCAAGAGCGAATGTTGAACGAGAGGAAGTCCGGAAGGCGCTTTGAAATATTTCTGAGCTTTTTCTTCGGCCGTATGCGGTGCATGGTCCGTCGCAATGACATCGATGACTCCTTGGTTCACCGCTTCGCGCACAGCGGCGCGATCTTGCACGGTCTTAATCGCCGGATTACATTTAATTTTATGTCCGAGTGTGGCGTAGTCCTGATCACTAAACCAAAGGTGATGTACACAAGCTTCAGCTGTGATTCGTTTTTTACCTAAGGGTTCTGCTGAAAACAGACTTAGTTCCTTGGCGGTGGTGATGTGTAAGACGTGCAGTCTTGCCCTGTGTTTATTGGCTAAACTCACGGCGAGTGATGACGATGCATAACAAGCGTCTGCATTACGAATAATCGGATGTTCACTCGCAGGTACATCTTCACCCCATTTTGATTTCGCAACTGCTTCAGCCGCTTTAATCATCGGCGTATCTTCACAGTGCGTCGCAATGAGGGTAGGTGAGTGTTTAAAAATACCTTCGAGCGTCGTGGCTTGGTCGACCAACATATCGCCCGTGGACGAACCCATGAAAACTTTCACTCCGCAAACTTGTGAGGCATCAATGGTTTTTAGAATTTCGAGATTCGAATTCGTGGCTCCGAAGAAAAAGGAATAGTTGGCAACGGAGACGTGAGCGGCGCGTGCGTATTTTAATTCTAACTCTTCAATCGTCGTCGCAGGAGGATTGGTGTTGGGCATTTCCATAAACGAAGTCACCCCACCAGCAACGGCTGCGCGCGCTTCGCTCTGAATATTCGCTTTATGAGTTAATCCCGGTTCTCTAAAATGAACTTGGTCATCGATCAGACCCGGGAAAACCAGTTTACCGGCGAGGTCGATTTCACGGTCGGCTTTAAGGTCCGCTGAGATTTGTCCGATGCATTCAATTCTTCCATTTCGAACAAGGATATCAGCATGAAAGCGTTTACCTTCATTGATGATGAGCCCGTTGCGAAGGACGAGTGAGTCCATACGCACAGGTTCACTTAAAATCTTCCTTACCGCAAACGGTAAAGTGAAGATTATAGGCTCGGCTTAATAATATCGCTTAAATCCGTATTCGAGAGACCTTCCGGATTAACATTCACGGCCGACACATTAAAGGTCGCACCCGTACGATGATTGAATTTTAAGACGAAATTAGTGATGAGCGCTTTTTCACCAGGATAGAGTTCTTCTTTGCGGGCAATCATGGTGGTGACTAGTTCATCGACCTGCTCAGTCGAAGATCCAGGAAGGGCATTCAGTTTAGCTTTCGCTTCTTTGATTTTCTCTTCTCCACCTACCGAAGCATTCCAAATTAAAATAGCGACGTTCATGGCGCCTTTGGCGGCCGTGCGGTTATTGCCCGCCTGTTCGAGAATGGGTTGGCTGAAAGTAGCTAACTTATCGGCAATCGTCAGAGTGCGAGGAGTCTTTTCCTTTTGGACGGGAGCCGGGGTACTAAAATCGCGTTCAATGGAACGAGGACTGCGGTTACCGAAGGCACCGGTGGTCTTACTACGTGAGCGGGGGGAGGACATGGGGAGCCGTGGATGACTTTTAAGGCAAACCAGTCTCGCCCGTTGGGCAAGCCCATTTCCGCTCCCCATCCCTTGACAGAACAGACTCGCCTTGCCACGCTGACCTCTAAATAACCTATACCTGTGACTGATTATAGCGAAGTTATTAAAGCCCACCGCCGCGACCACCTCGCCCGGCCGATGTCTCTGCCCACCGGAGTGCACCGTCACTTCGAGAGCACCACTTTACCTCTGCCCATCGAGAAGGTCTTCGAATTTTTCTCCAAAGCAGAAAACCTCGAGGCAATCACTCCTCCGGAATTACAATTTAAAATCTTAACCCCGCTGCCCGTCATCATGGAACGCGGAGCGTTGATTGATTACAGAATTAAAATGAGTGGCGTTCCTTTTGGATGGCGCACGCGCATTACGCATTGGGATCCGCCTTACGCCTTTGCTGATCAACAACTCAAAGGTCCTTACGCCGTTTGGTTCCACACTCATACTTTTGCCGACGAAGGTGGTAAGACTCGGATGGATGATGAAGTGCTCTACAAACTTCCTCTCTGGCCGTTCGGTGAAGTTGCCTATCCTTTTGTGAAAGCAAAAGTCGAAGGCATCTTCAAATACCGCCGTCAGAAAATCCGAAAACTTCTCGGAGTTTAATTAAGCGAGCAGGGAGATGAGTTGATCGAGTGACGTGATAAAAGCGTCGGCTCCGGCTTTGACTTTGGGTCGCGCGGTATAGCGTCCAAAGCCAATCATTTTATCCACATCGCCTTTCACTTCTAAATCACTTGCGCCATCACCGACTAAAATAGTTTGGGTAGCTTTGAATTCATCGCGCAGTTTAAGAGCCACGACATTCTTACCTTTAGATTGAGCGGTCGGGCAGCTCTCCACATAACCCGCATAGGATCCGTCCGCCTTAAAACGCAGTTCGACCGCTTCCACGCGTTCGATACCTAAGTATTGGGCGAGAGGGCGGATGGCCTGAGTAAAACCACCGCTCACAATCATCACCGTCCACCCCGCAGCCTTAAGTTTTTTAATCGTATCCACTGCGGTGGGTTCGACCTCTTGAATGTATTTCTGTCCGATGGATTCTAATTCTTTTAAAGTTGGCTTAATCATATCTAGGCGTTTCGCGAAGATGGACTCCATCGGCGTGCTACCATCCATGGCCTGAGTGGTCATTTCCTCTACTGCCTTAAAGACTTCCGGACCACGTAAACGACCCAACTCATCGATGCCCTCAATCGCAGAAAGCGTCGAATCACAGTCGAATAATAGAAGCTTAGTCGCCACGCCGTTATACAGACTGACTTACCCCAGAGGTCAAGGTTTGGCGTTTCTTAAATTATTATTCGCCTAATAATTTTCTTAATTCTGGCTCACCTAAGATAGTAACACCGAGTTCTTGGGCCTTAGTGAGTTTGGATCCGGCTTCTTCACCGGCCACCACGTAGTCGGTATTTTTACTCACACTACCCGAAACTTTTCCGCCTGCTTTTTCAATGAGGTCTCGGGCTTCATCGCGCCCTAATGTCGGCAGTGTACCAGTAAGTACAAAAGTTTTTCCGGTTATAGCGGATACGGATTGAGAGCTGCTTTTTTCAATAAGGTTTAAGCCGGCTTTACGCATTACCATAACCCACTCGCGATGATGAGGGTCGCTGAAAAATGAGGCGATGGATTTAGAAACTTCCTCGCCCACGCCACTGATGACAGATTCATATGTCTCTCCACCTTTTTTACCTACTTTGGTAATCAGTAAGTTTTCAAGTTTGGCGGATTCTAGGGCGTCCATAGATTTGAAATGGCGCGCTAAGTCTTTCGCAGTTTGCATTCCCACATTCGGAATGCCGAGAGCATGAATGGAGCGCCAGAGTTCGCGTTGCTTTGCGGCGGCGA
>JAEMQU010000025.1:7919-11272 GCA_016463705.1 Opitutales bacterium | reverse complement strand
CGCTGCGATTTAAACCCTTGTGCCAAGGTAAAGTGAAGTAGAAGTGATGTCCGGCACACCAGGGCAAGGGCTGTTGATCGCGATTTTCGAACTCGAATGTGCAACGCACAAATAATTCGCGGAATTCATAGCGCACCCGGAATTCATATTTAAAAGGGTAACAGGCTTCCGCGCGAGCATTGGGTATTAAGCGCAGTAAGGCATGTTTATCGCTCGATTCGATAAATTCGAATTCACAATCACGCGCGAACCCGTGTTGGGGCATCGGACGTTTTACTCCGGCACTGTCTTTCCAAAAAAACTTTTCTCCATCGGCGTAATTGCGACCCATAAAAGGGAAGAGGATCGGATTTCCGCCACGCACTAAACCAATTTTATCTTGAGCAAAATCAGCACCTTCGGGCCAGTGGAGAATATTTCTCACTCCGGTCGGTAAATCTAATTTCCAGTGGATGAGCCGAGCTCCCCGAGTGAGACAGGTTTCATAAGTGGATGCCCCAACCGTCCATCGCTCCATCGGAACATTAGCTACAGTGAATTTTTCCATGCTTCAGCCAAACCCCAAGAGTGATTGATGGCAAATGCGGAATCTCAAATTATTTTTTGGACATTAAATAATGACAGACCATCCACTGTTCGCCTTTTTCAAAGTTCCAGAGTTCGGCGCAGGCCATGAAAAAGATTCGCCAGTATGCGAGCCATTGGCGGGCTTTTTTAGGGCCATAGGTTTCCGCAAAAATACTTAAAACCTTTTCCCGATGTTGATCGGTGTTCTCCAGCCAATGCTCCGCAGTTTGGCCGTAGTGCCGCCCCGGTACCTCCCACTGGGTTTCTAGTTTAAGATTATCTTGAAAGTGCGTGGGCAAATTATTGGAAGGCATGATGCCGCCGGTGAAAAAGTGGCGCGACATCCAATCGGTACCGTCTTTGGATTCGAAATGATAAGCGCAGTCGCGATGGGTGAAGACGTGGAAAAAGAGCTTACCTTCAGGCTTCAGCCAAGTGCTGATGCGACGAAACAGTTCCTGCCAGTTTTTCATGTGCTCAAACATTTCCACCGAAACCACGCGATCAAAGGTGTCGGGCGAAATCGAAAAATGATTCATATCACAAGTGATGACGGTGACGTTGTTGAATCCACGCTGCTTGCACTGACCTAAAATATACTCTCGCTGAGAAGCTGAGTTGGAAACGCTGGTGATTTGGGCTTGGGGGTATTTCTCCGCCATCCACAGGGTGAGCGAGCCCCAGCCGCAGCCTAATTCGAGAATCTTCTGTCCGTCCTTTAATTCAGCACGCGTGCAAGTCAGCGCGAACATGGTTTCTTCGGCTACTTTAATCGACTCATCACCCTGCTGATAAAAACAGGAGGAGTACTTGAGGCGTGGGCCCAGACAGAGCTGATAAAAGGCCGCCGGGACTTCGTAGTGCTGTTCGTTGGCCGCCTTGGTTTCAATGGCGACGGGCAACTTCTTGAGTTCTTCGGCAAATTGAGAAACTCTTTTGAGTCGTTCGGCCGGATCCGCAGCTCGCTCATCCTTCAATCTTTGTTGCAGTAATTTCCGAATGCCTCGGCGGATAATAAAATCGGGTAAAATATCCCAACCTAGTAAGGTGTCGATAAAGGGCATGGGGTCAGCCTAACTGACCAAACCAAACTGGCAAACCTAAGCGCGAATTTTGCGCCGAGGTTTTTTGGGCCAAAAGGCCGGCACCGCCGACTGGTAAATTTTATAACTAGAGCCCTTGGAATCGCCGAGATGTTTTTCCGTCAAAGATACACCGGTGACCCTCGTTAATAAATAATACATGAAGACGGCACAGATAATCCCGGGGATCGCATAGAAATCGTTATTGTAACTGAGCAGAGCAAACCCGACCCAGACTAGCCATTCACAGAAGTAATTGGGATGCCGCGACCAAGCCCAGAGCCCTGTATCGCAAACTTCGCCCTTAGCTGAGTTTAACTTAAAGTTTTTTAATTGGCGATCGGCGACGAATTCTCCCACCAAACCAACGAGGCTGACCACGATGCCCACCCAGTGGATGGGTAAGAGGGATTTTTCGCTATATAAAATAGATGAAATAAAGGGCGTACAAAGAAAAGTTAAAACTAGGCCCTGCATCATGTAGAACTGAAACATTTTCGAATACAACGCATCGGCCCATTGCTGACGCATTTTTACGTAACGCCCGTCTTCGTGACGGATATCTTTGAAAATTCTTTTAGCGAGGTGCGTACCCAGTCGGAAGCTCCATATCAGGACCAAGAGGATTAAAATAGTCGTCGAGTCATTCCACCGAAAGGGATGTGTGATCAGGTACTGAATGCACAGAATGGAAAAGAAATAAGCCCAAAAAGCATCCACAATGGACCAATTATCTAATTCCTTAGCAATCCACCAAATGACTGCGAAAAAGATGAAAGAATAGCACAGGAGGCGTAGAAATTCTATGACGAGGTTAAATACCATTTTAATTTTAGCGTGTGATGAAGCGTTTAAAGATAAGAACGAGAATCTTGTAAAGTATCCACGTAGCCGCTGGAACTACAACAAGCCAGCCTAAGAACGCATGTACACCCATTTGGCAAAATTTTGTCACAAAATCGACAAACGACTGACTGAACACTGCCTTCATTTGGGTAATTTCAATTACTTGGGCTTCCGCCCCGGTTAATTTCTCCCCCAGTCGAATCCAGGGAATAATGAGAACTATCTGCAGTGGATAACTAAAATAATTGATAATCTGCATCACCACGTGGTTGAGCCTGAAAACTTTTCCAGCCAACAGACATAAGAGTGTCGTCGTCCCAATAAATGGATTCACCGAAATCGCCAAACTTGCGGCACAGGCCAGCGCTAACTCTTTAGCGGTAATGCCTTGTTTGAGTTCTGCCAACAAGGGATCCTTAACTTTTCTTTTAAACCAGTCAGCGATGCGACTCATTAACTGGATTTCTTAGTGAAGAATATCTTAGTGAGATCGGATTCATCTGCATTACCTAAAAGACATCTCAGCGCATAGCCCGCGATGGCGAAATTACCGAGTAACATGAGCGCGACCCACCAGCCGAAGCGCACAAAATTATTATTTTCCCGCCAGGCGATATAAAGCCAGAAGGCCATGAAGCCCAAATACGCATCGAACATCGTCGCTAAACCCCACGGCTCTTTGCACACCGTAACATAACCTCCGACGACATTAAGTGCTTTGCCAGCGTACTCAGGCAGAGAGCTGGTCGATGGCACCGTGCAAGCATACCACGATACCCAAGTCATCGCGATGAGGACAAAAATAAAATAACCAATGAGAGCTCGACGTGTGTTCATATTTTTTCTGGTGAAGTATAA
>JAEMQU010000025.1:0-7819 GCA_016463705.1 Opitutales bacterium | reverse complement strand
CCAATTCGGTCGAATGTACACCGCTTGGACTACCCCGATATTTCGATGGGCAAATGCAGCTTCACAATAGCGGAAGTAGAGTCTCCACTTACGGATGAAGAATTCGTCAAAACCCATCCCACGAACTTTGTCTAAATTCTGCTCAAAGGTATCGCACCAGGTTGCGAGTGTACGTGCGTAGTCCAAACCAAATTCTTCCAGACGATGTAACTGGAAGCCACCGCGTTCAGTCATGAGTTGGTTGACGCGATTGATGGAAAGTAAAAGCGATCCCGGGAAAATATGTTTTTGAATAAAATCTACCCCTTTGCGGAATTGTTCGTAGCGACTGTCCGGACAAGTAATATACTGAAACGCCGCTATGCCGTTCTGTTTGAGTAATCGTCCTACGCTCCCGCAAAACTCAGGTAAGTATTGATGGCCCAACGCCTCCATCATCTCGATGGAAACACATTTATCATACGAGCCTTGGTGATTTCGAAAATCTTCCAACCGCACTTCAATCCGGTCACTCAGACCCGCTACTTTGATTCGCTCAGTGGCTAAATCAAATTGCGCTTTTGAAATAGTGAGCGTGGTCACGCGGCAGCCATAATTCTTTACCGCTTGTATCGCCCAACCGCCCCAACCGGTACCGATTTCGATCACGTGGTCGCTGGATTTAAGCTGAAGTTGTTCGCAGAGGGCGCGATTTTTTTGAATCTGCGCTTCGGCCAGCGTTTTACAGCCATCCCAACGGCCCGATGAATACATCATTGATTCATCTAAAAATAATTTAAAGAAATCGTTCGAAACATCGTAGTGTGCGGCGATATTATCCCGTACTGTTTTCAGCGAATTGGGACGCAATAAATGCTCCAAGCGATCGGCCAGACGGAAAGCGCCGAGGGCGATATTTTTTACCGCGGAGCCAGACATCCCCGGGGTATTATCAATATTTTGAATGAAAAATCCGATGACCGCCGTTAAATTGGGTGAGTCCCATTCCCCCGCAATATAACTTTCGGTTAAGCCAATGTCCGAACCTAAAACAATACGCTTAAAGAAAATATCATCTTTAATATTTATTTGCGCTACCGAGGAGGGATTGAGTGATTCCCCAATCTTAAATGACTTTCGATTAGGCAGAGTGATAATGAGCTGACCGTTTTTTAATTTCTCCAGTGTGCGTAAAACGAGTTTCTGCATCAGGCCGCCTTGGTTAATCGCCTCGGACACGGTGATGAAAGTTTCTTGGGTCATTTTTGTTTACTGATTTCAGGAGAGGGGTGCCGCAAGTTGCGCTGTAAATCAGTGTCATCGGCTTTTCGCTTAAAGGAAAGCCGTTTTATTAACCAAAGGTTGAGCGCATGTAGGTGGATCAAGGCGATTACTTTAAAAATGAGAAAAGGTATTTTAATCGTTAACCAACACAGGCGACTATCTGTCAGTGGTACAGACCGACCCGTCCAAGTACTGATCAAGGTCTTTTGTCCGCCTTCATAATGATCTACGCCGACACAAAGAGATTCTCCGGGTGATTTTAGGGTAAACTCAAATTCAGTATCTAGACCCGAAAAAGGTGATACATAAAATTTCTTCGGCGTGCGTAGTTTAAGAACTGCTTCACCGTTTGCATTCTGCTGCTTGCAGTCTCTACCGAGGAACCATGCTTTTCTTTCTCCAAACGTATTATTCACTTCGGCTATTCCACACTGTAGTTCTCCATCCCACGAAATCAGAAAAAAGATTACGGGATTATAGGATTTTCCAAAGGCTCGCGGCATCGCTACTAAGGTGATTTGGGCGTGCGCCGGAATCACTTCACCTTGGGATGCACAGAATGATTTTACGCGGCTCGCCAATCGATCGTTATCCGCACCAAAGGCCTGAGTTTTCCCCTCGGGTTGAAAAATAATATCTTTCGGTAAGAAGTCCTGGTCTCGAAATTGATACAGGGCCCGTCCGCCCGTACCCATCAGCCAGGTTTTTTCACCGATTTTATCCCAGTCCGCTAAATCAATCGCACAGCAAAATACACTATGGGTGAAGCTATTTTTCTTGGGCCATAAGCGCGCATGCATGACCTTGGCTTCGTAGAGTCTCACCATCATGAGAAATTTGCTGATAATCTATAAGAGCGCAAGCCACTCCCCGCACTTGCCTTCCTTTTGTGATAAGTTTCACTGCGGGGGTGCAAACCGTCGACCCCGCAGTCTTAGTCTTTATGGCTTTTTTGTCGGGGCTCTTTTTATTTTTGGGATTACGGGCCGGCCGACGAAGACGTTTGTTGGATGATACTCCCACGAGCAAGACTCTCGGAATATTTATCGGCGAAGTAGAAGTGGAGGGCGTTTGTATTTCAACTACACCCATCCGCGCAAAATTTTGTTATCAAGACTGCGTAGTTTATAGTTGGGGTATCGACGAGGAGTGGCAGCGCTGGGAGACAGTAGTTTATACCGACAGCAGAGGGCGCACAAGTACTCGCCAAGTTTTACGCAGGGGTTGGACAACCATTGCCAGCGATAGTATCTACAAGGGGTTTTATATTAAAGACGAATTTGGGTATGTCTGGGTCCATCCCAAAGGGGCAGACTGCGAAACACTCACACTCTTTAACGAAACGACTCATCGTGGAGAGTCGCTCTATTCAATGGGGCCCGATGATAGTATTATGGACTCCACAGGGCGCCGCCGATTTTATGAATCGGGCCTTCCGATTAGCACGCCCTTGTTTGTCCGTGGTCGGGCCAGTGAGCGACCCGACATCGTAGCGCCTCAAATTGTTGAAGACCCCCTAGCGGAAATGTTTATTATCACCTATCGCAAAGAAAAAGATATTAGTTCCGGCAAAGCTACAGCCTACGTGCTTTGGAATTTAGTAGGACTAGTTACCGCAATGGGCATCGGAGCATTACTCACCCCGAATGATCTTAAGGGCCCAATCATTGGAGTGAGTATCTATAGTTTCGCTTGGTTTGCGGGCTGGGTCTGGATGGTCTTTAATAGCCTGATTGGACTGCGCAATCGCGTGCAACAGGCACAATCACTCATCGATGTGCAACTGAAACGTCGCTCCGATTTAATTCCTCCCCTCATCGCGAGCTTAAAGGGTCTGCGTGATTATGAAGCACAGGTGCAAACGGAAATCGCCACCTTACGTGGTCAGTCCATGGGCACGAATCAAGTTTCTGCTTTAGTTCCTGGACTCAAAGCCATCATCGAAAAATATCCTGAACTAATCGCCAACGAGAGTTTTAATGCGCTGATGAAGAATTTAACGGAGACAGAAGATCGCATCGCCCTCGCGAGAAATTACGCAAACGATGTGACGACGTTTTATAATACCCGACTCGAGCGCATCCCAGATCGTTTCGTTGCGCAAATAGTCGCCATGCAGCCCGCCTTACTTTTTGTCGCTCAGGGTTTTGAACACAAGGTACCTGACGTAAAAATTTAGGCCGTCCACGCATCACGTCCGAGCAAGTAACTGCAGAGGCGATGGGCCGACCATAATCCGTCCTCGTGGAATCCGTAGCGCTGCCACGCTCCAACGAAATGAACCTTCGCTTGAGGCCTTTCATTGAGCGACTGCATCTGACCTTGGGCCGCCACCGCTTCCATGGAAAAGAGAGGATGTTCGGTGGGGATTTTCTTAATGATTTTCTGAGAGTCTATCTGCTCAGGATGATTAATCGTCACAAAGAAATTCTCGTTGGGGGTAAGTCCTTGAAGTCTATTCATCCAGTAGTGGGTTGAGTTACGACGCTGCCCCTGTGAATTCCAGTTATGATAATTCCAGGCCGACCAGGCTAACTTAGCTTTGGGCATGCGACTGGAATCAGTATGCACAATCGCCAGATTCTGATTATATTGAAATGTACCCAATAAAGCTTTTTCAGTCTCGTCCGCATCCTCTAATAGTTTGAGTGATTGGTCGGCGTGAGAGGCAAAAATAACCCGATCAAATTCATATTCATCTTTAGCTGTAGTTAGGACGACCCCTTGAGCTTTTCTTTTAACCGATATCACTGCTTCACCTAAATATTTCTTCACATAATATTTTTTAAGAAGTGCTTGCACGTAGGTGCGTGATCCATTCACGGGCGTGATCCACTGATGTTGCGTATTGAGGCCTAAAAAGCCGTGATTGTAGAAGAACCGCATCAGAGTGGCGGCGGGGAAGGTCAGCATTTTTTCGGGCGGGGTCGACCATACAGCCGAACTCATCGGAATTAAGTAACACTGCAAAAAGTCATCACCCAGATTGTTTTGCTTACACCACTCACCCAGCGATGTGTTTTCGGCTTCAGGTGTTTGCCAGGCTTGATGGGCTAATTTATTAAACTTATTAATCTGCAAAAGTAGTTTCCAGAAACGTAAGCTCAAAAGATTTTTACGCTGAGCAAATAAATGATTCAGTGACGAACCGCACCACTCGAGACCGAGCAGGTCGTTGCGCACGGAAAAAGACATAGCCGTTTTTTTCCACGCTACATTCAGCTCTTTAAAAAGTCGGCAGAGGTGAGGGTAGGTGACCTCGTTAAAAACCATGAACCCCGTATCCATGGGCAAGTCTGCGCCGGTCACCGGGTCTTTGACGTCGATGGTATGCGCATGTCCGCCAGGTCGAGAGTCAGAATCGAAGAGTGAAATATCGTGCGTGCTGTGCAGAAATCTTAAACAGCCCAATCCACTAATACCGGATCCGATAATCGCTATCCGTTCACGCACGCTGCTGGCTTTCGGCTTTAGTTTTTTCAGCTTCCTCGTAAATGGATTCAGGCACGCCTTTGAGGCCCCAAATTAAACCCGTCCACGAAAGCATTTTTAATAAATAATAAGTCGGATCAAACTCCCACCAGTAAAAACCTTGTTTGGTGGTGGCTTGATAGCGGTGGTGGTTATTATGCCAGCCTTCGCCGAGCGTAATTAAAGTGAGGATGAAAGAATTACGCGATTCGTCGTCGGTTGTTTTAAATCTTTTTGTTCCCCACACGTGAGCCAGAGAGTTAATACACGAAGTGCCGTGAAATAAAACCGTCGTAGAGATAAAGAAGGCCCAAATCAGTAATTGTGCACCCGAAGTGTCGACGCCTTGAGCTCCGAGATATGCCCCGAGGCCATAAAGTGACCCCGCAAATAAAATGGGGATTAAGGTGTCGAAACGATTCAGGAAAACGAGCTCAGGATATTTCGCGAGGTCAGTGATTTTAGAATAATCGGTCGGGAAGTTTTTCTTACTGGTGATCCAGCCAATATGGGCCCACCAAAATCCATCGACCACTGGAGAGTGTTTATCATCTTCTTCGTCGGAATGTTTATGGTGATGTCTATGAGTGTACGCCCACCAAAGTGCGCCGCGTTGCACAGCGAGCGAGCACCACAGTGCCATGATAAATTGGAAAGCGCGTGAGGTTGAATAAGTTTTGTGTGAGAAATAACGGTGGAGAAATCCGGTGATCGCGAACATGCGGAAAAAATAGAGTCCGACGGCTAACCACACGGCGAGCGGACTCACCCCAACCCAGATCACACCCAGACATCCTAAGTGTAGAATAATGAAGGGGATGGTTCGGGGCCAATCGATCTGTTTTGGGGTACTTCGAAAACTTTCGGCGCCCTCGGGGATATAATCGGAGTCAAACCAGCGAATTACAGACCTCACTAAGCCTGCATTGTCCTTATTTTGGGGTAAATTCGACATTGGGTTATAAATGTTAAAAGTTTTGAATTTCGCAACTGCTTTGACCCTTTAGTCTGTCTCAATAAAGTGACAATATAGACAGATAACCTGTTTTGCCCCGCTACCCTCTAAGTAAACCCCCAATGTCCGACGCACATTCAGCTCAAGACTGGAAGGTCTGGTTCGCCGAAAACGGCGCCCGACTTCGCCTCATTGCGCGTCAATGGACCAGGTCCGATGCCGATGCGGACGATGTCTTACAAGAGGCCTTTATTAGATTCTGGAAAAACCAACGCCACCTCCCGGGAAACCCCAACGCCCTCGTCGTCACCTCCATCCGCCGCTCCGCCCTCGATTTATACCGCAGCACCGATCGTCGCTCACACCGCGAACAAAAGGTGTTCGCTGATAGTGATACGATGACTTGGTTTGAGCCCGAAGCCGACCCGCGCCTCCAAGCCCTCACTGATTCACTGCCGCAACTCCCCAACGAGCAACGCGAGGTAGTTGTACTAAAAATATGGGGAGACCTCACTTTTGACGAAATCGGTGAACAATTATCGATTTCTCCAAACACCGCAGCCTCTCGGTGGCGCTATGCCATGGAGGCCCTTCGCAAACTCATCTCCGCCCGCACTTATGTCTGAAGATTATAACGAAATTGAATCAGCGCTCCGCTCGCTGCGCCCACGCTCCCCCGGTCCCTCGGTGGCTGCCGGAATCGCTCGCGCTTTGCAGACTCCCGCGCGTCCAGCCGCTCCTAAGAAAAATATTATTCTTTGGATGTCTTCCGCCTTGGCCACTGCCGCCTGCCTCGTCGGAGTTTTTCTTTTCAGTCGCAACGAATCGAATTCTTTATCGCCCGAGTATCAACTGGTCAGTGCCGAACAATCACCTGCCGCAGTGGATATCCTTTCGCCCGTAGAATTATCCGACGGATCTTATGCCCGTCCAGTCCGCTTGCTTTGGAATAATACCACCCACTGGGCCGATACTAAAAATAATACGCAGCTGATTGATTACCGTCCTGCTCAGCAATTAGCGCTCATCCCAGTCGAAACTTATTAAACAAAAAATTTATCCACCGACGCTTATTTATTAAACTATGAACTCTCTACGCCACATTCCATTGCACATGTTGATGCTCGCCGGCTTGGTTGGTCCACTGGTCGCTCAAGAAAATGAAAACGCACCACAGGCGCCCGCTGCGAAAGTAAAACCGACGGCTGCGACGGCGTATGCGGGAATTAGTCCGGCAGTAGTCACCGAACTCGCGCGACGCGGGGTGACCTCTAAAGACGTTCCCCCAGGTGTGGGTGTGATGGTTGCCTTCGTGGACCCCAAAGGCCCTTCGATGGGTGTGTTGGCTGAAGATGATATTTTAGTCCGTCTGGATGATCAGGTCTTAGTGAACCCTGAACAATTCCGTGCGTTGATTGGTATGCGTCAACCGGGTGACGTCGTAAAGATTGTCGCCGTGCGCGAAGACGAAGTTGTGAACGTCGATTTAAAATTAGGTTCACGCAATGCGCCTGTATCCGCTGCACCTAAAGCTAAGAAGTCGATTGCCCCGAAGGCCGATGTAAAACCTGCGGAAGAAGCTGCTCCTGCTCAGGCGCCCCAAGTGGTAGTACCACCCAGAATGGGAATTACGATTAATGGGCAGACCTTTGAGTTTAATCAGGATCCCATGCAGGGCTTTCCGCCCGAAATCGTTCAGCAATTCAATGAAATGCGTCGGCGTAGCATGGCGGTACCCCAACCGCCTCAAGCACAACCACAAGCTGCACCTGAAAAGAAGTCAGCTCCTGCACCGCAAGCACCCGCACTGCAGTCGAAATCAAAATCATTTTCCTTCAGCTTTGGTAATGGTGCCTCTGTTTCATCCAACAGTGTGGCATCGGATCGCGATGGCACGGTAGCGATTGATGAGCGTGATGGTAAAAAGCATGCTGTGATTAAGGATGCTTCTGGAAAAGTTTTATTTGATGGTGATGTGACTACGGATGAGGACCGCGCTAAAATGAATCCTAAACTCCGCGACCGACTTAAGTTAGTCGAAACCAATTCATTCAAAATTCAAAGCGCGCCCGTTGAAGAAATTAATTCCGACGAACCCGTCCTTCCTAAAAAGAAAAATAATCCTCGAGA
>JAEMQU010000014.1:7187-45410 GCA_016463705.1 Opitutales bacterium | reverse complement strand
TGACAAGGGGGAGGCTAGGACGCCACGCTGGGCCGCCCCGACCCAGTATTTACAGGGGTGGATAGGGTCAGCCGCCCCTACCCGAGGCAGGTATTTACTTTTTCTCAAAATCAGTCAATTAGGAGGGACTATGCGCTCGATGCTTAATGCCTTAATGTTGGTTGCATTGCTTGGTACGGCCCAAGCGGTTGAAACAAATTCCCAACGTCTCTCGACAGGTTGGGAGTATTATCAGGGATCGCTCGGCAGCGCCTGGGAAGTTTGGCGCGGCGAGGCGGCCTCCGACAACGTCACTTGGAATGGTGTTTCGTTGCCGCATTGTTTTAATGGACGTGATTCGGTGGATCCGGACGTTCGTTATTATCAAGGCCCAGGTTGGTATCGCACGAAGTTGAAAATCAATAATCCGTATCCAAACGGACGAACTATTTTACATTTTGATGGCGCCGGTCAGAGATCCGAGGTTTTCGTCTACACCCAAAAAGTAGGTGAGCACTTAGGCGGGTATGATCAGTGGGAAGTCGATATCACCGATGCCGCGACAAAATCTTTAACCCGTAAGGGTGCGAAAGGTGAAGTGCCTGTAGCGGTACTTTGTGATAATTCGCGCGATGCGGAGTCGATTCCTTCAGACCTCAGTGACTTTAATCGTTACGGCGGACTCTATCGCCATGTATATCTAAAATATTTACCGGCCGTCTCTTTGGCGCGCGTGCATGTTAAGCCTACATTAGAGAACGGTGTAGCAACCGTTAAGGTTTCAGGACGTCTAAGAAATCCGACTGCTTTGAAGGATGAGGTTGAGGTAACGATGGAGGTTATAGACCCAGCGGGAGCGGTCATCGAAAAGTTTAGCAAAAAAATAGCTCCGTGGGCTAATCAACAAGAGTTGACTACTTTTACGATGAAGCAGCCAAGCCTTTGGTCACCCAAGAGTCCGAACCTTTATCAATTAAAGACGGTTATCAAATCCATTCATGGTGAGCAAGTGGTGATGGAGCGTTTTGGGGTCCGCACTTTTGAGTGGGTGGCTAACGGTCCGTTTAAATTAAATGGAGAGCGTTTATTATTAAAAGGAACGCATTATCATGAAGACCATGCGGGCGTAGCGGCAGCGGTGCCGGATGAAGAAGTGCGCAAGACCATGCAGATGGTTAAGGACATGGGAGCGAACTATATTCGCCTGGGTCACTATCAACAGGCTCCCTTGGTTTTAGAACTTTGTGATGAGTTAGGATTACTCGCGTGGGAAGAGATTCCCTGGTGTCGTGGGGGCCTGGGCGGCGAACGCTACAAGAAACAATGTTTAGATATGCTAGATGCGATGATTGATCAGCACTACAATCACCCATCAATTATTATGTGGGGCCTAGGTAATGAGAATGATTGGACCGGAGATTTTGAAACTCAGGAAAAAAAGGTGTATCAAGAAAGCATTAGGGCATTCATGAAAGTATTGAATGACCGTTCTCATGAATTGGACCCTTCACGCGTAACGACTATCCGTCGCTGTGATTTCTGTAGCGATATTGTGGATGTTTATTCGCCGAGCATTTGGGCAGGTTGGTATCGGGGTCGTTATGTTGAATATAAATCTGAAACCGAAAAGTGGATAGCTAAAGTTAAGCACTTCTTCCATGCCGAGTGGGGTGGTGACAGTCATGCCCGACGCTTTGCCGAAGATCCAGAATCGATGGTAGAAAAAATTGATGTCGGCCAAGGTGCTGCTGAAAAAGGAAAAGACTATAAGGGCACGGGCGGTAAGGTACGTATGTCGAAGGATGGCGATTGGTCGGAGAGTTACATGGCGAATCTCTTTGATTGGCATTTAAAAGAGCAGGAGACGATGCCCAATCTGACGGGGGCTGCGCAGTGGATCTTCAAAGATTTTTCCACGCCATTACGTCCAGAGAATCCAGTGCCACGGATGAATCAAAAAGGTTTAATTGAGCGCGATGGAACCCCTAAAGAGTCCTATTATATTTTCCAAAGTTTCTGGTCGGACAAACCCATGATCCGTTTATTTGGTCATGAATGGCAGACCCGTTCGGGCAAACCTGGAGAGGCAAAAGAGATTCGAGTCTATTCCAATTGTTCCGAGGTTGAATTGATGGTGAATGGAAAATCCATGGGCGTGAAGAAACGCAACAGCCAAGATTATCCGGCGGCCGGTTTACGTTGGAGTGTCGTATTAAAGGAAGGTCCCAATCAGGTGAAAGCTATAGCAGTTAAGGAGAAAATTTCGGATGAGATTAAAGTCGGCTATCAAAGTGCGGCGTGGGGCAAGCCGTCTAAGTTGGCTCTCACTGAGTTGGAGCGGAAGGATGGTATGGTAACATTGCAGGCGAAGATTTTCGATGCCAACGGTGTGCCCTGTCTGGATGCTGCAACGCTCGTTCGCTTTGATAAGTTGGGGGATGCTGAACTGATGGATAATTTAGGGACATCGACAGGTTCGCGTGCCGTTCAGCTCTATAATGGACGGGCTATTATTAAGGCACGTTTATCGGGAACCCAAGCGGTCTTTAGTTTGTCTAGTGCTGACCTCGAAACTCAGTACTTAACTCTCAAAAAGTAATTCAATGAAAACCCTGCATCAATTCACATCGGTTTTATTATTCACGCTGTCGGGCCTCACCGCTTGTAATGCACAGAGCGCTCCGAGTACACCCGCAGCGAGTAAGGTTGAAATTAATGTGGGTCAGCATGACCGCGTGCGTATTTTAAAGTTGGCCGATGTGGCATTGAGTCAGAAGCCTTTGACGATTACCTCGGATGTGGCGAAGTATTCACCGGGAACGCCGAACGATTTTTATTCGAATGGTGACTACTGGTGGCCCGATCCCTCGAAGCCTGATGGCTTGCCTTACATGAATCGTGATGGGCAGACGAATCCTGATAATTTCGTGGCACATCGGATGGCCATGCGAACAATTAAAGACGCCGTAGCGTCCTTGGCTGCCGCTTACAAGGTGACGGGTGATGACAAGTATGCGGTGAAGGCGGCCGAGTTATTGAAAGTGTTCTTCGTTGATGCGAAGACGCGGATGAATCCGCATTTAGCTTTTACGCAGGCGATTCCTGGTCGTCACACTGGCTCAAAGACGGGGGTGATTGATGGACTCCATTTAGTAGAGGTTCCGGTGGCCATCAAGGCCTTGGAAAAGTCGAAAACCTTTGATCCGGAGTTAGCCAAGTCACTCCGCACTTGGTTTGGTGAACTCAATACTTGGATGTTAACACACAAGCATGGAATTGAAGAAGGTCTTACGAAAAATAATCACGCGGTGGCTTACTTTTTACAAGTGGCCGTGTTTGCAGATTTCGTCGGCGACAAAGAAACCTTAGCCAAAAGTCGGACGAAATTTAAGGAGGTCTTTATTGCTGACCAGATGGCGGCTGACGGAAGTTTTCCGCGTGAGACGGCTCGTACTAAGCCTTATGCCTATTCCATTTTCCAATTAGATAATATGGTGGCTTTATGTAAGGTCTTATCGACGCCTGAGGAAAATCTTTGGAACTATGAAGGACCAGAAGGACGCAGTATTAAGAAGGCGGCCGCTTGGTTGTATCCGTATCTAGCGGATAAATCGAGCTGGCCGAAGCCGCCTGATGTCATGTCCTGGGATGGTTGGCCCTCGCGTCAGCCAGCATTACTCTTTGCGGGGCTGGCCTATAATGAGCCCAAATATATTGAGCTATGGAAGAAGTTACCGACTGATCCAACCGATTTAGAAGTGCGCCGTAATATTGCGATTACGCAGCCGGTGTTGTGGCAGTGAGCAAAGCTCACTGAGGGGACAAGGTGACATGGGGACACGGTGACAAGGGGAGATGCTAAGGAACATTTGTGTTTAAGGGGTGTTTAAGATATACATAAATACTATGAAGTTTTTTGCATTATTATGGATGTCGGTTGGGCTTGTGGCTGCCGAAGTGGCTCCAGTGCCGGTGATGACATCTACTTATTATGGTTATCGTCCTGGTGCCTTAGAGAAGACGAAGGCGTTGATTGCTCAAGGTGACAAGGCGGCGCTGGCAGTTTTAAAAAGTTTAACCAAGGAAGCGGATAAATTTTTAGATGATAAGCCGCTCACGGTGACGGATAAAAAAGTAGCTAGTCCAACAGGTGATATTCGCGACTACGTAAGTTTAGCACCGTACTATTGGCCGAATCCGAAAACCAATGATGGTCTACCCTATATTCGTAAAGATGGTGAAGTGAATCCCGAGAGTAAGAACCCTGATTTTGCGGATGATACCCGCGTGTTGGCTCTGGCACGTCGCATGAAGACTCTTGGACTAGCTTATTATTTTACGGGGGATGAAAAATATGGGGCGAAGGCGGTGGAGCAGATCCGGGTGTGGTTTGTGGATGAAAAAACTAAAATGAATCCGCACATGAAATTTTCGCAAGGGGTGAGAGGTGAGTCGACGGGTCGGTTCACGGGAATGATGGATGGGCGCCACATTTCTATGGCCGCGGATGCAACGGCTTTCTTTGTGAATTCGAAAGCCTGGAAGGCCGGTGAACGTGAAGCGGCGGAAGTTTGGTTTAAGACTTTTTTCGAGTGGATGCTGAAAGGTGAA
Source organism: Opitutales bacterium (assembly GCA_016463705.1). Classification (GTDB taxonomy): domain Bacteria; phylum Verrucomicrobiota; class Verrucomicrobiia; order Opitutales; family UBA953; genus UBA953. The sequence continues at coordinate 40,820 of JAEMQU010000014.1, read as the reverse complement.
TTAGGAAAAGCAGAAGGGGAGTCTAAGAATAATCACGGAACGCATTATGATGCCCAAATTGTTCGCTGGGCATTGCATGTGGGTCAGACGGACGTGGCTAAAGAATTTTTAGAACGTGCGAAAGAGAAACGCATCGCGTTGCAGATTGAGCTCGATGGAAAACAACCTTTGGAGTTATCTCGTACGAATAGTTTGAGCTACTCGCAGTTTAATTTGAAGGCGCTCACCAGTTTGGCGATTATGGGTGAGTACGTGGGGGTTGATTTATGGAATTATAAAACCAAGGACGGACGATGCATCGCGATCGCTCTTGATTACCTTCTACCTTATCTTGATGTGCCACGTAAGCCTTGGCCGTATAAGCAGATTGTCCCAAAGAAGGCTGAGGTCCCTGAAATTTTACCCGAAATGCGTATGGCATCGATACTATTTAAGAAGGTGGAATACGCGGCGGTTGCTGCAAAATATGATGATTTACCCACTATTAGTAAGGTCGATTATTTGGTAGGAGGGTTTTAGTTTAGGGGACAAGGTGACACGGGGACACGTTGGCAAGGGGTAGTGAATGGACGCGACGCAGTCGCACCCCTACCGATTACAATTAGAAAATAAATAATCGCAGGAATAGGGCAGAACATTGGCTGGTCGTTGGACGTAGAATGTGGTAGATAAAATCTATGCGAACCTTGTTAGCTTTATTTTTAATGGCGACTCTGGGATGGGCGGTGGAGTCGGACAAAAAAATGAATGTCTTATTTATTGTATCGGATGATATGAATAATGATTTGGGTGCGTATGGTCATCCGTTTGTGAAGTCGCCGAATCTAGATAAGTTAGCATCGCGCGGGGTGAAATTTGATCGGGCCTATTGTCAGTTCCCTTGGTGTGCTCCGAGTCGGGCCTCGTTCATGACAGGGTTACGTCCAGATACCACGAAGGTCATGGATCTAGCTTATCATTTTCGTCAGGGTATGCCGGATGTGGTGACGATGCCGCAAGCGTTTATGAAGGCCGGGTATTTTGCGGCACGGGTGGGAAAAATTTATCACTACGGAAATCCTGGGGATATCGGCACCAGTGGACCGGACGATCCAGCGTCGTGGAATCAGGTCGTGAATCCGGCTGGTCTGGATAAGACAGCATTGGAAAATGATATTTTAATTTATCCACCGACTACTGTGCTGGGTTCATCGATGTCACTTCTCGCTGATCCTACAGGTAAGGATGAAGAGCATACAGATGGCAAGGTAGCGACTGAGGCCATTAAGTTATTAGAAGCGAATAAAGATAAGCCGTTCTTTTTAGCGGTTGGATTTTATAAACCCCATTGTCCCTGGGTAGCTCCCAAGAAGTGGTTTGATCTGTATAAAGTGGAAAACGAAGTACTACCGCCGATTGCCCCAGATTGGAAATCGACGGTGCCCGCGGCAGCTTTGGACACGGGAGTGAAGTGGCCCTATCGCGGAGTAACGGCAGAGCAGGCGCGGGAATGCCGCCGCGCTTATCACGCGACGATTTCTTATGTGGACTCGCAGATTGGTCGAGTGGTCGATGCGTTAGACCGATTAGGTTTAGCGGATAATACGATTATCGTTTTTATTAGTGATCATGGTTATCATTTAGGTGAGCACGGATTGTGGATGAAGCAGACCTGTTTTGAGGAAGCGGCGAGGGTGCCAATGATTATCGTGACACCCAAAGCGGCAGCCAATGGCAAGGCCTCGAAGCGCACTATTGAGTTGGTGGATATTTATCCCACCTTGACAGATTTAGCGGGAGTGAAAGCCCCTGATGGACTAGAGGGTGTCAGTTTACGTCCATTGTTAGCGAACGCTGATGCGCCCTGGAGTCGAGCGGCCTATACGCAAACAGTGACCAAGGGCAAAGATAAGGTACAGGGTTACAGTGTGAGAACTGAACGTTGGAGATTTACCGAGTGGCAAAATGGAGAGAAGGGTATGGAGCTGTATGATCACGATAATGATCCACAGGAACTAAAGAATTTGGCGAAGGACCCTGCGTTTGCTTCGATAATGAGTGAGTTAAAGGCCCTGAGTAAAAAAATTCACCCCGTCATCGTAACGCCGGGCAAGGCCATAAAAAAGGGTGGGGAAGTGAAGAAGGGTGAGTGAGTACTAAACCAAAACTTGATTAAATCTTTTAGAATTTTATTAGTTTAGTATGGTAGCCGACCGTGTACATATTGCTCGTAGTGGGCAGGAGATTGGACAGTTTAACGTTCAAGAAATTCCGAGTCTCATTGCCAGTGGCCAGCTGATGGAAACGGATTTTTTCTGGCGTCCGGGGATGACGGCTTGGAAACTGGTTTATGAGTTAGTGAATACGCAAAAAATTTGGAAATTACCTTTTCCGCGTCCGGAAGAAAAATCCCCCAATCTATGGGATCAGCTACTCTCCCGAGAGAGCAAGCCGATGATGTTAGCGATGTTATGGGATAAGTTAACGGCGGCTCACCAGCAGTGTCAGTTAACCGTAGCTGATATTGAGCAAATCAATCAAGCGACCCGATCCAATTTATATCGTCGCTGCAAAAAAGAGTTAGAGGCGTGGTATCTTTTGATGGTGCAGGCTCATTTAGAGGATCATCTTTTCACCACCGAGGAGAAAATTAATTTAAATAATCTCATGGTCAGTTTCGGGGTAAAGCAGGAGAGGGCCCACGAAATGCAGAAAGAAGTTTTCTTGGAATATTATAAAAAAGCTTTTCAGGCTATTTTGAATGCGACTGGGGAGTATTCGGAAAAAAGAGAAAAAATCAAAACCCTCGCGCAGAGTATTCCCTTGCCCAGTAGTGTGATGGATAGTCTCAATACGATTATCTGGGGTGAAGTATTAACGCAGGAGCTTAAATACTTGTGTGAGACGGTGGATGAAGATGCGATTATTTCGCCGGAGAATGTTAGGGTTTTTAATCAATTCACCACGGATTTAGATTTACGTTTAGCGAATTATCCTGCGATTCAGACATCGTTTAATCGGGCCCAAAAATATTTCGAGTTACTGAAAGGAAAATTAACTCCGATTGATTGTAATCTCGAATTGGGGAGTGAGGTGTGTTTTTGGATGCAGCCCGTGAATTTATTATTGGTGAAGCGCACGGTGGTCCGCAGAAATTATGGCGGATTTTCTTCGAGTATTAAAATCTTCGGTAGTTTGCGTTATCGGGTGGGGAGTTACGACGTGCAGCGCGAGACTAAGGATCAGTTGACTAAAATTGATAGCGGGACGGCGATTTTTACGGACCAACGGGTAATTTTTAACGGCGAATATAAAAATATAAATTTCAAGCTGAACAAGATTCTGGATATTAAGGAGTATAATAACGGCATTGAAATCGGTAAGGACTCGGGCGGGGACGTCTTCTTTAATTTCGACCAGGGAGCGGGGGACGCGACCGTTTTATTAAAGCGGTTGGTGCGGGAAGCGAAAAACTAAGCCGTTGGTCGACACCCCGCTTAACCTTCGGGCAAGATTAGTTCCTTTAGGGTGAACTGTCCGGCTTCATTAACCAGCACCACGAAAAGTTGGGTCTTCTTGCTTTGGGCGAGGGCAACCATCGTGGGCCACTTAGCTTGTTCGACGCCTGCGATGACGAGTATAGGTTCAGCAAAACCCGTAAGATCAGTGGGTTCTTCGATGGCGGTCCCTTGATGATCGATATCAAAATTATGATTAAGCCAGCGACCCAGTTCTTTGGCTAAGCCACGCATATCTGATTTACCTAATTCAATTTTACGTTGGTCGACGAGTGACCAGAGGGGGAGTGCAAAATTATGTTGCATGGCGGGAGGGTGACGAAGTGGTAAAAATCAATTTTAGGGTTTGCCCAAGTCTCGACATCAATGGCACATTCTTTGCATGACGGCAACTCCAGAGCATATTGAGAACGTCCATCTCCTTATTGAGAAGCGTGACTTCCAGGGGATACGTCAATTGTTGGTGAGTTTACCGCATGCGGACGCTTCTGATTTACTCGAGCATTTAGAGCCCGTCGAGATGGCCGTGAGTTTTCGTTTATTACCGAAGACGGTCGCCGCGGAAATTTTTGAATACATTGATCCCAATCACCAAGAAGATTTAATTCGAGCGTTGGGTGAGAAAGATGCGGCATCGATTTTAAATGCGATGTCGGATGACGACCGCACAGCCTTCCTCGAAGAATGTCCCGAGCATGCCGTTAGCTTATTGAGTTTACTCGATCCAGCGCAGCAGCGAGTGGCCTTACAGCTTTTAGGTTATCCCGAGAATAGTGTGGGTCGAATGATGACGACGAAGTTTGTTTCGATTCGTCAGAATTGGACGATTCAACAAGCACTCGATTACGTTAAAGAACGGGCGAAGGATGTTTATTACGTTCACGTGGTTTGCTCGGTGGATGAGGCAGGTAAACTCTTAGGCGTGCACCGGATTCGTGATATCTTTACGGCCGATGCTGCCTCTAAGGTGTCGGATTTACCTGCGGCCCCTCCCATTTACCTAAAAGTTACCGACTCACAGACGGATGCCGTAAAATTATTCCGTAAGCACTCTCGCACCATCATTCCGGTGGTTAATGCGGATATGATTGTGTTGGGTATTGTGACGGTGGACGACGTTTTAGAGACGGCGAGCGAAGAGGCCGCAAAAGATATCGCGTTCTTGGGTGCAGTCGAAGTGCCGGAAGAACCTCTCTTAGATACACCCTTAACACAGCTCATTCGTCAACGGGCGGGCTGGCTTGTGATTTTATTTATTGGGGAAATGTTTACCGCCACGGCGATGGGTTTTTTTGAAGGTGCGATTGAGAAGGCGGTCGTTTTATCTTTATTCTTACCCCTGATTATTTCATCGGGTGGTAATTCTGGATCACAGGCCTCTGCTTTAGTAATTCGTGCGATGGCTCTGGCTGAAATTAATTTAAAGGATTGGTTCAAGGTCTTCCGTCGGGAAATCACGAGCGGTCTGGGGCTCGGAGTTATTTTAGGCACCATCGGCTTTGCCCGTATTGCGATTTGGCACTTTTTCTTCCCTAATCTTTGTGGTAGCACACCCGGCTATGGTGAACATTGGTTCTTATTAGGACTCGTTATTTTCTTCTCGTTGATTGGGGTAGTATTATGGGGAAGTTTATCGGGCGCGATGTTACCGTTTATTTTACGACGATTCGGATTTGATCCTGCCAAAGCGGCCGCGCCATTCGTAGCGACGATTGTCGACGTCACCGGATTGGTTATCTACTTCCTGATTGCGGGACTTATTTTCCTCCCGTATATCAAGGGATAAATTACTGCTTAATTAATTCCGATGTCGCAGGCACGTCGGAAATAATTTGATCAGGGTCAGGTCCGACTCCGATATATCTTAAATTAGGCAGAGACTTCAGGGTATGTCCGCGTGAGGCGAGGCGGACCATTTCGGACATGGTAAATGAGACGTAGCGACGAGCTTCGGCTGGAAGTTGTGCCCAGGAGCGCACTTTGGAGATATCTGACTTCCAACCTGGTAAAGTAGCGTAGATTGGCGTGAGGGTGCGACGCACGGCGTCATTACGGGGCACTCCTAAATGGGTTTTTCCAGAACTATCGCGATAGCCTGTGCAAAGTTGGAGATCTCCGCCGGTCCATTCTCCGTGCGGTGAAAGAGCGTCGAGTTTATTGAGCACTAAATCATCGAAACCACCGTAACGTAGGGTGTCGGCTTTTTCTACGAGGTCGGACCACCCCACCATGCGTTGACGGCCGGTGCTGGTACCAAATTCTAATTTAGCGAGGGCACGTTGGAGAGGGTGCGACTCTTCCATTTTGGTGATGAAGACGTGCGTGCCTACTTTGGTATCGTATGCTTTGCAGCAACCCACCGTGTGAATTGCTTGAACGGGAATACCGGCGGATTGAAAGAACTCAGGAGTGTAAGTGTGAGAGGCAGTAACGTTAGGAGCGAAGCCGGCGCGTTTATCGAGCCAGTAGGCTTGTCCGAATTCACCGATGATGCGGCGATCGGCTGACAGATCGCTCAAAATGCGTTCACGAACATCGCCAATAGTGTGAGCGAGTTTTGAACCTGCTTCCCAATAAGCAGCTAAGACTGATTCATGATTAAAAGTGAAAGGTTGTGAGCCGGCGAAGCGGGTGAAATCGAATTCAGCGACGGTGAAAACTCCGGCATCGATCGCCCCTTTATTAGCACGAATTTCGGCTTCAGTAAGTTTCGTGAAAAGGGTGGACCATTTTTCGGGGCTGAGTTTGCAAACGTTTTGGACGATATCGGCGGCGCGGTTGAGTCGAGCCGAGAGACGCTTGGCGTAGTCAGATTTATTTCCGAGAAACTCTGAGTAATAAATTTGCATCTGGCCGACTTCATCAGCGTAGGCGGGAGTGATACCGCGACCCGTAGAGCCACGTGCGTCTTGTCCGAGAACAGTGACGCGGTAATCTTCCCAAGCCAGATCGAGAATGCGGTGCGAGATATCGCTCACCATACAACGTTCGTCGATGAGGAGACGTGAGAGAACCGGGTAGCCAAGCTTTTCGACTGGGAGAGCTTCCCAGAGGGCTTTACGAGGGTCGGCGACGACGCCTGAGCCCAGTGCGAGGCAACCGACGTCGTGTTCGGCTACGCCACCGGGTAAAAGATTTAATTTAAGTCCAGCGACCGTGTGGCCTGAGTTTGCGCCGCCGTTAACTTTGAGAACGGTGCCCACGACATCGCGGCGACCCGTGAGGTGTTGCAGTTCGCGAACAATTTCGGGGATGACTCGACCCTTACCTTCATCGCCCATGCTGATGCCGACGTCGGCAATGAGAAGGCTTTTAAACGGAGTCAGAGACATATGAGCAGCAAGAAGGAAACGGTAGTATTCTCCTGCTTAACAAAAAATACAAAACAAAATTATGAGGCGGGACCTTTTTGGCTGTCGTAGAAGGTGTTAATTTTCTTCGAAACATCACGATATCCGGAGTCGGCCATGTAAATCGCTTTAAATTCTTCCATCGCTTCTTTGGTACGACCCATTTTCTCAAAGGCACTCGCTAGTTCGTAAATGACTTCTTTCTTAAGATCATTCATTACCTGTAATTCAGATTTAGCTAAGTTGAATTGATCGACGGCTAAATCGAATTTAGAACTAGCCGTGAAAGCTTTGCCGATGGCGAGAATGGAGGCCTGGCGGAATTTTGGATTACGTTGGGCATACTGTAATTGTTGAATCGATTCGTCGAGGCGACCGGCATTGAGGAGTAAGTTGCCGTATTCAAAACGGAATGAGTAGTCGTTCGGGTAACGTTCCACGAGGCTCGCGGTAGTTTGTAGTCGGTAGGCGGTAAGTTCTGCATCGTTCTTGGCGAGTTCCGCCACGGCCGCAGCGTCGGCGGGATTTGCCTGAACTTTTTCCGCAAGAAGTTTGGAAACCTTTTCAAAGCGTTGAGTGATGAGGCTGATTTCCTGACTTTCCAGAGAAGAGTCTTGTTTGCCGAGCGTTGTCAGACGTCCGCGTTGTAACCAAGCGACGGCACTATCGAGGTCGCCCGCACCGATGAATTGACGAACGATTTCACGGTAGAGATCGAGGTTATCAGGTTGTGCTTGGATTCTAACAGCGAGTGTGGCGGCTTGTTCGAGTGCGGTACCTGAATCGGTAACTGTACGAGTGGATTGTTCGAGGCGAAGAGCTTCGTCTTTGTCTTTAAGTTTGGATTGGAAGTCGCCTTTGTCTTCCCAGTTTCCTTTGCGCATTGTTTTGCTGACCGAGGCTTTACGCACGGATTCTTGGAGATCGCCATTTCCAGGGAAAAGTTTCAAACCAGCGTCCGCAGCATTGAGTGCCGCGTCGTAATCGTGTGCGATGATCCAGGTGTTCGCTAAGTCGATAAAGTTTTGAACATTTTTGGCGTCGACTTGAGTGAGTTCTTCGTAGGCGAAAGCAGCGAGCTCAGGGAAGTCGAGTTTGAGCGCAGCCGCGGCGAGTAATTTATTAGCACCGATATCACCAGGCTTTTTCGCGAAGGTATCTTCGGCGGCTTGGATCGCAGCGAGAGGATCTTTTTCGGCTGCCTTGTCGGCATTACCTCCGAGTAATCCATCGAACATTCCTTTTTTAACTCCAAGAACTGCTTTTTGAGCACGGCGGAGCGAGCGACGAACTTCTAAGCAACCAGCATTACGCGACAATATACCGGAAAGAACTTCCACGGCGTATTGAGGATTGGTTTTGAGCTGTTGATCGGCGGCAGCGATTTGCTTCTGCAGGCGAGGATCAAGTTCAGTAATGGCTACTTTTTTCATTTAAGGGTATAGATAAATAGAAGTTCGAAAAGTGAGGCTCGGAGGGAGGGTGGTCAATCCCTTCGACGTATAAAACGCAGGTGGCGCCGGAGGGCGGGGCGCAGTGGTTCGGCGATGATTTTCCCTGGGCAGCTCATTTTTCCGCATGTACAGGGGTTAAAAAGGCTTTCCGACAACGAAAAGCCGTAATCAAAGGTTATTTCGTCACCCGGCAGAATATGAGATGACGCACGGAGATTGGCGAAGGTTTCGGTTTCATTCAACACGAGTTCAGCGGTGGGTTCACACGAGTGGTTCGCTGAACGAGCGGGATTTTGGATATCGGATCCATCGATCCAGAGGCCGGGTTTAATTTCTAAAATATAAGTGGCGGATGACTCCGAAGATTTTACCGGTCGAGAAGTCAGAACTTTTCCCAAGTAGGGTGCGATGATTTCACCTGGCGAAAAGGTACGGGTGGCGAAGAGACCTTGACCCGAAATGGCTGAGGGGCGTGTGACTACGTCCCCATTACTCATATTTCAGATTTGAGATCGCGAGTCATGAGCGCGGTGACTCCGGCGCGAGCGTCGAGACCTTCAAAAAGAATTTTATTCAAACAAAATAAAATAGGAGCGTCGACGTTACGTGACTTCGCTAAGCGGCTGACCGTTTCGGTGGCGCGATGGCCTTCAACGGCATCACGACGTGAGGCGAGTTCGGCTAAAGCCTGTGTGGCATTGCGAGCGATCGCTTCACCGAGGGCGCGGTTACGACTCCAGGAACCGTGGGCAGTGGCCATCAGATCGCCGACTCCACTGAGTCCGAGGAAAGTTTCGCTTTTACCGCCGAGCGCTTGGCCAACGCGCATCATTTCTTGGAGAGCGCGGGTCAGAAAGGCGGCTTTGGCATTATCACCGAGTTTCAAGCCATCGCATAATCCAGCACCGAGGGCGTAGACGTTTTTTAACGTACCACCGATTTCGACACCAGCGATATCCGTTGAAGTGTAAGTGCGAAGAGAAGGTCCGCTGATGGCGGCTTGGACTTCGCTTAAAGTTTTTTCATTGGCATTGGAGGCGAGAACCATCGCGGTTGGCTGGGCGCGCGCTACTTCTTGGGCGTTGCTCGGTCCGTTGAGTGTGCCGACGGGAATTTTTCCGAAGGCGTGTAACATCTGTTCGCACGGACGCTCTAAAGTTTTTTGATCAAGTCCTTTAGTGAGTGAAACCACCATCTTCACGGTTTCCGATGATTTAATAGAAGGGCCGATTTGTTTGAGTAAATCCGCGAGACCTTTGGACGGGTAGGCGAGGAATACGATGTCCGCATCCATTAACGCGGGCACAGCTTCGAGTCCGATTTGAATGGAGAGAGGTAATTTATATCCGGCCAAGTAATCTTTATTTTCACGCGTGGTCGCGAGTTCGAGGGCTTGCTCGATACGACGAGGCACGAGCGTCACCGTGTGGCCTTGACGACTTAAGTGTAAACTAAAGGCGGTGCCCCACGCACCGGCACCAAAGACGACGCAGTTCATTTTTTTATTCCTGGTTTACGTACTTTTTTAGCCCAGCGTTGAACGGCGGCAACAGCGTCGCGGTGTAACTGAGCTTCGGGTTTAACAAAGGGAGGAGGGTTGGAGGTGAGTCCGAGTAAATCATGGATGACGAGGATCTGTCCATCGCATCCCTTACCTGAGCCGATGCCAATCGTGGGAATTTCGAGAGACTCAGTCAGTTGCTGAGAAAATTTTTCATCCACACATTCAATCACGATACTAAAGGCGCCCGCAGCGGCGACGGATTGCGCATCAATTAAAATCTTTTGTTGATCGGCAGGATTTAATCCACGGCGTTTGTAACCGGTGGAGTGAACGCGTTGAGGCAGGAGACCAACGTGACCCATCACCGGAATGCCGGCATCGACTAATTTAAGAATGGAAACGGCGAGTGTCGCACCACCTTCAATTTTTACTCCGTGAGCTCCACCATTCTGCATGAGCGCGCGGCAGGATTTAAGAAGTTTTGGAAAAGGCTCGTGCGCGAGGGCGAAGGGAAGATCGGCGATGACGAGGGCGGATGGTTTAGTGCGAACCACGGCGGCCGTGTGGTGGACCATCATTTCGAGGGTGACGCCAACGGTGTCGTCCATGCCGAGGACAGTGTTACCGAGGGAGTCGCCCACGAGGATGAGGTCAACGCCGGCCTGGTCGGCAATTCGTGCAGTTATCGCATCATAGGCGGTGAGGCATACGATGGGGCGGGTGCCTTTGAGTGCGCGAATGGACCGGGTGGTGGACTTCACAGGGATGTCATAAGGCTTAGAGGTGTCGCTTGTAAAGCGTCAGAGAGGGCTTTAGGGTCAGAATATGCTATTCAACCTTTTTAAGAGGTTTAAACCCAAAGATTATCGGCCGATGGGGTATCGCCATCAAACGATCGATACGGGAAAAATTTTCTCAATTTGGGCGACGATTAAAAGATTTTTTGACTCCCAGGGCTATGTCCAAACGCCCGAAGAACCTTCGCGCTTTTGGATCCGCTATCGCCGATTCTTTATTTTAGTTTTTGCGCTGATTGCGGGCTGGATTCTGGCCGAGTCGATTCTCGCCTGGAATTTTTTTGACGGCTAAAATTATTTTTTCGGAAAGCCAACAATATCGATGCCTAGTTTTTTAGCGTGGGCGACAACGGCGGGGCGATCGATGAGAATGACACTATCGACTTCGAGCGCAGCTTTTTGTACGCCACCTTTGGCCATACTTTCTAAAGTTTGAATTCCAAAGCAGGGGACATCGAAGCGGAAATCTTGAGCGTGTTTACTAGTCTTAATCAAAAGCATTTCTTTTCCGCCGGTTTGTACGCAGCGCTGAAGCATTTGATCCGTGCCCTCAAAAGCTTCAACGGCGATGACGGTGCCTTTGGCGGTCACGACCGATTGGCCGATATCGAGACGCGCCATTTCTCGGGCCATGTGTGTGCCGAATTCTAATTCCGTATCGGAAACATCGCAGGACCAGCCCGTGAGGCAGCCCGCTGTAGTGAGATGTTCATCCAAGAAGACACGGGCATCGAGCATCGTGATACCTAGGCTTTCAATTTCTTCTGTAATTGCGCCAAAAATAGTTTCAGCGTTTCGCTCTTTTAATTTAGCAAAGAGGGCGACTAATTTTAAATCAGGAATCATTCCTGAAAAAAGTTTTCGCGGGGTGATTTGTCCGGCCATCACCGCGCCCGCCGCGCCGACTTCTTTTAAGGCATCGAGCAACTGACCCAATTTTCCGACTGTGATGGAGCGATGGTCTTGTGCGGAAAATGTCTCAATTAATTTTGGATCCGTTTCTTGTTCAAACGAGAGAAGCTTAATGTTGGCACCTTGTGCGCGGGCGGATTCGATGAGGAGAGCGGGGTACCGTCCTTGACCGGCGATCACGGCGATGGGTTTTTTAAGGTCGAACCCTGCAGGTAGAAATTTTGTGGCAACGGCCATGGGTGGAGTGTTTCTCGGTATTTGGCTGGGCTCAAGCCTGCTTTGGATTGCCAGAGGCCTCAAGTCTGCAAGTATGGCAGTGTGTCAGCCTCATTTGGCATTTTGGGAGGTACTTTCGACCCTCCGCATGCTGGGCATGTGGCGGCGGCGACGGCGGCATGGCGTCAACTTTCTCTCGACCAGGTTAGAATTATTCCTGCAGGCCTGGCGCCATTACGGGCGGCTTTGCCGTTGGCCTCGGCGGCGGATCGCTTGGCGATGTCGCGACTCGCCTTCGAACCCTGTCCATGGGCGGTGATTGATGACCGGGAAGTTCGTCGCGAGGGCGTGTGTTGGTCGGTCGATACGGCACGAGAACTTGCCAAGGATTTTCCGAACTCGCGCCGCGTGTGGATTATTGGTGCCGATCAATTAGCTCGGCTCGATCGATGGAAAGACGTGGAGGAACTGGGCCGTTACGTAGAATTTGCGGTTTTGAGTCGGGACGACATTTCGACGGAGCCACCTCGGTCGATTGCGAACAAAGTAAAAGTCACCATTTTGAAGGCGCCCCCCGTGAAGGTTTCGTCCACGGCATTGCGTTTGTCGTTAAAGGAACGAAAGCCCTTTGGAAACGGCTTGCCCAAGTCGGTACGTGCCTACATCGATGAGCATTCACTTTATCAATCCTAACATGCCCGCCCCTAAAAAGAAAAAATTTAAACCTGCATTAAAATCCAAAGCAGCGCCCAAGCCATTACGCCGTAAGATTATCAAAAAGCCTGCGGCGAGTAAGGCGAAGACTCGTTCGGAGTCAGTCAAGCCCGTGGCCCAAAAAGTAGCTTCGAAAATGCCAGCACACGTGATTGCGATTATTCGAGCACTCGATGACAAAAAAGCAGAGTCGATTCGCGTTTTAGAGTTAGGCCAACTTTCGTCCGTCGCTGACTACATGGTCATTGCGACGGGTACATCCGATCCGCATTTACGTGCCTTGCGTATCGAAGTTGAAAAAGCTTTGGATGAAGTCGGCTCACCTGCTCGCGGAACGGAATCGCAACGGGAAAGCGGTTGGACCGTAGTCGATGGCTTTGATGTTCTCGTGCATATTTTCCGTCCCGACGTCCGTGAGAGTTACAGTATGGAATCCCTCTGGCGCGATGGTTTAGACATCCCCGTAGGTTCGATTATTAAATAATAAATTTCCGGTGGTGGTAGCGGGCAGAATTGAACTGCCGACCTCAGGCTTATGAGTCCCGCGCTCTAACCATCTGAGCTACGCTACCGAAAACCGGAAGAAAGTATCTCAATCAGGTCGTCTCAATGCGTCAAGCGGATTGAAGAATTAGGCCTTGGTCCCTGCTAAAATCCAGAAAACTATGAGCCAAACGAGGGCACTGGTCGTGGCGAGGGTAACGTAAAGTTTTTGCTGATCTTTGACGATATCGCTCAGTCCGTGGTCTTGAATATAAGCGTTAATGTGTCGGATGGATAAGTAGGGAAGGCCACACCCCGCAAGGGTTCCAAAGGCCAGAAGGACAAAACGGGAGGAGAATGGAAAAGTAGCCTTAGTTAAAAATTCTAAGATGGGTACGATGAGGGAAAATAAAAGTGGGAAAATAAAAGTGGAGCCACACCAGAGGTAGCCCATGCGTACAAGGTGTTCGAGGTTTGGCTGATTATTTATATTGCCCGTCTCGGACGCTTTTAATTCGGGAGGGTTGTTGCCCGATTCCTGATTTTTGATTTGGGAGGCGGTGGTGATGGGCGAGCGACTTAAGCCAATAGTCCGGAAATATTCGCGGATGGTTATCCATGAGCCTTCGACTTCGATGTTATGAATTAAACTAATTTCACCGGAACGTAATTTATCGCTAATCTGACCTAAGGAGAGCGGTTCGGAAATGGCACCTTTCCAGCGTAGACGAAATGTGGATTGTTTACTCATCGTTTATAAATCACGGCCAAGGAGGATGACTTCCCAGCCTCCTTCAGGTGGATTGAGATTGGCCGGGATTTTGGAAGATCGCGCAGCCTCGGTGACCGTGGTGGACAAGCGTAAAAGGGGCGAGAGGGGTGCGGGCTCGTTGATTCGGGTGCGGTTGCCGTCGGCATCGACGCGATAAATCACATTAGCTTTACCTTCGTTATCGATACCGAAAATGAGGTTGTCGGAAAGTTTCTCGCGCAGAATCGCTTCGCCGTCAGCAGACTGGAAGCCGACATAAATCATTTTTTGGGTGCGTAGCGTGGCTAAGAGACTTCGCCAAAAACGCGCTTCTTCAGCGTAGGTGCAACCGCCTTGACGAAGAAGAATGGATTTTAGCTCACCGAGGGCATCGTTCCATTTTTCTTTAAACAGGAAGTCATGCGCATTGATTGAGTTTTGGGTGATACGGCGGAGTTGCTCCGCGTCGCGTAGGGCCGAAGGTGAATACATGATGCCCCAGATTTCGGGACGTTGATTGGCGACTTTGAAAAGTTCTTGCAGCTGATAGGCGCGCAATTCGATGAATGGAGCTGGGCTGCGACGGACTAAATCAAGTTTACGAATGATGGGCTCGGGGAGTTGACCATTTTTAACTTCGAAGAAGCGATTGAACTGTCGGAGGTAATCAAGTTCACCCAGAGGGGTTTCTTCAACCAGGTCTTCGCCCTTCGAGATGAATTCACCTTTTTCGGTTCGGAATTCTCGGCGACTCCAGGAAGAGTCGATGAATTCACCGTCCCGATTTAATTCTTTGCCAGTGATTACATATTCAATCCCGCCGTTGAAGCCTTTGCGTTGTATGTCAAGTTCGCCCGAGATCACCACCGAACGTATTTTTTTAATCCCCTCGGAGGAGTTTTGGCGCACATAATATCGGCGCATCGATAGGGCAGTGCGATTATCCGCTAATGCTTGAACAATATTCGATTCATAGGGCGTGAGTTGAGACGGTTGAAATAGTCCGGAGGAATCTGTATTGGGAATATTATCCCACATGGCACCGATGTGCGGAGCTAAAACAGAGCGGGGCAGTGTGAGAATCTTGGGTGAATGATTAATGATATTTTGTGCACGCTTGCTTAAAGGGGAGCTCGTCGTATTATTTTTGATCATTGAACCCAAGGCACTGAGATACAATTTGAGATCGGTGGCCTGAGTGAGGCTCTGCAGTTGGGAGAGGGCTTGGTTTTCACTTTCAATTCGGATGTTCGCTCGATCAATTTCGGCATTCGCTTCATCGAGGTCTTTCACGCCCGCAATCGAGAGACTGAGAATGAGTGGACGAATTTTCTCAATGGTGTTAAGCGCATTCGGTAAATCCGAAATTTTGTCGTTACTGCCGATGGATTTCTTAAGTTGGACGCGTAGATTGAATAATTGCGTCCGACTTTCTTCCGTGATTTTTTGGCAGCTCGAAAGAATCAGCGCTGGGTCGGGACATAATTTCTTTAAATCTTCGGCAGCCTTGGGTCCTACTTGCGTGATGGCTTGGATGTAGGCCTTGGCATGAATATTAACTTCCGCATAGTTTGAAAGTGTGATGCCCGATTTGAAGGCTTGCTGAAGGTAACTCGCTTCAGTGCGCAGGGTGGTGATGCTTTCGCGTTGTTTTTGAATCTCCTTTTTAATTTCCGTGTATTCGTCCAAAAATTCTGAACTTTTCTCGTTTACCATACTATTATTATTATCGCTGGTTAGTTTCTGAGCAGCGGTTTCGGTGTCCCAGACCTCGAGCAGAGATCGAATTTCTTGGAAGTTCCGCCGGGCCTCTGATTTCAATTCCTGAGTGCGATAGCCGTAAAAGAGTGCGCCTACGAGAATGAGAAAACCAGCGATCCAGGTAGAAATTAAAAGGGCGTAGCGACGAGTGAGGCGTGCCCGCGTTAATTTCAGCGCGGAATTTACTTTATCAATTAAGCCGGGCGGAAGACTTTCCGTAAAATTCTTCGCACGTTCTAGCCAGTCATTTAGACTAGAGATTAAAAAGACGGGCGAGTTGCCCTTTTGAATACTTGCTGAAAGATTTTCCCACTGCGTCACGAGTTGTTGGGTGTTGGATTTTATCGTTGCTTCGGCTTCGTGAGCAGTCGCCAGTTCCCCCGCCCATTTTTCGAGACTTTTAATGGAGGATTGAACATTCTCGGAGAGGCTGAGTTGGTGGTCGCGCTCGAGTGTTCTGATCCTCGCGAGAGAGTTAATACATAATTCCCAGAGCTGATTGCTTTTAGCTGACTCAGCTTCTTTGATGAGTGCGGGGATTTGTTGAGACGCTTTCTGACGTAAAATCGTGATTCGGCGATTCAGGGCATTAATCCACTCCGGTTTGGAATTTAAGTCATCATCACCAAAGCGTTCCATTTGCCCCATTAAATGAATCGCTTCATCATCTTTATCTTCATCCAGTAATTTCCCTAGGTTATGGAGTGATTCGCGGATAAATTTGGCGGATAGGCGAATTAACTCTGAGCGAGCGGTCGGGTCTTCGGGATTAATTCTGACGATAGAGCGGAGGACATTGAGGGCACGATCTTCATCGTGGGTGCGCATGGCTTCACGGTATTCGCGATAGAGTTGATGGTTTTCACCGATGGATTTCCCGTATAAACCTTCGACAGCTAAAATATGTTGTTCATCAAGAATGAAACCAGAGGGGAGTCCGCGTTCACGACAGAGTGTATGCCACCGTTCGGAATCGGCAAAACTCAATTGACTACCCAGCGTCAAGAGGTCGGGTTCAGTTTCGGCGATTTGAAAAGCTGCATAATCATTACCATTGCGAATCAGGGTATTGCATTGCTCAAGGCGCTCACGGGCACGTTGGCAAAGTGCGGAGTACTCACTCGCTAAGGTCCGCGCTTCGAGGTCGGGCGTGCCAATTTCGAGTTGTCCGCGAATTCGTGCAATGAGTTTATCAATTTGCATTCGGCTTATTGAAACTCAATGAGGGTGGCACCGGCATCGCCTTTAGGGCTGACGATGATGAGCGACCACGGACGTCCGGCGTTGATATAATCACCTTGGGCAAAGAACTGTTTGCGCGACTTAATGCTTTCTTGGTTCGAGATGCGTGTGCTTTCTTTGTATTCGTTGCGGAGTAAATCGGTTTCGAGCAGCGAACGCGTGGCGCGAATGGAGGCGAGGTCACGATCGGGGAATTCGTGTCCGGTGGGGTAGAGTCCGACCGTTCCGGTTTCAGGCTGGAAGGCTTTTAATGCATTTTCAGCCCAAGTGGCGGCTTGAACGACGCCGGTATCGCGTTCTACATCGAGAGCCCAAGTGCCGAGATTGAGAGGCTTAATTTTTTTCCAATCTGCAATGAGGGCGATACACTGATGCGAACCATCGGGTAAAACAATTTCTAGTAATCGATTTTGTTCCTGTAAACTCGTGGCAGTACCATCGCTAAAATTAAGTTCTAATGATTTCTTCTTCGGGCCAATCCCCACGACAATGGGTGCGGTGCCCGCAGTGCCACTGGTTTCAATCCAATAGCTCTGTCCACCACGACGGATTTCAGCATTGAGGTAAGGCGTATGATTATCGCGTTTATGAAAACTCGTTAACGGAAGTAAACGCACGCGGGCGCTGACGGTTAGTTCGGGAGTTACCTTGGTTATCTCGATAAATTTCAAAATCTTTTCCGCCCCCGCATTGCTCAATTTAAACTCCGCGGATGAGGGGGCCGATTTTCCGAGGTCAGTCGTTTGCCAACGACCGCTGATTAAGATAACCGGACGAATATCTAATTGAGAAATAATTTGAATTTGTTCGTTTACGTTTACTAACTTTTTCCAGTGAGTATCGACGGGAATATTTAACTCAGTCCCGATGCGTACAGCAGTGGCGGCGTCTTCACCGATTTCTGAGACCGTACTCTGATTAAGATTAGGTTGGGCGAGTCGTTGTAAAAGTTGAGCTGCTGTTTTCTCCGCGTAGTTTTTGGTGATACGTGTTAGGTATTGCTCGCGATAACGCTCAGTAAAAGTGGGAGAGTGATTTACACTTTCGAGCCAGAGTTTACCGGCATCGACATACCTTTCGCTGTCGAGGAAACTGGCGACCCCTTGTATCGCAATATTACTACGGTAAATATCGCTACTTTGCGTCGTATTGATTGCCGGAGCTGTCGGATTGCTGGGTGTAGCAGTTTTTTTTGAACCGTTACTAAACTGGCCGATGACGAGGGCGGCAATGATGGCTAAAACTCCTAAGCTGAAGAAAATTATTATTATATTCCAAGGAAGTTTAGACTGATTTGATTTAGCACTATTAAGCGCTGAGCTATTTTTTTCACCGGCTGCGCGAACCGGAATTGTTGCACTGTTTCCCGTGGCTGCTTGGCGGGCGAGTTCGCTGGTGGGGGCGGGCAGTTGTTGGGTTTGACTGAGATTTATTTCAGGTCGGCCAGTAACCAGACCGACTGCCCAATGAAATCCGTCTGATCCGGTGACAATTACATTAGAAGTGAAGGTGGCATACCATGAAGAATTTCCCAACAAGGCGGCTGATTCGGCTAAGAGGCGAAGGAGGATTTTGTCTTCGGGTGGTTGCGTGAGGCAAAGTGTCGTGGGTCCCACTTCATTGACTAACCAAGCGGCTTTTGCACCGGTGCCCGAGAATTCACGCCAGGCAGAGGCCGGGCGAAGTGGTGGAGCTTTGTCGAGTATAAGTGGACGAGGGTCCTCGGTTAGCCACGTCGGTTCTTGGGTCCATTCTGTCAGCCATCCATTCCAGCGAAACGCCATCGCTGAAGGGGGTGGGAGAACGGCGGCTTCTTCCGCGGTGAAAATTAAGTGATGAGCCAGACGGTTATCGCGTTGTGAGTAATCGAGTCCGCGAGCCACAAATCGTGATAAGACAAACCAATTGGTATTACTCGCTTCGATGATTCGAAAAGTGAAAGTGGCGCCTTCAGGATTTTGATGTGGGGTGCCGAGTGATTCTAAAATTTGGGCGAGTCGATCCGGAATTGAACGATGACGTGCCACGGTGCAATATCCCGATCGCCCAGCCACGAGGCCACGTGGGGCGGAAGTGAATATGAGTTGCAGAGGCATGAAATTATTTTCCAGGAATCAATTCAGGCGAAGCTAAATGCATGAGCCAATAAACAGGGGCTTCGACGAAGGCGGGCGCGAGTTTTTGGGGGTCGGGTGCGATACGACCTTTATTAGCGCCTTCGGCAATCACGACGGGTTGGTGTCCGAAAGATGTCGCGGCGAAATAACGAATTTCTTGGGTGAGAGATTCTGCGGTGGCGACGAGTCCTGGGCAGAGTTGGATCAGGACTTCTCGAACGCGGTCAGAATTTCGGTGAATGGCTTCCAGATCAATTTTTCCATTTTGCAGAATGGGTTCGAGTGGTGAAGTGAGGAGGAATTGCCAGGTGTCGCATTTGCCAACGACAAAAGCTAAAGGAGTGGCGATGCGTTCTTTTTGTGAGAGGCCTAAGACGCGTTTGATCCGTGTTTCCATTTCAGCGAGAATCGTATCTTGCTGATCGATGCGACCTTTGATGGAAAGTTGAGGATCATCGACGCCGACTAATTTTGCTTTGAAGCGGGCATTCGCGGTGGGGTCGAAAAGGAAGATGAGTCCCGCTGCAGTGGCGACGTGCATGGCGCCAGGGGAGTCATGGATATCGATGCCGGGCTCAAAATGTTCACCGGCGTTATCGTAGAAAATAATCGAGGTCTCTTTTTGTTTTTGGCTGGGAACGCTGAGCGTGTAAATAAACGGACGGGGCAGAGAGACGATGCGTCCTAGCCGCGGAAGTTTTTCGTAGGTGGCGCCTTCGAGGGCGGTTTTGCCGAGGAGAGCCTCTTCGGGTGTGGTGGCGGAGAAGAGGGAGTTCCGCATTTGATTGAGGAGCAGATTGCCCGTCGGGTCGGCGTCCTTGAAGGCCAGTCCTAAGTCGGTCGGTAGTTTCTCTTGGAGAATTCTAGTAAGTACGGCTAAATAGTACGATTTACCTGCGCTAGGGGCTCCAATGATCGATAAAATCTGGTGCGGCATATCCAGATAGCCTGGCGGGAGTTGGCGGCGGCAATGAGGGCAAGCGATGTCGGTGCAGGCGAGGCCCATGGGGTCGAGGGCGAGACCATGATCGTTAAAGCGGGTGGGATGGAAGCGCAGTCGAACATCGCTACCGAGAATCGGATCACCGCGCAGATCTTCGTGCACGGCGATGCTGAGAGCGTCGCCTGGATTAAATCGTGTCCAACAGACTGGGCAGCTGTGACTACCTTTATTTTTTTCTTCAGCTAAGGTGACGGAAGATTTGGTCGGCGCAAAATTTTCTTCGTGGGGACTCAGGTGACTGGCAATCTGCGAAAGATTAAAACCCACTTCTAAACCGTGAGGGGTGCAGGCAAGGGTTTCGGGGGCGCGACCCATGTGCTGGGCGGCGTTCAAAAGTTGACTTGAGGGATATTGGCCAATGTTTTCACCGGTCGAAGCATCGAACAAAGTCCAGAGAGTATTATTTACTTCACTGAAATCTATTTCGGGACTTGGACTGATTACCCAAAGTGAGTCGGGAAATTGCAGAGTGGTGGTTTCAGAAATCGGCGTGGGCTTAATCAGTAAATTTCCATTCACAAAAATCTTTTTACCCGCCACTGATTCGATGGAAAGGTGACCAGAATTCTGAGTGAGAATAATGGATGGTAACAGACTCTCTGTGGGGAGTTTTGCGGGTAGAGTTTCAAAGCTGCCCTTTGTGCCAAGGGTGCAATTGTACCACTGCACGATGGCTTTCTTCTTACTAGAGATAAACATGGGTCCTTTGGGGCGTAAAATACACTAAAGACAGCAGTTGAATTCTGCAAGGATGTCAGTACTATAGTCAGTTCCCCCAACCATTAATTACCCCTAATTATGGATAATGAATCAGAAGAGCTTACCCTAAATCGTGCCCGCAAGGGTGATTTGGATGCCTACAATCAATTGGTATTAAAATATCAGGAGAGAATTTTTGCTAAGGTTTTTTCGATGCTCCGAAATAGCCAAGACGCTGAAGAGATTACCCAAGATACTTTTATTCGTGCCCACCGTGCGCTCGCGACCTTTCGTGGAAATGCCAGTTTTTCGACTTGGATTTATCAAATTGGTACTAATTTAGCTCGGAATCGCTACTGGTATTGGAAACGCCGCAAGCGTGATGAGTCGATGTCATTAGACGCCGATCTCGGGGAAGATGCCGGGGCAACCTTGCATGATATTTTATCGGACGGTACCCAGGGACCAGGCCACGAAGCACAACACAATGAATTCGTTAAAAAAGTTGCCGACTGCATGGAACAATTAAAGCCCGAACATGCTCTAATCCTTACCATGCGTAATATCCAAAACATATCCTATGAAGATATTGCGCAAGAGCTTGGGCTTTCCATCGGCACGGTTAAAAGTCGAATCAATCGCGCACGTGAGGCCTTACGCGAACTCATGGGAGATGAGTATTTGAAATGAGTTTGGCCGAGTTTGAAGTTTTGGTGGAGCGCTATCTCGAGGGAAATATCTCGCGGGTGGAAGAGGCTCGTTTACTTAAGTTTATTCAAGAATCGCCGGAGTTAAAAAATCGATTTAAAGCGAAAGTGCGTTTACACGAGGCCCAACTGGAATGTCTCGCGGCCGATAAATCTAAGCAGGCTTATCTCTCATTTACATGGTTGAGGTTATTCGTCTATCGCATGAGCCAAGTTGCTTCTTATGCGTGTTTAGTCGCGGCGGTTTTTGTTCAGCTCCGAGTCACTCTGCCCGCGGAATACAGCGGCTTACTCTATCACATCAGTGAAGGGGTGAGTGAAGATTTTGAGGAAATGACCGAGAATGTTACGCCGGATGCGATGGTGGCTAGTTTGGAACAAGATGATCTGTCCGACATGAGTATGCCGGATAGTGAAAATAATGATATTCTTTCACCGATAGATGAGCTGGAGTCATCCGAAGCATAACAATCCTCCTTGCTTAATCGCATCGAGACGAATGTGCTTATCGCTGTATGCAACAGGCCGAAAATTCTAGGCCAGAAATTCGTTTGAAGGGCATCGCCGCTGCTCCCGGTGTTGGTCGTGGCCCGGTTTATTTACTGCAGAAAGGTGTGCCGCTGGCGTCGTGTGTTAAGGTGGGGGATCTCGATGCGGAAATTCGCAGATTTGAAGAGGCTCTCATCGCCACGCGACATGAAATCACTCATCTTCGAGATAAAGTGGTTGGCGAATTAGGTGAATCGGAAGCCGCGATTTTTGATGCACACTTATTGGTCTTAGAAGATGTGGCCTTGGTTGATGAAGTGATCAAACAAGTGCGTGCAACTGGATTTAATATTGAATTTTGTTTTCAGGAAGTCTCCCAACGCTACATCGATATTTTTGAAAAGATGGAGGATGATTTTCTCCGCGAGCGCGCCTCCGATATTCGTGATGTGACGAGTCGGGTTATGAATCAATTAGTGGGCATTAGTCCCGAGCGCGTCGGAACTCCACTGCGTAAACCCGTCGTGGCAGCCAAAGATTTAACCCCTTCGGAAACGGCGACTCTGCCGACCGACGGCGTAATCGCGTTTGTAACTGAAGAGGGCGGTCGCACCGGCCACTCCGCCATTATGGCCCGTTCGCTCGAGATTCCCGCCGTCGTTGGCGTGCGCGGGTTGCTTGATGCGGTGAATGAAGACGACGTTATTTTAGTGGATGGTGAATTGGGTCTCGTGGTTATTAATCCGACAGCGCAGACGATTGAGAGCTATCAGGCCAAAGAAGTGACTATCCAGAATCGTCGCGATCGCGTGATGAAAGAAATCGGCCTGCCCGATTGCACCCTCGATGGCGTGAGTTTTAGTCTCCAAGCCAATATCGGTGGTCCCGAAGATATGGAAGATATGAGCCTTTATCACGCGCACAGCGTCGGACTTTATCGCACCGAAAATTTATTTTTACGTCTCGATGCTTGGCCGACCGAAGAAGAACAGTATGAAGAATACGCCGCAGTCGTTAAACAAGCGCACGGCAAATTAGTTACTTTTCGTACACTGGATTTGGGCGGAGATAAGCGCTTAGGCGATTTAACCGACGAAGCTAATCCGTTTATGGGTTATCGTGCGATTCGACTGTGCTTGGATCGCCCCGATATTTTTAGACCGCAATTACGGGCGATATTGCGCGCGGCGCAATTAGGTCCCGCCGCCATCATGTTCCCGATGATTTCGAGTCTCGAGGAATTACGTAAAGCGAAACAATTTCTCCGCGGCGTCGCCACTGAACTCGCAAGTGAAGGCGTGACGCCAAAAGGTGTGATCCGTCTGGGTGCGATGATCGAAATTCCTGCTGCCGTAGCCGTTGCGGAAGAGTTAGCCCAAGAGGTCGACTTTTTCAGTGTGGGTACGAATGATTTAGTCCAATACTTACTCGCCGTGGATCGCGGCAACCAAAGAGTCGCGACGCTTTATGAGCCCGCTCATCCTGGCTTTATCCGCACGATCGATAAGATATTTTCTTCGGCTAAAAAGAATAATGTCGTTTCCGCTGTTTGTGGAGAGTTGGCCGGAGATTCACTGTGGGCCCCTTTATTCGTTGGTATGGGAGTAGATGAATTAAGTATGTCACCCGGGTCGATTCCTGAAGTACGATTTATTTTACGACATTCAACGCACGCCGAATTGAAATCTTTGGCCGAAAGTGTACTCAAGATGACCGAGACCGCGCAGATTAAGAATCGGATGAATGAGTTTTCCCAAACTAAATTAAAGTTACGCTAATGTCATCGGAGCCGTTGCCCAATCCGCATATTGTTTCGCTTAAGGGTTATGTTCCTGGTGAACAACCGCAGGGTGGAGGATGGATTAAATTAAATACCAACGAAAATCCTTATCCACCTAGCCCGCGGGTGGTTGCAGCGATTAAAAAGCATTTAGAAACCGATGGTGCAGCCCTTAGGCTTTATCCATCGCCCGATTCGGCCCCGTTGCGTAAAGCGATCGCTGCATTGCATGGCTACAACGCCGATAATATTGTGGTGGGTAATGGCTCGGACGACATTCTTAATTTATTGGTCAGGTCTTACGCGGATTTAAATCGTCCGATTGGCCTGTTGGATCCGAGTTACTCGCTTTATCCGATCATCGCCGCGATTCAAGGTGCCTCCGTAGTCAAAGTGCCGATTACTCCAGATTTTTCGTTGGATATTAACGCCATCGTCAATTGTAGAGCCCCGATTTTTTTCCTGACTAATCCCAACGCGCCTTTGGGAATTTCTTTTTCAGCGAAAAACGTCGAAGAATTAGCTCAGGTATTTTCCGGTATCTTAGTTGTGGATGAAGCTTATGCAGATTTCGCGGAGGAGGACTGCACGCCATTGCCGTTGAAATATCCGAACGTCGTCGTCACCCGTACGCTTTCCAAGTCATATTCCTTGGCCGGAATGCGTGTAGGTTATGCGCTTTGCTCGCCGAAGGTCGCCGAGATTCTCCACCGAGTTCGAGATAGTTATAATGTCGACCGATTGGCCCAGGTCGCCGCGGTAGCCGCCTTGGAGGATCGGGAATGGGTCCATAAAAATATCGAAAAAATCAAAACCACTCGTACAAGATTGATTAGCGAACTCACTCAGTTGGGCTGGAAGATTAATCCTTCGTCAGGAAATTTTATTTTAGCTAAACCGAGAAGTAAGACGCACGAATTTTCGAGTGCCACGGCGGAGTCGGCGTTTAATTTTTTGAAGGAGCATAAAATTTTAGTACGTTGCTTTCCGCATCATCCCTTGACGGAAAAGTCGTTAAGAATAAGCGTGGGAACGGATGCCGAAATGGATGCTTTTTTAAAGGCCGCCAGGGCTTGGTCGGAAGGGTGAGGTTGACATTTAGGTCTAGAGCGATGATTTCTTGGGTATGACTGCACGAACTCGCCAAGCGACGATTCGACGTAATACCGCCGAAACCAAGATAGATTTATCGGTAAATCTAGACGGCACGGGCGTATCCGAAATCAGCACCGGGGTGGCCTTTTTTGACCACATGCTGACGTTGCTTAGTCGTCACGCGATGATCGACTTAAAAGTTAAAGCTACCGGCGACACCGATGTAGATTATCACCACACCGTTGAGGACGTGGGTATCGTTTTAGGTTCTGCCATTAAGGAAGCCCTCGGCGACAAAGCGGGAATTCGTCGTTACGGATTCTTTATTCTGCCGATGGATGAAACCTTGGCGCGTTGCGTCATTGATTTAAGCAATCGCTCGATGCTGGTCTACCAAGCAGACATCATCAATTTCATGGTGAAGGATTTCAACATCGCCCTTGTCCGCGAATTTTTCCAAGGCGTTGCGAATTCCTTAGGCTGCAATCTGCACTTAAAAGTGGAGTACGGCGAAGAGCCTCACCACATCGCCGAGGCCCTATTTAAAGCATTTGCCAAAGCCTTACGGGCCGCTGTCGAAATTGATCCACGTCAAGATGGACGCGTGCCTAGTACTAAAGGTACGCTTGCTTAAGTTGTGAGCACTGCGGATTCTCAGCCTCGTCCACGTGTTGCGGTGATTGATTACGGCATGGGCAATTTACGCAGTGTCAGTCGTGCTTTAATCGCCGCGGGTGCGGATGCTTATTTAGCGGCTAATCCACGCGACGCGGAAAAAGCTGATGCCGTTGTTTTTCCAGGACAGGGGGCCATCGCCGATTGTATGGATTGTTTGAGTCGAACATCCTTCGATAGTTTTTTGAAGGAGTGGATTAAATCAGATAAACCATTTCTCGGAGTCTGCTTAGGTCTGCAGGCCTTATTCGAAAGATCGGAAGAAGGTAATCGCGCCGGGCTAGGGATTTTTCCGGGAGTCATTTCGCGCTTTGAGTCCATGCCTCGCTTGCGGATTCCACACATGGGTTGGAATGAGGCGATTTTCAGAGAGTCGGGTCCGCTCACCGAGGGTATTAAGGTCGAGGGCGAGCCCTTTTACTTTGTCCATAGTTACCGTTTGGTGAAGACCGAGGAGTCGCTCATTTGGTGTGAGACTGAATACGCGGGCCGATTTGTAAGTGGAATTAAGCGGGGGAGGGTGTTGGCGACGCAGTTCCACCCTGAGAAAAGTCAGGTCAAAGGCTTGCAAATCTACCGCAATTTTCTGAGTTTAGTGAACCGCTAAGGTCATTCCCTTGGCGGCCCATCACCGTCATGAGTTCTAAAAACGCTATTCTCAAATTGGATGACAAAGAAATTGTCCTCCCAGTAATCGTAGGCACAGAGGCCGAACGAGCTGTCGATATCCGCAAGTTGCGCGATGAGACTGGTTATGTAACTTTTGACGACGGATACGCGAACACGGGCGCTTGTGAATCGAAAGTTACTTTCATCGACGGCGATAAGGGTCTGCTTCGTTACCGTGGTTACTCGATCGAAGAATTAGCGGAAAAATCTACCTTCATCGAAACCGCTTATTTATTAATTTACGGTGAGCTGCCGACGGCTGAACAAATCAAAAAGTTCAAAGCACGTATTCTCGATAATTCGCAAATTCACGAAGGCCTGCGTATCGCACTCAGCGGTTTCCCCAGCAACGCCCACCCGATGGCCGTATTATCGGCGACTTTGAATACTCTCGGCTGTTATTATCCAGAACTAGGTACCAATGAACGTACGCACGACTTGGCTAAGTTTGACGAAACAGCTGCCGTATTAATTACGAAAGTTCGTACACTTGCAGCCTTAGCACACCGCTCGAAAGAAGGTGAGCCTCCCGTTTATCCTAAACCAGGCTTAGATTATTGCTCGAACTTCCTGCACCTCCTCTTTTCCCAGCCAAATGCTGATTTCACAATCCATCCTGAAGTCGCTCGCGCCTTAGATTTAATCCTGATTTTACATGCGGATCATGAACAGAACTGTTCGACCTCGACCGTCAGAATGGTGGCCTCGGGCGGTGCTAATCTCTTCCCCTCCGTTTCGGCCGGTGTCTGTGCGCTCTGGGGTCCATTACACGGCGGTGCTAATCAAGCCGTCATTGAAATGCTCCAAGAGATTCACAACTCGGGTGACGACGGTTCGAAATTTATCGCCGATGCGAAAGACAAAACCAAACAGATCCGCTTAATGGGTTTTGGTCATCGCGTTTACAAGAACTACGACCCCCGTGCCAAGATTATCAAAGCACAGTGCGATAAAGTTTTAAAAGTTCTTGGAATTAACGATCCGCTTCTTGCGATTGCGATGCGTTTAGAGAATGCGGCGTTAAATGACCCTTACTTTAAAGAACGTAATCTCTATCCGAATGTAGACTTCTACAGTGGCATTATTCTCAAGGCCATTGGTATCCCGACGGAAATGTTCACCGTGATTTTTGCGATTGGTCGGATGCCTGGTTGGATTTCACACTGGAAGGAAATTGCGGAAACACCGAAGCAGAAGATTCATCGTCCCCGTCAAATTTACGTCGGTAATACTGAGCGTAAATACGTGCCGATTGAAAAACGCGGATAAGTTTTTTGGTTTATCCTGCTCATTGAAACTGAATATTACTTCATACCTAAGAAATGGGTATACAGGGGGAGAGCCGATCGTTTCCGATCGGCTCTCCGTCTGTTGAGTCATATACTATAAGCCGGATTCTGTCTGAGGGGGTACTCACCTTACCTCTGCGTATTCATTTCTCTGACGTTTTAAGTCCCGCCTTGCGGCGATGCGACAACCCGGAGCCTCGGTGGGTGACCTAGTAGCGGCTCCTGTTTATCTTGCACCGGATTGGGTTTACCTTGCCTCCTCGGTTACCCTTGGAGCGGTGGGCTCTTACCCCACCTTTTCACCCTTACCGTTTTCCTTGCGGTAGCGGCGGTATCTTCTCTGTGGCACTGTCCGTCACGGCTTGCGCCGTGCCCCGACTTGCGGCGGGAATCCTACCCTGTGGTGTCCGGACTTTCCTCACGGTTTAACCCGTGCGAATACGCATATATGACTGTCCCAATACTCTACATTTTATTCCTTAATTTGAAAAGTTAAAACTCCACTCACCTCAAATTGAACGAGTTTTCTAACCTCTAATCAGGAAAATATTTTTAAGAGTGGTCCGGCGTAATTTGTGTAAGAACCGCTTTCGCAGATTTTTGTAACTGATCCCAGCGCTCCGAAAATCCACTCTCACCATTAGAAATGAGACGAAGCGTACTCCGCCATTCGAGCAGAGCTCTTTCTAAATCGCCCCGACCTGGTCCATGTCCATCGGGGTCAGTGGATTGACTCGTTTTATTATGCAGTGCGAAATCTTTTAATAATTCTGCACAACCTTCACCAAATCCATCAGGCAATCCGTCATGCAGATAACCTTCTGCCGTCAGAGATTTGTAGGTCAGACGACAGCAGGCACCAAGACGACTGGAGTTTCTCGCAACCGCTCCGAGTCTGTCGCCAGCCCGCAGCTCTGCAAGATCCCAGCAAAGGTCTGCGACATTATAGCTTTCATCTTCGAGTGCCGCGGCTACCGCCAGTCCTTCGCCGTGTTGAAAGAGTGAAGCAATTTGTCCACGGACGGTTGGCGTTCCATCGGCTTTTATGAGTTTAAGCTTTAGCCAAAGTTTACCCGACTGTGCGGTGAAGAGCTGTGACTGATGAGTCCCCAGAACATTTTTTAAATTAATATCTTCTTTATCAACAAAGCGTCGGTCGGGATTAATGAGATTTTCTTCCTGCGCATCAGGAATCACCCGAACTTGGGCTGACGAATAATCTAATTTAACCATCACCGTTTCGCGTTGGATTTGGATGCCTTCAATCGGACGTCCGCCTTGGGTGAGCTGAGGCAAAAGCGGCAAAATTTCTTTTTCGATTTGTTCAAGAGTCCAAATCGCGGTCCGTGGTTTCTTACCTACCCATTTCTGAAGGGCTTTGCGTAGCCATTCTACAGGGGTTAAGCCATTGGTTTCATTCGTCTTCGGGAAATGGGCCAGCGGAACGATTCGACCATAAAAGGTGACGTCATTCTCTTGTTTAATCTTACAGGGTGTTCCGTAAGTAACGGCTTTGAGCGAATCAGGCTTTGAAAGTGCCGGATACCATTCACCTTTAATTCTGATCAGTGCTTCGCTCATGGGTACTACTTTGTTCGGTCGTATCCGTTGCCAAATTCCGTTTCGTCCTAACATTTCTTCCACGTGTCGGATCGTACCTGGAAGTTCTTCCGAGGGTGCGGTTTCTATTTCGCTTAGATTCGTAAGTCCTAATTGAATGGTTTCACGGGTGAAGAGGCTTTGTACAAATTTCTGGGCCGACTCCTTAGGCTGATCCGAGTGACGCATCACCGTGAGTATAGCCGGCCAGTCTAATCCCTTGCTGCGTTTGATTTGTAAGGGTTTCGCTTCGCCGAGTCGGGGTGAGTCACCCGACCACACCGCATAACCTTTTTCGTCGAGTCCGCGTCGACCGGCCCGACCAAACATCTGCAATAATTCATCGGGCCGAATTTCTTGTGCCGCATGTTCGGTGGTATATTTTCGATCCGTCACGAGCACCGAACGCAGAGAAAAATTAATCCCCGCGGCCAGTCCGGTGGTTGCGACGACGACGTCTAATTTACCGGATTTTGCCCAGGGTTCAATCAGTTCGCTCCGTTGTTGA
Source organism: Opitutales bacterium (assembly GCA_016463705.1). Taxonomy (GTDB): domain Bacteria; phylum Verrucomicrobiota; class Verrucomicrobiia; order Opitutales; family UBA953; genus UBA953. The sequence continues at coordinate 11,509 of JAEMQU010000014.1, read as the reverse complement.
TAGGTTAATCCGCTGTGATGTAAGCCAACCCCTTGTCTTAATAATTTATATAAATCATCCCCAGCCAATTTTCTCTGTTCTGCCGTTAACTGTGGTCCGTTGCCGAGGGGAAGGGCATAGGCGATGTCTTTGGCGATTTGTTCAGCGGCTTTTCTTCGAGGTGCAAAAACTAAAATCGGTCCAAGGTCGGACTGCAGGCCCTTAATCACTGCCCGTGCGATGCTACTGCGAACGCCTTCAGGTTCTTTGGTCTCAAGCGCATCTAACCAGATTTCTTCTAAGGGAACGGGTCGGCGGTGTTCTTCGACGAGGGTGACATCGCGTCCGAGTGAGCTGAGCCATTCGACTACTGCTTTAGGATTGGCGACGCTTCCACTCAATAAGAGTAGCTGCGTTGTTTTCGGGGCGAGGGCTAAAACAGTTTCGTAGGCTGCACCGCGACGGTTATCGGTGAGCATTTGGTATTCATCGACGACTAATAAATCGGGCCCCTTGTTTTCTAGAAATTTTTGACGTTGGGTTTCGAGAGTGGCGACGATGATTGGTGCGTTTAGATTTTCGCTAATGTCGCCCGTGGCGATGCCGACGTCCCAGCCCAGTTCGGACCATTCGGCCCGTTTGTCATTAGCCAGGGCTCGGGTGGGGACCGTGTAGACGGCTTGGCCTTGGTGGCCGCCTTTAATAAATAACTCGAAGACGTGGGTCTTTCCTGAGCCCGTCGGTGCTTGTACGATCACGTCTTTCCGTGCACGAAGGGCGCGAAGGGCGGTCTGTTGCCAGAGGTCGGGCAGGATGAGACGTTGTTCCGACATATCTACATTTCAGCAAATCGTACTTGAACTTAGACGCAAGCCAATGGGTGTTTGCGATTGCGACAATCGGACTCCGTGTGCTAATAATTACCAACATGCCTATCACTAAGGACCTAGTTCAAGGACTTAAAAAAGTGGATCGCGATCTTGCGTTCATGATGGAGTGCTTTGTCGAAGTGCTTGAGCAGTTAGGTCACAAAGATTTAGCCGGTACTTTGCCTTGGATGGGTAAACGTAAATTACGGGGCGTGCAAATTTTCTCGTATCGCGGTGTGCAAGCTTACTCGATTGCGTTTCAGTTACTCAACATGGTGGAAGAAAATGCTTCGGCGCAGTCGAAACGTATTCGCGAAGACAAAAGCGGTCTCGCCTCCGATCCAGGTTCATGGGGTAAAACTTTTAATCGTCTGCGTGATCAAGGTTTAACTGAAAAACAAGTCGCCAAGCGTTTAAGCGATATTCACGTCGAACCCGTTTTAACGGCGCACCCCACCGAAGCTAAACGCGCCACCGTTTTAGAAATTCACCGCGAGCTTTATAAATTATTAGTTCGTCGCGAAAACAGTATGTGGACCGCGGCGGAACAACGTGCGATCCGTGATGAAATTAAAGTCGCGCTCGAACGTCTCTGGAGAACCGGTGAGTTTTATCAACAAAAGCCCGAAGTTCAGTCGGAACTCCGTAATATAAACTATTTTTTATCTAAGGTTTTCCCCGACGCGATTATGAGCATGGATTTACGGATGCGTCAGGCCTGGGAAGAGGCTGGGTTTTCATCTGAGAAGATTGAACACCCCGATGCGTTACCCTTAATTACCCTCGGAACCTGGGTCGGTGGTGATCGCGATGGCCACCCCTTGGTCACCGCTGAAGTTACTACGAGAGCGCTCAATCTTTTCCGGACCACTGCGCTGAATATTGTTACCGAGCGACTCGAGATTTTGGGTCAGCGTCTTTCTTTAGGCGATCACTTACAACTTCCTCCCGCCGTATTTATCAAGCAGGTCAATAAGCATGCTGCTGCACTCGGCGAAGCGGGTGAGCATGCCGTAGCTCGCAATGTCGGTGAAACTTGGAGACAATATATTAATCTTATTCGTCTACGTATGCCGCCTGCAGTGGGTGAATGTCCCGATGGTTCACACAAGACTCCCGAAGGCATTGTCGCTGACTTACTTTTCTTAAGAGAAACTTTAGTTGAAGTGGGTGGGGCACAAATTGCGCGTTATGAAATCGATCCCTTGATTCGTTTCCTCCGTACTTTTGGTTTCCACATGGCGACGTTGGATATTCGTCAGAACAGCGCCTTCCACGATAAAGCGATTTCCCAACTCATGACCGTCGCTGGTTTAGATGATACCGACTATCCCAACTGGGATGAATCTCGTCGCCTGGGCTTCCTGGATTCTGAGTTGCGCTCAACTCGTCCCTTTATCCGCTCGCAAGAAAGCATCGGATCTGAAGCGGACGCTGTCATTGCCTGCCATCGCTCTTTAGTTACCCATATCAATCATTACGGTTCAGAGGGCTTGGGCTCTTTGATTGTGAGTATGACCCGCTCGGTCTCCGATTTACTTTCCGTTTATTTAATCGCTCGTGAAGCAGGCTTAACCGCCGGCGGATCCGATAGTCCGTATTGTTTACTTCCCGTTGTTCCACTTTTTGAAACCATCGACGACTTAGAGCGTAGCACCGCGATTCTCGATGACTTCCTTTCACATCCTTTCACACGTCGCACCCTCGAGATGCGCCGCGATGCCGGAATCACCCGTGGCTTAACGCAGCAAGTGATGATTGGTTATTCGGACTCCAATAAAGACGGTGGTATTCTTGCCTCACTCTGGAATCTCTATCGCGCCCAACAGAATTTAACTAAAGTAGGAGCTAAGCACGGCGTGCGTATTGTATTCTTCCACGGTCGTGGCGGTACGATTTCTCGTGGTGCCGGACCCACTCACCGTTTTATCGACGCTTTACCGCGCGGCAGTATCAACGGCGAATTACGCGTCACCGAACAGGGCGAAAGTATTACCCAAAAATACGCTAATCATATCACCGCAGTCAATAATCTCGAATTATTACTCTCGGGTGTGACTCAGCATACAATTCTTGATGAAGTAGAAAAAGCACAAGACGCAGCCATCAGCAAAGTCATGGATAAGTTCGCTGAGTTTTCTCGCGAGGCCTACCAGTCGCTCATCAAGACTCCAAAGTTTATCGATTTCTTCCGTCAGGTCACTCCAATCGACGTCATTGAGGCCAGCCGTATCGGTTCGCGTCCTTCCCGTCGTACGGGTGCCGCTTCACTCGAAGACTTACGTGCTATTCCTTGGGTGTTCTCGTGGAGCCAAGCGCGTTTCTATCTCTCGGGTTGGTATGGCGTAGGATCAGCCTTAGCCCGTCTTAAAGAAGAAGATCCGAAGGGTTATGATTTATTGAAAGAGATGTACGACACCTGGCCGCCTCTGCGTTACATGCTTAAGAATGCCGCGACCAGTGTCATGGCTGCGAACCGAGGTATGATGCGTCTCTATGGTTCGATGATTACGGATAAGAAACTTAAGAATATTTTCCTGACGCGTATTCTCGATGAACATTTATTGGCACAAAAATTGTTAAACGAGATATCGAACAAAAAACTTACCGAAGGCCGTCCGCGCCTCCGCAAAGTCATTAAGCTTCGCGAAGAAGCGATCGACCTTCTGCACGAACAGCAGGTCGCTATTCTGAAGGATTGGAGAAAGAAATCGGCGGACGGTGATCGTAAAGAAGCCGATGCCTTACTTCCACAGATGCTCCTTTCGCTCAACGCTATCGCTGCAGGTCTGCAAGCGACCGGTTGATTTAAATATGCTTAAAGAAGTCGGTTAAGAACTTCGTCGCGAGTTGCGCAACGAGCACAATATTCCAAAAGACGAGTTGCAGACCGAGTGAGGGTCCGAAACCTAGGCTCAACACCTGCGTCGCTGCGCTCGTGACGAGTAGGACAACCGTACCTGTACAAAGTGAGATCACCAGAGTCTGCACTGCTTTAGGTACGAAGCTCGAGAGACTGGTATCGGCCATACAGATAGCTGCGAAAGTCAGTCCGACGGAAACGAGTCCAACCGCACCAATCGCCCAGACAGATCCGTCTTTACCGAAGAAATGTTGAGCAGCTAAACGACCAAGCACCGGGACGTAAATGACGACCATCGCGAGGGCGATCCAGAATCCGATTTCCGATCCGTTGCCGTAGGACTGACCGAGGATCGACTCAGCGTACTGTTTAACGGCACTCTCGAATGTGAGGGGGGTGGTGAGGTTAGGAAGGTTCATACTGATGAAATTTTATAAGAAAATTAAGGTCAGTGTCTACGCAGAAGGTTAGACGGTCCAAGCCTCGTGCGCCGAGGCCCAGAGGTCGTAGTTCAGGGGTTTCTTGCCTGTTGGAATCATGCGGTAGTGTCCGCCCGATGCCTTGATGATGGCGAGTCCCGCCGCCACGTCCCACAGGTTGGTGCCCGATTC
>JAEMQU010000014.1:0-7177 GCA_016463705.1 Opitutales bacterium | reverse complement strand
TCATAATACAGGCGTCATTGATTTTCTGGGCCCACGCGGGTTTGATTTTCTGCCCGTTAATAAAGGTGCCTTCGCCCGGAACGCCTAAATAGGTTTTCTTTAAATTAAAATTATAAATCACACCTAAGATCGGTTCGGCGCCACGCATGAGTCCGAGCGACACACACGTGCAGGGTTGATCACGGAGGTAATTGTAAGTGCCGTCGAGAGGGTCCACGACCCAGTAAAGTTCGTTGCCCGAAAATAAGGAAGCATCGCCACCGAGTTCTTCACCGATGATCGGGATCCCGGATGATTTCAGTTTTTCTCTGACTAAATTTTCCGAGTCCACATCCGCCTGCATTTTGACGTCATCATCGGTCTCGGAATTAATCTCCTTAGTCGCTCCATTGAGCAGAAGCTCGCCGGCCGCTTGAGCGGTCGACAGCGCTAAGGTCTTGAGTGATTCGAGAGAATGTTGGCTCACGCTGAAAAACTAAGCCTAGGCGCCAGGTGGGTGCAATCCCATCCTGTCAGTAACTTTGGGTGAGGTCTGATTGTAGAGAGTACTTAATTTTACTGGGTCGCTTGACTTTGGTCGGCTGGCATGAAATATGAAGATAGTGGTCGTCTCACGTTCTAGATTCTTCGCCTATCTTGCCTTTTTCCTGTTGGCGATGGTTGCTGGCCTTACTGCCGAACATTGTGCCTGCGACCAAGTGTCGACGGATTGCGAGCACGCGGGTGAGGTCTGTTCTCAGCCCATTGATTGTTCGGATTGCCTTATTGATTCCACTCCTGTTGCCCTCGGTACTACTGCTACTTTTCTTCCGCCTGCTAAATCAGTGTCGACGGTCTGCATAGTGCCGACACTGATTGCTTACGTAGGACGATTTGCCTCCGATCCAACTGAGCCTACTTTCTGTCTTTCTTTCTTTGCGTGTCGTCCGCCTGCGTTGAGGACAGGGACGATGTGCCTGCGAATCTGAGCGGACAAATTTTGGCGACGTTTGTCGCTCGGCCATTTTGTATCCGCGACGGATGCAATCTCAGCCGTACTTATTTGCGTCGTCCAAGGGGGCACCCTGGGCTAATGCCCGCATGCATCCAAACCCATGAACCTTTCCCGCATCCTTTTTCTGATAGTCATTCTCTCTTTGCTCAGCCAAGTGGCCGCCGCCGATTCTCTGATCACACCTACATCGACGCCTTCTGAAACCATATCACGTAATCAAGTACCTCCGTCGAGCCCACGAAATCCGACGTCGCTCACTTTGGGCGATGTGCTTGCCCGTACCGCCGAGTTAAATCCCGAATTAGTCACCCTTGGTTTCGGTGGAGAAGTTACAGATGGCCGCATTGCGCAGGCCGGCATGGCCCCTAATCCATCGTTATCGCTGTCGGTTGAGAATTTTGGTGGTACCGGAATTATGCGCGGATCCGAGGTTATGGAAGTCACGGTCCAGGCGAGTCAGCTAATTGAGCGCGGCGATAAGGCCGGCCGTCGCATTGTTTTTGCCGAACGCGAGCGTGACATCGCCCACGCTTCCTTGGTCCTGCGCCGCTCTGATATTCTGGCAGCTTCTGCGAACGCGTTCGCCAATGCCTTGGCCGAAACTAAACGTCTTTCTTTAACAGAGGAGCAGCTCAAACTTACCAAGGAGACATTCGACTTGGCTAGTCAGCGGCTGGAGGCTGCGATAGGATCGCCTTCCGAAGTGGCCCGTTTGCGGGCTGCGCTAGCTTCTGCCCAAGCTGATTTTGCGCGCGCGCAAGCCAATTGCACGATAGCCCTTTCGGCCCTTGCCGCTTCTTGGGGTGGAAGCGCCGCCGACATCGCCGAGATTAAAGGTGCGCTAAATCTGCCCGCATCGCCACCCCCGCTCGCACGTCTCGCAACCGCGCTTTCTTTGTCTGGAAATCCTCGCCTTGGTTTACTCTCTTCGGTGGTCGCCAGCCAGCGTGCCGCACTGGATCTCGAGACCGCACGTGGAGCGGCCGATGTCACTCTAGGGGTTGGCGTTCGTCGACTCAACGAAGGTTCCTCCACGGCGTTCGTCGTCGGGGCCTCGATACCTCTAACTTTTCGAGATGATAATTCTGGTAACATCCGCGCAGCTCGCGCGATGGTGCGTGTGGCCGAGCAATCACTAAGAGCAGCTGAGGTTGAACAACGTGCTGCACTAGTCGCCGTTCATGCTGAGCTTTTAGCTGTGCATGCGCAGGCGACGGCCATACGCCGAGAGGCATTGCCCGCAGCCGAAGAGGCCTGCATCTCGGTGCAGTACGCCTACGATAATGGCACACTTGCCTTTATCGACGTGCTCGATGCGCGGCGGGCCTTGATAACTCTGCGGCACGACCTGTTGGAAGCTGAACTTGCCTACGCACTTGTGCTCGTACGAGCGGAGACAATTGCCGGCACGTCTTTCGCCGAGATGAAGGCGCTCTTAAAATGACCCTAAAGAAAAACCTCTCAAAAAATCACTTATCCTCAAGCTATGAATTCTAAAAAAATCCTCAGTATTTTTACACTCATTGTCTTGGCTGTACTAGCTGCTTCGGCTTGGATTTTCAAAGGGTCACATGCTCATGACGACCACGGGCACGATGAACATGGTCACGGCACTGAAGTGCCTGAGGCCAAGGGATTGCACCAAGGCCGGTTGCTCACTGACGGAGACTTTACAGTCGAGCTAGCCATCTTTGAATCCGGCGTACCGCCGGAATTTCGAGCGTGGTTCACGAAGGCCGGCAAGCCACTGTCACCCGCCGACGTAAAGTTATCCGTCACGCTCATCCGACCAGGTAAGGTAGAAGATCGCTTCACCTTCGCACCCGGGGGAGATTTCGCCCGCGGCGACCATGAGGTGGTTCAACCGCATTCGTTCGACTACGTAATTGTGGCCGAGCACGCAGGTGCCGTGCACAAATGGGAGTTTGAGGCTCCCGAGATGCAGACCGTGATTCCTGCTTCGGTTGCTGCGCAGGCGGGTGTTAAGGTCGAGATGGCGGAGCCAGCGGACATGGATGAATCAGTCGAAGTCTACGGTCGAGTCACACTCGAACTTGATGGCTTACATCGTGCTAGCGCGCGATTTGCTGGCGTAGTCGTTGAGGTATACAAGGGTCTCGGTGATAAGGTTGTTAATGGCGACATCGTCGCCCGCGTTCAGAACAGTCAGACATTGGTTACCGCTAATGTGAAGTCGTCAGGAGCCGGCGTGGTTATTGCGCGCTCCGCAACAGTCGGCGAAGGCGTCACAGAAGGTGCGGTACTCTTTACCATCGCCGGGCTCGAACGGGTCTGGGTTGAACTGGAGATTCCACAAAAAGATCTCGCCCGCGTGAAATCTGGTCAGGCCGTTATATTCCATGCGGATGATGGCACAGAGATAACAAAGGGAGTTGTTGCCTTGGTCTCACCCCTTGTCTCCGCCGAGACTCAGACGGCTATCGCCCGAGTTGTCTTACCTAACACCGATGGCCGTTGGCGACCTGGTAGTTTTGTTAAAGGTTTGATTGTAACGAGTTCTTCCCGTGCACCAGTAACGGTCAAAACATCAGCGCTTCAATCGATTTTCGACTTCGACGTCGTTTTCACACAGCATGGTGATATCTATCAGGCTCGACCGCTCGAACTCGGCCGCCGCAACAGGGAACGGGTGGAAGTACTTAAGGGCCTAGCCGTTGGTGAGACTTATGTCTCGAAAGGCAGCTTCCTAATCAAGGCCGACATCTCTAAATCCGGTGCCTCACATGATCACTGAACCTTCTTGGTTAGAGCGACTCTTGCAGGGATCAATCCGCCACCGGTGGCTCGTCATGCTTGCTACGCTCGTGATGGCACTGGTTGGTATTTACCATTCCCGCAGCCTACCAATTGACGCCGTCCCAGACATCACCAACGTTCAGGTCCAGGTTAACACCGAGGCACCCGGCTTCTCGCCGCTTGAGGCTGAGCAGCGAATTACTTTTCCGGTGGAGACGGCTATGGCTGGCCTGCCCGGGCTCAGCGGCACTCGTTCGATCTCTCGATATGGTCTCTCGCAGGTGACGGTGGTCTTTGAAGATGATGTAGATATTTACTTCGCCCGCCAGCTCGTCAACGAACGTATTCAGCAGGTACGTTCACAGTTGCCCGCAAGTATTCAGCCAGTCATGGGACCAATCGCCACCGGTCTCGGCGAGATTTTTATGTATACGGTCGAGGCTAAGCCTGGGGCACTACGTCGTGACGGCAAGGAATGGACACCGACAGATTTGCGCGAGCTTCAAGACTGGGTAGTTCGACCGCAGTTACGCAACCTCCTCGGTGTGACTGAGGTGAATACTATCGGTGGATTCGAAAAGCAATTTCACATCACGCCCTGGCCAGTCAAGCTCCGCGCCCACGGCGTGACGCTGAAGGACATCGTGGACGCTCTCGCTCGTAACAATGAGAACGTCGGTGCTGGCTATATCGAGCGGAATGGAGAGCAATATCTTATCCGCATTCCTGGCCAGCTCGAGGGCATCGCAGACATCGGTCAGGTAGTTGTCGCTGTGCGCAGCGGCGTGCCATTACGATTGAACGAGATTGCCGAGATTGGTCACGGCCGCGAGTTACGCAGCGGTGCCGCCACTGAGAATGGCCGCGAGGTAGTCCTTGGTACGGTCTTCATGCTTGTCGGCGAAAATTCTCGCGAGGTTGCGACACGCGTGGCGGAGCGCTTGGTGAAGGTAAATGAAAGCCTACCTGCGGGCGTTGTCACCCAGGTCGTCTATGACCGGACGAGTCTAGTCGATAGCACTATCCGTACAGTGAAGGCCAACCTCTTCGAGGGTGCGCTACTCGTAATCTTTATACTCTTTATCATGCTGGGCAATTTACGTGCCGCTCTCATTACTGCGGCGGTTATTCCGCTCTCGATGCTCTTTACTATCTCCGGTATGGCTGCCAATAAAGTCTCCGGTAATCTTATGAGCCTCGGGGCACTTGACTTCGGTCTCATTGTCGACGGCGCAGTTATCATCATTGAAAATTGTCTCCGGCGCTTTGCACAAGAGCAGCACAGGTTGGGTCGTCTACTTACCCGTAGCGAACGCCTAGCCCTTGCGTTCGAGGCCACCCGCGAGGTGCGTGGTGCAACAATGTTCGGAGAGCTTATCATTGCCGTTGTCTATATCCCAATCTTCGCACTCACCGGCGTAGAGGGTAAGATGTTCCACCCCATGGCCTTCACCGTTGTGGTAGCGTTGCTTGGCGCGATGATTCTTTCCGTAACATTCGTGCCAGCTGCTGTGGCGATCTTCATCAAGGGGAAAGTTTCCGAGAAAGAGAACATCGTCGTGCGCGGCGCAAAGGCGACCTACCTTCCGCTACTGCGAGTTTTAATTAATGCTCGGGTTATCGTTGTTGCTACCAGTGTGACACTCGTTGTGTTGGCGCTCGCAGCGGCTACCCGATTGGGTAGAGAGTTCATGCCTAGTTTGGACGAAGGTGATATTGCCCTGCACGCCCTACGCGTCCCGGGTACTAGCCTCTCCCAAGCCATCGAGATGCAGTCGGTTCTCGAAGCACGGCTAATGGCGTTTCCTGAGGTCGATAAGGTCTTTGCTAAAATCGGTACTGCTGAGATTGCAACCGACCCCATGCCTCCGAGTGTGGCTGATACTTATGTAATGCTGAAGCCTCGGGATCAGTGGCCAGACCCGCGCAAAACTAAGGTGCAGCTCGTCCGCGAAATGGAGGTCGCCGCCAAAGCTATCCCTGGAAATAACTACGAATTCACCCAGCCTATTCAGATGCGCTTCAATGAGCTCATCTCGGGCGTGCGTACAGATGTGGCTGTCAAGGTTTATGGCGATGACCTTGATGTGATGCTATCTTCGGCTAAGCGGATTGAGTCGATACTCGGAGAGATTCCGGGTTCGGCCGATGTGAAGGTTGAGCAGGTAACGGGATTGCCGTTGCTCACCGTCAGTCTCGACCGCGAGGCACTTGCACTTTATGGAATGGCTGCTGAAGACGTACAGCAAGTCGTCTCCACGGCCTTGGGCGGCACAGTTGCAGGCGAAATTTTTGAAGGTGATCGCCGCTTCAGTATCGTCGTTCGACTTCCTGAGTCGATCCGCACCGATATCGATGGCTTGGGTAACCTGCCGGTGCCACTGCCAGCCCGCGGACTAGGTGCTCACCAAACATTTATTCCACTGCGCGAGGTCGCATCCATTGCGATCGTTCAGGGACCTAATCAGATTAGTCGGGAAAATGGCAAACGTCGGGTGGTCGTGACGGCTAATGTGCGCGGTCGCGACCTTGGCTCATTTGTTGCCGAGGCCCAGAATCGAGTGAAGGCGGCCGACGTCGTCCCGCCGGGCTACTGGTTGGAATATGGTGGCACCTTTGAGCAGCTCACTTCGGCCAGTAATCGACTTAAGATTGTCGTGCCTGCAGCTCTGCTCCTCGTGTTCGGTTTACTTTACCTGAGCTTACGCAGTATCAAGGACTCACTCCTCGTGTTCAGCGGAGTGCCTCTCGCTCTCACGGGTGGCGTCGCCGCACTCTACCTCCGGGACATTCCATTTTCAATCAGTGCCGGCGTAGGCTTCATTGCACTCTCGGGCGTAGCGGTTCTCAACGGACTTGTTATCATAAGTTTCATACGGTCCTTGCGTGCAGAAGGTCGTCCGCTGGATATTGCGATTGAAGAAGGTTGCCTCACGCGTCTCCGACCCGTGCTTATGACCGCATTGGTGGCTGGCCTCGGCTTTATTCCGATGGCCTTGGCTAATGGCGCCGGCTCTGAAGTACAACGCCCGCTAGCTACCGTCGTCATTGGCGGCATCATCAGTTCGACCTTGCTAACCCTCATCACCTTGCCCGCGCTTTACCGCATGGTACATAGCGATGGTGAAGATTCGAATGACGAAGTTGTAGCTTAAGGGTGAGAAGATTTAGACCGACTAAGCCAAACACACGTGCTCTTGGGATATTATGATTTTTTTATCTCTACATGACTGAGTTTGGATGCAACGAGCGTGTGTCCTGATATTATTTTAATCTCTTGGGCTTAAAATAAAAAAGCCCAGTTTTGAGGCTGGGCTTTGGTTGGGTGAGGGAAGGCGAGACTTACGGAAGCTCGGTCGTACCCATCAAGAAGCGATCGCACTCACGAGCGGCGCCACGGCCTTCATTAAAGGCCCAGACGACGAG
>JAEMQU010000013.1:41106-45434 GCA_016463705.1 Opitutales bacterium | reverse complement strand
ATTTTCTAAAATTTAATATGTCCGAACACTTACATCCTTACTGGCGAATGCAGTATATTCAAAGTCGCAAAGACTCCTATGAGACTAGTCCGTTTGCTGCATTATTGGCCTCGGGTGATGATCAGAAGTCACTGATTCTCCATCGGGGTCCTACCTGTTTTGTTATTTTAAATAATTTTCCCTATAATCCAGGGCACTTGATGGTTTTACCGATTCGTGAAGTGGGGCAGTTGGCTGAACTTACTATTGGCGAGCGTGCGGAAATGATGGACTTGCTGGTTAAATGTCAGTCGGTGTTACAAAAGGTCATGACACCTTCGGGTTTCAATATGGGCATAAACTTAGGTCGTGCCGCGGGTGCAGGAATTCCGACGCATTTACATTTTCACATCGTTCCCCGTTGGGAGGGAGATCACAACTTCATGCCCGTGGTAGCCGACACCCATGTTTTACCCCAGGCGCTGGATGATTTGTGGTTAAGACTTAAGCCAGTTTTTGAAGAGATAAAATAAATGAAGTCTAAAAATAAATTAAGACTCGTCGAAGTGGCGGTACGACATCCGTCGATTAAAGTCGTAGACTCGAGTGTAAAAAAACTCATTCATACTTTAGATACTGTGAAGTCTTATGTCTGCCCCACGGGAGACATTTCGATAGTTTTTGTGAATGATGCAGAGATTAAAAAGATTCATAAGGATTTTATGGATGATGCCACGGTGACGGATGTGATTACCTTCGTGGGCGAAGATCATCCTATCGAGCCGTTTGCGGGAGAAATTTGTGTTAATTTAGATCAAGCGAAACGCGTGGCTAAAGCTCATGGGCATACTTTTGAAGAAGAAGTGAGTCTTTATGTAGCGCACGGATGGCTGCATTTGACTGGCCTGCGCGATAAGAAGTCGGCTGAGGCGAAAAAAATGCGGGCAGCGGAGAGTTTTGCCTTAGCTTTTATCGATCATCATAAAGCTTGGATCAAAGTTTCTCGCTCTCGGCGTTCGAAGTAGTTTATTTCACTTTATGCAAAAAACCGTCGTCATTCATTCCGGAGGAATCGATTCAACGGTTTTGTTAGCGCATTTACTTTCTGAGGGCAGGGAGGTGTATGCTCTGACTGTGGATTATGGTCAGCGTCACCGTAGGGAAATCGATGCGGCTAAAAAACTCTGTGAATTTTATAAAGTGAAACATCAGGTGGCTGACTTACGTGCGCTTGCTCCCTTGTTTGGCGCTAATGCATTAACTGATCGGGCAGTGGCGGTACCTCAAGGACATTACGAAGAACTCTCGATGAAGGCGACCGTGGTCCCTAATCGGAATATGTTATTTATTTCAGTAGCTACATCTTGGGCGATTTCTTTGAAGGCCAAGACCGTTGCTTATGGTGCACATAGCGGAGATCATGCGATTTATCCTGATTGCCGTCCGGCTTTTGCTGAAGCACTTGATGCGGCTATTCGCTTGGCTGATTGGCATGAGGTATCACTGGAACGTCCCTTTGTGAAAATGGATAAGACGGCGATAGTTCGTCGCGGGGCGGAGTTAAAAGTCCCCATGGAACTTACCTGGTCATGTTACGTCGGTGGCGATACGCACTGCGGACGTTGTGGAACCTGCGTGGAACGCAAAGAAGCTTTTAAGTTGGCTGGCGTGCCTGATTTAACGGTCTATAAGCAGTAAATTAAGTACAATTAATAATGTGCCTTGCGGGGCGGGAGGGTGTGGCTCTAATTCGGGGGAGTAAGATGTTTACCTGTACTAAAGTTTATCGAGACGTTCCCTTTGCTCATCGCCAGCACCGGCACAGTGGGAATTGCGCATTTATTCACGGCCACAACTGGGGTATCGGTTTGGAGTTTGGCTGTAAGCAACTTGATGAGCGTGGCTTCGTCGTCGATTTTGGAGGTCTGGCTTATATCAAAACTTGGATTGATCAAAACCTTGATCACGCCTGTTTGTTTGCGGCGGACGATCCGGAACGCGACGCACTTTTAAAAAATCATCATAAACTTTTTAAGGCACTGATTGTTCCCTCGGCATCGACTGAGGGCATTGCGCAGTTTTTATTTAATACACTGGATCCCATGGTGCGTAAAGAATCACAGGGCAGAGCTTGGTTAATCGCTGTGCACTTAGACGAAGATTCTAAAAATTCTGCGCGGTATCAGCCCGACGTCTAATCATGGCTGAACTTTATCCGGTCAATGAAACCTTCTTGAGTTGGCAAGGTGAAGGTGTGCACATGGGCAGGAAGGCTTTTTTTATCCGCCTGCAAGGTTGTCCGGTAAAATGTACTTGGTGTGATTCGGCTTCTACTTGGCATCCGCAGTATGTACCGAAAAATATTCGCAAAGCATCACCCGATGAACTTGCGAAAGAAGCGGGCGAGTCGCATCCTGATTTTGTGGTGCTTACGGGCGGTGAACCTTGCGTGCATGATTTAGTTCCTTTGGTGAATGCGTTGAAGGCAGCCAAACTTAAGGTGCACCTCGAGACATGTGGAGCGTATGAAATTCCCGAGGGCTTGGATTGGGTGACGGTCAGTCCCAAATGGGCCAAGTTGCCTGTGGCGGAGTCGTTAGCCAAGGCTGACGAGGTTAAGCTGATCATCGAGGTGCCTGACTCGGCTGAAAAATGGACGGCGGCGGTGGGCGGCGCGTGGGTATCCAAGAGTGTGTGGCTGCATCCCGAGTGGTCCCGTCGGGCCGATTCCTCAATTTTAAAGGCAATTACTGATTTTGTGAAAGCGAACGGAGCGCCTTACCGAGCTGGTTGGCAGGTGCATAAGCCTTACATGGCCGACTCCTTGGATGCTCGGGCACGTCCGCCGGCTCCCTTGGGTGGTGACCCAGGTTTGGGTTTTTGAAAAATAATTTCTTTTTTGCTTCACTCCGAGGGCTATACGCCTTTCAAAACGGACTCATGAATCGCCACGCAGTTCTCGCTCTTGAAGATGGAACCATTCTTCGGGGTCGGGCTTTTGGCGCAGAGAAGACCTTATGTGGCGAAGTGGTTTTCAATACCAGCATGACGGGCTATCAAGAAATCCTCACGGACCCGTCTTACTTTGGTCAGATTGTGACGATGACGACTCCGCAGATTGGAAACTATGGAGTGAACGAAGATGATTTTGAATCGGCGCGTCCCCACGTGGCCGGATTTGTCGTCCGTGAACTTTCGCCGATTGTTTCTAATTGGAGAGCGACGACGGATCTCAGCACCTGGCTCAAGAAATTTGGGATTCCTGGGATTGAAGGAATCGACACTCGTTCCTTAACCAAAAAACTTCGTTCTGCGGGTGTGATGAAAGCCTGTCTTTCGACGGAAGGTATTTCGGATGAAGAAGCGTTGAAACGTGCACGCGCTTGGACGGGTACCGTGGGGGCTGACTTCGTTAAAGAGGTCACCTGCAAGGCATCATATAATTTTAATAAGACTGCGGGTGATTGTAAGCCTTTTACCGTAGTCGGAACTCATTTAAATAAGCCTAAGATTAAGCCCGTGCAGTACCGGATTGCTGCGTATGACTTTGGTGCGAAGACCTCGATCTTCCGTCGCTTAGTTGACTCAGGTTTCGACGTACAAGTTTTTCCAGCCACGACGCCTGCATCAGAAATTCGTGCCTACAATCCCGATGGTGTTTTTCTATCGAATGGCCCGGGCGATCCCGCGGCGTTGAAGTATGCACACGAAGCGGTTTCGGATTTAATTAAGTCGTATCCGATTTTTGGAATTTGTCTGGGTCACCAAATCATCACGCATGCGATTGGTGCATCGACTTATAAATTAAAGTTCGGACATCGTGGAGGAAATCAGCCCGTCAAGAATACTGAAGAAGGACGAGTTTCCATTACGGCCCAAAACCACGGCTTTGCTTCGAAACCGGAAGAGCTGGAACGTTGTGGTGCGATTGTGACTGAAGTGAATTTGAACGACGGTACCGTTTCCGGATTACGTCTGAAAGATAAGCCCGTGTTTTCAGTGCAATATCACCCAGAGGCGGGGCCGGGTCCGAATGATGCCGACGTGCTGTTTGATCACTTCTACGATTTGATTACGAAGAGCAAAGCGTCGAAGAAGTAAGCTTACAGTTCAACCTGCATGCCTAGTTCAACCACTCGACCGGGAGGGAGGTTGAAGTAAGCGGTGGCGGAAAGCGCGTTGCGATTAAGCACTTCGAATAATTTCTCTTGGACCGTATTGAGTGAAATATTTCTTTCGGCGCGTACAATGGTTTCGCGACTCAGGAAGTAAGTGACTTCCATCGGATTAGGTTCAATTCCAAGCTCTTTGTAGGCAGCGTCGAGAATCGGGTAGATATCTTGCTTTTC
>JAEMQU010000013.1:21648-41006 GCA_016463705.1 Opitutales bacterium | reverse complement strand
CGCATCGCAATGCGACCTTTGTTCCAGACTGACATGATGTAATAGAGAATAAATCCAACAACGAGAGGGAGCCAGCCGTTCTCGAAAATCTTAGTGGCGTTTCCGGCGATAAATAAAAACTCCACAATTAAAATCGGAGCGACAATCACGTAAGACGTGGCGAGTGGAAATTTTTTGATTTTATGGAGGTACTGAGCGTATAAAATCGTGGTGATGAGCATCGTTCCGCAGACGGAGATACCGTAAGCACTCGCCAAATTTTCGGATGATTTATATTGAAGCACCAAGAAAACAGAGCCGATTAGGAGCAGCCAGTTTACGACCGGCATATAGATTTGTCCCGACTCTTGATCCGAGGTGTAGGAAATACGCATCCGGGGTAGGAAGTTTAATTGGATGGCTTGGACCGTGGTAGAGAATGCGCCAGCGATGAGAGCTTGGGAGGCGACGATGGCTGCCAGGGTTGCGATTACGACGAGAGGAATTTGTGACCAAGACGGTGCCATATTATAAAATGGATTATAGGCGCCGGTGAGAATTTGTGATTGGTTAGCGATGGCCCAGGCTCCTTGTCCGAGGTAATTTAAAATGAGGGCAGGGAAGACGATGAAATACCAACCAGCGCGTATCGGATTTTGTCCGAAGTGCCCCATGTCAGCGTAGAGTGCTTCAGCTCCCGTGACTGCGAGGAAGACTGCGCCAAGTACCACAATTCCGACTCCTGGGTTAGTGACTAAGAAATCGACAGCCACCATCGGATTGAAAGCTTCGTAAACTACGAGTGCTTGTTGGTGGTGATCGTAGAGTGAATTAATTCCGGTTGCGGCAATAACCCCGAACCACACGAGAGTGATCGGGCCGAAATACATACCGACTTTTCCGGAGCCACGTTTCTGGATGGCAAAAATACCGATCAAAATGATGACGGCGGTGACGGGAATAAAATAGCGAATCAGACCGGAGCTTGCGGTGGTTTGTTCTTTAACGCCTTCGAGCGCGGATAGAACTGAAATGGCTGGAGTGATTACACCGTCGCCAAATAACAGAGCAGTTCCAAAAACTCCCAGTAAGACGAGGACATTGCGATGCTTAGGTTTATTGCTTGGATTATCTAAGCGAGGCTTAGTTTTTTCTTCTTCGTTATTTTTCGAAGCGAGAGAGACCAGGGTCATGATGCCACCTTCGCCTTGGTCATTGGCTTCCATCATGAACAACACATATTTTACGGTGACGACCAGGATGAGCGACCAGATGATCAGCGAAAGGGCGGGGACGATTACTTGGACCGGCGTAGCACCCTCATGGAGGCCATTGCGAATACACTCACGAAAAGCGTACAGAGGGCTGGTTCCTATATCACCGAAGACAATCCCGAGCGCCGTTATCGTTGAAGCCAGCGTAACACGCTGAATAGGTGATGAAGAGGGCGGTTGAGCCGTTGCCTCCGGTTTGGCTTCTTTCATGGAATTGAGTTACAATCTTTGGGGTATTTTTCCCAGTAATGCAAAACCAATCCAAGCAGCTGGGGCTTGCCTTTTTGTCACACTTCGGCAATTAAGGGGTTTCTCCCTTCATTTAGCCCCTTTCCAATAAACAACTATGCAAACCATCCCTCACGCTCTGTTCTCCTATATTGCGGAAGTCGCACCAGCCGCACCTGCGGATGCACCGGCCAATCCGTTTTTACCCTTAATCGGGTATGCACTGCTTTTTGCAGCGATGTATTTCTTCCTGTTTGCCCCCGCACGTAAGGCGCAAAAGCAACGCGAAAAACTTCAGTCACAATTAGAAGTGGGTCAGGAGATTATGACATCTACCGGAATTTACGGACGCATCACCCACATCACTGATTCGCGTGTGACGATCGAGTTAGACAGTGGTAAGATGACGATTCATAAAAGTTCCGTTGCTGGTTTAGCATCGGATGACTCCAAAGCAATTTCGGCCTAACCTCTAATTATAAAAATATTATGTTATCCAGGACCTGGTTCTGGAAGGTTGGCGTCTCATTGGTTGCACTGGCATGTGCCATTTATGAGTTCTATCCAATCGCTCCAACCCCGCTCGAAGAATTCGTTCCCACGCAGGTAATTACGCAATCAGCTGAATTTGCGAAAATTCACTCCGAGGCCAAAACACGCGTTGCGAATAGTAAAATGAGTACGGTCGCGGCTGACCAAAAAGCCGTTTCCTACTATCAGGCACTGCGTGATATTGGTGAAGGTAAAGGCCGAGCCACAGCGGTTGATTTACGTCCCTTCTTTTTCAATGAAAAAGATTTTATTCGTGAGCCTGATCAGAATAAGAGAAATGCCATCGTTTTAAAACAGTTGTTACTCCGTTCGCAGGGACGTTTGAAATTAGGTCTAGATTTACAAGGGGGAGTTTCGTTTACGCTGAAGGTTGATCCGACTGGTGCGGAGACGGGCGGAAAATCTTCAAAAGACACTTCGAATGTTTCGAATGCTGAAATGGTGAAGCAAGCGGTCCAAGTGATGGAGCAGCGGGTCAATCAGTTTGGCGTTGCGGAGCCCGTCTTACGTCCGGTGGGCGATTTATCTTTAGAAATCCAACTTCCTGGTGAAGACGCCGCCAATAATCCCGATGTGATTGATGCGCTGAAGAAACCAGCGAAACTCGAGTTTAGACAGGTGTATCGTGGCCAACGTCCGATGGATGACGACCGCGAGCGTTCGACGAAATCATTGGAAGATGAAAGTGGAGCCACCGCGGTTTACGAAGTCTTGACTGAGCGTAATGTGGACCGACGCACCGGCGAGACGCGGGTCTCTAAATATTATGTCCGCAAACGTGCCGATGCCACGGGTGCCATTATTAAATCATCCTCGGCGCGTTCCGATGATGGGATGACCTTCTATGTAGATATGAAGTTTACGAATGAAGGTTCTGAGAAATTTGGAGACTTAACTGCAAAAATTTCCGAAGCTAATGGTCGCACCAATTCACTGGGACAATTAGCGGTGGTGTTGGATGGCGTGTTGCAGTCGGCTCCCACCGTCCGCGAAGCTATTCGCAGTACAGGTGCGACGATTACGGGTTCTTTTACCCGCGAAGAGGCGATTAATCTCTCCAATGTTTTAAACAATCCGTTGGAGTTTCCTTTGATTACTCAAGACGTGACATCGGTGGGTCCATCACTCGCCAAGGATGCCCAAGATAAATCGGTCGTCGCTTCACTGGTCGCGGTGGGTCTGGTTATTTTATTCATGGTCGGCTTTTACGTTTGGGGCGGATTTATCGCAGTGTTGGGTATGATCCTCAATTTATTAATCATGTTGGGTGCGATGGCTTACTTGGGGGCTACGATTACCTTACCAGGCGTGGCAGCGTTGGTCTTAACTTTAGGTATGGCGGTTGATGCCAATATTTTAATTCTTGAGCGTGTGCGTGAAGAGGCACGGGTGGGTAAGGATCGGGCGGCTTCACTACGCGAAGGATACAATCGTGCGATGGCGACAATCGTGGATGCCAATCTCACTCACTTACTGGTTGCGCTCATTCTGACCTTTATGGGAACGGGCCCTGTTCGTGGATTTGGTATCACCCTGATCATTGGTATCTTCACGACGCTTTTTACAACCCTCATCACCTGTCGTGGAATTCAGGAGTTTGCTTTAGAGAAGGGGATAATGACTCGTCTATTCGGCTTGCCGGTATTCAAGCAGACACTCGATATTCATTACTTAAAGTATGCTCGGTCGGCTTTTATTGTTTCATGGGTGATTGTCGCGCTGGGGATTACCCAACTGGCCTTTAAAGGGAAGGATGCCTTTGGTAAGGATTTCCGTGGCGGTGAATCCACGATGATTGCCCTTAAGGATAACGTTAAAGTAGACACCACCAAAGTCTTGCAGCTGGCGACCGCAGTGGGTCTCCCAGATACTACGGTAACGGTTCAGAAGTCCATTGGTGGAGGCGAAACGCGACTACGTATCGAGACAGAATTATCTAAAGATCGCGGGAAGGCTGACTTTACAAATGTCGTGAAGATTGTGGAACAGATTAAGAAAGAATATCCACAAATTTTGAAAGACGCTCAATCACCAACGGACAAAATTTTACTGGTGCGTGAAGCCATCGGTGGATCAGTCAGTGATGAATTAAGGTTCAATGCGATACTCTCAGTTATTTTAGCACTCGTGGGTATCGGCATTTACGTTTCGTTACGATTCGAGACGGGCTTCGGTATCGCGGCATTTGTGGCAACGCTGCACGACGTCCTCATGACTGTCGCGCTGTTCGTCTTCTTCGGAGGACAGTTTAATGCCGCACTGATTGCCGCTATCTTATTAATCATTGGTTATTCGGTGAACGACACGATTGTGATTTTCGACCGTATTCGCGAGGAGCTAAAAAATAATCCGACACGTTCATTGACCGATGTTATCCACCTCGCCATTAACCGAACATTATCACGCACGATTCTGACTTCGACCACTGTGTTGCTGTGCGCTATCTCGCTTTGGGCGTTCGGAGCCGGTGATGTTCGTCTTTATGGCGAAGTGTTCATTTATGGTGTGTTAACCGGAACATTTTCATCTGTTTTTATTGCGGGTCCGATTTTCTATTGGTGGCACAAGGGTGAACGCAAAGGTGTAGACTCAGCGGAACGCCCTCGTAGCTATTCATGGGAGGCCGGTTCTGACGCCAAGTAAAACGGTTATGGCCGCATGGTTATATCGAGCTGCAGACGGTGGGTTGGCCCAACGTATTGCATCAAGTTCGGGAATCGCTGAACCTCTTGCCCATGTTTTAGCACGCATGTTTACAGATGAGGCACAGGCGGAACAACATTTACGTCCGCAACTTTCTCAAGTGTCCGATCCGTTTGCGGTCGGTAATCTGCGGGTCGCCGCGGAAAGAATTCTCATCGCCGTCAGTCAAAAACAACGTATCGCTCTCTTGGGTGATTACGATGTAGACGGAGTTTCCAGCACGGCAATGTTGGTCCATCTTCTACGTCGCTTGGGAGCCGAGCCCGCTGCTTTTGTGCCTCGCCGACTAGAAGAAGGCTATGGTCTAACCATGGCGGCACTTGAACGCGTTATGAAAGAAGCGCAGCCTCAATTATTCATTGCTTTAGATTGTGGCACTAACTCGGTTTCGGAGATTGAGTTTTTAAAAGCGAATGGCGTGGAAGTCATCGTCGTCGACCACCACGTCGCCAAGTCCGCACCAGCAGATTGTATTTTAGTTAATCCACGAGTGAATGATGACGCCCAAGTTCCGTGGCAAACGCTCTGCACGGCAGGCTTAGTATTTAAATTAATTCACGGAATATTAAAAGTATTAAGACTCGCGGGTGATCCACGCGGTACCGATATCGCAGTCAAAGAGTATCTTGATTTGGCGGCTTTGGGGACGATTGCGGACCTCGTTCCTTTACTCACGGAAAATCGAATCATTGCCGCCCATGGTCTGCGCGCTTTGAGCGAGGCGAAACGTCCTGGGGTTCGAGCTTTAATTTCAGTGAGTGGCATGGAGCCAGGTGCCACGTTAAGTTCGGTGGACGTTTCTTACCGCATCGGTCCGAGAATCAATGCCAGTGGACGATTAGCCGATGCGTCATTGCCCCTGAATTTGTTGCTCGCGGAAACGGTTGAAGATTCTGAACGCGACGCGGAGTTGCTTGATCAAATTAATCGCGAGCGACAAGAAATTGATAAACGCGTAACCGATGATGCCACCGTGCAGGCGAAATCGATGGGAGAGCAGGAGGGCTATGTTTTATTCGGAGATTGGCATCCGGGTGTCGTAGGTATTGCAGCAGGTAAAATCTGCCGAGCCATGGATCGTCCGGTGATTGTCCTAGGAAAAGAGGGTGATATCGCCAAAGGTTCGGGCCGGAGTATTCCCGGAGTAAATTTGGTAGAGGCACTCAACTCCTGTGCAGAGATTTTAAAAACCTACGGTGGCCACCCGATGGCTGTAGGTATTTCGTTAGCTGCGTCGGATGTGGAACTTTTTCGTGCGAAGTTTACGGCAGCCGTGGCCCTACAGAAAAAAAGTACAAACCTCGTTACCGACAGTCGTGATCTAGATATTACACACTGGTTAAAATTAAATGAAATCAACGAAGGATTACTCGACGACATGGAATTGCTCCAGCCTTACGGAGAATCAAATAGTGAGCCGGTTTTCGGGGTGCGGGGATTTGTTTTTGATAAAACACCCACATTGTTTGGCGAAGGAAATATTCGGTTTCAGTTTTCACTTTCGGCCCAACGCCGGCTTAGTTTTATTGCCTGGAGAATGAGTAACCGGATTCCTGAAGTGGGTAAATCTGTGGATTTAGCCGTCAAACTTGCCTGGAACCGTTGGCAGGGTCGCAAGAGCATCCAGGTTGAAATTATCGACTGGCGCTATTCTGCCTAAGAAATCTTGAAACCTTCAGTGTTTTTACCTGTAATCATTCATACCCCTATGACGAAATTTTTAACTCTATTATTAATTTGTTCTTCTGCCTTGGTGGCCGCCGACGCACCTCAGCGTAAATTACTTTTCTTTACTAAATCGAGTGGCTACGAGCATGTTGTGATTTCATGGAAGGATGGAGCCCCTAGTTTCGCAGAAAAAGAATTACTGAAACTGGGTGCAGATAATAACTGGAAATTTGAATTCTCGAAAGACGGGTCAAAATTTTCTCCCGAATATTTAGCCCAGTTTGATGCTTTAGTTTTTTATACGACCGGCGATTTGTGTGATAAAGGTAAGGACGGCAATCCACCGATGTCCGCCGCGGGCAAACAAGCGATTTTCGACTACGTGAAGGCGGGCAAGGGTTTTGTTGGGGTTCACTCCGCATCCGATACTTTCCACACGAATAACGAAGCAGACAAAGGTCCAGATCGTTATATAAATCACTGTGAAAAAGCTGATCCCTTTGTTCACTTTTTAGGCGGCGAATTTATTATTCACGGAAAACAGCAAGTGGCGAAGAATATTGTTATCGATCCCAAGTTCCCTGGCTTCGAAAACATTGGTGAATCTTTTTCTTTTCATGAGGAGTGGTATTCGATGAAAGATTTTAAAGATGATATCCACGTTCTTACAGTGATGGACTCACCGAAGATGGAAGGAACCATGTATGAGCGTCCTGCCTTCCCTAATTGCTGGGCCCGTGCGGAAGGTAAGGGTCGTGTTTTCTATACGGCCATGGGTCACCGCGAAGACGTTTGGACTAACCCGATTTTCCGCCAGATCCTAGTCGGTGGTATTAAATTTGCGACGGGTGATGCGCAGGCTGATTTAACACCTAATTTAAAGACGGCGGCTCCAGGTGCGGAACAAAATCCAAAATACGTTCCACAGCCAGTGAAGAAAGTGGTTCCAGTTCCTGTGGCTACCCCAGTCAAAAATTAAGAGTGTTTCTTAATTTCTAGATACTCTGATATCTCTACCGGGGTGACCGAGAGTCGATTGCCTGGTCGTAAAATCAGCATCGTGCGTAATTTCTTATTTTCCCGAAGCTGCGGGAGGGTTACTACGTTTTTAAATTTTTCGACGAATGAGACTTCGATGCAGCTCCAGCGTGGATCGAGCTTATTTGATTTGGCGTCGTAATAATCTGATTTCGGATCGAACTGAGTGGGGTCGGTGAATGCGATTTTGGAAACTCTGGCTATGCCTACGATTCCAGGTTCGGCACAATTAGAGTGATAAAAGAGTACAGCGTCATCTAGCTTTGCCGCTCTCATGAAATTACGGGCTTGGTAATTGCGCACACCCGTCCACGGCTCTTTTCGACGTTTCAGTAAATCGTCGATGGAGAACTCATCAGGTTCCGATTTCATTAGCCAAATCTTCATACTTTGATAACTCGCAGATTAGGCGTGATGACAAGTTTTGAAAAATAATTTTACTATCGTTGCACTTTTTCGATTACTAAATTAGTTTAACAACAATGCGTTTGTTCGACTCCCATTGTCATCCGCTCTCTCATATTAAAAAGGGCCAGGTGGAGTCATGGCTCAATGAAATCAAAGCCGTGGGAGTAGAAGGGGTGATTGCGATCGGCACCGATTTGGCTGACTGGACGGAATATCGTAATCTAGCTTCAGCACATCCGGAATTTATTCATTACACTGTAGGGCTTCATCCCGGCTATGTTACTGAAGGATGGGAAGAAACGGTGGCAGCGCTCTCTCCTTATTTCGCGGATAAAACGCATCCGGTTGCTCTCGGTGAAATTGGCTTAGACTATTATCGATTGCCGGAAGATCCAACTGAAGCTCAACAAATCAAGAACTGGCAGAAGGGTGCTTTTCAACAGCAGTTAAGATTAGCGTATCAGTTCGGCTGTCCGATTGTGATTCATTCCCGTCACGCTTTTCATGATTGCGTTAAGATGATTGATGACAGTCACGTGGACTGGAAAAAAGTTGTCTTCCATTGTTTCACGGAAGGACCCGAGTGTGTAAATGAGTTAAACAAGCGCGGTGGACGCGCTTCATTCACCGGAGTGATTACTTATCCAAATGCACCTATTGTAACGGCGGCTTTGAAAGCTCAGGGGTTAACGCGACTCATGTTGGAAACAGACGCACCGTATTTGACGCCGCAATCCAAACGTGGTCAGGAAAACTCGTCCGCTTATTTAGGGGAGATTGCCGAAAAAGCAGCGGAAATTCTTAATCTACCGGCGGACGAGATTGCGGCTGTGGCGACCCTAAATACCCGACAATTCTTCGGAATTTGAATGTATGAAACCTGATTGTCACACATTTGACGCATAAAAAAGGTATTGGTATAATACGATACAAGAGGATGACAAATTCGCGTCGAGGAGCTAACGAACAAAATTTAAAAGCTGCTTTAGGGCCGCTGGGATGGGCGACACCAGTAATCGATAATTTTTTTAACTCACGACAGTTTGACGACTTTCTGCAAAGAGTACTGGCCGCGGGGCGATCAGATTTTTTTGCCTCAGCGAAAGAGCAGGCACAGCTATCTTCGACATGGCATGACTCATGCCTCGCACGTATTCCTCGCGAAGGTCCCTTGGTCGTCATGGCCAATCATCCGCACGGATTGGCTGACGGGATTGTGGCGATGGATTTTTTACTGCGAGTGCGTTCGGATATTTTAGTCGTAGGGAATCGCTGGCTCGCCCAAATCCCGGGAATTCGTCCCTGGTTAATCGAGGTAAATCCTTTTAATCCCGATCAAGCTGATTTTGGTAACTTAGCTGGAACGCGTCGAATTCTCAGTCACCTTAAATCAGGCGGTGCGATTTTAACTTTCCCTTCAGGTGAGGTCTCCAGTTTCACATTCGGTGCGATGAAGGCGCAAGATCCCGTGTGGTCACCGCAAGTGGTGCGAATGGCCCGAATCGCCAAAGCCTCAATTTTACCGCTTCATATTGAAGGGAGTAACTCAACGACTTTCCATTCTCTCGGCTATATTCATTCTAAGTTGCGTACCTTAATGCTACTGAGAGAGTTTAATGCTAAAAAAGGAAAAGTCATCAGGCTTCGCGCGGCCAAAGCAGTTCATCACACCCAACTGGAAGATCACCTCGATGACGAAGAAGCGACCAGTTTTTTACGTTTGCGCTGTGACCTTTTGCATAATCGGAAAGACGAGCCGGCCAAAAAAACCGCCAAAGAGACTAGTCACTGGGCCCCGATTATTCCGCCGATTAATCCTAAATTAATTCGTGCCGAATTAGAAAGTCTGCCGGTTGAAGACTTATTGCTGACGAGTGGTGATTTCAAAATTTATCGATTCCTTGGTTCGGAGTTGCCGCATACCATGAAAGAAATCGGTCGACTTCGCGAAATTACTTTTCGCGCCGTGTCCGAGGGTACTGGATTAGATTGTGACCGCGATGCGTTTGATGATTGGTATGACCAACTTATTTTATGGGACGACAAAGAGTCTAAAATCGTTGGCGGGTATCGTTTAGGACCGACGGATCGAATTCTTCCGCTAAAAGGAAAACACGGAATGTACACTGCAACCTTATTTGATTTTAAAGGTGAGTTCTTCCGTCGCATGGATCCTGCACTAGAGATGGGTCGGTCATTTATTCGTGAGGAGTACCAACGCAAACCGACGAGTCTCCCTTTATTGTGGCGTGGTATTGGTCGCTATGTCGTAAGATTTCCGCAGTACCATTTATTATTTGGGCCCGTGAGTATTAATCCGGAGTACGGTCAGGCCTCCAAAGATTTAATCTTATCTTATTTAAAACATAATCGTACCGCCGAAGATTTGGCGCCACTCGTTCGTGCGAAAAATCCTCCACGTTCGATGAGCCTTCGTGATGCTGACCTGGAAGTGCTGCAACGTTGTGCGTTCGATCTCGAACACGTCTCTGGTCTGGTCAGTGACTTGGAACATGATGCTAAAGCCGTGCCGGTGCTATTAAAACATTACCTTAAGTTAAATGGTCGATTGATTGCGTTTAACGTGGATCAAGGATTCGGTGGCTGTTTGGACGGTTTGATTGTCGTCGATTTAACGCAGACCGACCCGAAATTATTATCAGCCTACATGGGCGAGGAGGGGGTTAAGCAATTCTTTGCTTATCACGACGTCGACCCTGTAGTGAGTAGTAAATAAAAAAGGCAGGGGATGAGCCCTGCCTTTTTATATTTATATGTAGAGTTGAATTATGCGTTCGCCAGAGCTTGCTCGATGTCCGCGATAATGTCTTCAACATCTTCAATGCCCACGGAGAGACGAACGTAGTCATCCGTTACGCCCGCTGCTTGACGTTCCTCGGCCGTTAACTGCGAGTGCGTCGTTGAAGCAGGGTGAATGGCGAGCGAACGGGCGTCACCGATGTTGGCGACGTGGCTGTGAAGCTTAAGTGCATTGATGAATTTAGTTCCGCCTTCGAGTCCGCTCTTCACGCCAAAGCCAACCAGTGCACCGAAGCCGTTGGTCAGATATTTTTTCGCGAGATCGTGGTAGCGTGATGATTTGAGGCCAGGATAGTTGACCCATTTTACTTTGGAGTGGGACTCGAGGTATTGAGCCACCTTCAGTGCATTAGCGCAGTGACGCTCCATCCGAAGGTGTAAGGTTTCTAAACCCTGTAGGAGTAAGAATGCGTTGAAGGGCGATAGGCAGCTACCGACGTCGCGCAAGAACTGCAGACGCATTTTCATGATGAATGCGATATTGGCGCCGCCAGCTGGGGCGAAGGCTTTGAAGGCTTCCCAGTGAGGGAGGCCATGGTAGGACATATCCGGCTCAGTGAATCCAGGGAAACGACCGCGACCCCAGTCAAAATTACCACCATCAACGACGATACCACCGATACTCGTTCCGTGTCCACCGATGTGTTTCGTTGCCGAGTGAATTACGACATTGGCGCCGTGTTCGAATGGGCGATTTAAATAAGGTGATAGGGCGGTGTTATCGATGATGAGTGGAACGCCAGCTTCTTTGGCGATTTTCGCAACCTCTTCGAAAGGGAAGATGTTTAAGCGTGGGTTGCCGAGGCCTTCTCCGAAAAAGGCTTTAGTATTCGGTTTAAGAGCTTTGCGGAAGTTCTCCGGATCATCTCCATCGACGAAGGAAACTTGGATGCCGAGTTTAGGTAGGGTGTAGTGGAAGAGATTGTAGGTGCCGCCGTAAAGTTGGGCAACGGAGACGATGTGGTCACCTGCTCCAGCGATATTAAGAATGGAGGCGGTGATGGCGGCTTGTCCGGAGGAATGGGCGAGGGCGCCTGAGCCACCTTCGAGTGCGGCGAGACGTTTTTCGAGTACGTCAGTCGTCGGATTCATAATCCGTGTATAGATATTTCCTAGTTCCTTGAGGCCGAAAAGGTTGGCGGCGTGTTCCGTGTCGCGGAATTGATAACTGGTTGTCTGGTAAATGGGGACCGCGCAGGCACCCGTGGTTGGGTCTGCTTTTTGGCCGGCGTGAAGGGTAAGAGTTCCGATTTTCATAGGGTGTTGGTGTTGAGGTAATATATACCGTCCCAAGTTCATGTATTATCAAGCCAGATTGGGACTTATGACATCTCAGAGAGTCCCAAGGATTCATTCTCGCCCATTAGCCCGACTTTAAACTAATTATTAACTATGCCAGTATTACTGCACGATACGATGTCACGCGAGTTGCGTCCCTTGTTACCCAAGGCCGGCAAATCTACGTTTGGGATGTATTGCTGCGGCCCTACCGTTTACGGTCCGGCCCACATCGGTAATTTTCGAACCTTTATTCTACAGGATGTTCTTCGTCGGACATTAGAAGTGGATGGCTTAAAGGTTAAGCACGTCAGAAATATTACCGATCTTGACGATAAAACAATCCGTGGCGCACAAGCTGCGCAAACGTCTTTAACAGAATTCACCAAGACTTGGACTGATAAGTTTCATGCTGACTGCACCGCCCTTGGACTTTTAGCACCTCATGTTGAACCGAGTGCCGTTGCGCACATCCCTCAACAAGTGGCTATGATCAAAGCACTGGTGGACAAAGGTAATGCCTACGTCTCCAAAGATGGCTCGGTTTACTTTAAGGTCAGCAGCTGCCACGACTACGGTAAGTTGAGTCATTTAGACCTTTCAAAACGCGAGACCCAATCCACCAACAGTGCCGGTGAGGCTAATGATTCCGACGAGTACGATCGAGAGTCGGCCTCGGACTTCGCTTTATGGAAATCGAGAAAGCCCGAGGACGGTGCCAATTTCTGGCCAAGTCCTTGGGGTGAGGGTCGCCCTGGTTGGCATATCGAGTGCTCAGCAATGTCGCTCGAACATTTAGGCGTCACTTTCGATCTCCATGGCGGTGGAGTCGACTTATGTTTCCCCCACCACGAGAATGAAATCGCGCAAAGTGAATGTGCGACGGGCGTACCGGGCTTTGCCGCTCACTGGTTTCATAGTGCACACCTGCAGGTGGAGGGCGAAAAGATGTCAAAAAGTAAGGGAAATCTGTATACATTAGAGGATTTAAAGGCCAAGGGTTACACGCCGATGGAGGTTCGCTTTGCGCTCATTGCCGGACACTATAGAAGTTCGCTCAATTTTACTCTCAAAGGTCTAGAAGATGCACGTTCGGCCCTCGGCAAGATCGAAAAGGGCACCGAAAGGATTCTTACAGTAGCAGGATTCTCTAAAGAGGAGTTTGCTGCACCCACGAAGCAGGAAGTTCAGACCTCTTGGGGACGATTTGCTCCTGCTTGGGCGATTCTGGAGAATGATTTAAACATTCCTGGATGCTTGGGTCAGATTTTTACCGTCCTAGCCGACAAATCGGAGCTCACGGTCGAGTCTGCCCGACAGGACTTGAGCGGTTTAGCCAAAATTCTCTACGCGCTGGGTCTCAAACTTTTCACCTCGGCGCCTGCGCAAGGTGTTCCGGCTGATGTCGCCGAGCTCGGTGCTAAACGTTGGGCGGCAAAACAGGCGAAGGACTTCGTCGCTGCTGATCGTCTCCGCTTGGAACTCGCCGAGTTGGGTTGGACGATGCTCGACCGCAAGGATGGGTACGACCTCAAAAAGTCTTAAATAATTTTATTAGACAGTTTGACTTTGGTTCTGCCGACTTGGTATAATGATTACCTATGTCGCAATCTTCCTCCACCTCTCAACGTGTCGCTTTTCTCTTACTCGGTGCTTCTTTAGCCCTTGGTTTTATTATCGGATCCGAAAAATTAAGCACCGCCATCGCTCAAGTAAGAAAAATGCAACCATCCATTATGGTTAAAGGGGTGGCCACCCAGAATGTGAAATCAGATCAAGCGATTATAAACTACATTATTACTTGGCGCGGTACAGATGCAGCCATCGGAAGGAAAGCCTTCTTGGTGCAACGTGATATTTTCCAGAAAAAGCTGCTCGATTACGGTTTTAAAGACGCTGAAATTAATATCGAGGCGATTGAGCAGGTCAGACTAGAGCCCGCAAACACCAAAACCACCGCGGCGATTGAATATGATAAATATGCACGCGGTACCGTCCCTGATTTCGTTTATTTTCAAAGAATTAAGATTACCTCCAGTAATGTCGATTTAGTAGACAAGCTCTCGCGTGAAGATTTTGTTTTTGAAAATGATGTTGAATTAGATCGCAGACTTTTGGCTTACAAACTGGTCCAAGTTGATGACTCCAAAAAAGAACTGCTCGTTGAAGCGGCCAAAAATGCTCGGGCCAGAGCAGATATTTTAGTTTCCGGTTCGGGAAGTAAAATTGGTACATTGTTGGACGCTTCACAGGGAGCATTTTCAATTCAAGCCAAAGACTCCGTCGGTGATAGCGACTATGGTTCCATCGATACCAGTTCTATTGATAAAACGATTCGCGTGGTGGTAACGATGACCTACGAAATTGTTAAGGAATAAGGGCTAATATCTCAAATAGTGGGAAGGGGGGTGTGTCCATTCTTGCGCTTGGGTCGAAGAGACCCTAGCGAAAGAGGTAACCTTTTCGTATGTCTACACGTACTCCTATGACTCCCTTAGAGGAGATTCGTCACTCGGCTGCTCACATGCTCGGCGCAGCGGTTTTGAGATTATTTCCCCAGGCGCAACTCGATATCGGACCGCCCACCGATAATGGTTTTTATTATGATTTCGATTTAGATCACGCCTTCACCGCGGAAGATTTGGTGAAAATCGAAGAAGAGATGAAACGCATCTCGAAAGAGAACCAGAAATTTGAACGGATGGAATGCAGTCGCGAAGAAGCTGAACAAATCATTAAGGAACGCGGACAGAATCTTTACAAGCTCGGACGTCTGGCCGACATCCCTCAAGGCGAGCAAATTTCCTTTTATAAAAATGGCGAGTTCATGGACTTATGTGCCGGCACCCACGTGCGTTACTCATCCCAGGTCAAAGCGTTTAAACTTTTAAATATCGCCGGTGCTTATCACCGCGGTAACGAAAAAAATAAACAGTTACAGAGAATCTACGGCACCGCATTTGCGACCAAGGATGAGCTCGAACAATCGATTATCCGTGCCGAAGAGGCCAAAAAGCGCGATCACCGTAAACTCGGCAAAGAATTAAAACTTTTCCATATCGACGAAAAAGTAGGGCAGGGACTTATTCTGTGGACGCCGAATGGCGCGGTTGTTCGCCAAGAACTCCAAAACTTTATCTCGGAACAGTTATTCCGTACAGGCTACAAGCAGGTCTTCACACCCCATATTGGTAATTTAGATTTATACCGCACCTCGGGACACTTTCCGTATTACAAAGACGCCCAGTTTCCGCCAATCGTTGAACGTGAGGCGATGGAGATGTTGTCGAAAGAAGGTTGTGGATGTGGTGAATTAACTAACCGACTCGAACAAGGTGTGATCCAAGGTTTCTTACTGAAGCCGATGAATTGCCCACACCACATTAGAATTTTTGCTTCTCAACCTCACTCCTACCGCGACTTGCCAGTTCGTTTGGCTGAGTTTGGTACCGTTTATCGCTGGGAACAATCGGGAGAACTCAATGGTATGACCCGTGTTCGCGGATTCACGCAAGATGATGGACACCTTTTCTGTACGGAAGATCAAGTCGGACAAGAAGTTCAGGGCTGTCTCGAATTGGTTAAAATCGTGCTCAAGACTCTCGGTCTAAACGACTACCGAGTGCGTGTAGGCTTAAGAAATCCTGACTCTAATAAATATACCGGTTCGACAGAAAATTGGGATAAGGCCGAAGCCGCTTGTCGTGCTGCCGCTGCCACACTCGGTGTTAGTTTTACTGAAGAAGCAGGTGAAGCTGCATTCTACGGACCGAAAATCGACTTCGTAGTCCGCGACGTGATTGGCCGTGAGTGGCAGTTAGGTACGGTACAAGTTGATTTTAATTTACCTGAACGTTTTGAACTTTCCTTTATTGGACCTGATAACAAACCGCATCGTCCGGTCATGATTCACCGTGCGCCGTTTGGATCGATGGAAAGATTTGTCGGAATTTTAATTGAGCACTTCGCGGGAGATTTCCCAACCTGGTTGGCTCCTGAACAAGTCCGTATCATCTCCTTAAATGATGATATGAATTCTTATTGCGAAGAGCTCGGTAAGAAATTAATTGAATTAAATATTCGCTGCTCTGTGGATGGGTCATCCGACAAACTCGGTGCCAAAATCCGTCGAGCTGAACTCACCAAGGTGCCTCACATGTTAGTCGTCGGCGCCAAAGAAAAAGAAGCTGGCTTGGTGAATGTTCGCTCTCGTGCGGATAAATCATTTGAGGGCAATCGCACCTTTGAAGAGTTTATCTCTTTAGTGAGCGCCGAAATTGCTGAACGACGATTAAAGGCCGTGGTTGCAGCCCCTGCTTCACCGAGTCCATCTTCTGGTACCCACGGTGCGTAGTCGTGCCTGGCCGACGCTGAATTGTCACTCTTCACGGATTGCGGATACAATTTAAACCCCTTGATTTAAATAATGTCTAAAAACCGCACGACCTCTCGCCGCGATTTCCTAAAATTTGCCGGGGCGGGTAGTTTTGTTTTAGGTGCCTCGGCCGTGCCTGCCTTAGGCTCCAGCCCACGGGAGAGTAAGTCTAATACGGGAATTGGTTCGGCTAAGAATATTATTTTTATGGTGAGTGATGGCATGGGCCTAGGAACTCTTAGTGCGACCCAACAGTTTTTAAAATTAAAAGAAAACCGCAGCAGCCATTGGTTAAAAATCTATCAAGACCTCCCCGCGGTCAGATCGCTCTGTGAAACTTACTCAGCCACTGGTTTAGTGACGGACTCTGCCGCGGCGGCGAGTTGTTGGGGAATTGGTGAACGAGTTGAGAACGGAGTTATCAATATTACTCCTGATGGCCGTCAGCCGGTCACGCTCTTGCAGAAAATGAAAGCGGCCCGGAAACTAACCGGCTTGGTCACGACCACGACCGCGACCCACGCGACGCCTGCTGGCTTCGTGGCAAATTTACCCGCGCGTCAACTGCAACCAGAAATCGCGCAGCAGTATTTAGAACGCGGCGTGGATGTGATTCTCGGTGGCGGCTGGACGCATTTTGATAATAATCTCAAAAATGCTTATGAAAAGTTTGGATATAAAATTGTCCAGAATCGTGATGACCTTTTGGCCGTTAAAGAACGTCAGCCCTTGCTAGGATTATTTGCTGAGAAATACCTACCCTTTGAAATCGACCGCATTAATACACCGGAGCTGAAGGCATTCACTCCGACCTTGAATGAGATGTCTCAGGTTGCCTTAGCGCAGCTGTCTCAAGGACCGGAAGGTTTTTTCCTGATGATTGAAGGCGGACGGGTTGATCACGCGGGACATGCCAATGACGCCGCCGCGATTATTCTAGAGCAGATCGCCTTCGATGAGACCATTGCTACGGTACTGAACTTTGTTGAGAAGAACCCCGACACTTTACTGATTATTACGACGGACCATGGCACCGGCGGAATACAAATTAACGGGGTAGGTAATGATAGTTTTGATACCAATGTTCCGTCGTACATTGATACCAATCAAACTTTCTTACGTTTAGGTGGGTTCACGATGTCTCTTGAGCGACTAGTCGCTGAGTCTGAAAGTATTAAATCAGTAGCCGCCTTCCGCGACTTAGTGGTTCGCGTGACAAATCTTAATTTCAAAAAAGATGATCTGAATTCTCTTTCCGATTTAGAATCTCTTCAGAAAATCCTCCCGTTGTACACAGCCGCAGGGTGGACGAGCGGAAATCACACCTCGGAAATGGTTGAATTCTCTGCTTACGGACCCGGGGCTTCGCTGTTCACTCCGTATCTACGCAATGATCAGGTCCACGCCCTGATACTTCGGGCCGCTGGCTTAAGTTAGTATTTAACTCCGCAACCGTAAGGCTTGGTGCTGTTAACCTCGACTTTTTTGTTATCTTGAGTCGCGGTCACCGCTGCTAAAACGTAATTGGTCGCTTTCTCAATATCGGCTGACTTGCCGGAGCTAATACTATCGATCGCACCTTTATAAACTAGAACACCTTCACGATTAATCACGAAACAATGTGGAGTGGTTTTCGCTTCAAATTGTCGAGCGATGGAACCGGCCGAATCATCGACTACCAGACTCGCTTTATTTTTATCCGTGGTAATCGCACTCTTCAAATCATCTACTTTACCGCCGGTGTTGATGGAGATCCAGATGTGTCCTGCGGAAGTTACTTGGGTTTGAAACTCTTGCATTTTTCCTACGCTATAAAATTTCTTCACATAAGGGCAGGTCGGGTTGTACCATTCGAGGACCACAATTTTACCTTTGAAGTCCGAGAGTTTTACGGTTTTTCCATCGACCGTTTTCCCGGTGAAGTCGCTCACGTCTTTTCCGATTTCAGGAGAAGCAAAAGCGACAATCGTCGTAAGACAGGTTAGAATGAGTAATAGTTTTTTCATTTTGGGATGTGTTAGTATAACACCCAATACCCAAGGAAGGTTCCGTATAACTTATTTTTGGGCTATTTTAACGTTTTATTTACTCGTGGATTGCCAAATGCGGTAAAAGAGGCGAATGAGTTGGATATGGCTTATGCCAAGAACATCGCGGTCGTATGCGCAACCGAGGCATCCCTCTGGGAGGAGCTCCGTGCCCGGGCTGAGCAAATCAGTCAAAGTGAGGCCGCTTTAAGTCCCTTATTAAACCGCTATGTGTTAGAGCGCAAAAGTTTTGCCGATGGAATTGTCCACCGTCTGGTCGATCGATTATCGCTAACCGCGAAAGATTCAGCTGCCGTGGTGCTGGCACTAGCGGAAGCAATTCAAGCCGATCCAGAAATCGTTGCGCAGATGCGCATGGACATTAAGGCGATTCTTGAGCGAGACCCGGCGACTGAGCATGCCCTGGTACCTTATTTATGGTATAAAGGTTTCCACGCTATTTCCCTGCATCGTATTTCACATTACCTGTGGAAGTCCGGCCGCAAAGATTTAGCGATGTACCTGCAGTCTTTAATGTCCGAACACCTCGCTGTGGATATTCATCCGGCGGCTCGTTTCGGAGTAGGAATTTTATTGGATCACGCCACTGGTTTTATCGCAGGTGAGACGGTGGTCGTGGGGGACAACGTATCGATTCTGCATGAAGTTACTTTAGGTGGAACGGGCAAAGCACGTGGGGATCGACATCCCAAAATTCACTCGGGTGTATTAATCAGCGCAGGCTCGAAAATTCTTGGTAACATCACCGTCGGCGAAGGTGCTAAAATCGGCGCTGGATCGGTTGTTTTAAAAGATGTCGCACCCCATACCACTGTAGCAGGTGTGCCCGCAAAAGTGGTGGGAGAAACGACCGTCGACGCGCCCGCGTTGGACATGGATCACTCGCTCTAAAATGAGCAGCCAAAATCCTTCACCGGACCGACCCAATGATGCACGTGTTCTCGATTGTTTGTATCGAGTAGGTGCCTTTGTGAATGCGACCGAGGA
>JAEMQU010000013.1:0-21548 GCA_016463705.1 Opitutales bacterium | reverse complement strand
TCCAAAGCCGTCGGACGAATCTGGCTCCTACGTCAGCTTCGTTCCAAAGCAGCTCAGCTAGAATCACTCGTTTCGGCCGCCCAAGCCTTAGCCCGTGAAAGGGATGAGCCTGGGATTTCCTTAGACTTAGTGAGACATACGAAAGCTTTATTAGGCACCCGCGTAGTGGCCTATTTTAAATATCAAGATAACCAACTTAAATTAAAATGCGTGGAAGGTAGTTTAGAGGGTAGTGCGCTTAGTGAAAAAGTAGAATTAAACCAGAGTTCAATTGGTACAGCGATTAACCGTAGTCGTGCTTTAGTCGTACCCATCACCGGAAAATCGGAAGAACACTTATTCTCCAAACTCATTGATCCGGTTGCCTCCTCGTCACTGCTCGCGGTGCCCGTGAAATACGAAGATGATATTTTCGGTATTTTAGTTTGTATCGCGATGGGTGCTTACCGATTTTCGGATGATGATAAGCGTTTAGTGACTGCCTTGGCCTCGTTCGGTGCTTCCTCAATCCAGAATTCGCGTCTCTACGCTAAAGTATTTACAGTGGAAGAAGGATTACGTCGCAGTGAGCGCTTAACCGCCTTGGGCTTACTTTCGGCGGAAGTGGCTCACGAGATTCGTAATCCGCTTACGGTATTGAAATTATTATGCGATACCTTGGGACAAGGAATCTCGGCACTTGATCCGCGATCTGAGGACATCGGTGTGATGCGTGAAAAAGTCATTCACATGGAAGGCGTTGTCTCACGTGTTTTGGGGATGAGCAAGGCGCAGTCTGGTGCGTTTAAATCCATTAATCTCGGCGATGCGGCTCACAATGCTGTCATGCTTATTCGACTAAAGTTTGAGCAGGCCGGAGTGGTTGCGAAAGTGATTGTCGAAGACAACTTACCGCTGGTGGAAGGGAACCCCGGTCAGATTCAACAAGTTTTTCTGAATTTAATTTTAAATGCGATTCAGGCGATGCCGTCGGGTGGTAATTTAAATATTAAAGTCGGCGTCGATCCCTCGTCACAGGGTAAAATGGTTGTCATGACGATTGCGGATACGGGCAGTGGCATTCCTCAACAAATTCAGAATAAAATCTTTGAATCCTTCTTTACCAGTCGTGAAGACGGTACCGGACTTGGCTTAGCGATTGTGAAGCGAATTTTACGCGATCACCGAGGCGACATTATTGTCGAATCCACGGGTAAAACGGGAACCGTGTTTAAGCTTTGGGTTCCTGTACTCCAGGCTTAAGTAGGCGACTCACTATCTTCCAGGCCAGAGGTAGGAGTGAAACGACTACCACTAAGATAATGACTTTATGCAATTTATCCGCGAGGGGAGTGGGGCCGATGATATGACCCAGTCCGACCAGTGACGTAATCCAGATAATTGCTCCAATAACATTCCACTTAAAAAATTGCATGATGGGCATATGGGCCATGCCCGCCACAAAGGGGACAAAGGTGCGCATAATCGGAATGAAACGGGCAACCACTAAAGACATTGAACCGTTATCCCTGAAGTGCACATCTGCCTCTTGGATATATTTCTTTTTGAAGAACCAACTATCGGGTTTACTTTCCACCCGCTTGCCGAAATTTTTTCCGAGCCACCAGCCTAATTGGTCTCCAGTGATAGCCGCGACAATCAATACACCCATGAGTGTCCAAACATCAAAATACGCCGGGCGATCGCTAGTCGCCACACTGAGTACGCCCGCAGTAACGAGAAGTGAGTCGCCAGGCAGGAAGAAGCCAACGAGCAGTCCCGTTTCTGAAAAGATAATTAAAAATAATACCAAAAGTCCGCCCGTTTGAATCAATTCCATCAGACCTTTAGCAGTATGGAGATGGTTCCAGAAATCGGTGAGTCCTTCGAGCATACGTTCACATAGAACCAAATAATTCGATTTGGCAACGCCCTATGACCTTGATGTATGGACACTTTATTGCACTTTAACTTGAGACATGTCTACGGACTTCGAGACCTCATTGCTGCAACTGCGTCGTTCTGCCTTACAGAACGCATTAGCGGGCGCGTCGTTATTGGAAGGTGATGTAGTGCTGAGAATTAAAACCTTTTTAAGTGAAGCCCGTGATATTCAACTACAAGCACAACGTGCTGGGGTTGACGGCGGCTTAGTTTCGAAGATTCGATCCGACGCCATCGACATCGTTTTAGAAGCTTTATACGTCCGGGTCGGTAAAGATGCCGAAGCGATTACCCTCGTTGCCACGGGTGGATATGGTCGCGCTGAATTGTGTCCATTGAGTGACATTGACCTGCTGGTTTTAGTGCCATCGCATAGTGTCACCACCAAAGCAGCGGTAGAAAAAATTCTCTATCCACTTTGGGATGTCGGTTTAAAAGTCGGCCAATCCGTGCGCACCGTTTCGGAAGCCACCAACTACGCCCAAGACGATTTACATTTGCAGGTAGCGCTGCTCGAGACGCGCTATTTATGCGGGGCGACCGAACCTTACAACCAACTCACGACGAAACTTTCAAAAGCTTTGAGTGGAGATAAATGGACGTCTTTAGCTCATGCCATTGTGGACGCTCAAAGAAAGCGTCGAGAAAAAGCAGGGGGGAGTGCTTACTTACAAGAGCCAGATCTGAAGAATGGAGTGGGGGCACTGCGTGATGTTCAGAGTTGTATTTGGTTGGCTCGATTAAAATCAGGCTCCACCACGAGTGTTGCACTATCCACTTCGGGACTTTTACCTGCGGGTGATTTTAATAAATTCCAAGAAGCCCGCTCTACGCTTTTACGTATTCGCTGCGAACTACATTTTCAACTTACCCGACCCGCTGAACAGTTATCGCTGGAAAGACAAAATCTAGTCGCTGAAGGACTAGGCTTCTCTGGAGATATAAGAGAACGTATCGGTAAACTCATGCGACTGTATTTTGACGCAGCTGATCACATACGCCGCTGTGTTGAACTCGTGGAAGGTATCGTACTCAATGAACCCGAACCCAAAGGTTTCGGAAAACCCATTTTAGTGGACGGATTCAGTATCACCCGCGGAGGAGTTGCTTCGGCCCAACACCGCTTAGTCTTCGATGAAGATCCCGGTCGTCTCGTGCGACTCTTTCGATTATGCCAAATGCATGATGCGCAGCCCGAACGCGCGCTTTCGATTTTAGTGCGTGAGCGTGCCCACCTATTAGATGAGGCGCAGGCATTTTCGGAGTCATCATGTAGTGCACTGCGGGCGATGCTCACCGAGGGCGGACGGGTTTATAAAGCAATCAATGCGTTACGTGAGCACGGTTTACTTTATCGATTAGTCCCTGAATTTGCCGGGCTCCATTGTTTAGTGCAGTTTGAATTTTACCATCGCTGGACGGCCGATGTGCATACCTTGCGTTGTCTTTGGGAGTTGGATGAAATTTATGGTGGGAAGACCGAGGTTGACCGTGGCTATCGTGAAGTTTTATTTGGCCTCGAATCACCTTCCCTCGTTTACGCTATTTTATTTTTACATGATATTGCGAAGTCGGGTGGGATTGCGGGACATGCGGAACGAGGTGTGCCTATTGCGGATCATGTTTTAGACCGTTTAGGTTTCGATTCACGTGAACGGGAAATTGCTAAAGTGGTGATACTGCAACACTTGGTCATGGGTTTATATTCGCAGCGACATGATATTGATGAACCCAAGAACATTGAACGATTTGCGAACTTACTAGGCGACGAACAAATTTTAAGAGCATTGTATGTGCATACCCGCTGTGACGCCCGCGGTACCTCGCCTGATTTATGGACTAATTTTAAGGACCGTCAGCACTGGACGCTTTATCGTCGAACCTCCGATAAAATTGCGGGCACGGCGGAAAATCAAAGTCAGGAAAGTATCCAAATTTTACGCACGGCCACGGATAGCGTACTCGGAGCTTCAATCCCTCTCGATGAAGTGGACGCACATTTTAGCCAAATGCCAGGCAGTTACTTCCGTCACGTCATCGCGGAGGATGCGGCGACGCATATTCAACTTGTTCACCGTTTGATTTCAGCAGTCTCGACCGAGGACTATGAAATATTATTGAAACCGATTGTTGAGTGGGTCGATGAACAAGGTTCCTCACAATCACTGGTTACCGTGGTGACATGGGATCGGGCAGGTCTGTTCAGTCGAATGGCTGGTGCTTTTGCGGTGGCGGGTATTAACATTATTTCCTGTCGGGCTTTCTCGCGAAATGATGATGTCGCTTTAGACTTTTTCAAAGTCGTACTTCCCGTGGGCAAAGAACAACTTTCCAAAGATAAATTTACGGCGGCCTTGGCTAGTTCCCTGGTCGAGTCTGCTGACTTAATTGATGCCGTAGTTGCGGCCGAACAGTACGAGCTGGAAACTGCGCCGTATCGCAAGGCGACTGTACCGGTCGACGTGCAAGTTGAGGTCTATTTCGAAAAAGCACTCAATCGCACCGTGGTCGAAGTTCAGTGTAATGACCGGATTGGTTTATTATTTAGAATCGGTCGAGTTATTCAAGAAGCGGGGTACACGATTACCTTTGCCAATATCGCGACGGAACAGGGCTTTGCCTTAGATACCTTCTATCTGATTCCCGAAAAAGGAAGAAACCTGCCTTCGCACCCCCCTGAGGCTGTTTTAGAGGCACTGCGTACGATATTGTCTTAGTTTATCTCCGTCTTGTCGGATTCATATTTTTAATTAAGGTTTAGGGGTGAGCAAAAAACTCCACCAGTCTCTTTGTCTGCTTGTTTTAGCTCTTATAAACCTAAACATACAAGCTGCACCCACTCCTCTTACTCCGATGACTCCAACACCCCTATTAGAAAAAGCCACGTTCGGTGCCGGTTGTTTTTGGGGGGTGGAATATAATTTTCGACGCGCCCCAGGCGTGGTCGAAGCTTTCAGCGGCTATTCTGGCGGAAAGTCAGCTAATCCCACCTACCGTCAGATTTGTAACGGGGACACGTTTCATGCCGAAGTGGTCGAGGTTACATTTGATCCCAAAAAAGTTTCTTACGTGAAGTTGGTTGAATTCTTTTTCAAAATGCATGATCCCACGCAGTTGAATCGACAAGGCCCAGATTATGGAACGCAATATCGTTCAGTAATTTTCGTGAATTCGGAAGATCAG
Organism: Opitutales bacterium; assembly: GCA_016463705.1. Classification (GTDB taxonomy): domain Bacteria; phylum Verrucomicrobiota; class Verrucomicrobiia; order Opitutales; family UBA953; genus UBA953. The sequence continues at coordinate 16,442 of JAEMQU010000013.1, read as the reverse complement.
CGCAAAGTAGCCCAGGAAGTCATTAAAAAACTTACCGCAGATAAAAAATACGCTCAGCCGATTGTCACCGTGGTGGAAGAGGCTAAGCCATTTTGGAAAGCCGAAGAGTATCACCAGAAATATTTTGAGAAAAATGGTGGTCCGACCTGTCATACGACCGATATTTAATCGTGGCTAAAAACCCATCAGCAGACGAAAAATTGCCCGGATGGGTGGCTGATGATGAGACCTATCCGCAACGTCGCCCCCTAGCGGCAAGGATGCGTCCACAGGCATTGCATGAAGTGGTTGGGCACAAAGACTTGCTGGGGGCGAATGCGTTGTTGCCTCGTTTAATCAAGTCCGACCAATTCGGCTCACTTATTTTTTATGGTCCTCCCGGATGCGGAAAAACCTCACTAGCCGAGGTCATCGCTCTCGAAACCAAATCGATTGTGGTGCGAGTGAATGCGGTCCTTTCGGGGACGCCTGAGCTGCGAGAGATTTTAAACGAAGCGCGGAAAAATCAGGCAGGTCGCACTCTGGTGATTATCGACGAGCTGCATCGCTTTAACAAAACCCAACAAGACTTACTCTTACCCGATGTTGAAGCGGGGGTGATTCGTTTGATTGGATGTACCACCCACAATCCCGGATTGTACGTCATTCCGGCGTTATTGAGTCGCAGTCATTTATTCCGTTTAGATTCCCTTAATGTTGATGATATCGTTGGCTTCCTCGAGCATACGATGCGTGATACGCCAAAAGGCCTCGCTGCTTTAAATATAAAAGTATCGGTCGATATTTTAAATAAAATAGCAGGCATGTCGTCGGGTGATTTACGTCGGGCTCTTAATATTTTAGAAACTTTGGTCTTAGCCGCTCCCGCGTTGGGTTCGGTGACCGAGGAATCTTTAAACCATTTTGCGAAAGAGCGTCGCATTCGATATGACGACGGCGGAGACGATCACTACGATACGGCTTCTGCCTTCATAAAATCCGTGCGTGGTGGAGATCCTGATGCGGCCCTGTATTGGTTGGCGCTCATGTTGGAGGGTGGGGAAGAGCCCCGTTTTATTGCCCGACGATTAGTTATTCTGGCCTCGGAGGATATTGGTTTGGCGGACTCGCGTGCTTTGGGTGTGGCGGTGGCTGCGTTTCAAGCCTGTGAGATGATTGGTCAGCCCGAGTGCGAATATCCCTTAGCTCACGCTACATTATTTTTAGCGCTTTCTCCGAAGAGTAATAGTGCAACGAAAGCGATGGCGGCGGCCAAGGAGGCGGTACGTACACAACCAAGACAGGAAGTTCCTCTGCATCTAAAAGATTCACACACCAGTTCTGCTCAGCGACTCGGAAATGGTTCGCAATATCTGTATAGCCACGATTTCTCTGAGGCGATTAGCGGTCAGGACTATTTAAAAAATCCGTTGAAATTGTATGAGCCAACTCAGTCGGGTGCCGAAGTCGCCATTGCCGAGAGATTAAATCAGTGGCGTAGTTTAAAAGAATCGCTACGCGGGAAAAATAAAAAACATGGGTAAGGTCGCTCCACGATTACCTTGGTTTGGAGAAGGAAAGTTTCCTCTCTATTTAGCACCCATGGCGAGACACACCGACGTGGCCTTTCGTCAGTTGTGCAAAGAGCAGGGTGCCGATGTGATGGTCACCGAGTTTGTCCAGTCGGAGGCTTTGATTCGTGATAATGCCAAGGCTTGGGAGATGGTTGATTTTACGAACACGCAACGACCCATGGGCGTGCAAATTTTTGGAGCTACGCCTAAATCGATGGCTAAGGCCGCCCGGATGGTTTGCGATCGGATGAAGCCCGATTTCTTAGATCTCAATTTTGGTTGTCCCGCCCACAAAGTCATTGAGCAAAATGCTGGTTCAGGCCTGCTCCGTTGTACCCCGCTCTTATACGATTTGGTAAAAGCCGTTAAGGATGCGATACCTGATGTACCCTTGACGGCGAAGATGCGTTTAGGTTGGGATCAAACGACGATTGTGGCGGTGGAAGTCGCGGAACGATTGGAGCAATTAGGCGTTGAGGCGATTGCGGTTCATGGACGAACTAAAGCGCAGGGGTACTCTGGTGAAGCGCATTGGGGTTGGATTGCGGAAGTGGCGAAGTCGGTAAATATTCCGGTGATTGGTAATGGTGATGTGAAAGATTGGCCGACCGCACACAAGCGCATGATAGAGTCTGGAGTATCCGGTCTCATGATCGGTCGCGCCGCCTTAGCTAACCCTTGGATATTTTCTCTGATAAAATCCAAGATGTGTGGCGAGGTGGGTGAATTTCCGGTGGTTTCGCCGAAGCAAAGATGGGATGTGATTATCCGGCTCTCGGAACTTACACTCCAGGAGCATGCTTCGGCTCTGGGCGAGAGAGATATACGTTGGATGCTTGGTCGATTGCATCCTCTCACGCATGGTTTGCCCAGTTCGCGTAAAGTTCGGGAAAGTTTGGGGCACTGCCGGACGCTGGATGACCTTCGTCGACTCCGCGAAGAGCACCAACGCGAACACGCCGAATCATATTTAGCTTAATTTTATTGGCTGATGTGCACAAAAAATTTTGTGCAATAAAAAGCCTAAAAAAGTTATGCAGAGGGTGGGTGTTAATAACCTGTGCAGGGGTTGAACTTGTGAGTACTAAATTTTTATAAGACAAGTCACCCGTTCGTAACCTTGTTGTTGCAGATTCCACCTGCAGAAAACGACGATCATCCCCCAATTCATCGATTTAATACTTCAAACCACTTAAAGCCAATCACTTAGGTCGTATCTCGATAATTACCGAATCCTTTAAATGTATAAGAATATCACTTTTTTCACCAAATTTTCACAAAATAAATCTCCAAATAAATCAATTTCAGGCTTCCAAAACCCCTGTGAATAACCTTTCTCAACCATCCCCCCTTTCATGAGCAGCCACGTTAGCCATCTTTCCCTTTGGGAAACAGTCAAAAACGAACTTAGAACACTGTTTTCAGCAGCGGACTACGATACTTGGATCGGTTCATTAAATTCTGTCTCCATTAAAGACGATACCACATTAATTTTAGAAGCTCCGACTGTTTTAACTGAAGCTTGGGTTAACAGTAACTACTCGGACGTCATTCGTCGTCAGCTCACACTCGTGGCCGGCCGCAATATGGACTTCCAATTATCTGCGTCGGCTTCGTCGCAATCTAAAGAAAAGTTTACCGAGGTAGCACCTCTGCGTCAGAACAATCGTCAGAGCGCCAACTCAGCGGCACCAGCAATCAAATCGACCAATACTTTTGCTAACTTTATTGTCGGTCCAGAAAACGAAATGGCGCATGGTGCAGCCTTAGCCGTTTCGAAGGAGCCAGGTTCAAATTACAATCCACTTTTCATTTACGGACAAACTGGACTTGGGAAAACGCACTTGATGCACGCCATCGCCCACTCGGTTTATGAAAACAACCCACGTGCGAAAATTGCTTACATCTCCTCCGAGACCTTTACGAACGAGTTCATTCAAGCCTTACAGACTAACACGATTTCGAATTTCCGCCGTCGCTACCGCGAGCTCGATGTTCTTTTGATTGATGATATTCACTTCTTGGCTGGTAAGGACACGACCCAAGAGGAGTTTTTCCATACCTTTAACGAGTTACACAATAACCACAAACAAGTGGTTTTAACGAGCGATCGTCCCGCTTCGGAAATCGCTAAGCTTTCAGAACGCCTCGTTTCACGTTTCCAATGGGGCATGGTGGCATCCATCCAAGCTCCCGGTCTCGAAACCCGTACTGCAATCCTTAGCAAGAAAGCTGCGGCGCGTGGTTTAGTGCTCTCACCAGAAATTGCTGAGTTCGTCGCTTCCCGCATTGCTCGCAATGTTCGTAATCTCGAAGGCGCCGTCACACGTATCTTCGGTTTAACCGGAATGACCCGTAAGCCGATTGAACTCGCCCAAGTCGAAAAACTTTTGCACGACATTTTAGTTGAAGAATCCAGCCACACTTTGACTGCTGAAATGATTCAACGGAAAGTTGCTGAACACTATCGTATTCAGTTATCGGACATGACTTCGAAGCGTCGCATGCAGAATATCGCATTCCCACGTCAAGTTGCAATGTATCTTTCGACCCAGCTGACGAACATGTCACTCGTTTCGATTGGCCAAGTTTTCGGTGGTCGCGATCACGGTACTGTCATTCACGCCCGTAAGACCGTCGTCAATCAGATGGAAGTAGATGCCAACGTGCGTCGCACCGTCGAGTATTTACGTGCTCAATTAGCGACTAATCAGGTCTAATCGGCCGAAGTCTAGACGAGCAGGAGATTTGCGATTCACTTTCGCAATGTCTTGCCAGTTCAATGAATCCGCTTTCACTGGCAGTGTTCTTTGTATTTCTTTCCCAGGGGAGTCTGTTGCAGACTGAGATTAGGCTTTAAGCCTTAAACCCTTGTACCTGATGCGCCAAGTGCGCCGTAGGAAGTGGATTATTAAACCTCTTTTTATCGGCTACTGGTATTTGAACTTTTAAAACACAACTATGGTAACCGATAAAACCTCTCCCTTTCCTAAATCCAACCGCATTTGGGTCGAAGGCTCACGTCCTGACATTCAAGTGCCGATGCGTGAAGTCACGCTCGCCGACACTCGTCGACCCGATGGCAAATTAACGCCGAACGAGTCACTAAGAATTTACGACACATCTGGACCATGGGGCGATCCCGCGTTCCACAAGGATGTAGAACTAGGTCTGCCTCCCGTGCGTCTCAATTGGATTGTAGAACGTGGCGATGTCGAAGCTGTCTCCGGTCGCGAATTAAAACCGGAAGACGATGGCTACCTCTCCTGGAAACAAGCAGAGACTGCGCAGCGAGCTACTTCGCGAAATCGCATGGTGCAGTTCAATCGAGCTGAGCGTAAGGTTTATAAAGGAAAACCCGGAGAACGCCCAACCCAGCTCGCCTACGCGAAGAAGGGTATCATCACGCCGGAGATGGAATATATCGCGATTCGTGAAAATATGAAATTACAGGAAGCGAAGGCGACGACTGCGTATCCGCGCCACGCTTTAGGTTTCCAACATCCAGGAATGTCGTTTGGTGCCGCGATACCCAAAGAAATTACCCCGGAGTTTGTGCGTGAAGAAGTCGCCCGTGGTCGCGCCATTATTCCTGCCAATATTAATCATCCTGAATTAGAACCGATGATTATTGGCCGAAATTTTCTGGTTAAGATTAATACCAATATTGGAAACTCGGCCGTGGCTTCATCGATTGAAGAAGAAGTCGAAAAAATGCGCTGGTCGATCAAATGGGGTGGCGACACGTTGATGGATCTTTCAACCGGTAAAAATATTCACCAAACACGTGAATGGATTTTACGTAACTGTCCCGTCCCCGTCGGCACTGTACCTATTTACCAAGCATTAGAAAAAGTGAATGGTCGGGCTGAAGACTTAACTTGGGAAGTTTTCCGCGACACTTTAATCGAACAAGCTGAGCAGGGTGTGGATTACTTTACTATCCACGCCGGTGTACGTTTAGCCTTTATTCCGATGACGGCTCGACGCGTCACGGGCATTGTTTCGCGCGGTGGATCCATTTTAGCTAAATGGTGTTTATCTCACCATAAAGAAAATTTCCTCTACACTCACTGGGATGATATTTGTGATATTATGGCGGCGTATGATGTGAGTTTCTCGATTGGTGATGGCTTACGTCCTGGTTCGATTGCCGATGCGAATGACGAAGCACAATTTGCGGAATTAAAAACTCAGGGTGAACTCACCTTAAGAGCCTGGGAACGCGGCGTGCAGGTGATGTGTGAAGGTCCAGGTCACGTGCCGATGCACATGATTAAGGAGAACATGGATAAGCAGCTCGAATGGTGTCACGAAGCTCCATTCTATACGCTCGGACCTTTAACCACAGATATCGCGCCGGGCTATGACCACATCACATCAGCCATTGGTGCTGCCATGATTGGTTGGTACGGAACCGCGATGTTATGTTATGTGACTCCGAAAGAGCACTTGGGACTGCCTAATAAGAATGACGTTCGTGAGGGCGTGATTGCTTACAAGATTGCGGCCCACGCAGCGGACTTAGCAAAAGGACATCCGGCTGCGCAACGTCGCGACAATGCTTTATCGAAAGCCCGTTTCGAGTTCCGCTGGGAAGATCAATTCGCCTTAGCATTGGATCCTGAGAGAGCGCAGGAATATCACGATGAAACTTTGCCTCAAGATTCCGCCAAGACCGCCCACTTCTGTTCGATGTGTGGACCGAATTTCTGTTCGATGCGCATTTCGGATGACATTCGTAAATTAGCCGAAGAGCAGGGTGTTTCTGAAGAAGAAGCTCTGTCCAAAGGCATGGCCGATAAATCTAAAGAATTTAGAGAAAAGGGCGGAGAGATTTATCAGTAATTAGATGTCGACCGCTGTCGCACTGAGTTCGTCAACCGCTTGGTATGACTCTCCACTGTATTACGATATGGTGTATGAGGATTATACTAAACGGGAGACACGTTTTTTGCATGCGGTGGTCAAAGAGTACGGAAAAGATTTTGCGGAAAGTTGGAAGATCTTAGAACCCGCTTGTGGGTCGGGTCGCTTATTGGAGTCACTGGCCGAGCACGGTCACACGGTGCATGGCTTTGATCGCAATCGCAACCAAGTCGCCTACGCGAAGAAACGGCTGAAGAAGTTTAATTCGAAGACTAAGGTTTGGCAGGATTCACTGCAGGACTTTAAAATAAAAAAAGCGGGCAGCTACGATTTGACTCACTGTTTCGTGACGACCTTTAAGTATTTATTAAAAGAGAAAGATGCCGTGGCCTCATTGCGACTCATGTCGGATGCATTACGTCCAGGCGGCCTTTGTTTAATCGGCTTACATTTGACGAACTATAAGGATAATCCGGCTGATTATGAGAAGTGGGTTAATCGTCGCGATGGCGTGAAGGTGCTGAGCGAAACGTGGTCAGAGCCGGCAAAAATCAAGCAGCGGACAGAGGCGATGCGTACGCGCATGACTATTACGGAGAAGGGTAAGACTCGTGTTGAAGAAACCCTTTGGGATTTCCGCACTTACTCAGCCGCCGAACTCAAATCGCTCCTCGCGAAAATTAAGACCTTCGAGTTAGTAGCCTGCCACGATTTCCATTATAGTATCCGACAGAAGCGTAAATTAAATGACGCCTACACGGATATTATTTTGGTACTGAAGAAGAAAACTAAATAGGGCGGACGACGGACTTCGCGATACCCTGAATGACTAACTCATTTGCAGGGTAGAGTTCAGGGTAGTTTTTATTTTCGGCTTTAAGATAAATTTTTGAGCTTTGCTTGATTAAGCGCTTCAAGGTCGTTTCGCCGTCGATTAACGCAGCTACGATATCGCCATGCTTAGGAACGCCGGGTTCGATGATCACGGTATCGCCATCGTTGATGTTGGCATCAATCATGGAGTCACCACGAACGCGCAGTGCGAAAGATTGGGGAGGACGGCGGCGGGAGCCTTCGGAGATGGGTGCTTGGATGCTGGCGAGTACGCCGGAAGACTCCGTGTAGTCGGGGAAGCCGGCTGCGATGGAGCCCATTAAAGGGATGTTGGAGACTTCTAAGGAATTCTCATCGGGGCCTTCGTAGCGGATGACAGTCTCGGAGAGATCCACAGTGGCTTCAGGAGCTACTTTGTAGGCACGGGCTGCTCCTGGTATTCTTTGGAGGACGCCTTTGCGCTCGAGGGCTTGGAGGTGGCCGAAAACAGCGTTGGTACTTGCGAAGCGGAACTTCGCTTGAATGTCGCGGATGCTTGGCCAGTAAGAATGCTCGCTGACGTGAGCTTTCATATAGTCCAAGATCGCCTTCTGCTTTTTAGTTAGTTCTTCCATAGTGAACGGATGTTCTATGAAACTTTGTTCACTGTCAATACCTCAATTAAACTAGGTATTTTGTCCGAAAATCACCCAATTAAGGTGGCAATATCTTCGGGTTTTTCGAGGTGTAAAGCGTGGCCAGCTGACTCGATAATGCTAATTCGGGCCTTGGGAATGCATTCGCCCATGCGGTAGCCAATCTCGATAAACTTGGGGTCCTTTTCACCGACCACGATATCCACCGGGCAGCGCAGTTCTTTCAGTCGGGGCCAAAGGGAAGGGAGGCAAGCGGTGCCAACATTTTCCAGGCTGAGGGCCAGACCCTCGGTTGTATTTTTCAATCGTCGTTCTAAAATCGGATCCAGTCGATCGGGTGGTAGCGCCATCAGCGGACGAAAGAAAGTTTTTCCGTTCCAATATTTGATGAACGGTTTTACGCCATGAATACGAATAAAGTGAGCGAGCGCTTGATCTCCTTTTAGTCGTTCAGCCAATTGAGTCTCATCAGCGATACCGGGACTAGCTCCGATCAGAATGAGTTTTTGTATTCGATCAGGATGGTTGAGTGCCCAATTGAGTGCGAGTCGGCCACCCATCGAGTAGCCTAAGAGAATGACCTGTTTGGTCGAGCCAACAGCCTTGGAAATGATTTCCATGTGTGCCTCCAAGGAATATTTCTGGGAATCTGTTTCCTGTTTTAATTTCCCATGACCCGGCCAATCGGGGGTGACGAATTCAATTAAATCTTCATTTACTATCGATTTGAGTGGATCGAAATCTTGATGACTTCCCGTAAAACCATGGAGGGCGACTACTTTTAGCATTTCAAGGTAAGTTAGAGTGACGAAATAAAATGCGACGTCGGGTTGCGAGTCGGCTTGTTTCTTTAAAAGTGACTAACGAGATTATGAAGAAAATACGAGTTAAACCATGGAATCGTGTTGATGGCCCGATTTATAGCCTATCCACGACTGCCCAAGGCAAAGGAAATCTAAACATCTGTAGTTATGTCACGCCCATATCCATGAAGCCAAAGCGCTATATTGTCGGTGTGTACAAGGGAACCAAGACACTAGAAAACCTAGAATCTAACCCCGTCGGAATTCTCAATTTCATGACCGATAAAATGTCGAACCTCGTTAATTTACTCGGCAAAAAATCCGGACATAAAATCGATAAAATAAAAAAGCTGGGTGATCGAATTCAACTCACTGAAGAAGGACTGTATACACTGCATGGTTCACTGGCGACGGTGAGACTGAAGTTCACGACGCGTCTGGATGGCGGCGACCACTGGGCATGGCTCGCCGAGGTTGTCTCCCACGAAAATCACAACGCCGATCAGCCGCTGACGTTAGATTATCTTAAACGTAAGAAGATTATTCTAGCCTAGTTTATTTCTTCTTGGATTTCCGCAGACTGGACTTTTCTTCGCGATGCGGAATGAGGTAAGTACGACCACGCATTAAACGTTCATATAAATCAACCATCGCCACGCCTTCACGAGGGCGAACAGAGTCTGCCTTGGTCGCTTTATCGACCTGACGTTTAAGCATCCGACAAAGATCCTCGGAGTTATATTGAATCATATCGAGAATCCGTCCCACGGAGTAACCGGGAATACTTTCTTCGATGTAGAAACCGTCTTCTTCGTCATCTTCTAAGAAAACGTGGGCTTCATTGACTCGACCAAATAGATTATGCAAGTCGCCCATGATATCTTGATACGCACCGACCATGAAGGCGCCGATGTAGTAGGGTTGACCTTCTTTAAGAGTGTGAAGTGCTAAAGTGCGACGAACATCTTCGAGGTCGATAAAGTCATCCACCTTACCATCGGAATCACACGTAATATCCACAAGGGTAGCTTGAACGGTCGGGCGTTCATTGAGACGGTGAATCGGCGCGATGGGGAAGAGTTGATCAAGAGCCCAGTGGTCGAGCAGCGATTGGAATACGGAGAAATTACAGACGTATTGCTCGGCTAACATGGAATCGAGTTGAGCAAGTTCATCAGGAATATCGGCTGTGCTGGAAAGGCTTTGACGGATTTGTCGGCAGATGTCCCAGAAAAGTCGGTCGGCCATGGCACGATCCGCTAATTTTAAATTACCGAGATTAAAACGGGCGTGAGCTTCTTCACGTTTTTGTTTCGCGTCGTGATAACGCTCGAGGGGATCGAACTTGCGTTTATTTTTTCGAATCGCCTCTAACTCTTTGACGATTTGGTGAGCCTTCGCGCTCGGTTTGCCATCTAAATTCTCATCGCGTGAAATGCGGTCAACGGCTTCGAAAATTAAAATGGAGTGAGGAGCGACTAAGGCGCGACCGGATTCCGAAACAATATCGGGAACTTCAATTTTGCTCTCTTCGCAGATTTGTTTGATGTTCGCAACGACGTCACGCGCGTACACTTCCATGGTGTAATTCATGGAAGATTCAAAAGCGGAACGACTGCCATCGTAGTCGATACCGAGACCGCCACCGACATCGAGAAGACCCATGGGGAAGCCCATGCGTTTAAGTTCGCAGTAAAAACGCGCAGCTTCGGTAACCGCTTTTTTGATGGTACCAATATTGGGAACCTGTGAGCCGATGTGGAAGTGAACGAGACGCAGCGCATCTTTCATTTTCGCCTTCGTTAATTTTTCGGCGGCGACAATAATTTCAGAAGCGGTTAAGCCGAACTTGGCATTTTCGCCTGTACTGTCGGCCCATTTACCTTCGCCCGCCGTGGTTAATTTAACCCGAATACCGATGTGTGGCTGCACGCCCATTCGTCGGGCAATACGGATGATCGCATCTACTTCGGAAAGTTGTTCGACGACGATGATGGTTTGTTTGCCGAGGCGGCGACCCATCAAAGCTAGCTCAATATACTCTTCATCTTTGTAACCGTTACAGATGAGTAAGGCTTTACGATTTTCGAGTAAGGCTAGGGCGATAATCAGTTCTGGTTTAGATCCCGCTTCTAATCCGAAATCATACTCTTCACCGGCATCGAGAATTTCTTCTACGACTTCGCGCAATTGATTTACTTTAATCGGAAAAACTCCGCGATAACGTGCGTGGTAATCTTCTTCTTCGATGGCCCGACGGAACGCTTCGTTGATTTGGGTGACGCGATGACGAAGTAAATCTTGAACACGAATCGTCAGGGGTGGTTTTAAGCCGGACGCTTCCGCTTCCTTCACAATATCGACGATACGAATCTTACGATGATCGCCTTTCGGGTGAACACAAAGATTCCCTTGGGTGTCGACGGAGAAGTTATTACCTCCCCAGCGTTTGAAGCCGTAGTAATCTTCGGCGTGTTTGATGGTCCAAGACGGTTGTTTGCTCACGTGTGTAGAACGTCAGACATTTAATTGTCTCGCCGAGAGTGCAAGGGGAAATCGTAGTAAATTTAACCTTCGGACTCGACCCCTTGGCGTCCTGGGATTGTGATAGGTCCATGTCCGCGTCCGACATAATCAAAGCTACGATAAAATTACGTTCACAATTACGTGACCTGCAATTTCCCAGTCCGGCTGATTATGTTTACAGTCCCTTGGACTACGCTTGGGAGTCGCACGAAGCCTATATAACTCAGTACGGTGCAACGGGACCGAAAAAAGTGCTTTTTTTAGGAATGAACCCGGGGCCATTCGGCATGGCGCAGACGGGAATACCTTTCGGAGAAATTGAGTCGGTTCGTGACTGGATGGGTTTGGAGCGACCGGTCGGGCGACCCGCTCGAGAGCATCCGAGTAAGAAAGTAACGGGCTTTGCTTGCACGAGATCGGAAGTGAGCGGACGAAGACTGTGGGGATTATTTAAAGAGCGATTCGGTTCCGCCGATAATTTTTTCAAAGATCATTGGGTCCATAATTATAATCCGTTGTTGTTTATCGAAAATACCAAAATTGGACGCAATGTGGTCCCAGAAGAACTTCCAGCTGAATCCATTCGTGCAGTCAACGAAGCGTGTGATGCTTATCTGCGAGTATTGGTGGATGAGATGAAAATTAAAACCGTTGTGGGTGTGGGTGGATACGCCGAAACGCGGGCCCGTGAAGCGCTTGAGGGTTATCCCATTCAATTTGCGAAGGTCTTACATCCGAGTCCCGCGAGTCCGGTTGCCAATCGTGGTTGGGCTGAGGCCGCCACGCGTGAACTTAAAGCACAAGGAGTCTGGCAATAATGGCTTTGATTGAATCCATTTTAGCACGCCCGTATTTCCGCCAAAAACTTTGGCAGTGGTGGTACCCGTATTTCACCAGAAAAGTGAAAAGCCAAGGGATTGATTTTTTGAATTATGCTTTTGAGAGTGATCCGCGTATGCAGATTCCGTTGGAGGTTTCGGATGAACAAAATCGACCTAATATTCAGCTTTATCAGCACATCGCTTCGTACGCAGATTTTAAAAATAAAAGAGTACTCGAGGTGAGTTGCGGACATGGCGGCGGGGCATCGTACCTTACCCGATATTTGAAACCTCTTGAATATACGGCCATGGATTTAAATCCAGCAGCCATTGAATATTGTCAAAGTCGTCACGCCGTATCCGGATTAAAATTTAGGCAAGGTGATGCGATGAACTTACCTTTCGCTGATGAAAGTTTTGATGTCGTCATCAATGTTGAGGCTTCACATTGCTATCCAAATTTTTCGCAATTCTTGAAAGAAGTTGCCCGTGTCTTAAAACCTGGCGGACAATTCGTGTACGCAGACCTAAGATATGATAGCGGAGTAGAGGAGTGGATGAAGGATTTATTCAGCCAACCCTCATTGCACGTGAATCAGATGCGTCTGATTAATCCCGAAATTATTCGCGGCATGGAATTAAACACGCCTCGTTATACGCAAATGGTAAAAGACTGTTTGCCCCCCTATTGGCACAAACTAGCCCTCGATTTTGCGGGAGTGAAGGGATCGCGACTTTATCGCGATGCGCAGAGCGGTGAACTTACTTATCGTTCACTCCATTTGACGAAGATTAAAAATTAACCCTTTCGGGATTCAAGTTCTAGCCAACGTTGTACGGCAAGGTTATGTTCAGCATCAATCGTTTGTAGGCGCTTTTGTAATTCGGCAAAAAGTGCTCCACCATTTTTGTATAAATCGGGATCGGCCAACTGCAGCGCTATTTTGGATTGTTCTGTTTCGAGTTCCGCAATTTTACCAGGAAGCTCGATAATATCTTGGCGGTCTTTATTACTTAATTTAGATGATTTGCTAGCTGCCGGTTTAGTTTCGGGCGGTGGAGTTGCCTTTGCTGTGGTGGGTTGTGCACGTTTACTGTTTGAAACTCGTTCCACTTCATTACGCCAATCGGTATAACCACCCGCATGTTCGGTCACGATACCATTGCCTTCAAAGACGAGGGTGCTGGTGACGACATTATCAAGGAAATCACGATCGTGACTGACGATGATAAGCGTACCTTTATATTCGACTAGAAGATCTTCAAGTACGTCTAAAGTTTCGGCGTCTAAATCATTGGTCGGTTCATCGAGAACCAAAACATTAGCGGGCTTGGTGAAGAGACGCGCCAGGAGGAGTCGATTACGTTCACCACCCGATAGTACTTTGGCTTTGGAGCGTGCACGGGTCGGTTCGAAAAGAAAATCCTGAAGATAGCTGATCACATGTCGGGAGCGTCCTTGCACTTCTACCGTATCGGAGTCGCCCGCGAGATTTTCGGCGACCGTTAAATTGTCATTAATCAGCCCGCGCATTTGGTCGAAGTAAACGACTTCGAGTTTGGTCCCGAATTTAATATTGCCAGCGGTGGGCTGGAGTTGGCCCATTAATATTTTAACTAAAGTAGTTTTGCCAGCTCCGTTGGGACCGATGAGACCGACTTTGTCTCCGCGATTTAAGCGTAAGGTTAAATCACGGATAACTTTCTGATCGTTACCATAAGAAAATTCAATGTTTTCAGCCTCAACCACCCGTTCGCCGGAGCGATCGGCGTTACTAATTTCCATTTTAGCGGCACCCGTGACACTGCGCATATCGGCACGGACCTGTCGGAGGACTTTTAACGCCTCCATCCGAGCATTGGATTTGGTTCGGCGAGCGCCCGGACTTCTGCGTGACCAGGCTTCTTCTTGAGATAGTTTTTTATCGAAGGCTGCTTTTTGTCGTTCCTCGGCGATGAATAACTCTTCTTTTCGAATTAAGTAGGTATCGTAATCGCAAGACCAACTCATCAGCTTTCCGCGGTCGAGTTCGATAATACGATTGGCCATGCGACGGAGAAAGGCTCGATCGTGCGTCACAAATAAAAGAGGAATCTTTTCTTCTAACAGAAATTCTTCCATCCAGAGAATCGACTCCAAGTCCATGTGATTGGTTGGCTCGTCGAGTAAAAGTAAATCGGGCTTCGCGGCGAGTGCTTGAGCGAGTAGGCAGCGACGTTTGAGTCCACCAGATAAATCATCAAACGCTTTTTCGGGATCGAGACCGAGGCGTTCGATTAAACTATCCACGCGGACATCGCGTTCCCATTCTTCTTCGATGGAGTCGGTACGTAAACCGCTTTCGACAATGCTCTGCACGTTACCAGGTAAGTGATGTGGAATTTCTTGGGTTAAGCGAGCCTGCGTCACGCCATCGGGATGCGTGATCGCTCCGGAGTCAGGCGCCATTTCGCCGGCCGCAATCCGCATGAGCGTGGTTTTGCCTGCTCCATTGCGACCTAATAAACAGACTCTTTCTCCTTCTTCGATTTGGAGATTTAAATGATCAAGCACGGCTGGCCCGCCGAAATTAACACAGATATCGAGTAAACTTAAGAGGGCCATGGCGGGTGGTTTGCTTGAAACTAAAATGATAAGCGAGAAAAGATTTATCCAATTTTCTTAAGTTTGCTAATTTCGGGAAATTGCCACGCGGTAATGCCCATCACACCGAAGACGGCCAGTCCGCCGATGATGACTGAATTAACGGTGCCGAAAATACGCGCCATCAGGCCCGATTCTGCCATCCCTAGTTCATTAGAACAGCCAATGAAAACTGCGGTAACGGCGGACACTCGACCCATCATTTCCGGCGGCACACTGGTTTGTAATATCGTCTGGCGGATGATGACATTTACCGCATCGGCCGCCCCCGAGATAAATAAAAATAGACAACTTAAGATAAAGGCACCGATGAGTCCAAAGCCTAAGAATTCTGCAATCGGAATGGCGAAGCCAAAACCGATGATACAGAAACCGAAAATCGCAAAAGAGAGATAGAGTGCACGACCCGCATTTTTAAATGAAGACAGGAAAATTAAGCAGATGGATGTGATCACGGCCCCGCTGGAAGTCGCTGCCCGCAAGACCCCGAATCCTAATTCTCCCACCTGTAGCATTTCGGCGAACAGAGGGAGTAGCGCTACGGCGCCACCCAAGAGAACCGCAAACAAATCCAAGGTAAATGCACCGAGCATGATACGTTGGCCGAGCATGAAATTGATGCCTACACGTAAGCTTTGAATGATCGGCTCGCGAACTTTGGATTGTAATTTTTGACTCGTGCGTACGCAGGAAGTGGAAATGAGTGCCGACAAAAGTAAGACACTCATCACGGTGTAGGCCAAGCTAGCGCCACCTTGCCAAAGCATTACTCCGCCGATGCCAGGGCCTAAAACGGAAGCCAGTTCAAACAAAGTATTTCGCCAACGAATCGCATTCGACATTTGTTCTCTTGGTAAGATTTCGGCCAGCATGGCCTGTCGCGACGTCGTCAAAAAACTTCGGGCGAATCCACCCAGGACGACGACGGAATAGAGTAAGAGTAATTTTACAGTAGGCGTTTCAAAGTTGGGTATGAAAAATAAAACTAAGCTAATTAAAAGCATGGAACCAAGGGCACTGCAGGCGATGCGATGGCGGTTATGATTGTCGGCAAAGTGACCCGCAAAAAGGACTGTACCGACAAAGGGAATGACTTCAGCGAGGCCGATACCGCCGAGGGCAAGCGCAGCCACTTTATGATCTGCTTTGGTTAACTGAAAAACCTGCCAGGCAATTGCAACGGTTTGAATCTGGATGGCTAAGGTACCAAGAACTAAGCCGGAGATATAAAAACGGAAGGGTGTGGACTTGATAGCGGAAGCGCCTGTGGGTTCATTCAAGTTCATTCCCCGCATTTGACGCACAATTGCATAATGGTCAAACCTGCTTAAAAGTTGGTAAAAAATCACACAATCTTCACTTTCTGGGGTGCCTTTTAATCTTTCAAAGAATGTGTTTTTACCTTCATAATGTGATTTAACCTCATTTAAAAATATTATGACCCAAAAGTTATTTGGTACAGATGGTATTCGCGGTCGTGCGAATGAGTACCCAATTACCTCAGAGGTCGCGCTGAAGGCGGGTCAGGCAATTTCCCGTGTCTTAAAATCTAAAGGGGCAAATCATAATCGCGTGGTGATTGGCAAGGATACCCGAATTTCTGGGTATATGTTGGAAACTGCGCTGACGAGTGGCCTCGTGGCCAGCGGGATGGATGTTTTTCTGGTCGGTCCGATGCCGACCCCCGCGGTAGCCCATTTAACTAAATCGATGGGGTGCGGTGCCGGTATCATGCTGACGGCTTCTCATAATCCTTA
>JAEMQU010000048.1 GCA_016463705.1 Opitutales bacterium | reverse complement strand
CCGTAGGCGAAGTAGTACCGACTCATAATTAAGGAGGGTCATATTAGTTTGCTATTCACTGCCTTGGCAAGGAAGGGTCATTCACACTCAGAATTTTCGACTATAACCAAGGAATGCCGAGCGTGGCTGGGGGCTATAGCCAAAGGCTTTTGGTGGGGCCGCTTCGCCAAGGATATTTTCTACCCTAAGGGTGAGTTCGGACTGGTTATCGAAGGAGTAGCGAAGCCAGGTGCGAAGAAAGGTGGCATCGGGTAAGTTGACACGGGAGTCGACGCTTGGCCTGTAGTCGTAGTCCACGCGACCCTCAAGATAGTTGAGTGAAAGGCCCCAGGTTAAATTTGGGTCGATGGTTAATTCTGCACCTAAAGCGAGATTAAGTCGGGGCCTTTGGAGTAAGCTTTCTCCGGCTTCCACTTTTACGGAGTTACCTGTTACGAAGGAGATGAGGGCTTCGGTTTCGAGGTAGGTGATGGAGCCAAACGTGCGCAGGGAGTCGGTGGGTTTGCCTTCGATGCCGAATTCGAGTCCACGAGTCCGAGCGGAGGCGATGTTGTAGGCGGCGTAGGTGTTTACGTCGTAATCAATGAGATCTGACAGGCGATTTGTAAAAGCCACAAGTGTCCAGGCGAGGTCTGGGTTTTGGGGGTCGTTATAACGTAGGCCGATTTCGGCGGCGGAATTGGATTCGGGTTTCAAGGGTTCGGAGTTGACGGTACCGTAAAGCAGTTCGCTCGCTGATGGGGTGCGGTAGGCAGTGGAGAATTTGACGTGTAAAGTGAGTGGCTTACTAATTTTTCGGGCGTAAGAAATCTCCCCGGTAGTTTTTCCGGGGAAGTCGGTGAAGTCATCGCGACGAAGGCCAACCTTGAAGCGATCCGAGGCCGTGGCCTTCCATTCGGCATAAGCCCAGAGACCAACACTTTCGTGGGTGCCTTCCCATGGAGGACTGAAGGCCGTATCTAAATAAAGCACACGGAGGTCATAGCGGGAGCATTCGTAATTAGCGCCCAGGCCGACTTGAAGGGTGGGGTCAATTTTGTAATGGAGCAGGGCCGTGACTTCGTCGCGCGTAAGTTCGTAGCCTTGGTGAACGTTACCGAAACTATACTCATTCAGGCTTTCTATATTGGATACGCCGTGCGACCAGAAGGCGGTAGCCTGTAAGTCTTCGGCGGAGTAATTGAGGCCAGGCGAGAGCAGCCAGCCATCGTTATATTGAAAGTCATTTAGCTTTGGGTTTAATTCAGATCCAGGCAGTCGGGCTGTGCTATAATCGCCCGAGCCGACGATATCGAAAGTCAGCGCCTGCGACACTCGCCATTCGGACTTCAGTAGGGCCGTTGAGGCATTAAGTGAGCTATTGGGGCGCCAGCCATCATCTTGCGAATGGGTTAGGGAGAGGGCGGTGCCCTGAGTGGCCGCGTGTGTCTCATCCTGATTATTCGAGACGGTGTGGAGGGAGATGGAGCCATGACCGTAAGAGCCTCCTTCGAGCGAGATATTGGAATGCGGTTTTTCGCTGAGCGGGTTAGCGAGACGAAGATCGACCACGCCGCCGATGGCGTTGGTACCGTAGAAGACGGAGGATGCACCACGCAGAACCTCGACTGACGAGAGTCCGTAAATACGGTAACGTTCGACCTCGTAGGTGTTAAGGAAGCCGGGTGAAAGCCTGCGTCCATCTAACAAGAGGGCGGACTGAGTGGAATTAGTACCACGAATAAAAAGTGAGGTCTGGGTGCCTTCGCCAGAGGTTTGTGGGGCGAAGATTCCAGGAACTGTTACGAAAGTATTTGCGAGGTTTTTTGCCCCCGTTCCACTTGCTGCATCGATGTTGATTTTTGAACTCGAAGGTGAGGCTTCGCTGAGTAGCGAAGGACGGCGCGATTCAACTACGATGGTCTCAGGTAATTCCACTACCTCCTGTTTGGTTTCGTAGAGTTCGATCTTCAGCGCGGCTGGGGGTGGGTTGGCCTGTGCTAATGGGCTAGTCTGTGCTAAAACAAGGGCGAGAAATGTAATCATACCTTTCCAAAATCCCGATTTCCATTTCTGTCAAATTGAAAGTGCTGGCTGAAATGCGATAATCTGTCATAAGGACTTAATGACAGCCAAGACCGAGAAACATCCCGATGACGGATCCGTAAGGCAATTTTCGGTCTTCGTTGAAAATAAAGTAGGTCGCCTCAATGAATTGGTCGAGTCATTCGGCAAGGCGGATATTCATATCATGGCGCTGTGTTTGGTCGACACTACTGATTCGACCATCATCAGAATCATCGTCGATTATCCGGAAAAAGCGGAAGAGGTTTTAATTGAACACCGCTTTGCTTATGAAACTGTTCCCGTTGTTGCGATCGAATTACAATCCGAGTCACAACTAAAAGACGTAACGCGTTTTTTACTCGGTGCTGAAATTAATATTTATTACGTCTACCCATTTTTATTCCGACCCAACGGACGCTACGGTCTAGTGCTGCGCACCGAAGCTCAAGATTTAGCTGCCTCTGTTTTACAAACTCACGGCATCTGCGTGATTGGTCGCGGTGATGTCGCAAGATAGTAGGATTAGGGGACACGGGGGCAAGGTGACACGGTGACAAGGGGTGGATACTTAAATCAGGTAAAACATGATGAAGGGGACACGCGGACATGGGGGAGATCCGGGGGACGCGATGTTGTTGCGAACCAGCATTTAAAATAAAATTCAGCTCAGTCGGGGTTGTCACTTGACCTCATCCACGGGCCGATTTACGGATTGAGTCCGTTCAAATTTGGGCGGACCTGGAGAGGTGGCTGAGTGGCCTAAAGCGCCCGTTTGCTAAATGGGTGTACCCCAAAAGGGTACCGTGAGTTCGAATCTCATCCTCTCCGCCACTTTTATCAAGTTGAGGGGACAAGTGGGCACGTGGGTAAGGTGACAAGGGTAAATACCGAAAGATGAGATGAGAACTCGTTCGGTGAGCCCTTTATGGGCGAACAGACAATGCGAAGCATTGGGGCAGAGCCCTGAAGCGAAGCGCAATCAATCTCATCCTCTCCGCCACTTTTATCAAGTTGAGGGGACAAGGGGAGATGCGAGGCTGGACTTTAATTATTATATTACCTAGGTAGTT
>JAEMQU010000012.1:11784-47865 GCA_016463705.1 Opitutales bacterium | reverse complement strand
TTTAACTTTTAAGTGGAACTTAGGGCGGGGGTTGGTGTAGATTACAGGTACCCCACCCCTACTTATGAAAAAGTTTCTATTGGTATTATCCTTAGCGCTGGCTTCGGCATTACGCGCGGCGAATCTCGAGTGCTCCGGCGTCTTCACCGATCACATGGTGCTACAGCGCGAGAAGGCAGTCGCCGTCTGGGGCTGGGCGGATGCCAATGAGACAGTCACCGTCGAATTTAACGGTCAGAAGAAAACGACCAAGGCCAGTACCAACGGCAAATGGATGCTCAAGCTGGATTCCATGAAGGCGAATGCGAATTCACAAAAGTTAGTGATTAAAGGCAGCACACCCAGCACCGACTCCGCAAAACCTCGGGAACTTGTTTTTGAAGATGTTTTAATCGGAGAGGTCTGGCTTGGATCAGGACAATCGAACATGGATTGGCCGGTCGCACGCTCGGCAAATCCTGATGTAGAAAAAGCAGCGGCTAATTATCCGCTCATCCGAGAGTTCGGCGAGAAAAGCCAATCCCACGCCGAAGCCAAAGATAATTGTAAAGGGAAGTGGACCATATGCTCTCCTGAAACTGTCAGTGGTTATTCCGCCTCACTCTATTTCATGGCGCGGGAACTCCATAAGGAATTAAAAGTTCCGGTAGGTATTATTAAAAGCTCAGTGGGCGGTACGCCGATTGAAAACTGGATTGATATCGATGCACAGCTCGCCGTCCCCGAACTTAAAGAACACACCGAAGATAGAATCAAGTCATGGAAGGCGTTCGACGAAGTAAAAGCCAAGGCCAAGTACGAACTGGAATTAGCAGACTGGAAAGCAGCGAAAGAAAAAGCTAAGTTAGAAGGTCAACCTGAACCCACCGCTAAAGCACCCACGGATCCGATTGTGAAACGCAAAGGCAGTGGCGGTCCAGGTGAGTTGTTTAACGGAAAAATTACCGGACTCATCCCCTTCACAATCCGAGGAATTATTTGGTACCAGGGTGAAGCTAATTCCTACAGCATTGAACGAGGTTTACTTTATCATACACAGTTAAGCACTCTCGTTAAAGACTGGAGAAAGCGCTGGAACGGAGAACCGACTTTCTGGAATAAACTTAGGAATGATGAACTACCCTTCTGCTGGGCCCAGCTTCCGAATTATGCAGGGGGTTCTCAGTGGCCGACATTGCGTGAGTCGCAATTAAAAGCCCTAAGCGTTTCGAATACTGGAATGATTACCACGATGGATATTGGAGATAAAAATGATATCCATCCGAAAAATAAACAAGAGATTGGGCGTCGTTTTGCACTATGGGCTTTGAATACAGTTTACGGTAAGAAGGTTGAGTATAGCGGACCCCTTCCAACGGGTCGCGAAATCAGAGGCAGTAAAGTCATCGTTAGTTTTTCTCATGCCAATGGTCTCAAAATAAGAGACGGGATTGAACTGAAGGGTTTTGAAATCGCTGACGCTATCATCAAAACGAAAGTTTTGGACGAAAATAAAAAAGAGGTAGAAGTGAGCGAATATATGTATGTGCCGGCTCAAGCGGTGATTAAAGACAACAAAGTGGTGATCAGTGCAGCAACCATCACCAAGCCCATCGCAGTGCGTTATGCCTGGGCTAACAATCCTGAGTGCAGTTTAATGAATCAGGACAATCTACCCGCTTCACCCTTCCGTTTCGAAGATAAGTAGTCGAGGAAGTCTTCTCTTTTAAACAAGGTCTGTATTGTGATGAAATATTTAACCTACCTACTTTTACTCATCAGTATAAACGGTTGGGCGATTGAGGCACAATCTGACGCGGTACAGACTGACAATCCCACTAAGACCAAAGCCGCCCGAGCTCCCGATCCATCCTTTGCTCCCATCAAGGAAGTAGCGGCACTACCCCGCGTTCTGATTATCGGAGATTCTATCTCCATGGGCTACACCCTGCCCGTTCGGAAAAACCTTGAAGGCAAAGCGAATATTCTGCGTATAGCTGAGAATGGCGGACCCTCTTCACGCGCCATCGACAAACTCGACAAATGGCTCGGGGATAAAAAGTGGAATGTGATTATTTTTAATTTTGGACTGCATGACCTCCGCGTGATGGATGACGGCAAACATCAGGTTGAGATTGCTGACTACGAAAAAAATTTGAAAACTATCGGACAAACTCTGCTTAAAACAGGTGCAAAAGTTATTTTCGTAAATACCACACCCGTACCTAAGGCAGCGATGAAAGTGGTGCGTCTAGATACTGATGTCGCCCTTTACAATGCTACTGCGAATAAGGTCATGAAGGAATTAAAGATACCAGTGATTGATTTAAATGCGGCGGTGACTCCAAAACTTAAGGGCTACCAGAAGCCCAATGACGTTCACTATTTGCCCGAAGGTTATCAATTTTTAGGTCAAGTTATTAGTGCAGAAATCAGTAAAAATTTGAAAAAATAATTTTGTTTTTTGTCTGAAATTTGTTGCCAGAAAGGGGGTAAATTTTATAGTGTTTGCATGCTATTAAAAGAAGCTTTCTGGCTCACAGTATCTGCGGAATTAAAGAAAAGGGGCTCGAAATTGAAGATCAGCGAAACCAGTCCCTTTGAGGCTACCGTCACCGGCAGCACGCGTAGAAGCAGCGAGCTTCCACCCCTAAAAATCAACCTCACTTACCAACCTAAAGAAGGGAGCGTGAAAGGGAGTTTTATGATTTCTCTGACAGTTGAGCCCACACACCGGAATCAAATTTTAGAATACATCAAAAAGAAGCCCAGCAAGTCCTTGGCCAAGATTATCCCAGGCCTTAACACGGCGCTCGAAATGACGCCCGAGGAGGAGCAGGCCATGCAGAGCTTGATGATATCCCCGTATGGCGAGGAAGATACCCCTGAGCCCATGGGACGGGCTTGGATTTACGCCGCGGCCAATGTAGTGTCACCCCACGGACAAGATTTTATGGATCGAATCAGCCCCTGGATTGCCGAATGGTGCGATAATATCAACTTACTCCACGGGCAGCTGAATAAGCACATTAAGAAACTCACAGAGTAGTTTTGAGCGTCCTAGGGCATTGAAATCAGGGTCGGTTTAATACTTTTCTTTTGACCCTACCGAAGGATAGAACACCCCTATACCTAATCCCTTTTACCGTTCATGACCTCCGCGCAAGTCCGTCAATCGTTCCTCGACTTCTTTAAGTCCAAGCAGCACTCGATTGTTACCTCATCGAGCCTGATGCCCGACTCCCCGAACTTACTGTTCACAAACGCCGGGATGAATCAGTTCGTTCCCATCTTCTTAGGTCAAACCCAGTGCCCTTATAAACCTGGTCGCGCTGCCGACACTCAAAAATGTATTCGTGCCGGCGGAAAGCATAACGACTTAGAAGACGTCGGTCTCGACACCTATCACCACACCTTTTTCGAGATGCTTGGAAACTGGTCCTTCGGCGATTACTTTAAACGTGAGGCGATTGATTTTGCGTGGGAGCTGATCACGGAAGTCTGGAGATTCCCGAAGAATCGATTGTACGCGACCGTGTACTCTCCGAATAAGGCGAACGGCGACCCTTCGGAATTCGATCAAGAAGCGTGGGAAGCGTGGGCAGAAAAATTCCGCGCTGCTGGACTCGATCCCGCCGTCCATATTGTTAACGGAAATAAAAAAGATAATTTCTGGATGATGGGTGACACCGGACCCTGTGGTCCTTGCACCGAACTACACGTCGATTTGACGCCTGATGGTGACACCCAAGGCAAATTCGTGAACGGCAGCGACGCACGTTGCATGGAAATTTGGAATTTGGTCTTCATTCAATTCAATGCGAATCCCGATGGCACTTTCTCACCCCTGCCCGCTCGTCACGTAGACACCGGCATGGGCTTTGAGCGTGTGGCTGGCATCATGCAGTGCACCAAGAACTTCAAAGATTTCTCCGGCACTATTTCGAATTACGAGAGCGATGTTTTCTCGCCGCTCTTCCGTCGACTCGAAGAACTTTCCGGTAAAAAATATTGTTCGACGCTTCCGGTAGCAGGATCGACGGGTGACAACGAACAGGAAAAAACTGACGTCGCTTTCCGGGTCATCGCCGACCACATCCGCACACTTTCCTTTGCCATAGCTGACGGCATTCAACCCGGTAACACCGATCGTAACTACGTCTTGCGTCGTATTCTCCGTCGCGCCGTTCGTTATGGTCGCACCCTCGGTCTCAAAGGCGGATTCTTCCACAAGCTAGTCGATGTCTTAGCTG
This sequence comes from Opitutales bacterium, assembly GCA_016463705.1. Classification (GTDB taxonomy): domain Bacteria; phylum Verrucomicrobiota; class Verrucomicrobiia; order Opitutales; family UBA953; genus UBA953. The sequence goes on along the minus strand of JAEMQU010000012.1, from coordinate 43,633 downwards.
AGACGATGGGTGACACATTCCCAGAGATTCGCACCCGTCGTGGGATTGTCGCTGATGTTATTCGTACCGAAGAAGAATCCTTTAATCGCACACTGGATAAAGGTATCGCTCTGTTCGAAGAAGCTGCATCGAAACTCAAATCCGGCGGATCAATTGCCGGTGCCCTTGCCTTCCGTTTATATGATGAACAAGGCTTCCCTTTAGATTTAACTCAATTAATGGCCCGTGAACGTGGTTTAACGGTCGATGGTGCAGGCTTCGAAAAACTGATGGAAGAGCAACGCGCACGTGCACGAGCTGCGCAGAAAAAAGAAGTCATTACTCTCTCCGACGTTAAAGCGGATCACGCGACAGAATTTGTTGGATACGATTTAACCACGACAGAAGCCAAAGTATTACAGGTCGCCAAAATCAAAGACCGTAATGTCGTCATTCTCAGCCGCACCGTTTGTTACGCGGAAATGGGCGGACAGGTGGGCGATACCGCAATTTTATCTGCGGGTGGACGCGAGTGGCGTATTGTCGATACACAGAAGTCGGGTCAAACGACTGTTCATATTATTGAAGGCAGCGATACACCTGAAGAAGGTGCGACAGTCACTGTGACGCTCGATCAATCTCGACGTAACGCTATTCAACGTCACCACACCGTGACCCACATTCTACACTGGGCTCTGCACGAAGTGGTTTCCAAAGAAGCTTCACAAAAAGGTTCTGCGGTGGCGCCTGATAAACTGACGTTCGATTTCAACGGACAGGCCCTTTCACCCAATCAATTAGCGGATATTGAACATCTGGTGAATGAGCGTATTCTAGCAAACGAAGTCGTTTCCTGGAAGGAAGTTAAACTCACGGAGGTTAAAGGTCGCGCCGACATCATGCAGTTCTTCGGCGATAAATATGGTGAAACCGTTCGAGTCGTTCAAGTGGGCGGCAAGGCTCACGGACTCAATGGATGGTCGATGGAATTATGTGCCGGAACGCACGTACAAAGCACCGGTGAAATCGGCTTATTCCGTATTATCGGAGAAAGTGCCATCGCCGCAGGGGTGCGTCGGATCGAAGCCGTCGCTGGATTAGCAGCGTATGATCGAGCACGTCAGGAATCCGAAATTTTAAAATCCTTAGCACATACTCACAATACACCCGTGTCTGAGTTGACTAAGAAAATAGACGCGCTGAGCGAACAAGCGAATGCTGCGGAAAAGAAATTAAAAGTTTATCGCGATAAAGAAGCCTCGCAATTAGCCGATCAGTTAACTCACGAAGCTAAAATTAAAAACGGTTTAAGTTTCGTGATTAAACAAGTGGCGATTGAAAATCCCGTTGAGCTTCGCGAACTCGGAGCGAAAGTAGCAGGCAAGATTGGGGCTGCTGCCGTGATTATTTTAGCGAGTGTGAACGCCGGAAAAGTTTCCTTGGTCGTTAACTGCGGTGCCGATGCTGTGAAGGCTGGACATCAAGCCGGCAAGATTGTCGCCGATGCCTGTGGTCGCCTCGGTGGCAAAGGCGGAGGCAAGCCCGACGCTGCGATGGGTGGTGGCACCGATGCTTCAAAACTTGCTGAAGTGCTCGCCAGTTTGAGTTAATTCTCAAATAGCCCAATTTCTATTGGGAAAATAGCATAGTTTCGCACTTTCCCTTTGTGGCTAAAACCGCATAGTGGTTTTTCGCCGCCATGACTATTCGTCGCCTAGCACTCTTCGTCAACCGCACCAAGCCTGGGGTGGACGAGATTGTGCGTGCCGTAGAGGAGACCACCCGCAAGGCAGGAGTGAGTCTGACGATTGCCGATGCGTGGCCCGTAAAGCGGGAGAGTATTGCGGGCTGTGATGCCTGTGGAGTGGTCGGTGGCGACGGAACCTTTTTAGGACTCGCTGAAGCTGCGGCACTCGAAGGCATTCCACTCTTTGGAATCAATCGCGGTAAATTAGGATTCTTAGCGGCGTATCCGAGCGAAGATGTAAGCGCTTCGATTAAATCTATTTTAGCGGGAGACTATCAACTCGATCGCCGTGCGCTCATTGAGATTCGCTTTGCCGACGGTTCATTCGCTTTAGCACTCAATGATATTGTGCTTAAGACACGTGAAGTTTTTCGAATGGGACGTTTTATAGTGAAAGCCAATGGTGAGGTCGTTAATGAATTTCGTGCCGATGGTTTAATTTTGGCTACGCCCACTGGGTCCACTGCTTATAATTTAGCGGCGGGCGGCCCCCTGGTGGATCCAGCCGCGGCAATCATCGCACTCACTCCGATTTGTGCACATACACTCTCGAATCGTACGATGATTTTTGATGGTGAAGCTGAGCTCGAAGTAAGCAGCGAGGAAGTGAATCCCTTGGGTATATCGGTCGATGGACGGGCCACACTCGAGGCCCAAGGTCGCCTCCCCCTCCGAGTTCGCTCAGCCAAAGTGCAGTTAAGCCTTATTCGTCCGAAGAACTTGAGCCATTTCGAGGTTATTCGAAATAAGCTAAAGTGGTCGTAATTTAGAAACTCAAGCCAGACATTGACGCGGGTGGCAAAGGTTGTTTTTGCTATGCTGACTGTATGCTCACGATTGCCAATGTTTCTAAGTCCTACGGACCTCGCGAATTATTCGCCGAGGTTTCGCTGAACATTGCGAGCTACGATCGACTCGGACTCGTGGGCGCAAACGGTGCTGGGAAATCGACCCTCTTTAATTTAATTTTAGGGAAAGAGAAAGCAGATGACGGAATTATCGAATGGGAACGCGGTTCGGATTTTGGATATCTACCACAAGAAAGCGCACCCGTCGGCGATGAAACAGTGATGCAAATTGCCACGAGCGGACGCAGCTTAAATCCCGAGGATGAAGATTATGATTACACGCTCGAACCGAAAGCGCATAAAATTTTAGCGGGTTTGGGATTTCGTGAAGGCGATGCGGATAAGCAGGCGAAAACTTTCTCGGGTGGATGGGTCATGCGTGCTCACCTTGCACGATTACTCGTGAGTGAACCCACCCTACTCTTATTGGACGAACCAACCAATCACCTCGACCTCGAAGCTCTGCTTTGGTTTCAGGACTACTTAATGCGTTATTCAGGCGGACTCGTGGTGATATCGCACGACCGTGCATTCTTAAACGCTTTGTGTACCGGAATCATTGAGTTACGTGGCCAACGCCTGCATCGCTACAACGGTAACTACGATGAGTATTTAATCGAAAAAGAAGCCCGCAAATCACAACATCAGTCCGCTTTTAAAAATCAGCAGCGTGAAATCGAACACTTGCAGAAATTCGTCGATCGATTCGGTGCGAAGGCGTCCATGGCATCGCGAGCGAAGTCGAAAGAAAAGCAAATTGCTCGATTGGAAGAAGTGGCGATTGATGAACCCGAGGACGATTTAAAGAAAATTCATTTTAGATTTCCGCAGCCGATAAGGTCAGGATTAAAAGTCGTTAACCTTGAACACATTCAACAATCGTATGGTGAACACGTCGTTTATGAGGATCTCAATTTCACGTCGGAGCGCGGACAACGCATTGTGTTAGTGGGTCCTAATGGCGCGGGTAAATCGACCTTACTTAAAATTTTAGCCAATGTCATTCCCATCAAGGCGGGTCTACGAGAATTAGGGAGTAATGTTATCCCAGGATATTTCGCGCAGAATCGGGTCGATAGTCTTAATCCCAGTCTGACTGTCTTAGAGAACGTGATGGAATTACGTACGATGGAAAATAAACTCACTGAGCAACAAGCGCGTGGGCTTTTAGGTTCATTTTTATTCAGGAAAGACGATGTTAATAAGCCCGTGAAAGTTCTGTCGGGTGGAGAAAAATCGCGCTTAGCCTTAGTGCGTCTGCTCGTTAATCCGCCTAACTTATTACTGATGGATGAGCCGACCACTCACTTGGATATGGGATCGATTGACGCACTCATTGGCGCGCTGAAAACTTACGAAGGCACACTTATTTTTATTAGTCACGACGTGCACTTTATTAAAGCCATTGCCCAAAATGTATTGCACGTGCACTCCGGTCGCCTGACGCCCTACTCTGGCAACTACGATTATTATTTAGAAAAATCTAAAGCGACGAATGAACGCGCCGCGTTGACTGCAGGATTCACTGATGGTCGACCCGTACAAAGTACCAAAGCGGTCGAGAAGTCATCAAAGCCCGTTGAGGCTAAACCTAATCCAGCAGAAATTAAAAAAGTTAAGAATGAGGTCAGCAAACTAGAACAGCAGGTTGTTGATTTAGAGGCCAAGCAGGCGAAACTCATGGCGGTTCTGAGCGATCCAGCAACTTACACTCAAGGTACCAAGGTAGCTGAGTTAAATGCGGAATTAAAGGCGACCAACGAAGCCTTGGCGTCGACCACGCAGCTCTGGGAACAAGCGGCGACTCGACTAGCGACCCAATCTAAATAAAATCCCAATTTAATGGGCTAAATCCCCTTCCCGCTTGCGACTAACGCTTTGGCTGGTTGGATAGGGCTTATGGCTGGGTTAACAACCATTCGAAATACCAATGCACTCTGGGGAGCGGTCGGAGTCAGCACCCTTGAATCACTCGGCTTAAAGCACGTCGTCATTTCCCCCGGATCACGTTCCACACCCTTAGCAGCGGTCTTTGCCGAATCGAAAAAAATTACTTCATACTCGGTTTTAGACGAACGATCGGCGGCATTTTTTGCTTTAGGAATCGCCAAGGCCTCACGTCAGCCCGTGGCACTCTTATGTACATCGGGCACTGCGGTCGCAAATTATTTACCGGCGATCATTGAAGCACGTTTATCGGCGACGCCCTTAATTATTTTATCGGCGGATCGTCCACCCGAGTTACGCGACTGCCATTCGGGTCAGACCGTTACACAAAATAATATTTTTGGAGTTTATCCAGTGTGGGCGACGGAAGTAGCGGTACCGTCGAGTGAAATAAATCTTTTGAGATATTGGAGACAGACGTTGGTTGATGCGTGGCAGCGCGCGCAAGGACCTGTGGCGGGCCCGGTCCATCTCAATCTCCCCTTCCGTGATCCACTGAATCCGAGTGAAAAAGAACAAGGGTTTAAAATCCCCAAGGGTTTCAATCTAAAGACCTTCACGGATTTACCTCACACGGTCAGCGTAACCCCGAATTTATTGCCTGAAAGCGTAGCTACCCTTCTTCCTAAGACCGACCGCGGAGTGATTGTAGTCGGACCCCATGCCTTCGCTGATCGGGCGGAGTCTGCTCAAGCCATCTTACAATTAGCTCAACTAACCGGATGGCCTATTTTAGCGGATGGTGCGGGAACATTGCGTGGCGATTTAGCCAAGAGCGGTCAGCTCGTCAGCACTTACGATTATATTCTACGTAATGCAACGGCAGCAAAACAACTGAAAGCAGAGTATGCGGTAATCATCGGTCCATTGCCGACCAGTAAAGTTTTACGCCAATGGCTTAAGGCTGCTGACTTGCCTGCGATTCAGTTAAATCGTCCAAGTGATAATTCTGATATGACTCACTCGCGATGGACTCGTCTAGACGGTCTATTACATGCATCGACCAAGACCTTTAAACCCAAAGAACTTAAATATTTATCGTTGTGGAAAAAACACCACAAACAATCTCTGGTTAAACTAGAGAAGATGGTGAATGTGGATTGGGCGTTTGAAGGAAAAGTCATTTCGCTGATTGATGAAGCGCTGGGGGCTGATGATCGCTTATTCATTGGCAGCAGTATGCCCATCCGCGACGTGGAGTGGTTTTACCATCCAGCAGGTGCAGGTCCAGAAGTACTCTGTAATCGGGGTGCTAATGGCATCGATGGAACTGTTTCTACCGCACTAGGAGCGTCGGTTGAAGGTAAGCACAATGTGTTTGTCTGTGGAGATTTAACCTTTTTACACGACAGCAATGCCCTACTCACCGCCTCAGGCCACACGGGTGATTTAACTATTTTAGTCATCAACAATCAAGGAGGCGGTATTTTTAACCATCTTACGGTGGCGGAAAATAATAAGCATTTCGAAAAACTTTGGGGCACGCCGCAAATTGCCGATATTGGAAAACTCTGTGCGGCTCATTTAGTACGTCATAGCACGGCCAAAACTTGGGCGGAGTTAAGAAAACTTTTAGAGATTCGTGGACGCGGAGTGCGCGTCATCGAATTCTGGACGGATCGCGAAAAGAATGCCGAGTATCGGCTGAAGTCTTTCGGCACTAAGAAATAATTTTACTTAGCCCAACCCCAACGTGGTCCGAACGGGTGCAGAATGACTACGGGTCGTCCGACAACGTCTTTTTCTGGCACCTCACCCCAACCACGTGAGTCGAAACTATTCGCGGAGTTATCTCCGAGGGCGTAGTAATGTCCGGCCGTCACCGGGTATTCATTGGTCAGCGGAATAGAATAAGCAAAGTTTCCAATATCAGCCAAATACCCGTAATAATTTCGTGAAATAGCTCTTTGTGAGTTCAGCGCCATCGGCTCAGGGCTAGTGACTTCGCTGCCATTCACGAATAATCTTCCCTCGCCATCGACGCGAAGTTTATCACTCGGAGTACCGACGAGTCGTTTGACGTAATAATTTTGGGAAGGGACACCTTGGACGGCTAGACCTGGAATATGATGCGTGCGGAAGACAAAAGTATCACCGCGGGATGGATTCACGAAGTGATAGGATACGCGGTCCACAAAAAGCATATCTCCGGTAAGAATATCAAAGTTTAATATATTTTCTCCGGCTTGCACGGTCATGGAAGTTTTTAACATCGGGCCGTTGGCGGTCTCTTCGATTAAGTTATTGAGCTGAGCTTCTGCGATTAGTTTTTCCCAACGCTCGTTGTCTTGACGACGCAGCGGCATGGCAGCGTAGTTCGGATAAAAGGTGCGCAGTAAAACACCGTCTAAATTAAAATCCTGAGGCACGGAAATCGCCTGTGCGCGATTGCCAATATAAATTTCTTGGTACTCAGCACCGGCACTACGATGACGGAGGCGATAGCGTTTAACTGCACCATCATAGCCTAAATACTCTAAGGGGATTTTAACGATGCCCGACGCTTCTGCCTGAATTACGTAAGTTGAGGACCAGTCGGTAATTTTGCTGATCACCTTCTCAGTTAAAGTCGGAACAGCAGCTGAGGGGGCACGCACCACGGACGTCATACCGTTGTAAGTCGGCCACATCGAGTTCGTGGGAATTTTAAAAGGCTGAAGAAAGAAACTACGGATACCGCCAGCGACGATGGCCGCCATCACAAGCATTTCAACCCAATCACCGAGCATGGTTACCGGGAAAATCTTTCCGCCGTATTCAAGGAGTACTTCCTTTAACGCGGTGGTGTCGTGTTCAAGTTTTTCAGCGTTAAACTCTTTCGCTTTGTAGGTCGCTTTTAATTGAGTCTCCAGACGCTTAATATTTTCAACGACGTCGGCTGGTAAAACATCCTGACGATAAAGCACAACTTTCTCTGCCCCTTCCAACACAGCCTTGGCTTCTTTACGGAGCGCTTGTTTTTCGGTGAAGACAGGGAACATGACGAAAAGTTAAGACTAAAACCCTAAAGTGAAAAGAATAGAAATTAGCCTTCGTTCTTAAGAATCTTAATAAAGGCCTCTTGGGGAATATCCACTTTACCAATTTGTTTCATCCGTTTCTTACCCTCTTTTTGTTTTTCGAGTAATTTACGCTTACGGGTGATATCACCACCGTAACACTTAGCGGTCACGTCTTTGCCGACGGATCCGATGGTTTCGCGGGCGATAACCTTGGAACCGATAGCCGCTTGGATAGCCACTTTGAACAATTGGCGCGGGAGGAGTTCTTTAAGCTTTTCGCAGAGGGCACGACCGCGACCTTCGGCCTTGCTGGCGTGGACAATAGAGGAGAAAGCGTCGACCGGCTCTTCGTTCACACGAATGTCCATCTTAACGAGGTCAGATGTGACATACTCACCCAACTCATAGTCCATCGAACCATAACCGCGGGTGATGGATTTGAGACGATCATTAAAGTCGACTAAGATTTCGTTCAGGGGCAACAAGCAGACCAAGACCACGCGTTCGCCGTCGATGGTTTCAGTTTTTTCGCAGATACCACGTTTCTCTTGAACGAGCGCGAGCATGTCGCCAATGGAAGTGCCAGGAATGTGGATATGAGCACGGATGGTGGGCTCTTCGATGTGTTCGATGGCCGACGGATCGGGCATGACCACTGGATTATCCATGATGTGTTCAACCCCATCCGTCGTGAAAACTTTATAAACAACGGATGGATACGTAGAGAGAATATCTAAATCGTATTCGCGACGCAGACGCTCTTGCACAATTTCCATATGGAGCAGTCCGAGGAATCCGCAACGGAAACCAAAACCTAAAGCTGTTGAACTCTCAGCAGTGTAAGTGAGCGAAGCATCGTTAATCGCTAATTTTGACAGTGAAGTTTTTAGTTTTTCGTAATCGGCAGTGTCTAAAGGATAAATACCGCTGAAGACCATCGGACGTACTTCTTTGAATCCCGGAACAGGTTCTTTAGCGGGATCGTTAGCGAGCGTGATGGTGTCGCCCACTTTCGCATCAGCAACTTCACGAATATTAATCACAATGTAACCCACTGAACCGGGACCCAGTTCATCTTGCGGCTTCATTTTAGGGGAGAACACGCCGACTTCTTTAATCACTGAGCGAACACCATTGGACATCAGCTCGATCGTTTGGCCGGGTTTGAAAGTTCCTGAAAATACGCGGACGTAGCTGATCACTCCTTTGTAGGAATCGAAGAGTGAATCGAAAACGAGGGCACGATGTTGTGGATATTCGGACCAACGTGGTGGCGGGACGCGTTTAATAATTGCGGCAAAAATCTCATCGATGCCGATACCTGATTTTCCTGAAGCGAGAACCGCGTCTTGTGCGGGGATCGTTAAAATATCTTCCACCTGACGGCGGGCTTCTTCGGGTCGAGCGCTTGGCAGATCGACTTTATTAATAATCGGAACGATTTCCAGACCTTGGCTCATAGCGAGAGTCGCATTGGCGACGGTTTGAGCTTCGACGCCTTGTGAGGCATCAATCAAAAGCAAAGCGCCTTCACAAGCGGCGAGAGAGCGTGAGACCTCGTAGGCGAAGTCCACGTGTCCGGGTGTATCGATTAAATTTAAAATATATTTTTTACCATCGGGTGCGGTAAAATTCATCGTCACCGGGTGGCACTTAATCGTGATACCCTTCTCGCGTTCTAAATCCATCCCGTCGAGCAACTGCTCTTTCATTTGTCGCTTCTCAATCGTCTTCGTATGTTCGAGCAAGCGGTCGGACAGCGTCGTCTTACCGTGGTCGACGTGAGCGATAATGCAGAAATTTCTTATATGATCTAAAGACACAGGTGAGAGCGGAAAGGTTTAATAGGATGCGAGTGCGGGGCCTTGTCCAGCATTAGCCCCAAAGAACCGCAAATTAGGCAGGAATCTCAGCAAACTCGTGAATCGATGTAATCGGTGCGGTGGGTGCGGTGCGCTTCATCATACCTGCGAGAACGCCGCCTGGGCCACACTCGTAAAATTGGGTGATGCCCGACTCAGCAGCGGCCCTACAATCATCTTCCCAGAGAACTGAAGACACGACCTGTTTAACTAAGGCAGCACGTAAGTCGTCAGGATTCTTCAATACGCCACCGGTGGTGTTTGAGTAGACCGTGACTTGAGGTGTTTTGAATTCAATCGTCGCTAGAAATTTTTCGAATTCTTTTCGAGCGGGTTCCATGAGGCGACTGTGATACGCACCAGCGACGACGAGAGGTTTTACTAATTTGAAAGGACCAAATTCTTTGGCACGTGCTACCGCTGCCGTTACTTTTTCGTTATCGCCCGAGATAACCACTTGGCCAGGGCAATTAAAGTTCGCGGCATCGACATCAAATGCGGCGCAAAGTTTGGCGATGTCTTCACGAGATCCGCCGATGACGGCAGCCATACCGCCTTTCGTTTGATCGCAAGCCAGTTGCATAAGACGTCCGCGCTCGGCGACAATTTTGAGACCCGTTTCAAAATCCCAAACACCAGCAACGGCGTAGGCGGTGAGTTCGCCTAAAGAAAGTCCGAGACAAGCTGTGAGATTATTCAGTTTACCACGTTCGCGTAAGATCTGAGCGATAGCGTAACCTTGGACGTAAAGTGCGGGCTGGCAGACGCGTGTTTCGGTGAGCACTTCGGCGGGGCCTTCGAAGCAGACCTTTTGGAGGTCGAACGGCAGCACTTTATTGGCACGATTATAGAGGTCGCGGGCGGTGTTTGAGCCTTCGAAAAGGGACTTACCCATTCCGACGACTTGAGCACCTTGGCCTGAGAATAATAACGCGGTGGACATGTTAAAATAAGGAGGGGAAATGCCTGCAAGGGTCAAGGGTAAGAGCAAAACCGCCTTTCCTTGACCCCCGAGTGCCAAAACCCTACCTCATAGTGCTTACTTTTATGCCTTTAGCCCTTCTTTCTGTAAGCGATAAAACTGGCCTACTTCCCTTCGCCAAGGCGCTCGTTGCGAAGCATGGATATCAACTTCTCTCAACCGGCGGAACAGCGAAAATTTTACGTGAAGCTGGCTTACCCGTAAAAGATGTGAGCGAACACACTGGCTCTCCAGAAATTATGGAAGGTCGCGTGAAAACTTTACATCCCAAAGTTCACGGCGGATTACTTTGTCGCCGCGACTCCCAAGAGCATCTTGATGAAGCGAAAAAACACGGCATCGACTTAATCGATCTCGTGGTAGTTAATTTATATCCCTTTGAAAGCACGGTTGCGAAAGCGGATTGTACTTTTGAAGATGCGATTGAAAACATCGATATCGGTGGCCCTTCGATGCTGCGCAGTGCGGCTAAAAATCATTCCGCAGTGACCGTGGTAACCGATCCGAGTGATTACGAAAAAGTTTTAGCGGCTTTCGAAAATCCTTCGACGCTCGGTGATCTCCGCCGTCAACTCGCCCTCAAAGTATTTCAACGCACCTCGGCGTACGATGCAGCGATTGCTAATTATTTAGAATCTCAAGCTCAACCTGGTCTAGGAAATATCCTAGGTTTACCTGCCATTTACAGCACTACCCTGCCCATTGCCCAGCGTCTGCGTTATGGTGAAAATCCCCATCAACAGGCGGCACTCTACGGATCCTTCCACGAAGTGTTCGAACAACTACAAGGCAAGGAACTCAGCTATAATAATATTTTAGATATCACTGCGGCCACTTATCTCATTGGTGAGTTTGAACGTCCGACTCTAGCGATTCTCAAGCACACTAATCCCTGTGGGGTCGCTTCAGCCGATACTTTGGTCGAAGCGTGGCATAAAGCGTTTGAGACTGACCGCCAGGCTCCGTTCGGCGGAATCATTGTCGCTAATCGCACCGTCGATAAAGAACTCGCTGAGGCGATTGCAGAAATTTTCTCGGAAGTCATTATCGCCCCCGAATTTAATGAAGACGCTTTGGCGATTTTTGGTAAGAAGAAAAATCTTCGACTCATGAAAGCAAAAGTCGGATTGCGTGCCGAAAGTTTACGCGAAGTGCGTGCGGTGATTGGCGGAGTACTCGTTCAAGACCGCGATCAAAAGCCGGTAAATTCAAGAGACTTTAAAGTGGTCAGCAAACGTCAGCCCACTGCGGATGAAATGACTGCGATGATGTTTGGCTGGCGCGTCGTCCGACACATCAAATCCAATGCGATCGTTTACACCGGCAAGGAACGCACGCTCGGCGTGGGGGCAGGTCAGATGTCACGCATAGACTCATCGCGTATTGCCGTCTGGAAGGCCCAGGAGGCCAAACTCTCATTACAAGGTTCAGCCGTGTGCTCGGATGCCTTCTTCCCCTTCCCTGACGGTTTAATCGCTGCAGCCGAAGCGGGTGCAACTTGTGCGATTCAGCCAGGAGGTTCGGTGAAGGACGCTGAAGTCATTGCTGCCGCTGATGCGCACGGCATGGCGATGGTCTTCACGGGGATGCGACATTTCCGACACTAATCACTCTCCCCATAAAAAAGCCCAGGGTCCGTGGGCTTTTTTATTAATACTTATTTTTAATAATTAGTTTTTTGCGACGTAAACAAGGGCGCCAGCGGTCTTTTCAACTTTAGATGCACCCTCGAGTAAATCGGCAATCGGATCCCATTTACCTGTGATAAGGCCTTCACGGGCCGAGGAGGCAATCGATGCTTTCCAAGATTTATCGCCGGCGGTGACCGTTAATTTTTCGACATCGATGGTGACTTCAATCGTTGGATTTTTTTGGACAAAGTCAGAGAGCTGAGCGAGGTCGTCTTTGGAAAGAGTGACGCAAGGTACGCCGAGCGTGGTGGAGTTACCGAAGAAAATTTCAGCAAAGCTACCACCGACAAAAGCTTTGAAACCAAAGCGCCAGAGTGATTGAGGAGCGTGTTCGCGGGAACTTCCGCAACCGAAGTTAAAGCCGACCACCATGATGCTGGATTGCTTAGCTTGGTCAGAGTTCATCGGGTGAGGACGATCGACGCCATCAGGACCCGTGCGTTCATCGCGGAAGGCGTGTTCGCCGAGACCATCAAAAGTCACACAACGCAAGAAGCGTGCGGGAATAATGCGGTCGGTGTCGATGTCATCGCCAGGAACAGCGAGTGCGAGACCTTTAACTTGGGTGATTTTTGCGAGCGACATACGATTTTAAGAAAGTGAAGGAGTGAGTTTAGAAACTTCCTGCCAGCCTTGATCGTGGATGGCACAAAGAGGAATGAGTAAAGCAGAGGCGAGAGATTCTGCGCGTTGCATTGCAATCGATGAAGGAACATTTGAATCCAGCCACTGCACCGCAACACCATCAATAATATAATCGATTAAAACGGGGCAAACGGGTTTACCGTCATAATGAGCATCCATCGTCACCATCGTTTTAATATCCACACGTTCGAGTTGAGCGGAGAGCAAAATCGATTCACCGCGGGTAGCGCGATCGAGTACACGAGCGACTGTTGATTTGATTGGCATTAAACTTGGAATACTTCGCGAGCGTCGGTGACTTCTCCCGTAATGGCAGCAGCGGCAACCATGAGCGGACTCATCAATATGGTACGACCGGTTTGAGAGCCTTGACGGCCTTTGAAATTACGATTGGAGGAACTAGCGCAAAGTTGATCGCCGACTAATTTATCGGGATTCATCGCGAGACACATCGAGCAACCCGCACCGCGCCATTCGAAGCCAGCTTCGATAAAGATTTTATCGAGACCTTCTTTTTGCGCCTGAATGGAGGTAAGCATTGAACCAGGAACGACGATAGCCTTCACGCTCGATTTAACTTTGTGGCCCTTAAGATATTTAGCGACTTCACGAAGGTCGGAGATTCGTCCGTTGGTGCAGGAACCTAAAAATGCGACGTCAATCTTCGTACCCTTAATAGGAGTATTCGGAGTGAGCTTCATATGCTTGTAAGCATCTTCCGCGGTCAGACGGTCAGCGGCGTTGAGTGTTTCCAACGCAGGCATTTTTTCGTCGATGAAAATCGCTTGGCCTGGAGTGATACCCCAAGTGACGGTCGGGCGGATGTCTTCGGCCTGATAAACTTTAATATCATCGTATTTACAGCCTGAATCCGAAGCGAAAGATTTCCAGCGAGTGACGGAAGCATCCCAATCAGCCGCTTGAGGTGCGAAAGGACGGCCCTTGATGTATTCGAAAGTTTTGTCGTCGGGATTAACATAACCGCAACGCGCGCCACCCTCGATGGACATATTACAAACCGTCATACGCTCCTCGAGCGAGAAGTTATCAAAAGTCGAACCCGCGTATTCGTAAGCAAAACCGATGCCGCCGTTCACCCCGAGAGCACGGATGATATGGAGAATAACGTCTTTCGCGTACACACCAGGTTTTAATTTTCCGTTCACTTCGATGCGACGAACTTTGAGAGGGTTGAGTGCTAAAGTTTGGGTAGCGAGAACATCGCGAACTTGTGTGGTACCGATACCGAAAGCGATAGCCCCGAAAGCGCCGTGGGTGGCGGTGTGTGAGTCACCGCAAGCGATGGTCGTTCCAGGTTGGGTGATACCCTGCTCCGGACCCACCATGTGGACGATACCTTGTTGACCGGTATTTGTATCAAAAAAGCGGATACCGTAGTCTTTGGTATTTTTGCGCAGAGCTTCGATCATCTCTTGCGCGATCGGATCCGAGTAAGGCTCTTGGATTTCGTTGGTCGGCACGATATGGTCGACCGTCGCGAAAGTACGATGAGGGTACTTCACTGGGAGACCCAGGTCGCGAAGCATGCCGAAAGCTTGCGGGCTGGTCACCTCGTGAATCAGGTGGGTACCGATAAAGAGTTGGGATTGGCCGTTTGGTAACTGCGTCACAGCGTGCGCATCCCAGACTTTTTGGAACAATGTCTTTGCCATCTTGAGTAGAGTGAAGGTTCAACGTAGGAACAGAGGCAAGTTGGTCAATCCCCTAGCATTGAGATTTTAGCCAAAGATTGTCCCGATTTTGCCAAAAATAGGCACTCCCCACCCCTAATACTTGACCCTTCCGCCCTCAACCATTCTCCTACGCGCATGACCCGAACGTTAACCCTCAGTTTTTCCTGTCCCGATACCACTGGTATCGTGGCCGAGGTGTCTACGTTTATTGCGCAGCACAAAGGCTGGATCACCGAGGCAAATCAGCACAGCGAAAATGAACTTTCACAATTCTTCATGCGGGTGGAAATCAAGGCCGACTCCTTAGACTTCCCGCCCGAAGAATTTAACGTCCGCTTCCAGCCCATTGCGCAGAAATTCAAAATGGATGCGAAAGTGTCCGACTCCGCCAAAGCGAAACGCGTGATTATTCTTTGTTCCAAACAAGAACACTGCTTGTACGATTTATTAGCACGCTACGTGGCTCAAGATTTCGCGTTTGTTATTCCCTGTGTGATTTCCAACCACGAGAACCACCGAAAAATCGTGGAGGCACATGGTCTAGCTTTTCATTACGTACCGGTAACACCTGAAAACAAAAACGCGGCGTACCGAAAGATGGAAGAAATTTTCCGTAAAGAAAATGCGGACTTAATTGTCCTCGCTCGCTATATGCAGGTCTTGGACGATGCGCTGTGCCGCAACTTCGCTGGAAAAATTTTAAATATTCACCACTCATTCTTACCTTCGTTTGCGGGGGCCAAACCTTATCACCAGGCGCACGGTAAAGGGGTTAAGTTAATTGGTGCGACCTGTCATTTTGTGACGCCTGAGTTAGATGAAGGTCCGATTGTGGAGCAGGACGTCATTCGCGTGGACCACTCGGAAAGCGCAGAAGATATGGCCCATTTAGGCAAAGATATTGAAAAAATCGTCCTCGCCCGTGGCCTGCGTGCTGTGGTGGAGGATCGAGTTCTTATCGCAGGGACAAAGACGGTTGTTTTCCGCTAAAACCGGTCGGTTAAACCCTAAAGTTAAAGGACAGGAGGCTATTCCTTCTGCCTCGCACTTTTCTATTTCATAGTCTAATTATGATTTAATTTAACATGTCACTCATTTCCAAACTTTCTGCTCGTTTACAAAATCACCCGAAGCGCGTGGTTTTCGCCGAAGGAGAAGATCCTCGGATCATTCAAGCGGCCCGCCAATTCGCCACCAAGAAACTGGGGGTTCCAATTTTACTCGGTGATCGTCAGAGAATTAAAATTGCGGCCGCCCGTCTGAATATTAATTTAGATGGTATTCGTATCATTGAACCCGAACGCAGTGATGAGCTGAAAAGTTTTGCGGAGAAACTCGCCTCCATCCAAAAATACGGAAACACGCAACTTCAGGGAAACCCCGAAGAATTAGCTAAATTACGTAATTACTTTGCCTGCTTGATGGTCGCGACCTCTGGTGCCGACGCCTTGATTTCTGGTGCAACGCAACATGCCTCATCGGGCTTAAGAACTATTTTACAAGTCATGCCACGTCAGCATGGCGTCGAAACAGTTTCATCGATGCTCATTCTTGAATCGGAAGAAGCACGCTTTGGTTGCGAAGGTGTTTTATTCTTAGCGGATTGCGGTGTGATTCCCGAACCCACCGCGGAACAGCTTGCCGATATCGCTGTAACAACCGCTAGTTTAGCCGGTCACCTCACCAATACTTTACCGAAAGTTGCCCTGCTCGCTTATTCAACGCACTCAGAGAATGCGCGTTTAGCTTCAGTACAAAAAGTTCAGTCAGCGACGAAGTTAGCCAAGATTCTCGCGAGAGATTTGGGGATTAACGCGGATATTGATGGTGAACTCCAAGCGGACGCTGCGATTAATCCTTTTGCCGCACTGTCCAAAGGCGTCACTGGCAGCGTTGCTGGCAAAGCCAGTGTGCTCGTCTTTCCTGATTTAAATTCCGGAAACATCGCCTCCAAGATGGCTCAATTTATTGCCGATATTCCAGCGTATGGTCAGATTTTAACCGGTCTGGATCGTCCAGCCGCAGAAATTTCTCGGGGCGCGAGTGCGCATGATATTTTCGGTACCGCCGTGATTGTGGCAGCACAAGCCGTCGATAAATTATTTCTGTATCCCAAATTAAAAGACTAAGCAGGTTGCACTATGGCTTCAACCAAACGCTTCGCTGATAATATTCCGGGCTTATTCACCAGCCCCATGAACAAGGAAACCAGCCGGATCTTTGTCGCGGCCACGCGGATGAATGATGGAAAGACTACGACCTGCCTTGGTTTAACCGCGGCTTTGCAAACGATGGGTCTGAATGTTGGATATATTAAACCGATAGCGCAGCGCATTGTACAATCGGGCGACGATCAAGTGGATGAAGATACTTTACTCATCGATGGATTATTTTCCTTAGATATTCCTATTTCAGCGATGTCTCCCGTGGCGATTGGGCCTGAGTTCACTAAAAATTATTTAGAAAATCCCAATGAGATTGGACCACAACTGAAGGACCGAATCTGTCGGGCCTTCGACCGTGCCGCTTACGGAAAAGATATTATTGTCGTGGAAGGTTCCGGCCACGCAGGAGTGGGTTCAGTATTCGGTGCGTCCAATGCTGATAACGCCAAGGTGTTAGGCTCTAAGGCGCTCATTGTGGCAGCAGGCGGGATTGGTAAACCGATTGATGAAATCGCTTTAAATAAGGCACTTTTTGA
The DNA here is from genome assembly GCA_016463705.1 of Opitutales bacterium. Classification (GTDB taxonomy): domain Bacteria; phylum Verrucomicrobiota; class Verrucomicrobiia; order Opitutales; family UBA953; genus UBA953. The sequence continues at coordinate 26,535 of JAEMQU010000012.1, read as the reverse complement.
CCAATCAGGCGTCGAAGTGGTCGGTGTCATTTTAAATAAAGTATTACCTGATAAAATTGATTTCATTCGCGACTTCGCCAGCCGTGGATTAAAGAAATTAGGCATACCTTTAATTGGAGTCGTCCCACTGCAAGAAACTTTGGTTTATCCCAATCTCGATCAGGTAGCTGAAGAAACCAAGGCACGCTGGATTCACCAGCCTGCTGGATTACGTCGGGTACGTCGCGTGGTGATTGGGGCGATGTCGGCCCGCCGTGCCGCCGAATATTTCCGGGTCAATGGAACCCTCGTCATTGTTCCAGGAGATCGAGAAGACTTATTAGAAGCTTTTATCGAAGGTGGGGGTGCCAAATCTTTATCAGGAATTATTTTATCAAATGGTTTACTGCCGAACGATATCCTGATGAAAAAGTTGACCGATGCAGGTATCCCCGTCGCAGCTGTCGAAGCCGAGTCGTTTGCAGTGACGGCGCGTATTAATAATATGACCGTGAAAACCATGCGTCAGGACTCGGATAAGATTCCAATTATTGAGAAAATGATTCGGGAGTCGGTCGATATCCCTGCCCTACTAAAATCGATCAAGAAATAGTCGGTCGCTGGTAGGTTTTCCTCAATAAATAGCCCATTAATCACCTCTTGTCGTGGGGTGATGATTTTGGTTCTTGGGAGCATGTTTGCATCCCTTCATTCAGCTGCGCTGGTTGGTGTTGAAGCGGTTCCGGTTGAGGTAGAAGTGAATACGGGTGAGGTCGGCGATCTTAGATTAGAGATCGTAGGTCTGCCCGATAAAGGCGTGAAGGAATCGGAAGACCGTGTTCTCTCGGCATTACAAAACACTGGCCTTCGGGGATATGAGACGAAGACCACCATTAATTTAGCGCCGGGTGATTTACGCAAAGAAGGTTCGATGTATGATTTGCCCATTGCGATAGGGATGGCGGCGGCGACGGGGCAAATTAGTAAAGATAAGTTATCCGACTATTTAATTGCGGGCGAATTAGGTCTCAGTGGCGGAACAAGAGCGGTCAAAGGCGGAGTGGCGATTGCCTTGCTTGCCAAAAAATTGAAACTAAAGGGTGTGATTTTACCCAGAGCGTCAGCCGAAGAAGCAGCGTTGGTGAAAGGCATTGAAGCGGTGGCGGTTGATTCGCTCGATGGTGCTTTACGATTTTTATCCAACGATCCGAAGTTTCAGCCACTCCCACCGAGAGATGAAGATTTGTTATTAACCACGGATGAGGGAGAGCCCGATTTTTCCGAGGTGAAAGGACAAATTAAAGTGCGGCGAGCGGTCGAAGTCGCGGCGGCAGGCGGGCATAATATCATCATTTTAGGCCCACCAGGCTCAGGGAAATCGCTCATCGCCAAACGACTTCCTTCGATTTTACCTACGCCCAATGCCGATGAATATATCCAGATTTTATCGGTACATTCGGCCGCGGGTTTAGCCTTTCAGGATAAGAATCGTAAATGGCGGCGACCCTTTCGATCTCCGCATCATACCATCAGTGATATTGGATTAATCGGTGGTGGAAGTATTCCCGGGCCGGGAGAAGTTTCACTCGCACACTTAGGAGTATTATTTCTCGATGAGTTACCAGAGTTTCGTCGCTCAGCGCTCGAGGTACTTCGTCAACCCCTCGAAGATGGCTGTGTGACCGTTTCGCGGGCGGCGGCGAAAGTGATGCTGCCAGCCCGATTTATGTTAGTGGCGGCGATGAATCCCTGTCCCTGTGGGCATTTAGGAGATCGCCAGAAGGAATGTCGATGTTCTCAAGTTCATATTCAACGCTATCGAGCAAAAATTTCTGGACCGCTTTTGGATCGGATTGATATTCAAATTGAGGCACCGGCGCTTTCGATTGAAGAGCTCAGAAATACACAACCAGGTGAAGCCTCGAAAGAAATTCGTCAACGCATTGAAGCGGCGAGAGCCATTCAGAGAAAAAGATTTCAAGATCAACCCTATGCCTGCAATGCCCTGCTGTCAGGCAAAGGCTTACGTGATAACTGTGCATTAGATCGGGCCCAAGGAGATTTATTACAACAGGCCATGGAGAAATTATCACTATCAGCACGAGCTTATGACCGCATTTTAAGGGTGTCGCGGACGATTGCGGATTTAGCCAATGCGGAGCAAATTGCGACGGCACATTTACTTGAGGCGATTCATTATCGCTCGCTGGATCGACGATAATTTAGGTATGCGTGGGCTTGCTTTTATCTACAAAAACGAGCCATTATACTCTTATGCGCTTTGCGAAGTATCATGCCCTCGGAAACGATTATTTGGTTTTAGAGCCCAAAGATTGTCCCGCCCTCTTTTCGCCTGAAGTCATCCGCAAAGTTTGTCATCGGCATTACGGTTTAGGTTCGGACGGAATTCTTTATGGTCCGATTGAACGCAAGGATGGTACTTTTGGATTACGCATTTTAAATCCTGATGGCTCGGAAGCCGAGAAGTCGGGAAATGGTATTCGAATTTTTTGTCGTCACCTTTTAGAAACTCGTCGCATTAAAGAAGAAGAAGAATTTAAAATCCATACACCGGGCGGTTTAGTGGGCTGTTCTGTTTTTGAAGGGGGAAATCGTATTCGGGTCGAAATGGGTAAAGTCTCATTTCGCGCACCGCAGATTCCTCACGTCGGTCCTGACCGCGAAGTCTTGGGTGAAGAAATCACCGTAAAAGGTAAGACCTTTAAATATTGGGCAGCGACCGTGGGAAATCCACACTGTGTGATTCTGGTTGATAATCTGACGGCTGATTTAGCAAAGACTTACGGTCCTGATTTAGAATTACATTCTCATTTCCCTAATCGCACCAACGTACAATTTTTAAAGGTCTTGGATCGTAAGAACATTCAAATTGAAATTTGGGAGCGTGGTGCAGGTTACACTTTAGCCTCGGGCTCTTCCTCGTCGGCCTGTGCGGCGGTAGCCTATAAAATGGGGTTAGTTGATGCTGATTTAACGGTAAATATGCCGGGGGGTAAGATTGTGATTGGCATCGGGGCCGACTACTCCATCGTGATGACAGGTCCGACGACTCCGGTAGGCATCTATGAGATGCACCCTGGTGTAACGGACCAAGACGTCGCTTCTTAAAGCGAAAAGTCTTTTCTCACATTCATTATTTGATGCTTCCACCCGTGAAGCATCTACCCACGTAACAACCACTAATGGCTCCACGTCAGCCGTTGCCAAACATCTCCGAAGACGAGCTCATTGATCTCGCCGGTGGAGCCACTATGCTCCTCGCCAAGGAGCTTATTGCCCAAGGCAAAGTAAAGAAGGCCAATTGGACTTTTCCCGAAGTTAAAGCGGTGGTCGATGACGGTAAAGAATCGCGTGAGGTCTGCTGGAACTTACGATCGATCACCTTCCAGCGCAATGAGTGTGCCTGCGAAGTTTCTCTCGTGCAGCGCAAACTCTGCGTGCACTCCCTCGCTGCCTATTTAGTTTTAGCCGTCAAAGAAGGTTACCTTAAACTCACCGACGAAATTGAGCCGACTGAGGTAAAAGCCAATGCAGACAAGCAGACGGAAGAAAAGAAAACTACTCTAGCGAGCAATTTATCCAGTGCCGGTCCCAAGTTACGCACGATTAATCTTTCGGCCAAAAAAGGTGATCCCATTGAAGTCCGCTTTATTATTCCGCCGAATATCGCGACCTCTTCACAACGTGATGAAATTATTTGTCGTCTCGAACTACGGGTTGATGACCTACAAGTGGCGCCGGAAAATATTGATCGGACGAAGGCTTGGACAATTGAAACCAATACTGTTATTTTCCTGTCGATTCTGGAAAATCTTTGTAACGGAAAACTGCAAGGAATCCTCCCGCTCACGCGTCGACATCTACGACAGCTACTGGCCTTCGGAAAAGACCTGACTATTTTCCGGATGGCCAATGCACCGGAAATACCGATGGCGTGGAATGGTAATCAACTCGCGGGCGTGCATGAATATTTAGATGACCCTAATCCCACTCCGCAAACGACAGCGAACGGAGAAGAATTAGATGACGAGAAAGAAGAAATTCGTGCGCAAGATCGGGGCAGCGAAGATACGACCTGGGTAGATGGTTCGATGAAATGGTTACGCATTCGCCTGCCACAAAAAGCGGGTGGAGCCGTTGCCGAATTGCGTGAAGTTTTACAACGCAACGGATTTATTTTAGAAACCAGTACACGCGAATGGAGATTAGGCGGCACGATTCAGGTGCTGAATTTCTTAGCCCGACATCACAAAATTCTTTGCGAAGATAACCATGCTTATTTTACGCACAATCTATCACACTCCCTGCGCAATGTACAATTAGCCAAGGCGAAATGTGCAGCCGCCGAAGACAAGGAAGGCTATCGATTTGCCATCGGCATTGATCCTGAGAGCAAAACACCGAAAGTCGTTCAAGAGGCCTTAGCGAGTGGCAGAATGTTCTTCTATACTGACCGCGGGCCTCGTCTGATTACCCCTGAATTGCTTGAGTCGATTCGCAATGCCCAACGTCGTATCACCGGCGAATCCAAGCGCGATGTAGACTTAGATATGGATTTGAAAATCGGCTTTGCTGACTTAGCGAGTGCCGATGCAATTGCCGAAGAATTACAAGCGGCCTTTGCTCCTCCCGAAACTTGGACCAAGCGTTCCGATGCGATTCGTAATCTTTCAAAATTACAGCCCGCACCGATTCGTGAAGAATTGGATCAGATGCTTCGCATTTATCAGAAATTGGGCGTGGCGTGGTTATGGCACTTACACCGAAATAATTTAGGCGGTTTACTCGCTGACGAAATGGGTCTCGGTAAAACCGTGCAAGCCTTGGCGTTCATGGAAGTCGTGCGCCGGGAACGTCCGGCTGATGGACCCTGTGTCGTGATCTGCCCGGCCTCGTTGGTTGAGAACTGGCGACGGGAAGCGCGTAGATTTACGCCGAGCATGAAAGTTTTACCGCACCATGGACAGTTCCGTGAGTCGTCACCCGAATTCCTAAAGCGTTACGATTTAGTCATTACCTCTTACGGTACATTGGCCCGCGATATCGGCTCTTTCTCGATGGTTAATTGGGGTGTGGCGATTTGCGATGAAGGACAGAATATTAAAAACCCCCGAGCGCAGTCGACCAAGGCCGTCAAACAACTCATTGCTAAAGGTCGCTATATTTTAACCGGTACGCCTGTGGAAAACTCACTAGAAGACCTACGTTCTCTCTTTGGTTATCTGATGCCTGGCTACTTACCGAAGGTTGAAGAACGCGTGGCGATTGATGACCGCAAATGGCACGACGACCGCCTCTTACAAATGGCAGCGCCGTATTTATTACGTCGCTCGAAGGTGGCCGTAGCTCCCGAGTTACCGGCGAAGATTGAACAAATCATTTACTGCGATTTCGAAGATAACCAAAAGAAATTCTACGATGAGATGCAGGAAAACACCCGTAAGGAAATTTTCGAGATGGAAATGAGTGGCGCCAAGGAAGCCAGCATTCGTATGGCGGCGTTTAATCAATTACTTCGTCTCCGTCAGATTTGTGCCGACCCACGCATTCTGGATCCGAAAATGGACGAAGCTGATTCAGCTAAACTGCAGGCCTTCCTCGAATTACTCGAAGAATCCAAAGATGCTAATCACCGCATGTTGGTCTTCTCCACATTCGTATCGGCACTTAAAATTCTTAGAAAAGCGCTCGAAGAAAGAGGCGTCAAATATTGCTACCTCGACGGTTCAACGACCGATCGACAATCCGTTTGCGATAAATTTAACAGTTCGCCCGATATTCCCGTTATGCTCATGTCACTTAAAGCAGGTGGAACGGGGCTTAATCTCACAGGGGCGGATACCGTGGTTCACTTCGACCCTTGGTGGAATCCAGCAGCAGAAGCTCAGGCGACAGACCGCGCTCACCGCATTGGACAAACGCGCACGGTCACGAGCATTAAATTAATCGCTACTGGGACCATTGAAGAACGTGTGATGGATTTACAGAAATCGAAGTCAGAAATGTTGCGTAAGCTCTTGAGCGAATCAGACTCAGTCTCCTCAGCCATCAGCTTAGATGACATCAAAGCCCTCCTCACTGTCTAATCATGCTTTCCTCACTCATCCGTAGAAAAAGAGAACGTAGCGAGATGACTTTTCTCGAGCACGTTGAGGATTTACGTGTTTCGGTGATTCGTGTTTTGATGGTATTTGCGGTCGGAATGGTGACAGCTCTGATCTACTATGAGTATATTCCTACTCTGCTGAGTCTGCCCTTAAATTGGGCTAAAAATCCGGAGACCTCGCCCCTACACTTTATTTTGGGTGGTGCTGATGAGTCGTTAAAGTCTATGGGCGAACTCAAAGAATTCACTTTCATGGGTGTGTGGTCGGTTTTAATGTACGCGGCATTTTCAGCGGGCGTGGCGGTGGCCTCGCCGGTCTTTCTTTATGAAACTGCACGGTTCGTGGGGCCGGCATTAACAACGAAAGAAAAGAAAGCATTGATTCCGTTTTGCGTGGCCGCTTTTTTTCTGTTCTTAGCGGGGGCAGCGCTCGCGTTTTTCTGGCTGACTCCTATTTCAATTCAAGTCTGGCACCATTTCGCCTCGGGTATGGGCATGGAAGTGATTTGGAAAGCTTCTGACTACTTTGGACTCGTCACGATGATGAGTTTAATCACGGGAATCACTTTCCAGTTTCCCCTGGCGTTAATCATTTTAATGTGGACGGAAATTGTGCGTCCGAAAACCCTGCTCAAGCATTGGCGCGGGATGCTTTTTGGTATCGTTATCGTGGTTGGCGTACTTACGCCGATTGGCGATATCATTTCATTGGCTATTTTAACGAGTATTCTCTTTGGTTTCTATCTCTTCGCGATTGGCATCGGTAGCGTGCTAGTACGACGCAAACGAGTCGCGCGTGGCGACACGCCCAATCCTGAAGAAGATGAACCGATCAATTTAGACGATGAGGATGACGATGAAGAGGATAGTGAAAAGAATGTCAAAAAGCCCGCTTCCAAGCCCAAATCGAGCCCGCCATCGACCGATGGTGATATCAGTTCCTTAGACTAATTTAGAGGTCATTTAAAATTATACCTTAGATGCAACCTAGCACTTGCCAGCGTTGCGTGGCTGGGACACTTTGCGGAAGTGAATATCGACCTCCATGCAGGATTTGAGGCCCACTTCGCGGCGCTGAAAACTTTTCTTGAAGAACAAGAAAGCTGCTTCGAGCCCGAAGTGCATCCCTTACTTCGTGGAGTTTTGGCACATCCGGGAAAAAGATTACGACCGCTTCTCGCTTTTGGTTCGGGTGCCGGAGTGGGTCCACACGCTTCCCTCATTAAAGGCGCGGCCATTGTTGAGCTGGTGCATTTAGCGACCTTGATTCACGACGATGTGTTGGACGGGGCGGACAAGCGACATGGCGCGGATACACCCAACCAAATATATGGTGCCCATGCGGCGGTATTATTTGGTGATGCCTTATTTGCTCACGCGCTCGTTTTAGCCAGCGAACATACGTCATCAGAAATTTGTTCGATTGTGGCACGGGCATCGCGCGATGTTTGTTCGGGCGAGGTCTGCCAAACTTTTGCGCGGGGCAATACGGGATTAACGCTGGAAGAATACCGTAAGCAAATCCGCATGAAAACGGCCGTATTATTTGAAGCCTCCTGTCGCGTCGGTGCCCTTTTAGCCGGCCACCCTCGGGAACATATTGAAGCCTGTGCGCAGTTTGGCTCGCACCTCGGTATTGCGTATCAAATCTACGACGACTTCGTTGATTTATTACAGGATGACAAGTGGGCGGGGAAAACTTTGGGGACGGATGCAGCGAGTGGAAAACTTACCTTACCGATGATTTTGGAACGCAATCGTCGCGGGGGCGATCCCGCTGGAGAGCTCCGGCAGGGTGCTGATCCTCGAAAAGTAATTTCCGCTGAAACCTGGAGGGAGTGTTTCCGCGTTCTCGATGCTGAAATCGCACAAGCTGAACAAGCCCTTGGGCCCATCGCTGGTTCACCGTCCCCTATTTATCTTCTTCGACTGACTGAATATTTAAAATTAAGTGCGGCGAAACTTGCGCCGACCCCATGAAATTATTTTTAACCACATACTACGAAAGAATCGCGTTGGCGTTCGTTCTGAGTGGTTGGATGATTGGTGCTATTTTATTGGCGATTTGGCGCGCGCTCTGAAGTCACTGAAAAATACCGCTGCACGTTAAAGCCGCGAGCCGTGAGAGCCTCTTTAAGTTGCGCAAGGTTGATGGTATCACCGGCTTTCACTTGCGAAGCGGCATACCAACCGGCGGGCATTTCGATGCAGAAGCGAATGCGTGAAGATTGTGAAGCCACCTCAGTAAGGTCGTCTGCTTTCATCGTGCGGATTTCAGTAATCACTCCATCCGCCTGCACAAAAGCGATATCCAAGTCCAAGGGGGTGCCCTTCATCCAAAAGCGCATCACTTGATCGGCTTCATACATGAAAATCATTCCGGTATCCGCAGGTAATTTCTCAACACCCATGAGCCCACGACTCTTTTCGAGATCAGTGCCAGCTATCTTGAGATACGTTACTTTACTTCCTTGTTGAATCGTAAAAACGGTATCGATTCCTGCCTCTTGAATAACTTTATGAGCCGATGGTCGGGTGGGCTGATCGCAGGAAGTGAACGCCAAGGTCAGAGCGATTAAAGCAATTCGAAGCATGCGTAAGATTTTCCTAGGGTTGCGCTATTGGCAAGAGTGGCTTGAAATATGTTTATGGCAGACGACCGCCAAGCCCACTGGCTCAGTCCACAAACCGCGCTCAATTATGCCAGAGCGGCGGTGCAGGTCGGCCTCTGGGCGTCGGAACGAATTTTAATTAATCAGACTTTTCCGAATAAATCTGCTAAGGTATTGGAACTCGGGTGCGGTGGAGGTCGGGTCGGATTGGGCCTAGCGAAAGAGGGTTACAATAATCTAACCGTGACGGATTTTTCTCCGGTGATGGTCGATATGACCCGTGGGGTTTTTGCCGAAGCGGGTATGACTCAATCGGCGACCATCGAAATCGCTAATGCCTGTCGATTAACGTATCCTGAACGGTCGTGGGATGGGGTGGTCTTTGCGTTTAATGGACTCATGTGCCTGAGGGGTCGAGCCGACCGCCTAGAGGCGCTGGCAGAGATTTATCGAGTGCTTAAACCGGGTGGAAAGTTTGTGTTCACGGCGAATGATCGTGAAAAGGGCGAGCATGCTGGCTTGTGGAAAAGTGAACCTGTTCTATCAGGATGTCAGAATGGCGACCGGTGGCATGAAACCGATTCTACTCCCGTCTTTATGCATAGCAGCACGGAGAGTGAGACTCATCAGGAACTACTGAATGCGGGATTTAAAATCATCCAAAGCCCACTTCGTTCAGAAGTAGCTCAGGAAAATTCTAGTGTGAAAAACTTCGCCGGCGAAACCCGCTTTTATATCGCTGAGCGTCCGTGATTACTCGCTGCGGCGACCCATGAAGAATTGGATCACGTAAAAGAGTAAGGTAACGAAGGCGGAGAATAAAATAAAGGCGGCCATCACGTAGTCCTCGGTGCTGCAGCTGTTCTTAATCTGGTGGGTCTGATAAAGGATGACCGTAGCCATCAAGAGAATCATCGCTAGGGCGAACCAAGTACCAGGGTTGATACCCATAATGCTGAACATGATAATGGCACCAATCGCACAGATTGAACCAACCACAATGACGATACGTAGGAACGAGAAATCTACCCGAGTGAATTGAACAGCGAGAGTCAGACCCAGAACCAATGCACCCGTAAGAGCACAAGCGGGAATCAGGATATCTCCGACATTTCCCTTAGTGGTCATTGCCACAATAGAGATTAAGGGAATAAATATTAGGGCCTCTAGGAAAACATAGAGTCCGAGACCGGCATACTGAGATTCGCGGGAAGCTCTATTAGCGGCGAGTTTTTGGGCGAAGTAACTACCACCCCAGAATACTCCAAGAACGATCAGCCATGAAAAACCGCCTAGGGAATTATGTAATGAGCCCAAGGTGTTCATGAATAGCCCAGCAATAGGCGTAACGAAGAAGAGATAAAGTAAACCAGCAAAGCCAGCGAAGGCTAAGGCGACGAGGCCGTAGGTTTTACGGTAGAATGAAGCAGCATCATTTTGGTCAGCTTGAGCGACGAGTCGTGAGGTGTTTTCCATAATCTCCATTTTATCTGTTTTTGGGGACAGTCAAGCCTGACACGATTTTACCACAAACCCCCACCCTTTCTGTGGAGCATAATGCCCAAGTTGTCACGGTTGCTTAGCACAAATCAACGCATGAAATAGCCGTCAGATTATGAAAACCTCTCTAAAAGACAACTTAAAGAAAAAGCCCAGAGACTCAGCCCCACCGCCGCTCCCGGTGGCTGATTTACGTAAGACGATTCTCATTGTCGAAGATCAGGCGGCCATTCGTGAGATGATTACGGAGGTTCTCAAGTCGTACAATCAGTTCAAAATCGTAGGCACCGCCGCCGAGGGGCAAGCGGCGGTGGAATTAGCGCTAAGATTAAGACCCGACGTTTTGTTGCTCGATGTCTTAATGCCTGGTTTAAGCGGTATCGAAGTTTTACGACGCTTGAATAAATCGATTCCCCGAATGCGCGTGGTGGTGTTTTCGGCGAAACAGGAACCACAAATTATTCGCGGACTGATTCAAGAAGGCATGCATGGGTTCGTTAATAAAAATTCATCGCTCTCCGAACTTCGACAGGCACTCGATAAAGTTTCTCAAGGGGAAAACTGGTACAACGATACCTTTAGCCAGACCGTCCGCGAGGCACTCGCTAAACCCAATTCACATGCGGACTCCATGATCGAATTACTCACACCACGCGAACGAGAAATCACGGTGCTCATTGCCCGGAGTCATAGCAGCAAAGAAGTGGCGAGTCAGCTGAGCATTAGCCTGAAAACATCAGAGAACCATCGAGCAAACTTGATGCGTAAATTGGGGGTCCATGACGTCGCAGGCTTGGTGCGCTTTGCGGTGCGCCATGGCCTAGTCGACCCATCCATCGACCCCTAATGTCAATAGGGTAAACACCCCATATACTTTAAGTTTTCTTTACGCTCTAAATCACTCATTTTAATCTCAATGATACCAGAGAGTATTACTATTCCCCGTAATCCATCGGTGATGATCATCGAAGATCAGACGGTGGTCAGAGAAATGCTCACGCAAGTCATCGAAGAAAAATTAAATTATGCGGTGGTGGCTTCGGCTTCGACGGGCAAAGAGGGCGTCGAATTAGCGCTGCACCATCAGCCCGATATTCTTATTCTAGATATTAAATTACCCGACATCAGTGGAGTGGAGGTTTTGTATCGTTTAAAGAATGCCTATCCGGAAATTAAAATTTTAGTTTTTTCTGGAAAAATCGAGGGAAAAATTGCCCGGTGTTTGGTCCGTGATGGAGTACGGGGATTTGTCAGTAAGAACGAAAATATGAGCCGATTAAAAACGGCACTGGAAATCGTTGCTCAGGGGAAAACGTGTTTTAGTACAGAATTTAATGATGCACTGATTACGGCGCTGAAAAATCCTGAAGTGACGGTGGATCAGATGGCGATGATGCTAACAGACCGAGAACGTGAGGTGGCGGTGATGATTGCAAAGAGCTTTTCTAGTAAACAAGTCGCTGTGGAGCTTAACATAAGTGTCAAAACCGCTCAAAACCACCGCACCAACCTGATGAGAAAGCTTAATGTTCATGATTCGGCGGGGGTTATACGATTTGTTATTCGTCAAGGGTTGTATGACCCCTGCGAAGGACTCTAGGGTAGCGGGGTGAAACTACCCCGTCGTCATTTTATCGCCCTCAGTGGCACAGCTCTGCTCGGTGCAGCACTGCGCGCACAGTCGGACAACTCTCCTGAAAGTTTTGATGTCTGTGTTTACGGTGCCACTGGCTCAGGTATCGCCGCGGCGATATCCGTCGCGGAACAAGGTTTCAGCGTCGTGATTGTCGAACCGAGCCGATGGCTTGGTGGCATGAGTGGGGGTGGACTACACCGCATCGACTGGGGCACCAAATCCAGCGTAGGCGGACTCGCGTTAAAATTATTAATCGATGACGACAACGTCGCGATGCGAAAACTTTATACAAAGTTATGTGCAGAAAAAAATATTAAAGTGATTTACGAACATCGCTTAAATAAAGTCGTTAAAGAAAATACCCGCATCCAATCCATTACTTTAGATTTAGCTCCGCCCGATTCTTTAGGTGCACCCGCCGCCCAAGCGAAACAAGTGGAGGCGCGTCGCATTGCCGCGCGCGTATTTATCGATTGTAGTTACGAAGGTGATTTAATGGCTCAGGCCGGGGTTTCGCATACCTACGGTCGCGAGAGCCAAGATACCTACGATGAGTCCTACGCAGGGGAACGCCCGGCCCTCGTGACTTACGATATCGACCCCTATAACACCCCTGGAAAGCCCTCCAGCGGGCTTTTACCCCTACTCCAGGACTACCAGCCGATCGGGACTGGAAAGGCGGATAAACTGACCATGGCGTACTGTTTTAGATGGAAAATTTCCCGCCAGCCCGACCGCATTCCCTTTGGCTCACCGGAAAATTATGATCCACGCCAATACGAGATTTTCCGTCGCGCCTTTAAAAATAATATTAAAATTAATGCCGGGCTAAAAATGCGTCATCCCGGAAAATTAGAAGACTATCCGGGTGGTGGCATCTTTAACGAAAACTCCAGTCGATCCCTCTGGGCGCAATCCGTAGCAGGATCGAATCAAGATTATCCGACGGGCGATTGGGCAACGCGTTCAAAAATCTGGAAGTTCCATCAAGAATTTATTCGTGGTATGGTTCAGTTCCTTCGCACCGATGAAGTGGTTCCAGAAATCTATAAAAAATTAGCAAACGAAACGGGACTCACTCCAGGAATTTTTGACGAGACCGGGGGCTGGCCACACCAGTTCTATGTACGTGAAGCGCGACGTATGCAGTCGACCTACGTCATTACGCAGAAAGATTTAGAAGGTCGAGCTGGCTCAATCAGTGATTCGATTGGGCTCGGTTCGTACGGTATCGATGATTGGCCTTATGCGACCTACGCTGATCAAGGAAAGATTTCTATCGGGGGCGGAGAGTTTAGTATTCTTAAACCTAACCCTGATTTTATTGGAGTACACGCTCTGCCCTACCGGGCGATTGTACCCAAAGTCGAGGAATGCACCAATCTGCTGGTACCCGTGTGTTGTTCAGCCAGCCACATCGCCATGACCTCTATCCGCATGGAACCAGTCTGGATTATCCTAGGTCAATCCGCCGGACATGCGGCAGTACAATCCTTACGCGAGAAAGTTCCCGTCCAAAAAATCACGCTCGCTGATTTACAGAAAACTCTGGTCGCCCAAGATCAGAAAATTTCCTGGACTGGAAAATAAATTAGAGGCGAATACGCAGACGGGGAGAAACCGTTGTGCCAGTAGGCGACGGTTTTTTTATTTTCGCGGGCGGGCCATCGCCCGATTCACCTAAGGCCGCTAAAAATTCTTTGGGCAAAGGTGATTCAACTTTGAAATGAAGTTTTTCGCCCTGCCAAGCGAGAGAAAGTTCGGTGAATTGGGCGTGTAAAAATAATCGTTTTAATCCTCGAGCCGTACCCGTGGTCTTATTGAAATCGAAATCTCCGTAGGTGCGATCACCGAGGATAGGATGTCCGTGCTCAGCCGTCTGCACACGTAATTGATGCGTACGACCCGTGCGCGGTTCGAGCTGTAATAAGGAAAGAGGTAAATTATTTTGAGCAGCACGCACCCATTGATACACGGTGATGGCCTGTGAGCCGCCGGTTGATTTAGCGGAGGAGCGCACGCCACCGCCTGGACCGCTTGATTTCACGAGGGAATCTTGCCAAGTGCCACGTGGGCTACGCAGACCGCGACCTTTCACAATCGCCGCGTATTTTTTAGAAACTTTTGATTCAGCAAATAATTCCTTAACTGCATCAGCTAATTTTTCATCGAGACAGAGCAGTAAAACTCCGCTGGTCGGCGAATCGAGACGATTGAGGAGATAAACTTTTTTCACTCCGCCTTTACCATCACGAATGTGGAAAGCCTCTTCCGCCATCGAATAATTAGTGTCGATGAGGACAGTCTCTTTTTCCTTTTTCTCGCTCGAATTAGGATGCGCCAGAACGCCCGCAGGTTTTTCGACCGCAAAAAGTCCAGCGGGGTGAATTTCTAAAATCTTCACACCAGAGGCAAAGGGAATCCAATCCAGTGTCGTCATTGTTTTAGAGGTAGTGAAACGTGATAGTCACCGTCTGCTCATTCCCAAAAAGGGCAACCATATCTTCGCGCCAGTTGTCGAAGGGCGCCGGGGCCATCACCGCGTCTTTACAGGCCAGTGCCATGACTTGGGCAACATCGCTGTGAAGAATTTCTGCATTCACTACACTACCATCGCGACAAAGAATAAAACGGATCACGACACTGCCCCGCGAAATCGATTCAAAGCGCGCACGATCAATCAGGGCCCACCAGCTGGATTGAATCGCCTCCATCATACGTTGAGAATAATCACCATAATTACTGAACTTGGCATCTACGGCGATGGCACCCGCTCGATTCACGCCGATATTATTCTTGAGCAATATGCCCATGGTACCTGAAGGGATAGTGGCACGAGGACGCTCGGGAATTGATTCACTTTGATTGGATTTTTTTGTCTCTACTAAATTCTTTTT
>JAEMQU010000012.1:1596-11684 GCA_016463705.1 Opitutales bacterium | reverse complement strand
GCCAGACGCATCGAGGGAGGTAAGCGATTTTCGGGCACCACCACGGGTGCGACCTGCACTTCCACTGGATGGAGCGTAATTAATCGCTGAGTAAATACTGGAGGAACGACGAGCCACAATGTGAGGTGTAGAATAACGGTAATCGCAAAGGCGAATACTGGCGGAACGACCTCGGTGTATCGTTGGTTCAACACGCTCATAACCTAATTATGAAAGCATAGACCGCAAGAACGACTCACGAACGCTTCCACTGATTTTCTAAACCCAGTTCTTTAATTCTTTGGACAACAAATTCAATCGGCAGGCCCATAATCGTCGAAATGGGTTCTTGGAATGATTCGATGATTAATTCTTTACCCTGTTGGATGCCATAGGCGCCCGCTTTATCTAATGTATTAGTAACCAATTGATAGCGTGTAATCACCTCATCTCCAAAGGGCTTAAAACGAACCCAGGCAGTGATGTCGTGACACTCGTGAATATTTAAGGGCGGATAAATAAAACAAACACCGGTGTGCACGGTATGTTCGCGTCCGGACAGACTCCGCAGCATTGCACGTGATTCCTCCAAGTTTACGGGCTTATTCAAAACACGGTCACCGAGTGCCACTGTGGTATCTGCACCTAAGATAAAAGCGTGCGGATGAAGTTTGGAAACAGCGTCGGCTTTGATGCGCGCATTATGTAAAACCATATCGCGAGGATTACTGGTCGGGTCCTCGTGTTCGGTGACTTTGGAGACTACGATTTTATGAGGAATGCCTGCTTCGTTCAGTAATTCAGTTCGACGCGGTGAGCCCGAAGCCAGAATAAACTGAATCAGTTCATTCACTCGCTTAGTGATGACTCGGTTTCCAACTCACCACACGGTCGGACAAGTATTTCACGTACACATCTTGATCATTCAAACAAGGAATCTGTTCAAAGGATTCACCACCCGCGTGCATAAAATCTTCTTTACCCTCTTCGCAAATTTCTTCGATGGTTTCTAGGCAATCGGCGGTGAAGGCTGGGCACATCACGAGAAGTTTTTTGATACCCTCATCAGGCATAGCTTCTAATCTTTTATCGGTGTAAGGCGGAACCCATTTTTCTGGTCCGAAACGAGACTGGAAAGCGACTTCGACTTGTTCAGGACGCAGTCCAGCGGCCAAAGTAAAGAGGCGCGTCGTTTCGACGCACTGATGCTTATAGCAGGTCGCGTGACAGGGGCTGGCGACGGCGCAACAATTGGGTACCTTAGTACAATGAGCTTTGGATGGATCGCCTTTACGCAGGTGTCGCTCGGGTACGCCGTGATAAGAAAAAAGTAATTTATCGAAAGGCTTACTCAACCAAGGTTTAGCTGATTCAACCAGCGCTTGAATGTACGCTGGGTCATTAAAGAAAGGCTGGAGAACGTGATATTTTAAATCAGGAGCGAGGCGTTTCAGTTCTTCTTGAATTTTGACCACCACGGTTTCGTAAGATGACATCGCGTAGTGTGGGTACTGCGGCATGACGAAAAGATCATCGATGCCCATATCAATCACTTTTTGGACGGCCTCAGCGCAGGAAGGAGTTCCGTAGCGCATGCCAGTGATTACAGGAAGGCCGGTAGCTTTTTCTAATTTTGCGCGGAGCTTTTCAGTCGTTACCAACAAAGGGGCACCTTCCGGTGTCCAGACGGTTGCGTAAGCGGCGGCGGATTTTTTGGGGCGGGTGCGGAGAACGATTCCTTCGAGCAGAGCGAAACGAAAGACGGCTGGATAATCGATGACGCGTTCATCGCCGAGAAATTCTCTTAAATAATTTCGGACATCGGGTACGGAGGTACTTTTCGGTGAGCCTAAATTGAGGAGTAAAATTCCTTGGCGAGACATAGGTTGAGAAAGTCAGGAGCGAGGCGAAAGTCAAACGCCTGAATGAACAACTGTATCAAGAACGGCCGCTAAAGTATCGATTTGCGCATCGGGCGTAATACCATGGCCCAGATTAAAGATGTGACCGAGGTCACCGGCATTATCCTTTAAAATTTGCTGGGTTGCTTGGATAGCGGCATCAGGCTTCCCGACGATGAATTCGGGATTCAAATTACCTTGAATACAAAGGGGGCGATCGACCAAGGCTCGAACATTCGAAATTGGCATGGTCCAATCCACTCCGAGGCACGGGACGCCCGTTTTCGCTAAGGCAGCGGCATCGGCCGACTTACCTTTAGCGTAAAGAATGATGGGGGCTTGTGGTGGGAGCAGTGCGATCACTTCGCGAATATAGCGCAGAGAAAACTCTTCATAATCTTTTCCGACCAACACTCCAGCCCAGCTATCAAAAATCTGAATGGCATCCGCACCCGCTAAAAGCTGTTCTTTTAAATAACCGGCGACCGTTTGAGTAAGAACATTTAAAATCTGGTGAACAAACTGAGGGTTAGATTTCACCAATGATTTCATTTTGGGAAATTCTTCTGATCCCCCACCCTCGACGAGATAACAAGCGAGTGTCCAAGGTGAACCCGCAAAACCGAGAAGAGCTTTGTTCGTTCCCAATTCTTTTCTTAATAATCTTAAAGCCTTATAAACATAATCTAGACGCTCGATGGCACCCGCAGGTTGGAGTAACGCTAAATCATTTTCCGTCTGTAGGGATTTTTCCATCGCGATGCCACCCTCATCACGAAAGCGATAACCTACGCCCAGGGCTTCAGGGATGACTAGAATATCACTGAAGAGAATGGCGGCGTCTAATTGCGCGAAACGACGCAAGGGCTGTAAGGTAACCTCGACTGCTAAATCAGGTGTGCGGACCATTGTAACGAAGTCGGACTGCGCTTTAAGTTTCCGGTACTCAGGTAAATAACGACCCGCCTGACGCATGATCCAGACTGGGGGGCGACCGTGAGGGAGGCGATGGAGGGCAGCTAAAAATCGATCGCGGGAATTCATACGCTCCTATACCCAATCTCTTGGTTTGAGATAATGCGAGAGAAGTTTTGCTTCAGCGGTGCCTTCGGCGGGTTGATGGCCGTAAACCCAGCGAACCAAGGGTGGCAGTGACATTAAAATAGATTCAGTACGACCGCCGGATTGGAGGCCGAAGATAGTTCCGCGATCCCAAACTAAATTAAATTCGGCGTAACGACCGCGACGAATTTCCTGCCAGGTTTTTTCTTTTTCGGAGTAGGGTAAGGATTTTCGACGTTCAAGAATTTCACAATAAGCCGGGCCGAAGGCGTTACCGACTTTTTGCATGAGGGCGAAGGCGTTTTCGAATCCACCCTCGGTGAAATCATCAAAGAATACGCCACCTACGCCGCGTTGTTCTTGGCGGTGTTTAAGATAAAAATAATCATCACAATTTTTCTTAAACTTCGGATAATGATTTCCGGTCGCTTGGGCGGAGGCTTGGTGCCAGCTGACGACGTCATCGTCGAAGCCGTAATAAGGAGTTAAGTCAAAACCACCGCCGAACCACCAAACCGGGGAAGGCCCATCGGTGCAGAAGAAGCGCACGTTCATGTGGGCGGTCGGACAATAAGGACTTAAAGGATGTTGAACGACCGAGACGCCCATCGCGCGGAAGGAACGACCAACGAGTTCGGGTCGGGTAAGCGTAGCGGATGGTGGAAGTGAGTGGCCTTTAACATCGGAAAAAGCGACGCCACCTTTCTCGATTACTTGGCCATTGGAAAGGGTGCGAGTGATACCGCCCCCACCCTCCGCTCGTTGCCATGGATCTTCTTTAAAACGGGCGACGCCGTCGACGGACTCCAATTGCGCGCAGAGGCGATTTTGGAGGTCGAGCAAATAGCCACGGACCGTTTCTGGATTCATAGTGCAATTTAGGAGGCACTGGACATAAAGGTCAATGATACCCAGCAAACAAAGAACGAATCCTTATCCGAGCCCCGATTAATCCTACTATTTCAATCGATGAATCCTGAAACAAAATTACTAGTCCTACTTATTTTAATAGGGATATTTGCGGGGCTGAGTCCTTGGTTGGCGTGGCGAAAAATTCAGGCCCTCGAAAAGAAACACGGTTCCAAACTTTTGGTCAGAGGAATTACCGGGGAACAGGCCGCAAAGATTATTCTGCTGCGTGGCGGGATCTCCCAAGTGAATGTGGATGAAACATCGGTCATATTTTCGAATCAATACTCTGCTCACGAACCAGCGATTAAACTATCCAGCGAGGTCTATTATGGTAAGAGACTTTTTGATGTAGCGAGGGCGGCTCGATTAGCGGGACAGGCTTTACAGCATCGGGACCGACAATACGGAAAATTAGGTGTGTGGGAATCGTTGATTGTTTTCTGGGGCAATACCTGGCCACTATTTATTCTCTTATCACTATTAGGTAAGTCACGATTCTTGAGCGCCGTTGTGGTTTTCGCCGTGATCACGACATTTCTGACGGTGGTGCACTTTTTAAAATACGCCCAGGTTCGCGATGCGGCGGCCCGGGGGGAAATCGTTTTAACCGAAGCCAAACTCTTGGAAGGACACCCGACCGAAGAAATCGATTCCGCTTTCAAGGTCGCTTGCTTAGATTATTTAGCCCTACCCTACACCAGAACCTGGTGGCGATGGATGTTTTTAAAGTGAACTTTCCGAAGAATGGTGTGTTATATAGTCATAACCTGCTATGAATAAAAACGGATTATTTTGGATACTCACTCTCCTCGTCGTAGCAGGCGGTGGATATCTCGTTGCCAAATTTGTTAACCCGGAAGGTACGCCGGTGAGCACGATACCCTCGAAGACAAAAGTAGAGGCAACTAGCTCGAATGAAAGAAGTCGGACCGTCGTTCGCCCCGCTAAGGATTTAAAACTCGATACTATAAATAATATTAAACCAGATCCCGTGGAAGAGCCTGGCTATAAAGTCGCCGCCAAAGAAGCCCTGGAAGAAAAGTATAAAAATTTCCGTGAAGAAGGACGCAAAAATTTTGAAGATGCCGTGGGGGGTAATTGGGGTCGACTACGCAAGGTGATGGAAGCGAATCCCGAAATTCAACAACTGTGGATGCAGCAGCGTGAGCTTCGCGAGAAGTGGGCCACGATGACCGACGAGGAAAAGCCAGCAGCCATGGAACAAATGATTGCCTTAAGAGAAAAAGGTCTGGGATTAATCAAAGCGGAATTTGCCAAGCCCGAGACACCTGACCCTGCGGCAACCGCTGCCAATCAGGGTACAGCCGAGCCAGCGCCACCCCCTGAGCCCACCGCGGAAGGACCGGCGCCTAACGCCCCACCGCCTACGGTTATTCAGTGAGATTAGAGTTAATACCCAAAGAGTATTTACTGATTAATTTACAAATTTTATGAAACTCTCGACAGACTTGGGTGTTTTATAATTGTATATACCTCCCCATGAAATCCAAATTCCTCCTCCTCTCACTCCTCGCTGCTGCCGGCTTAATCGCTGCAGACGCTCCTGCTGGTGCCCCTGCCGGAACTCCACCTCCTGCTAAAGGTGAAAAAGGCGTAAAGCCCGAAAAAAATGCCGATAAGGCTGAAAGCAAAAAAAATTCAATGCCTGACGTTCCTGGTGTAAGCCCAGAGGATATGAAAAAATACCAAGACGCTCGTAAAGCTGCAATGGGTACTGCGGAAGTAAAAGCTGCGAAAGAAGCATCTGAAGCCGCGAGCAAGAAAGCAAAAGAAGTGCCAGCCGAGGAAAAGAAAGCTGCCATGGAAGAAGCTAACAACGCACGTAAATCATATTACGACTCGATTATTACTGCCATTGTTAAGGCCGATCCAACCTTAGCTGAAGTTGCCAAAAAAGTTGACGATCACATGAAGACCAAGAGCAAAAAGCCAAAAGGTGCTAAGAAGCCTGAAGGTGAAGCACCCGCTGCTGCTCCTGAAACCAAGTAAAATAGCCCAAGTTTAGGCTACCATCAAAGACCCCCGGTTAATTCCGGGGGTCTTTTTTTGTCATTTTCAATCAAATAGCTGGAAATTATGGACAAATCGACCGAAATTTATTTTACTAAATCTCCCTATTATGAAACTCCCCACCCTACTCCTCCTCGTTAGTGCAACTGGACTCTTCGCTGCTGAAGAAGCCAAACCTGCTGCAACCACTGCCGCGCCTGCTGCAGCCGCTACAGCTCCAGCCGCTGCTCCCAAGGCATCCAAAGTTCCTGGTGTCTCCGACGAAGACTATCAAAAATACATGAACACTCGTGTCGGTATCGAGAATAACGATCCTGAGATTAAAGCCCTTAAGGCCGCTGCTGATGCCGCCAAAGCAAAAGCAAAGTCTGCTGCTCCAGCCGATAAAGCTGCCGCAGATAAAGAAGCTAAAGACGCAGATAAAGCATTCTCTAAAGCACGTGCTGAGGCAGTCATTAAAAAGTCACCAGAACTCGCAGATGTAGCTAAGAAAATTACCGACTTCTGGGTTAAGGAAGCTATCGCTAAAAAGAAGAAGAAGGCCAGCGAAGCCGCAGCACCTGCGACTAAGTAATTCAAGAAATCCTCTAATTAAAAAGACCCCGGCAACGGGGTCTTTTTTTTGGTCTAGTGAAACTTTAGTTTAGAGAAAGTGTTTAAAGTAGTATGCGTAAAATACCCCTTATTTATTTAGTAGGCTCGTTGATGATTAGTCCCTGTTTTGGCGCTACCCAATCCGCACCTAAAGCCGAGGCCAACAGTGCAGAAAAAGGCAATCAGAACAGGGGTCCTGACTTCACTAAACTAACCGTTACCGGGGTGACTAAAGATGAGATGACGGCCTTTGGTTTGGCCTGGCGGAAGGCTAATCAGAACGAGAATGTCATCGCAGCGAGAGAACGCTTAGCCGAGGCCCGCAAAAGACTCCAGGAGTCAGCTAGCGGGGAGAAAAAGGATGCCTTGAGCGCTGTGCGATCGGGGACGGATGAGTTGAGAATCGAAATCCGTAAAGCGATTCAATTAGCAGACCCAAAACTCAAAATTGAATTAATTGAAAAACTCATGGATGCGGTGGAAGACCAAATTAAAAATAAAGTGCAGGATAAGAAGAATCCAAGTGCCAAGAGTGGTACAAAAAATTCTTAATTAGCACCGTCAACTCTTACGGATTAGACGGCCGCTGGATTTTTCTTCTGTTTACGGCGACGGACGGCAGCAAACGCCAGAGCGAGTGCACCGAGGCCGAGTCCATAGGTCGAAGGTTCAGGTACTGCTACCACGTAAAGATATTCTCGATCGGCGGACAACGTCATGTACCAGACGAGTTGATCTGTTTGTAAGCCATTAATGTACTCGAACTCTGTCGCATCGATTTCAAACAAGTCAGTGACATTAACCTGACTTTGCAGGGCGGTCGTTAGCTTTGCGAATTGGAATGTTTGAACGGCAGTCTTATCAAAGTTAGAGGCTATGCCTCCATTAGAAGTCGTATTTTTAACATGGATAACGCGCTTAGAAAGCGAGATATCGGTTAAGACCAAGCTATTAAGAATGAATGTGTCGTAGCCACTGCCAGCTAGGCTGTAGTCATTATTCGCTGCACCCGACGCATCACTTATTTGCCAATTCACGATTGATCCACCTTTGAGCGTGAGATTACGAACGGTCAATGTACCGATTACATCGCCACCAGGCACGAGTGTACCACCACTCATAATAGTGGCATCTCGGATAGACTGGTCTGGGTTATTATCGGTATCGATGGTGATAATACCGCCAGAATTAATGGTTAGCGTGTTAGTTATAGCCGCCCCCACCACCAATGTGGAATTAGAATTTACGGTGATATTTCCAGAACCCATTGAGCCAACGGCACCCGCTTTAACGATACCACCACTAATGGTGAATCCACCGCTAAATGGATTAGTCTTATCTAAATTAAGAGTTCCACCGCCAGATTTAGTTACACTAGTTCCTGTACCTCCACTAAGAGCAGTGCCAAAAGTTACCGTGTTACCGGTTGGAATATCGAAGGCGGCACTTGCATTATTTTTTAAATTAATGCGAGCAGACACATCGTCTGTATTTGTCGTAGCTCCATCATTAAACCAACCAAGCGTAGCAGTTGCGCCGCCGGTGCCACCGAGTGTAATTGTCGACTTACTACCGAGTGCACCCATTGCGAATCCTAGCTCGCCATTTTGGATGTCGATTTCTGTCTGTGCCTCATCCACAAAGCCTGCACCTGCGCCGAGCACGATCCACTTATTAGTTTCTTGCTTCACTAACTTGGTGAAGAGATTATCGACATCAGCTGTGTCGATTTTATTCGGATTATAAATATTTT
Source organism: Opitutales bacterium (assembly GCA_016463705.1). GTDB lineage: Bacteria > Verrucomicrobiota > Verrucomicrobiia > Opitutales > UBA953 > UBA953. Next base: position 3,452 of record JAEMQU010000012.1, on the reverse strand, counting down.
CGACGGCGATTTCGGATGTACCACCGAGTGAGAGTGTGCGATTGGAAGCTGAGGTGTCGGCAAAATCCATATTTCCTGAGATAGTTAATGCACCGGTACCACTCGCGTTGAAGCCGGATATGCCATCACCCACAGTGAATCCACGTGCCATGGTTGCAGCCGAACCTGTATACTCTAATTTTCCACCTTGGAGTACGAGATTTTCTGCGGTGCTTGCGGCACTCAAAGAGTCGAAATCACTGATACTGAGAACACCACCGTCAAGAGTCACTATACCCGTTAAGGCATTGGTACCACTGATAGTTAATTTGCCACTACCCTGCTTAACGAAGGATTGTGCACCCGTGATGGTCCCTGAAAATGAACCTGAGCCAGCGGCAATGGTAGATGTGCCGCTGGAGAAGACTATCGATCCAGCTCCGCTAAGATTGTCTACTTCGAGAGAATCTGAAGCGAAGGTGACACTTCCGGATCCAGAGAGGGATTGAGCAGTTATTTTTCCATCTGTGCCACTGAAGATAAAGTCATCGAGTGTAGAGTTTTGAGTTACAATATCCTTAACGTTTAAATTAGTTCCAGAAATATCTGCTTTACCACTCGTAGCTACCGTAATGGATACGTTGGCATCTAAGTCTACGGCGGTTAAGTTAGCACCGTTATTAACCGTGATGGCGGTTGAAGAACCCGTTAACGTACCTTGAGAAAAAGCGAGGGTCCCTGCATTGACTGTGGTGGCGCCAGAGTAGGTGCTGGCAGTAGTGCCGGTGAACTCCAAGGTTCCAATACCATTTTTAGTAATCTGGGTCGCGGTCACACCATCAATGAATGAACCGGAAATGGTGAGTATGGCACCACTACCCACGTTGAAGAGGGAGTTCGAACCCGTAATCATATCCGTGGCACTGATGGTCGCGGAAGAATCGTCTTGGGCTATAATATCTTTTAAGAAATTAAAACTATAATTAGATGTGCCCTTGGTACCTGAGATGGTTGCGCCGGAGTTTAGTAAATTAACAACAGCATCGAGATCCACACTAACGCCGTTGGCGATAAGTTCAGGACTTGAGCCCGAGCCATCGAGAGTCAGTGAGGTGGTACCATTAAGGAAACCGCCAGAAGGAATTTGGTTATCACCGTTACCTAATTCCAAGGGGCCGTAAAGAATCGTTACAATAGGTGCGAGACTGCCAGAAGATGAACTCAGGGTAAGTTTACCGCTACCAAGCTTCGTGAAACTCGTAAGACCGACCACTGGACTATTAAAGATAACATCGTTTCCATTAGTATCCAACTGTGCGTTACCACTGGATAGATTACTGGAGACATCGAGGGTCACTCCTGATTCTAATTTTAAGACACCAAGTGTACCATCAAATCCAATCTGACTGTTAGCAGCCAGGGCAGTCGTTGACTGCAACTGCAAGATACTATCCTTGATGGTAATCTTTGAGGTAAACGTATTCGTTCCATCCAAATAAACAGGGTTAGATTGATTGCTCGTATCTACGGTTATTCCGGCGGTGCCATTCAGTCCGCTCACATTTTTGAGCGTACCATTGGTCCAATTAAAGGTAACATTCGATCCCGTTGCGCCGATGGTATTTCCACCCATATCGAGGGTACCACCGCTTAAATTTAAATTAAAGGCAGATGTTCCCGCACCACCCGTGCGCGTGATATTGCCACCCATCGTCAGTGTACCACCCGATAAATTTACATTGGCCGTGGCGGTCGTATTAGCAGCAGCGGAGGCTCCGCTGATTGAGGCAATGGCAACTGTACCTTCGGCAATATTAATTATACCGGTTACATCAGGCGTACCGCTCACCAAAGCACTAGCTGCCGAGGCCATAGTG
>JAEMQU010000012.1:0-1586 GCA_016463705.1 Opitutales bacterium | reverse complement strand
ATTTAAATTCGCTCTGGCAGTGGCCCCAAGAGCTGCGGAGGCGCCTGAGATTGTTGTGACGTAGGCATTACCCGCAGAAACATTGAAATATCCTGTAACATCAGCTGCTCCAATGGTTGTAGTGGATGCGGTTGCGATGGTGACATTAGTGAGCGCGTAATTTGAGCTAGTTGATCCACCAAACTCGAGCAACCCTTGAACTTTGCCACCGTTATAGGAAGAAGCATGTCGAGCGACATCAACGGTTCCAATCTTAACGGTAGCATCGCCAAAAGAAACCATACCCACAATGCTTCCACTAATCTCTACACCCGTTGAGGAGGTGAGTGAGGCTGGGGCGGTTGAACCATAATTAGATTTGTTAGCAATATTTAATGTCTGAGCATCAAAAGTTCCGGTACCAAAAATTAATCGTCCAGATCCGTAGCCTACGGCCGATGTGCCTGTTAAACTATCACGCTTACCGACGGTTACTGTACTTAACATCATATCGGATGAGTGATTACTTAAATCGACGGAACCCAGGAGACTACTACCAGTAGTAATCGTAGAGTTTGCGATATTAAGAGCCGCACGCGAGTCAGCAGTACCCGCTTTACCTCTGACGACCAAAGTTCCGTCACCAGTATTAAAATTGATATAGCATTGAGAACGTGCGGTGCCGGTGGGTCCAACTACATTGATAGTATCAACATTGAGCGTAGTAAGTCCTGAACCAAAATTTAAATTAAAATTCCTAGAATTTGCTTCATCCATTGAAATGGCTGAGGCGGTAATGGTGCTGTTTACTGCAAGTCTAACTGTCGTACTATTCGTATTAGAAAAAGACGTAAGACCACCGACGGACCCACCAATATTGAATATACCAGTTCCGAGATTCATATTTAGCTCAGACAGGCCACTCATATCCCAATTTACATAATTAGCTTTAGAACTACTGATAGTACTTGCGCCGATGTTGACGTTTGCGTTGGTCGGTAAAAGTGCGGTTCCGATATTAAGCACACCAGCACCCGTCATGGTTAAATTTGAAATAGGATTACCACCATTATCTACACCAATGGTAACTAGGCCCTTCACGTTAAGCGACTTACCAGAACCTATGATAATATTATTAACACCCGCGCCGGTGGTCGTATCCGTTTGCACACGTAACGAGCCGACATTGATAGAGCCATCAGTTAAATCGAGGGTGGAGTGAGTAGCGGAGCCGATGGTGGCACCGAATTTTAATTCACCTGTAATATCAATTTGATTATCAGTGGTGACAATCAAACTACCCGAAGTACCGATGGTTAATTTACCCGTACCTGAGCCAGTGATGGTGTTGCTTAAAGTAGTATTGCCTAGGCGTGAGAAAATTAACTCTGCGCCTGTGGCAATCGTCACCGCCCCAGTACCTAATGAACCAGTGCTTGTTCCTTTACCTATATTCAGAGTTCCACTATTTATCGTGGTCACACCCTGATATGAATTATCTTGGGTTAAATAAAGTATTTTACCTGCGCCAATATTAGAAACTAAGTCGCCGGTTCCGCTAATCGGTGCGGCGATCGTATAATCAGCGTGAGCACCAATCGAGAGAG
>JAEMQU010000047.1 GCA_016463705.1 Opitutales bacterium | reverse complement strand
GCGATTTCTTCAGGCGCGAAGACGCGTGGTTTTCCTTCGACATCACACTCGATAGCCGCATCGCCATTTTTTCCTTCAACTACTTTGTAAGGAAGTTTGGAGGCGATATTTTTAACTTCGGAGAATTTGCGACCGATGAGGCGCTTCGCCGAGAAAACGGTGTTCTTCGGATTGGTGACCGCTTGGCGCTTCGCCGCTTGGCCGACGAGCACTTCGCCTGTCTTCGTGAAGGCAACGACTGAAGGCGTCGTACGTGCGCCTTCTGAATTGGCGATGACGACGGCTTCACCTGCTTCCAGGATGGCCATACAGGAGTTGGTAGTTCCGAGATCGATTCCGATGATTTTGCTCATAGTTATATTTATGGGTTTGCAGATTATATGGCAGGGCTTGTGCCAAGGATAAATACATGATTAATAGGTGTTTTTAAGAGAAGCAGTCATAGTTTATGGCCAAATTGTCGGGCACTTTGACAAAGTGTCACACCCTGAGTGTGTCTCGTGGGTCAAAGCCTGCCCTTCGCCTTGCCCTTCGACAGTGACTCGACTAACTCAACCCTCCGATGTCGGAATCACTCGACCCATCTACTCGCCTACGTCGTCTACGTGCAACCGCGGGCATTCGTACCATGCTCACCGAAATTTCTGTGGAGCCTCGCCATCTCATTCAGCCGATTTTTGTCACCGAAGGCGAAAGCTTAGAACCCATTCCTTCTCTCCCAGGAATTAATCGCATTCCCCTTTCGCAGCTCGCCGCCAAATGTCATGAGTTACTCAAATTAGGTATTCATGGTATCGCACCGTTTCCAAAAATTGACGAAAGTAAAAAATCGGCCGACGGAGCAGAGGCACATAATTCAAACAACCTCGCATTGCGTGCGATTCGTGAAGTGAAACAAAAATGTCCGGAGATGGTTATCTTTGCAGATATCGCCTTAGATCCTTATACCACACACGGACATGATGGAATTTTAAATAGTGCGAAGACCGATGTAGATAATGATAAAACAGTCGCTGCACTGGTTAAAATGTCAGTGCTCACAGCTCAGGCGGGTGCGGACTTTGTAGCACCGTCCGACATGATGGATGGTCGCGTCAGTGCCATTCGTAAGGCACTCGATGAGAATAGCCTGACACAAACTGGCATCCTCGCCTACTCGGCTAAATTCGCCTCGGCTTATTATGGACCATTCCGCGATGCCGTTGGCAGCAATAGAAAATCGGGTGAATCTCTCTCTAAAGCTACTTATCAAATTAATCCTGCCAACCGTCGGGAATCGATTCGTGAGGCCCATTTAGATGACTTCGAAGGCGCCGACATCTTAATGATTAAGCCAGCGGGAATTTATTTAGACATCATTCGCGACGTTCGTGAATCATCCGCTCGTCCGATTGCTGCGTATCAAGTTTCTGGTGAGTATGCACAAATTCATGCGGCCGCCGAAAAAGGCTGGCTCAATCTTCAGGCGACACGCGATGAATCACTTCTCGCGATTCGTCGAGCCGGTGCAGATTTGATTTTAACTTATTTTGCAGAGGCCTTCGCCAAGGACAGACAATAAGGTGAGTATGACTTCGCCTTCGCAACACCCGCGCGACCCGCTTCATGGGGTCACCCTGCAAAAAGTTCTCGAACATTTATTGAATAAATATGGCTGGCAGGAAATGGGTAATCGCATCCCCATTCGCTGTTTCACCTATGATCCTTCGATTAAATCTAGCCTCACTTTTCTTCGTCGTACGCCGTGGGCACGTGAGAAAGTCGAAGCCTGGTATGTGGTCGATGTCCGTGGTGGGTTCGGATCGGGTCCGATGCCTAAGAATTAAATCAGCCACTGTTAATCGCTTGTCCTTGCACTCGGGACCGAGCTTTGCCTTATTTTCTTTCCTCTATGCACCTAAAAATTGCAATTCTGCCTGGCGACTACATCGGCCCTGAAGTCATGGCTGTAGCTTTGCCCGTTCTCGAAGCTGTGCTCAAGAAATCGGGTCACACGCTCGAGCATTCGACGCACGATGTCGGTGGCGCCGGAATTGATAATCACGGCAAGGCATTGCCCGACTCGACCCTCGAAGCCTGTCGTAAAGCAGATGCGATTTTATTTGGATCAGTCGGTGGACCTAAATGGGAAAAACTTCCTCCCAAAGAACAACCCGAGCGCGCATCGCTCTTACCCTTACGAAAACACTTCCGTCTCTTCGCGAATGTGCGTCCTGGTTTACTGCTTAAAAATTTAATCGATACATCGCCGATCCGACCTGACCGCATTCCTAATGGCGTCGACATGGTTTGCATTCGTGAGCTCACGGGTGGACTTTATTTCGGTGCGAAATCAACCACCACACTGGCTGATGGTGATATTGAAGCGATTGATACGATGGTCTATCGTAAATCCGAAATTGAACGCATCACTGATGTTGCGATTACGACGGCACGCGCTCGCCGCAAACACATCACCTTAGTCGATAAGGCCAACGTCCTCGAAACCTCTGTGCTTTGGCGCAAAGTCGTCGGCGATCGCGTTAAAACTACTGCTCCCGATATCACCCTCGCATTTATCTATATTGATAATGCGGCGATGCAAATGGTACTAAAGCCAGGACAGTTTGATGTCGTCTTAACTGAAAACATGTTCGGCGACATCCTCTCCGATGAAATGGCTGTGGTTTGCGGATCCCTTGGGATGATGGCTTCAGCCTCACTCGGTATGGATATCAATCGTCACGGCAAAGGTTATGGACTTTACGAGCCATCGGGCGGCACAGCGCCTGATATTGCCGGACAAGACAAAGCGAATCCTTGTGCTCAAGTTCTCTCGGCAGCACTCATGCTCCGTCACTCTTTCGGATTAGAAGCAGAAGCTAAGGCTATCGAACTCGCCGTTGAAAAAACAGTTGCTGATGGTGTTCGCACTGCAGATATCGCTGGCGGCGGCAAAGCGGTGGGCACCAAGGAAATGGGGCAAGCGATTCTCGCCCGTCTGTAATGGACGAATCCGAGCGACTGCGGGCCGAGGAGCGACGTCGGGAAGCGGTCTGCAGTCCCTTCATGCGTATTCCACGCTTCCCCGTGGATGTCGCACGCGAGTTACTCGATAGTGGGTATTATCGTATCGATCAATTATCCGGACGCTCCGCCGAATCGCTCATCGAGGAGATTCGTCAGAAAACAAATCAAAAACCTGCGCCACATTTTCTATCGGCACTACGGATGGCTATATATTT
>JAEMQU010000011.1 GCA_016463705.1 Opitutales bacterium | reverse complement strand
CGCCGGTGTTGTTGCCGTTGGCGATTTCTTTAGAGACCTTAGCGGTTACGCCAGCGTAGGTTGCTGCAATGTTGAGTTCGCTGAAGTTATTTGCAGAGATACCTTGGTAGATGTAAGCAATGTAACCAACAGAGAGATCGATGTTGGAAACTTTGAAACCGTAGTTAGCGTAAATGTCTAACTCGAGGTTAGCATCTTTAGCGCTGAATTTCTGTTGGATGTTTGAAGCCCAAACACCAGCCGAGAGGCCAGAAGTGTGTGCAACGTCAAAGCCACCTTGTAAGGCTACTTTGTCGTCATTTTGTGAAACGCCACGCCAGATGTAGTTGCTGGAGAGAGCGAGGTTGCCTGATTGTGTCCAAGCTGAAGCAGGAGCAACAGCAGGGGCGGCATCTGCCATAGCGGCAGCGGCGATCAGGGTGAGGGTTGTGATGGATGCGATTTGTTTCATAGCGTTTTCTTAGGTAATACAATTTATTCTAATGTCCAATCTTATTTTTACTTAGTTAACATTGAATACTATTACACTCTCAGGATAGATTTTGCCTAAAATAGGGCATTTACTGTTAGTTTTTAGACTTTCAGACCTATACCGCAGATAGCTGTGCTGCTTTATAGATGCGCAGATACTCTTTCGCTGCAGTGCTCCAAGAGAATTGAGAGGTCATCGCAGTTTTCTGAATTGATTTAAAATCTTTGGGCGAACGGTAAAGTTTGAGCGCTTGATTGATTGCCCACTCGATCGCGGGGCTATCGGAATTATTAAAAACAATTCCACTGCCTTCACCCGATTCTTCATTCCAAGTTTTTACGGTGTCCGCTAATCCGCCGGTCGCCCGTACAATTGGAATCGTGCCGTAGGCCATCGAGTAAAGTTGATTAAGTCCACACGGTTCGAAGCGACTCGGCATTAAAAAGAAATCGCAACCTGCTTCGATTTGATGAGCGAGTGCATTATTGTAGCCGATGCGTACGGCGGCGGACCCAGAAAAATCTTCGGCGAGTTTTTTATAATTATTTTCTAATGTCGGATCGCCGCTACCGAGTAGGACGAACTGAATTTTACCAGCCCGTAAAAACTTGGGTAAGACGGGAAGGGCTAAATCTAGGCCCTTTTGCCCCCATAAGCGTGAAACTACGCCAATCAGGGGGATATCACTTTGTGGGCTGAGGTTTAACTGTTTTTGAAGATCTAATTTACAAGCGGCTTTGCCCGAGAGCTTTTTTGAACTAAAATTATCGGCTAAGTTTTTATCGGTGGTCGGATTCCATTCTTCCATGTCGACGCCGTTGAGGATGCCGGTGAGGTCAGCTTTTCGGCGGCGCAGAAATTCATCGAGACCAAAGCCATACTCGGCGGTCAGAATTTCTTGAGCGTACGTTGGGCTTACGGTGGTCACCTTGGTCGCGTGGAGTATTCCGCCTTTTAAAAAATTCACTCCGCCGTAGCATTCAATTTGGTCGGGGTGAAATAACTTTTCGGGTAAATCCAGGAAGGGTATGACTCGTTTACTGAGGAGACCTTGGTGTTGCAGGTTATGAATGGTGAGAATTGATTTTGCTTTTCCGAGTAAGGTTTCTTTGGCGGTGGTGTTGAGTAGCACGGGAATCAGCCCGGTCGTCCAATCATGACAGTGCACAATATCGGGTATCCAATTTAGGGCCAGGCAGGCATCGAGGGCGGCGCGACCGAAGAAGCAGGAGCGTTCGGCGGTGTTTTCCTGTTCAGGGTAAATTTCACGCGCACCATAGTATTCGTGATGTTCGATGAACCAAGCCTCGGCCTTGGATGCTAAATCGATTTTCCTGACGCGGCAGGTGGCGCGGAGTTTATCGCCAGTGACGTTCACCTTTAATGATTCGATCAGGGTTCCTAATTTTTCCTGATCGGGGACGGAGCCGTAAAGGGGGGAAACGACGCGCACCTCATGTCCCTCGGCGGCTAACGCTTTGACTAATCCGGCAACCGCATCACCCAGCCCACCTGCTTTGGACCACGGGGTGAGCTCGGGACTGATGTGCAGAATCTTCATGCAAAATTAAACTTTCGGGGGCGAGCTCCGTCCGAGGCGATTGACTAAGGGCACGCACGCTAAAAGTAAAACGAAGGCGATCACCATGGAAAAGTTTCCAGCAAAATCGTGGACGGTGCCTAAGAAGGAAAAATCTTTTGCGCCCATCTCGACGCCCCAGAAATCCCGATCGAGTGAGGCGGAGCGATGTTCGAGTGCGTAGAAGGCGAGGTAGGTATTGCGGAGAATATTTATGACAATCGCCACTGCTCCAGAAACTATAATTAAGAAGACACGACGAATAAGGGATCCAGGGAAACCGCCTTCTATAAAGATAGCACCTAAAAAGGCTCCCACGAAGACGCAGGCGGAAAGTGAACGAATACCCGAGCAAGCATCGGCAATACCGACCGCATCCTTATTGGCAAACTCGATGGTGTTGCCGTTTACTTTGATTGCTTCGCCCGAAAGTCTTAAGACACCTGAAACGAATTCCGTCACGTTGGTGAGCAGCTCGCCTTTGATACGGTTATCGACGAGGTAGAGAAACGGACCGGAAATAATCCAAACACAGGCGGGGAAGAGGAGGAGTCCCACGATGCTCCAGCGCACTGCATTGGAGGGGATGGTTCCCTCGGGTCCTTGGGCAGAGATAAAACCAAAACTTAGAACCGTTCCGACGAGTCCAAACGAAATCGCAATCGTGGGTCCGACGCCGGTGCCGTAAATTGCCCGAATGGCTCCACCGCCGACAAAGGTAAGTATGGAAAATAATGCGATGAAGTTAACCAGACCGAGGACCCAACGCGGAGTGGGACTACCGACAATATTTTTTTGTCCGGTTAAATAAGCGTACAGCTCATCCCAACGGTCGTAGAGCACATAGGCGGAAAAGAAGGGGACGAGGTAGCCGAAGGAGTAATCGTCTTTGGTGCTCCAAATATTCCACTGATCCCAGCAAGTGAGCGTGGCCATACCCAGAATGATGCCGATCAGACCAAGGGTCGTTTTATCCAATCGGGCTTTGTCTGGGGTACTCATGAAAGTTTAGGTACGGCGGCGAGAAGAGTTCTGGTGTATTCCTCTTGGGGGTTGTGCAGAATTTCTGCAGGAGTGCCAGCCTCAACAATCTTGCCTTGGGACATCACTAAAATGTGGTCGCTGATATGTTCAACTACGGCGAGGTCGTGCGCTATAAAAAGGTAGGTTAATTGTAACTGCTCTTGGAGGTCCTGTAATAAATTAACCACTTCGGCCTGCACTGAAACATCGAGCGCCGAAACCGGTTCGTCGCAAATGATTAAGGACGGCTCGACGGCTAAGGCGCGGGCGATGCCGATACGTTGGCGCTGACCGCCCGAAAACTCATGGGGATAACGATAGAGGTATTCAGCGGGCAATTTTACTTTTTTAAGTAAATCAACGCAGCGCGCTTCGCGGTCGGCTTTGCTGAGTTGCGGAAAATGGATTTCGAGAGGCTCGGAGAGAATTCCTAAAACATCGGAGCGGGGATCGAGTGAGTTATACGGATCCTGAAAAATCATCTGAATCTTTTTACGCCACGGTAAAAAATCCCGATTGGATTTATTTCCGATGTCGACCCCTTCGTATAAAATTTGTCCTTCGGTGCAAGGGGCGAGGCGAATGATTGATTTACCCGTGGTACTTTTACCTGAGCCCGATTCACCGACGAGGCCAACGGTTTTACCTTTAGGAATAGTGAACGAAATATTGTTTACGGCGCGCTTGGGGATATTTTTCTGAAAAAACCAAGGAGCCCGACCGGGATAATCGACGGAAAGGTTTCTGACTTCTAATAAAGGGAGAGACATTTTTAGGAGAGCTCGGTGGGTAGGGTGGTGAGGCGATGACGCTTTTGTCCGAGTCGCGGAATGCAGGCGATGAGTCCTTGAGTGTAAGGGTGTGTGGGATTTTCGAGAACATGTTGAGCGCTGCCTGTCTCGACTACTTTTCCGTGTCGCATCACAATCACGCGATTGGCGAAATTGGCCACGATACCGAAGTTGTGAGTAATCAGTAAGATGCTCATGCCGCGTTGGCGACAAAGGTGGGCGAGTAAATCGATGATTTCTTTCTGAATAGTGACGTCGAGTGCCGTGGTGGGCTCATCGGCCACCAAGATGCGTGGATTACACGCTAAAGCCATGGCGATCATGACGCGTTGTTGCATGCCACCCGAAAGTTCGTGGGGGTATTGTTGGGCGACTTTCTCGGGCTCATGAATACGAACCTCATTGAGTGACTGGATGACGGCGGCACGAACATCGGAGATTTCGGGGCGATGGATTTTAATCGCTTCGGCAATTTGAAATTCGACGGAATAAACTGGATTCAGGGAGGTGCCGGGATCTTGGAAAATGTAGGCGATGACTTTTCCGCGATACTTGGAAATTTCTTTTTCGGATAAGCTTAAGAGATTAATTCCTTCGAGGGTTATTTTTCCGCTGACGACGCAGGTGGGGGCGCTGGGTAAAAGTTGAGTGAGGGCGAGGGCGGAGACGGATTTACCTGAGCCCGATTCACCCACCACGGCGAGAACCTCTCCGCTGTTTAATTCGTAGGACACTCCTGAAGCTGCGACGGTTGCTTTTTCATGGGCATGAAAAGTAATCGTGAGGTCCTCAACTTTTAATAAAGGCGTAGCCGACATTTTTGGGAGTATGAAAGTTTAAACAGAGAAGGGGAAGGCAGAAGATTGCTTATTCAGTACGCCACTGGTCGTAAATGTGTGTCGTGGGTGGGATTCTTATCCTCTGAAAGAGCTGAGATTGAAACCACTGCGGACGCTTGAGGAGTGTTTGAATGCGGGATTTTTCAGTAGGTTCTAACCAAAAGAGGCCAGTGCTGAGTGGATCATCGCTGGTACGTACATCAAAATGGGCCGGCCACTTCAGCCAATTCCAGTAGGCGAGGCGATAGCTCGGAACACAGAAGGCGGGAATGAAACTCGCATCATCATGAATCAGTTGTTGGGCTTTAAAGCTCAGTTGAATCATTTCGGATTTATCGGTCGATGCCCGGAAGCGATCGATGACCTCGGAGAGTTCTGGGATATTTGTACCAGTGATGTTGTTGGTTTGTCTTTTGGGGACGATTAACCCGTCGACGGTTTTTTCGACCGCATTATCGCCGTGATGTGATTGCCAGAGTTCGGGTTGGAGTCCGGTGGCACCCCAAGCCCAAAAACATAATTCATGGTTCTTCTCCATGACCTTGCGATACATCGTGGTGTGCTCGAGAACTTCGGGGCGATATTCGAGTCCGCACAGTTTCGCTGATTCGATGAGGGTGGGTAGGAATTTTCTGCGTTCGCTATCATCCATCGTTAAACGAATGGAGAGTCGCGTGCCATCGGGCTTGCGGAGAATGCCATCGGATCCGACTTCGGTGAAGCCCGCACGGGCGAAAGCGGCTTTGGCTAAGGCTGGACTAAATTTACGTGCTTTAATGGAGGAGTTGGTAAATTCGCCGTAGCCTTGGCTGAATTGGTTGAGACGTTCGAAGTCACCGCGGTAAAAAGTATCGATGACTCTTTGGAAATCGGTCGCGTGTTGTAATCCGATGCGGACATTCAAATCGGAGAGCAGCGGTTTGAGGCTATTAATATAAAGGCCGAAGGGTGGGCGAGGTACGTCGTTAAAGAAACGTGCTTTTTGTATGAAGCCAGCTTGGTAGGGTTCGGTTGAATTAGCGCCGTACCAAAACTTCGGTGTGCCCATGAAGAATAAATCACATTCACCTTGGAGGAAAATTTGGTGAGCTTTATCCATTTCACGGATGACTTTAAATTCAATGGCGTCGACGTTGTAGCGATGTGCCGTGTAGCGCTCGTTATCGCCCCACCACTGGGGAATGCGGCGCAGCGTTACGCGTTGTCCGCGCACAAAATCTTCATCAGGAATGGTGTACGCACCGGTCGTGGGTTGGAAACGCTCACCGTAGACTTTGCAGTAGTCGGGTCCGAAGTTTTTATAAAACTGTCGAGGAGTTGGACTAATAGATCCCAGAATGTTTAAGGGATCAGGCTTTTTGGCGGGTAGGTGAATGGCGATGGTGTGGTCATCGTACTTAGTGATTCCGGCAAATTCCTTGGTATAGAAATCGTTATACCAGGGTGCATTGATCCAAGGTGATTGATAGAAGTAGAAGGTGTACAGGTAGTCGTCGGCGCTGACGGGTTGACCATCGGTAAATTTCGCCCGCGGGTTGAGTTTGAAGTAGACCGTTAGTCCATCTTCGGAGATGGCCCAACTTTGAGCCAGACAGGGAATCGGCTTCAGAGAATTCGGGTGCAGGGTGACGAGCGAGAAATCGTTACCATCGTAAGCGATCCCGCGGAAACTATTATTGGAATTGGGGCCCACCCGGCGTAGAACGGGTGGCGTACTATTAATAAAATAATTAAGAACTCCACCGCGTTTGGCTTGAGGGTCGGCAAAGATAGGCTGTTGGGGGTCGGTCACCCATTTTAAATTTTCTGGAATTTTATCCGGTGAGCTCAGTCTGAAGAAACCTGATTTTTTTTGGTAATAGGCTTGGGCTTGCGGATCTTGATAGATCTCGAGGGAATGCGTTTCGGCACGGGCGATACAAAATAACAAATAGACTACTGAGGTGAGGAAGAACTTTTTCATGATTGATTTTCCTTTCCATGGAAGGCTTCGCGTAATCCTTCGCCGATGAAATTAACCATGATGAGAACGGAGACCATGCAGGTGACGGTTGAGGTGATAATCCACCAAGCGTTCCAATTTTCTTTACCTTGGCGGAGTAAGTCTCCCCAGGAAGGCGTCGTGGGTGGAAGTCCAAATCCTAAATAATCGAGGGACGCTAATGAGGCTACGACGGCGGCGATGCTAAAGGGTGCCATGGTAATGATGACGGACATCGAATTGGGCAGGATGTGGCGGGTGAGAATTCTCCAGTCCGATGCCCCGAGGGCGCGGGCGGCGGCGACGTAATCGCGGGCGGCTTCCCGATAAGCGGCGGCTCGCATTTGATGGGCGATACCCATCCATGAAAACGCGACGAGGATTAAGACGAGAATAAATAAATTCGGTTCAAAGAGTGTCGCCAGAAAAACAATCACGTAGAGAAAGGGAATGTTAGACCAAATCTCGATCATACGTTGCATGATGAGGTCGAACCATCCGCCCCAGTAGCCCATGGCTGCGCCTAGAATGAGTCCGATGGCGTAACTCGCGATCATGTAGATGAGTGAAGCGAGGAGGAGGATTTGAAAGCCACCGAAAAGTCGGGCCAGCACATCATGTCCGGATTCATCGGTGCCTAAGAGGTGACCATCGAGACCAGGGGCACTCGGGTAGGGCACAAAAGTATACAGATTGTTGGGCGGATTCTCCTCATGATTGGGCAAAGTTTTTTCAGGGACGTCATTAACGTATTTACTGAGCAAGAGAGTTGCGCCGTCTTGATTACGAATACGGAACTCACCGTCGAGCTTACCGTTTTGTACTGACCAAGTGCTGCCGCGGGTGCCGTCAGGATTTAAAATAAAAATACGACTATTAAGAATGAGCGAATCGTCGGGATTCACATAAATATTATGCTTACCCTCGGTTTTCGATTTTACGGGCAAATACACTTCAGAAACTGCGGTGGGAGAAAACGGAATCAGGGGTAACCAAACCCAATCCCCCGATACCTTTTCTTTAAATATAGTTTCAAGTCTGCGATAGTTGGGCTCGGTGTCTTGAGGTAGTCCAAACTCACGTCCGCTGATATTTCCCTCAATGACGGGGAATCGGTATTCATTTTGGTATTTAACGATGAGGGCGCGCGAGCCTACTAATAGGGGGCCAAGTAGAGCGAGTAGGCAAAGTGTGCCAATAATGATGAGTGAAAACCATGCGCGTTTGATCGAGCGGAATTTCGCAAAGCGACGTTGGGTGATGGGACTGAACGAAATCATTTTTGGAAACGAATGCGAGGGTCGACGGCGGCGACGCAGAGGTCGGAAAGAATATTTCCAATGAGGAGCACGATGCTCGAAATCGTCAGGAGGCCTAGAAAGACGGGGAAGTCGCGATGAACTAAAGAATCATAACTTAAAAGTCCGATGCCATCGATATCGAAGGTGTATTCGATGAGGAATGAGCCGGTGAGAAAGAAGCCGAGGTTTTGTCCGAAGGAAGCAGCCAGCGGAATGATCGAGTTTCGTAAGGCGTGGACATACAGGGCGCGGCGTGAGCTGACGCCTTTAGCCTTAGCGGTGCGCATGAAGTCAGCTGAGAGATTATCGAGCAGACTATTTTTCATGAACATCGTCATCGCGGCAAATGCACCGGCGCTTTGACAAGCTAACGGAAGAATGGTCGATCTGATGGGTTCGTTCCAATTGAAACCCGAGTGGGGCAGGAGGGTGAAATGGAAGCAGAATAAATATAATCCGCTGAGCGCCAGGACAAATCCCGGAATCGCAAAACCAAAAAAGATTATCACCGATGAGACACTATCGAAGAGTGAGCCATGGCGAATCGCTTTGCTGATGCCGAGAGGGACGGCGACAAAGTAGGCGATAAGCATGCCCCAAAAACCAAACCAGAGGGAGAGTGGAAGTTTTTGCAGAATTAAATCGATGACGGGTTTATCGCTTTCGGTGGATTGACCGAAATTACCTTGGAGGATTCCGTGGAACTGAGACTGAAAAACAATCACGCGTTGAGTTTTATCGGTATCGTTAGCTAAGGGTGCCGCTTCGACCTTCCACTGACTTAAATCTGTTGGTTGTTTGGTGATTACGTTTAATTCACCTTGGAGATTTTTTTGAACGATTATTTTTTGGGTCGATGATGGTTGGGACGACATTACTTCAACCTCAACGCGACCGTTTGAATCCAGTCGGGTGATGGACCAGTTGTTTTGTCCGCGTAGGATGCCGAGCCAAATTCCATAGGCTTCGAGAGCGGGGCGATCGAAACCATATTGTCGTTTAAGATTATCGAGTTCTTCGGGCGAGGCTGGACCGTTGGCGGATAAGCCGACTCTTCCGACCATTTTTTGTTCAGCTTGAACTTTCTCGGCCATCGCTCGTTCGATGGGTCCACCCGGCACCAGTCGGGTCATGAGAAAAGCGACCAAAGTAATCCCGAAGAAAGTTAAGGGAATCAAGAGTAGCCGCCTGAGGACGTAGTCGCGCATGCGAGAGAATTAAAGCCAACGTTTAATGGGGAGGGGTCAATCTCGAAAGGACTCGGCTTGCACCATTAGACAACTTCTCTTAATACGATGGAGTGCAGGTATTATTGTTTATCAGTATATTCTTGGTCGGTTTGCTCACGTTAGCGTTCGGCCTCGTTGTTTTATTTATTATTTGTTCTCTTTGGCGTGGGAAAAATAAGCACCCGTCCATGTGGTGGTTTTATTTTTTTCTACAAACGGCGTTCTTAATTTTAGTACGCATGGTGTATCGAGTGCGTGCTATGGGAGTGGAAAATATGCCGAAGGAGGGCGGGGTGCTTTTAGTATCTAACCATGTTTCTTACGTGGATGTGATTATTCTATGCGTCTTATCTCCGCGTCCCATAAAATTTTTATCTCACGAGAGTTTTGAGCGTACGTGGATTACGCGACTCATTATGCGTACGATGCGCACCATTCCCGTAGCAGAAGCAAAAGCGAAAGATGCGATTCATAAAGCTTCAGATGCACTCAAGGCGGGCGAGGTCGTTTGTATTTTCCCGGAGGGACATGTGACGCGTAATGGGGGTATCTTGCCGTTAAGCAGAGGATTCGAACTCATTGCCCGTCGAGCCAATGTACCGATTATGCCGGTCGCGATTGATGGATTATGGGGATCCATTTTTAGTTTTCGCGGTGGGAAGTTTTTTTGGAAAATGCCTAAACATTTTCGCCGTTCGGTTTCGGCAGTTTGGGGTCAGCCCTATGCGGCGAGTGAGTACGCAACGACGCGATTTAAATTACTCGAATTAGCGTCGACCGCTTTTGCTTTAAGGCCTTCGTTACAGGGGCATTTAGCACAAGACGTGGTTCGGGGCCTGATGACCAAAGGGACCAGTGCGGCGTTGGTTGATCGAACGGAAAAGCGCAAAAGTTTTTCGGGCTATTTACTACTTTTACTTTCCTGGTTTTTTGCGCAAACACTGAAAAAATCTACGCGTAAAGAGCGTGTGGCGATTGTCCTTCCTCCGGGTGTTGGTGCAACGATTGCGAATCTGGCCTGTGTCTTGGCCAATAAAGTACCGGTGAATATTAATTTTACGTTAGGCCGAAAGCAGGTGCTCCATTGTTTGAAACAAGCGGATGTCGACTGTATGATTTCTGCCTTGGTTTTTAAGGAAAAATTAAGCGAAAAATTTCCGGAGTTTCCTTGGTCGGAGAATTTCATCGATATCGGTACTCACTTACAAAAAATTAAGAAGTGGAAATTGCTGAGTCTGCTTGGACTCTTACCGTTTTTAACGACAAGTTTTGCGAGTACGTTGTTGGGAATTCCCCGTCGAGGGGGCGATGCGGAAGCGGCCGTACTATTTACCAGTGGAAGTTCGGGTGATCCGAAGGGCGTGGTTTTAAGTCATCGAAACCTTCTCGCGAACTTAACCCAGATTGAGGATTCAGACATTCTTCCAGATCGCTCTAAACTTTTATCCAGTTTACCCGTGTTTCATAGCTTTGGTTTTACCGTAGGCATTTGGTATGCGCTCTCGCGCGAAACCGTGCTGATAACGACGCCATCGCCTTTGGATACCGTGGCGTGTATTAATGCAATTAAAGAGGAGGGCGTGACCATCACGGTGGGTACGCCGACTTTTCTTCGTCCCTATTTACGACGTGCGACGAAAGAGGATTTAAAATCTTTGGAGTGGGTGGTGGCTGGAGCTGAAAAACTACCTGATGATTTAGTTAAAGGTTTTAGCGATGAACTCGATACGCCTATGCTGGAAGGTTATGGTATCACGGAGGCCAGCCCGGTGATTTCGGTTAATGTGCCCAATCGAGTGGATGCCGAAGCTCCGGGTGGGGTTTGGCAAGGACATCAAGTCGGTTCGGTGGGTCGTCCGCTGATCGGGATTGCTCTTCGCTTTCGTGATGTAGACACGAACGAAATTTTAGCGCCGGGGCAGACGGGCTTACTCGAAGTTCGAGGAGAGAATATTTTTAATCACTACTTGAGTGATCCGCACCGCACGCGCGAAGCCTTGGTCGACGGTTGGTATCGTACCGGTGATCTTGCCCGCATGGATGAAAACGGATTTTTATATTTAGCCGGTCGACTTTCTCGATTTTCGAAAATGGGCGGTGAGATGGTTCCGCATGGCACGATCGAGCAGGCCATTTTGAAAGTCTTAAATCTAGAAGGTGCCGCCGAGATTGTTTTAGCGGTGAGTTCGCAGGTCGACCCACAAAAGGGTGAGCAACTGGTCGTTTTACATACGGTGGACTTAGATACGGAAATCGTGAGGAAGGGGCTGGTTGCGGCGGGACTACCGAACCTGTGGGTGCCCAAATTGTTTAAAAAAGTACCGAAGATGCCGATTTTGGGCACGGGTAAGCTGGATTTAAATACCTTGAAGCAGTTGGCAGGGGGTTGAGTCGGTTTTGGCTCGCTTGTGGCTATTGCCTCTATGTTTTAAATACAACTATGCCTTCGAAAAAGAAATCCTCTTTGAAGTCGCCCAAAGCAAAGTCGCGACCAGCGAAAAAAATCGCCGCTCAGAAGTCGTCCGTCGCAGCACATCAGCCCACGACCCCGAATGAAAAGGACGTAGTCATCTTTCGTGATGCCATTTTACGTCACCTAAAAAGTACTTTCGCGCATGACCGAATCACGGCGACCCGGAATGATTGGTGGCTGGCTACCTCCATGGCGGCCCGCGATCTCATGCTCGAGCGTTACATCGCCACGCAAGCGGTGCATGCCAATAATAATATCCGCCGGGTTTATTATTTATCTTTAGAATATTTAATGGGACGGGTGCTCACGAACAATTTAGTGAATTTGCGGATGCGTCAGGTGGCGAGTATGGCTTTGAAAAATTTGGGTCAAGACTTGGAAGTCATTGCGGATGATGAAGCGGACATGGGCTTGGGTAATGGTGGCCTGGGTCGCTTGGCGGCGTGTTTCCTCGATTCGTTAGCGACGATGGATATCCCGGCCGTCGGTTATGGCATCCATTATGAATTTGGATTATTCCGTCAGACGTTTGTGCAGGGCCGCCAGGTCGAAGTGGCCGATGCTTGGCTCTCGAATAATAATCCTTGGTTGATTCGCCGTCCCAATTTGAATGTGCGCGTGCCGCTTTATGGACGGGTAGTTAACAAAATCGACGACTGTGGTAATCATCTCTCTGAATTAGTGGAGACGAAGGATTTACTCGGAGTGCCTTGGGATATTCCGATTGCCGGTTTTAATGCTTCGAGTGTGAACTTCCTCCGCCTGTGGGAATCGCGGGCGACGACGGAGTTCGATTTCCGTGCTTTTGATCGTGGGGGCTACGTGGAAGCGGTGCGCGAACGTGATATCAGTGAAACCATTTCAAAGGTCTTGTATCCAAACGATAGTACCGAAAGCGGAAAAGAACTTCGATTAGTCCAACAAATCTTTTTCGTGTCTTGTTCCTTGCAGGATATTCTCCGACGTTATCTTCGGCTCAATAAAAGTTTTGATCATCTGCCCGACAAGATTGCGGTGCAATTAAATGACACGCACCCCTCCGTGGCGGTCGCGGAATTAATGCGCCTATTAGTGGACGAGCATCGCCTTGGGTGGGATCACGCGTGGGGACTTTGTACGATGGTTTTCAGTTACACGAACCACACTCTCTTGCCGGAAGCGCTGGAAACTTGGTCTGTACCCCTTTTCGAAAAAGTTCTCCCTCGCCACTTAGAAATCATTTATGAAATCAACCGCCGACATTTAGAAGCGGTGGATCGTCGCTGGCCGGGTGACAACGAAAAGAAAGCCGAACTTTCGATTATCCAAGAGGGCCCGGTTAAACGTGTACGCATGGCGCACCTCGCCGTGGTGGGCTCGCATCATGTTAACGGGGTGGCCCAATTACACACCCGTTTATTACGCGAACATCTCTTCGCTAGTTTCGATCAACTCTGGCCAGAAAAATTTATTAATGTGACGAACGGAGTCACTCCGCGCCGCTGGATTCGCGGCTGCAATCCAGCTTTAGGTCATCTTTGTGATGAGGTTGCGGGTCATGGGTGGGAAACTGATTTATCCCGACTAAAGAAATTCGATACCTTGGCGGATCGACCCGATTTCCAAGCCGAGTTCATGGGGATTAAACATGCGAATAAAGTGAAGTTAGCGGCCAAAATAAAAGAATTAGTAGGCGTGGAAGTTTCGCCTGACGCCTTATTTGACGTCCAGATTAAGCGGCTGCATGAGTACAAGCGACAGCACCTTAACTTGCTGCACATCCTTTACTTGTATCGAAAGATTTTAAATAATCCGCACACTCAATTCCAGTCCCGAGTTTGTATTTTTGGGGCGAAGGCTGCTCCGGGTTACGCGCTCGCGAAACACATTATCCACGCCATTAACCGCGTTGCCATGGTCATTAATCACGACCCTCGCGTGCGGGGTTTATTAAAAGTGGTATACCTGCCTGACTATCGTGTTTCTTTAGCTGAACAAATTATACCTGCTGCCGACTTATCCGAACAAATTTCGACTGCGGGGAAGGAAGCATCCGGCACCGGTAATATGAAGTTAGCGCTCAATGGAGCAGTCACGATTGGAACACTCGATGGTGCGAATGTTGAAATTCACGAAGAAGTGGGTGACGATAATATGTTTATTTTCGGCCTCGAGGTGGAAGAAGTCGCGCAACTCCATTTAAATGGCTATTCGCCACAAGAGGTTTTAAATAAGGACTCTGAATTGGCTGCGATAATTGACTGGCTGCGTTCTGATACCTTCACGCCTGAGCAACCAGGCGCCTTATCGCCCGTGGCAGACTCGTTGGTTGAAGGGGGTGACCCTTATTTGGTCTTAGCTGATTTCCGAAGCTATGTCGAAGCGCAGGAGAGGGTAGAGATTGCCTTTGCGGATCGCCGTCGCTGGGCGGCCATGGCCATACGCAACGTCGCCCGCTGTGCAAAATTCTCGTCGGATCGTTCGATTAACGATTACGCTACGCATATTTGGAAGGCGAAACCTCTGCCGATTCCTCAATCATAAGTGAGTATTGAATTCACTGTGGAGAAATATCTTACAGTCTTATTGATGGCAGTGTGTGGTTTCGGCTTAGAGCTGAGGGCTCAGACTAAGCCAGAGAATCCACGTCTCGCAGGATTTACCGCCACCTCCGAGGGTGGAGTAGAGGGCACTCAATCGATTAAGTATGATGAGAATGGAAGAATCATTGAGGCTAATGTCGTTGGGCAGATTCCTTCTTCGAGGCCTGCAGTACCAGTCAATAGGCCCGTGGTTGTAAATACAGAGAGTTCTAAGCCTGTTGCGCAAAGTCCATCAGTCTCGGCTGGTATGACGACGAGTGACGGAAGAAAAGTTCCCTTTGGTTTTTCGGGTAATGGCGGAAGTAAACAAGTAGACTCATCGGTCGATTTTAATTCAGCGCTCAAAAATACCAGTAAGATGTCGAATATCGCCGACAAAAAATTTGATACGAACAAAGCAGAGTTAAATTCCAACACCCCTTATTCCCGTGAGAATATTATTACTTTCGATTCTTGGCATGGTAAGTACGATGTCTACGGTCGTAAAAAAGCGGAGGTTGAAGTGGCGGATACTTTTGAGCGCGGTGAGTTAAAAAATAAAAATCTGTTCGAAGTAAAATCCGTTGAGCGCCAAACCGCGGAAGTATCAGGCAGACTGGCGGAGGTAAAAGGTATCGATACTCGACTACCCAATGAGAAGAATAGTCGCTACGATGTAATGCCATCGAGTCCATCGGACCGAGTCATTTCCAAGACGATCGATCAGTTATCGATGCAGGATATCAACCGATACCAATTTCGCCGCAACCGTTCCGACGCCCCGGGATTGCCCGTAGTTAAGCCTGGCTCGGATGAGGTTCAAAATAAGAGTGGAAAGCCGTAACGAGGGTTTTTGATTGGCAGATAGAGTCTAAAAGCCTACCAATTCGTTTGCCTATTATGAGTGAAGCACCTGCACCTTCTGCTAACAATAAAGTCACCGACTTGGAGGTGAAGGATGCGCACATTATTTTTGAGTCAGTGTGGACAAGCCTCGAGCGCGAGATGGGTCGCGACAAACTATTTTTCCCTCGAGAAATCTTCTGGCTCAATGGTGCCCCGGGTGCAGGTAAGGGCACGAATACAGATTTTATTCTGCAGTATCGTGATTATGCCGCGACCCCGATTGTGATTAGCGACCTACTTTCGAGTGCGGAAGCACGGAAACGGATTGATGCTGGAATGCTGGCGGGTGATCGCGAAGTCGTGGAATTACTTTTCAGAAAGTTACTCGAGCCACAATTTACCAATGGGGCGATTGTGGATGGTTTTCCTCGTTCGATGGTGCAGGTTGAATGTCTCAAGCATCTCTTTGCTCGATTGAACGAATTACGTCATGAATTCAGAGCTTCCGCGAACGCGATAAAATTCCCCAAACCGCATTACCATATTTTAGTTCTTTTCATCGATGAGAATGAGTCGGTGCGTCGTCAGTTAATGCGCGGTGAGCAGACTTTAGCTTTTAATAAGAAAGCGGAAGCGGAAGGTTTACCTTTAGAAGAAGTACGTAAGACGGATTTAACTGCCGAAGCGGCCCGCAATCGCTACCGCATATTTAAAGAGCGCACCTACGAGCCACTGCAGTCATTGCGCGATATTTTCCATTACCACTTTATCAACGCTCAAGGTTCGATCCCTGAAGTACAGGCGCGGATCATCAAGGAGTTGCAGTACCAGAGCTCGCTCGAGCTTTCGCTAGAGACGTACGATATTATTTCGAGTATCCCCCTTTCGAATCAAATCAGCCAACACGCTCGTCAGGAGTTAGTCTTACGTCTGGATGACTACACGGAACGTCACAAAAAACTTTTCCGCGAAGTGGTAGATTTAATTCAACAAAAGTTTTTACCGATTATTCACGCTCACGCGATTTCGGGTCAGGCTCACATTAACAGTGAGGCTTCACTTTTTGATGACCCCTTGGCCTTGGCCATGTTTATCGACATTTTCTCGGAGCGTGGCTTCCACGCGGTGGTTGATCTCCACCGCATCGAGATTCCTGAAACGTTTGACGTAAAGACCGGACAGATTCAAACCCGCGTAAAGAAAGTCTGGCGGGTCTCGATTCGCTTTGTCGGTTCAGAAATTCGACGCGGCCGTTAAGCGGGCACAAAAAAGGCGACTCGAGTGAGTCGCCTTTTATAGGAGTTAATATTTAAAATTAACCGATGGCTTGAACGTAGAGCTCGTTGGCCTTTTTCCAGTCGATGACTTTCCAGAAAGCATCGATGTAATCAGGACGGCGGTTTTGATATTTTAAATAGTAAGCGTGTTCCCAAACATCGAGCGCGAGGACGGGATGGCCGTTAACGTCAGCAACACCCTTCATCAGGGGGCTGTCTTGGTTAGGCGTCGAAGTGACGGCGATGGATTTATCCGCTTTAACAACGAGCCAAGCCCAGCCGGAACCGAAGCGTCCAGTCGCCGCGGCTTTGAAATGAGCCTTGAGTCCTTTTTCGCCTTCGAGACCGCCAAAGGTTTTATGGATCGCGTCAGCGAGAGCACCGACGGGTTCGCCGCCACCGTTCGGGGAAAGTAAATTCCAGAAGAAGGTATGGTTAGCGTGGCCACCGGCATTATTGCGAACGGCGGTGCGGATAGATTCAGGAACTTTGGAAAGATCTGCGATGAGGGCATGCACATCGGCGCCCGCGGCGAAGCTTGGTTCCTTAGCGAGTGCCGCGTTCAAGTTAGTCACGTAGGCATTGTGGTGTTTGCCGTGGTGGATTTCCATCGTGGCAACATCGATGTGTGGCTCGAGGGCGTTGGTGGGATAGGCGAGGGCGGGGAGGGTGTAGCTCATGGAGGTTTGGGAAGTGGAGGCGAAAATTTTTAAAGTGCTTAAGCTGAGGGCGAGGGCTGAGGATTTAATGATGAAGTGGCGACGAAGCATTTTGAACCAGTGGTGATTTTGACGAGGGTCAAGCCGAAGGGGGTAAATCTTTGCCGCGCTTCAGATTAAAATAGGCCTGCAGGATTTCACGGCAAGGTTCTTCGAGGATACCGCTGGTAACATTTACGCGGTGATTGAGTTTGGGCAACGCATGGAGGGGGGTTGCTCCACCTAAACAACCCATTTTGGGGTCGCCCCAGGCGAAGACCACGCGCCCGAGTCGACTCATGATGGTGGCGCCTGAACACATCGGGCAGGGTTCTTTGGTGACGTAGAGGGTGCAGTCGTTGAGGCGCCAGTCACCGATTTTTTTGGCGGCTTGGGTGATGGCTAAAATTTCCGCGTGGGCTGTCGGATCGTTGGCCCGTTCAACTTCATTATGTGCGGCCGCAATAATTTCTCCGCCGCGTTCAATGATGGCACCGATGGGGACTTCATCAATTCGCCAAGCATCCACTGCTAAATTAAATGCGAGTGACATATAAAATTTATCATCACGAATTAATTGCGACGGATGGAGCTTATCAAAGGGACAGCTTAAAGGCGGTCTAATTGAGCTGTTTTCACTTTCCATACTGAAACAATCTAAACTCGACGGCTGCTGGCAAGCGGGGATGACTTTCTTTTATACGAGGTGTTGACTTTGACCCTTTCCCTGCATGGATAGAGCCTACAAGGCATGGCAGAAGAACCCGTTATCGAACTCGAAGGCAAAATCCTACAGGTCCTACCTGGAACTATGTTCCGCATCGAACTTCCCAATAAGCACGTGGTGCTGGGAAGAATTTCCGGTCGCCTCCGTAAAAACTTTATCAGAATTAATCCTGGCGATCGCGTGAAAGTCGAAATGAGCCCATCCGACTTAACCCAAGCCCGCATTATTTTCCGTTTGCGCGATACTGCACCTCGTCCGCCCGCTGCCCCCAAACGCCGTTACTAAGGGTTTTTCTGGCTTAGAGTTCGTTTATTTATGGTTGCCCGTAAATAGGTGTTTTGCTATATATATTAGTCATTAACTAAACATTACGCTATGCCCATCTACAAAAACGTTTTAGAAACCATCGGTCGCACACCTCTGGTTCGTTTGAATAAAGTGACTGAAGGTTTGAACACTGAAATCTTGGTTAAGCTCGAATACTTTAATCCACTCTCGAGTGTTAAAGATCGTATTGGTCGCGCGATGGTCGAAGCCGGTGAGCGTGATGGCCGTCTGAAACCAGGGGGCACGATTGTTGAGCCTACTTCGGGTAACACCGGTATTGCGTTGGCGTTTGTGGCCGCCGCTCGTGGTTATAAATGTATTTTAACGATGCCCGAAACGATGTCGGTTGAGCGCCGCGTTTTATTACGTATGCTCGGTGCGGAAATCGTTTTAACCCCCGGGGCCAAGGGGATGCGTGGTGCGATTGAGCGTGCGACAGCGATTCGTCAAGAAATTGGCGACACCGCTTACATGCCGATGCAGTTTGATAATCCTGCAAATCCTGAGGTGCATCGTCGCACCACGGCCGAAGAAATTTGGGCGGATACCGATGGTAAAGTAGACGCTTTTGTTTCGGGTGTGGGCACTGGTGGAACTCTCACGGGTGTGGCATCAGTCATCAAAGGTCGTAACGCTAAACTCCTCGCCATCGCGGTAGAGCCTTCCGCAAGTCCTGTCATTACCCAGACTCGTAATTCGCAGCCGGTGCAACCTGCTCCTCACAAGATCCAAGGTATCGGTGCCGGTTTCGTTCCTAAGAATTGCGACTTATCTTTAATCGACGAAGTGATCCAAGTTTCTAACGAAGATGCGTTTGCGACTGCGCTTGATGTTTCCGCACGCGAAGGTCTCGCCGTTGGTATTTCCTCTGGTGCCAATATCTGGGCCTGTCTCCAATTAGCGAAACGTCCTGAGTACGCTGGTAAGCGCATCGTCACGATCGCTTGTAGCCCTAGTGAGCGTTACCTCTCGACCGCTCTGGCGGAGAAGATTCGCGCTGAGGTCACCGCCTTAACTGCATCGTAATCTGGGGTTAGCTGACTCGAAAGGGCGGGCCGCAGGGACCCGCCTTTTTTGTGCCTAGGCACTTTTACCCTTGAAAAGATTGGCAAACGGATAGATGAACAAATGTTCATATGTTACGAGCCCTTGCCGATTGTAATAATTTTTTCGCCTCGTGTGAACGGGCATTAAATCCGGCACTCATTGGAGTACCGATTGTCGTTCTTTCCAACAACGATGGATGTGTCATCGCGCGATCGAGTGAAGCCAAGCTCTTGGGCATTCCGATGGGCGCACCTTTTTTTCAAGTGCGGAGAGTATGTGAAGCCCATTCGGTAAAAGTTTTTTCCTCTAACTTTTCGGTCTACGGAGATTTTTCGGAACGCGTGATGGAGGTTTTAGCAAAACAGGCACGTGACTTTGAATCTTATTCGATCGATGAAGCCTTTTTAGGTTTTCCTGATATGCCCGAAGCTGACGCGCGTGCCTTAGGTCATCGAATTCGTAACGATGTTTTATCGACTACGGGCATTTCTGTTTCCATTGGAATGGGTGCGACGAAAGTTCTATGTAAACTCGCTAACGAAAGAGCGAAGGGCGATGCGGAGTCGGGCGGAGTCATCGTGGTTCCTTATTCACCGGCAGGTCGCGAAGAGTTTTTAAAGGGAGTGAAGACGCGCGATATTTGGGGCGTGGGCAAAGGGCTGGCCACACGTCTACGTGGCCATGGCATTCTCTCGGCCCAAGACTTAGCGGAGGCGGATCCTGCTTTTATTCGACGACTGGCTGGAGTAGTCGGAGAGCGTATTGCTTTGGAATTACGGGGCATTCCTTGTCACGAGATCATCGAAAACGCAGAGGCGCGTAAAAGTATCATGGTCTCTCGGTCGTTTGGCCGCCCGGTGAGTGACTTCACCGATTTATCGGAGGCTGTCGCTACGCATGCTGTACGAGCGGCGGAGAAACTACGTCAGGAAAATTTAGCCACTTCTACCGTCACGGTCTTTTTTGGTACTAATCGTTTTCAGAAAGATGCCGAACAATACGGCACGAGTGAAACAGAGGAGATTGATTTTCTGACGGATGATTTAGGGGTGATCGGTGCGATGGCCCAGCGCGCGTTAAAGCGTGTTTTTAAAGAAGGCTACTTTTACAAAAAAGCAGGCGTAATCTTAACGGAATTATCCTCGAAGGATGTTGTTCAGGAAACACTTCCTGGACTGGGCACCGCGCTACCGTCATCACGCAACCGTTTGATGAAAGCAGTCGATACGATTAATGCTAAACTCGGTAAGGAAATGGTTCGACCGGCGAGTACCGGTTTTGAACGTAAGTGGAAAAGTAAATCCGAGCAGTTGTCGGAAAATTCGCAAACACAGGAAAAAGTTTTACCGAAAACGAATGGCGTGCCGAAGCGACGCATCCGTTTTCACGAATGACGCTGTTACCAAGTTTCGGCCAGCGCGACCAACTTTACGGAAGCTGTGGTGATGGCGTCATCGCGATCTTGATCACTACTGTTGACGCCTTCAGCGTGAATGAAAGTAACGTCGGTGATTCCAATGAAACCTAAGATGGTACGCAAATAAGGCTCTTGAAAATCATAAGCTGTCCCCGCCACAAAGCCGCCACGTGAGGTAACCACGAGTGCTTTTTTACCGCGAACTAAAGGAACCGGGCCTTCTTCGGTAATTTTAAAGGTCATATCCGTGCGGACGACTTGGTCGATCCATGCCTTGAGTGAAGCGGATACATGAAAATTATGCATCGGTGAGGCGATGAGTAGGGCGTCACACGTAAGTAACTCCGAAGCTAATTCGTCTGAGTGGTGCAGTGCGCCTTTCATGGATGGGTCTTCGAAATCACCTTGGGCAAAGGCGGCACCAATCCAGGCGTCGGAAATAAAAGGCGGAGGGTTATGTCCCACATCGCGATGGGTGACTTGTAGGTCCGTGTGACTAAGCCGAAGTGCGCTCACGAATACCGCACTCAGTTTACGAGTCACTGAGCGCACGGTGCGCGGAGATGCATCGATATGCAGCAACTTCATCTGCTATCAACATAAGCTTAAAAGTACCTGAGTCAACGCCCGCTCAGGCTGCAGACTAAACTTCCCAGTCTTCGGCTTTCGATTCGAGAATTTTATCGAGGGCGTTAATGACTAATTCGACCGCTTGGGTGGTCGAAAGTTTATCAGTGCGGATATGTACTTCCGGTGCTTCAGGAGCCTCGTACGGCGAGGATATGCCTGTGAATTCGGGAATTTCACCGCGACGTGCCTTGGCGTAGAGTCCTTTGACGTCGCGCGATTCACAGACTTCGAGCGGAGCATCCACAAAGACTTCGATGAAGGCGTGATTCGCAAGGGCAGCACGGGCTTTGGCGCGATCGGCCGCCAGAGGGGCGATGAGAGTGACCAGGGCGATATGTCCGGCGTTGGCAAAGAGTCCAGCTACGGCAGAAGCACGACGGACGCTTTCCGCACGGTCGGTCGCGGAGAAGCCAAGATCGCGATTGAGTGCGGTACGTAAATCATCGCCATCGACCCGGAAAACTTTTTTACCAGCGTCGAAAAGTCGACGTTCCACTAATTCAGCAATGGTGGATTTACCGGAGCCCGAAAGACCGGTGAACCAAATCACCGCAGGGGAATGTCCCGCACGGGCGGTACGTTCGGCGGCCGTCACTTTTCCTTCGCCCGATGTTTTTTCAGTAATCGAATCTAAAATAATTCCGCCGCCATTGATCCGCCCTTTATCTTCAATCGCGAATCGACCGGTGATGGCGCATTCGCTATGTAAATCGAAAGCAATCGGACGGGTGGAGCGGACGATGACTTCGCAAATCGTATCGCGAGGAACGGTAGAAGCTTCGATCGGCTCGAGCGAGGAGGCATCGGTAATTTTTTCAATCTTCGCAATGACGGCTTCGACGTTTTGCGTCAGCAGGCGTAAGCGATAGGTTTTATTTTGTTGGAGGGGTTCTTTGCCGAGCCAGAAAATACGGGCACGGAATTCACGACCGACGCGTGGTTGTTGATTCGGGTGAGCGGCGACTTGGCCACGCTCGACGAAGATTTGTTCACTGAGACTGAAATTCGCGGAACCACTGGTGCCGACGACATCGCGTGAGTGACCTGGCCAATCTTCGAAAGTTCGGACCGTGCTGCGACGGCCACCTGGCTGGAAGATGAGTTCATCCCCAGGGCGAATGGCACCGGCTTCGACACGTCCGGCGATGATGCGACGATGATCGAAACGATAAATATCGGACACGGGCAGGCGTAAGGGTAGGCCAGTGAGGTCATCCTCGTGTTTAAAGTTATCGAGAGCTTCCGCGACGGTTGGGCCTTTCCACCACGACATCTTGTCGGAGCGCTGTACGACGTTTTCACCGTGTTTAGCAGCAATCGGAATAAAGTGTACGGCGGTTAACCCGAGTGATTTTAGGAATGCGGTATACTCGACTTTAATTTTTTCATAGGTCGATTGATCGTGCTTAATTAAATCCATTTTATTCACGAGCACGACGAGTTGTTTGACGCCGAGCAGTGAAAGTAAGAAAGCGTGGCGACGAGATTGGTCCATGACGCCTTCATTGGCGTCGATGAGTAACAAGGCGGCAGAGGCACTGGCTGCGCCGGTTACCATGTTCTTTAGAAATTCTTTATGACCAGGCGCATCGATGATGGCGTAGGCACGTTGAGTCGTCCGGAAAAAGATACGCGTCGTATCGATGGTGATGTTCTGCTCTTGTTCTTCGATGAGAGCGTCGAGCAAGAAGGCGTATTCGAATTCCATACCCTCGGCGGCACAGTTTTTCCGAACCTGTTCAAGTTTTCCGTTAGGCAGAGAATCGGTGTCGTGTAATAAACGTCCGACGAAAGTAGATTTACCATGGTCAACGTGGCCGACGACGACGACGTGCATTTTGCGCATGTCTTCGATGTCAGGTTGAGCTGATTTTTGGACTGAAGAAAGATGGGAGGTTTGAGACATTTTATAAAAGAATGAGGAATTACATGAAGCCCTTCGCGCGGAGGGCCTGCATAGAGTTACGCCCCACGTGGTCTTGGGCACGGCCGGCACGTTCGCTGACGCGAGTGAGTTTTAATTCCTCAATCACTTCATCAATGTTGCTGGCAGGACTATCGACGGGGTGCGTGATGGGGTGGCAACCGAGTGAACGAAAACGTTTTCCGTTACGTGCGAAGTAAAGGGTCGGATTAGGAATATTTTCGCGACGAATGTATTCCCAGATATCGAGTTCGGTCCACTCGAGGAGAGGTTGCACGCGAACGTGTCCACCTTCGGGAGCGGTCGACGCAAATTGTCCCCAGAACTCAGGTGGTTGGTCTTTATAATCCCAAACTCCTTCGGCGGAACGTGGGGAGAACCAGCGTTCTTTGGCACGGGTAGGATCTTCGTCACGACGAATACCGGTCACGAGGGCATCCCATTTAAATTCATCAATCGCCGCCTTGAGCGGAACGGTCTTCAGTTCGTGTGTGACTGTAACGGGGTCGTGCGTGGCGTAACCAATACCGCGACGAATCGCATCTTCGTTAATCCGGACGATTAAATCAACCCCGTGAATCTCTTTGGCTTTTTCGCGAAACTCATACATTTCGGGAAACTCGTACGTGGTATCGATGTGTAAGAGAGGAAAAGGAATTTTTCCGCAGAAAGCTTTGCGGGCTAACCAGATAAGTACATTGGAGTCTTTGCCCATGGACCAAGGCATACACACCGAACGGAAATTGGCGAAGGCCTCACGGAAGATGTGAATGGAGGTCTGCTCCAGTCGCGTGAGGTGATCGTTTTGAGCGTTACGTGACATGATTAATTATTTTTTAATATTTTTTGTGTGAATTCCGCATTCTTTTTTCTCGAAGCCGGGCCAGCGCCCGCCGCGTTCATCGCCGGAACTAGAAATTTGGGTGCACGGCCAGCAACCGATGGAGCGATAGCCACGATCGTGCAAGACGTTGTGCGGTAATTGATGTTCCTTGAGGTAAGCCCAGACCTGTTCGCGACTCCAGTCCACGAGAGGGTTGAGTTTCCAGACGTCTGAGTTATCGGGTCGAGCGGCAATACTGAGTAACGGAGTGGAGGCGCGTTCGCTACTTTGGTCGCGACGCATTCCGGTAATCCACAAATCTAGATCAAATAATTTTTTACCGAGTGAATCCACTTTGCGGAGCTCGCAGCACTTTTCGGGATTGGTTTTCCAAAGTTCAGGACCGTGGGACACGGCTTGTTGTTCGACTGTCTCAAGCGGGTGGACTTCTTCAATTTGCATATTGAGAGCCGCCTCTAATTTCTTTTTTAGTTCGAGAGTTTCAGGAAAGAGTAAGCCCGTATTTAAAGTGAAAGCAGGAATTTTCAGACCCGCTGACTTCGTTAAATGCATAATGACGATACCTGCTGGTTGAAAACTTGTACCAATACCTGCACGAGAACCGAAAGTATCAGCCGCCCAGCGCAAACGATCCACGGGTGCAAAGTTTAATAACTTTGCCTCCCAATCGTTGAGCTGACTCGGATCTGGTACGGACATTTTAAATTAAGCAGCGGGTGTAGTAGGAGCTGGCCAGATGGCGGCGTCGTTAACCCAATCGCCGAAAGCTTGTCCATTCTTCCGCTCTTGGGCGTATTGTTTGAACAGTCCACCGATGGCTACGGGAATTTCGTCCAGTAAAACGGATTCGCGCCAAGTGCGGGCTAAGCGAGTGCCTTCGCGGTTTCCGCCGAGCATGAGATTGTATTTACCAGGAGCTTTACCTACGAGGCCGATTTCAGCGTTGTAAGGACGAGCACAACCATTGGGGCAACCAGTCATACGTACGACGAGCTCTTCGTTGGGGATACCAGCGGCGGCTTGAGCGTCCTCGATTTTCGCGAGTAATGCTGGGAAAATCCGTTCGGATTCGGCTAAGGCTAATCCACAGGTAGGCAGAGCAGGGCAAGCCATACCGCGACCTTTGATTAGGCCAGGATTGAATACGATGCTGCAACCATGGTCGTTGAGAATTTTCTCAATCGCCGCTTTATTTTCTTCTTTGATGTCAGAAAGAATTAAATTCTGTGTCGCGGTTAGACGAAATACGGGACCAAATTTTTCAGCGATAGCGCGAAGTGCCGTTTTCAATTTGTAATCACCGGCGTCTTTTACGCGGCCTGTTTCGACAAATAATCCGAGGAACCATTGACCATCTAATTGTTTGAACCAACCGAAGGCATCGCCTTGTCCTTTGAAGATGAAAGGCTTGGCGGCAGGCAGGGGAGCACCGAGGCGCTGAGCGAGTTCGTTGCGGAACCATTCTACTCCTTTTTCTTCTAAGACGTATTTGATCCGCGCGTGTTTGCGGTCGGTGCGATCGCCCCAATCGCGGTGAATGGCGACGACGGCAGTGCCGACTTCAACGACCTGTTCGCGGGTGATGAAACCGATGACGTCAGCGAGGCGAGGGAAGGTGAGTTTATTACCGTGTGAGGTACCCAGTCCGCCACCGACTAAAAGATTGTAGCCGATTAATTTACCGTTTTCAACGATAGCCACATAGCCCATATCGTTGGTGAAAATATCGGTATCGTTATTCGGAGGAATCGCGAAGCCGGTCTTAAATTTACGAGGTAAATAAGTTTTTCCGTAAAGAGGATCGACGGGTGCACCCGAATCATCGCTATCCGCAGGAGGTGGCATGTAAGGATTAGCTTGGTCGACGACACTGGCCCGTGCTTTAGTAACTGTTTCGCCAATGCCTAAATCGAGTGATACGCCCTCTACCCAAATCGAGTGATACGCCGTGGTGCGAGGAAGCAGTGCACGAGTGATCGCGAAAGCATCTTCATCAACCGCGACGCCGATGGAATCGACCGGAGGATTAGAAGGTGCAGTAACATTGCGATTCACGTCGCCGCAAGTGGCGAGAGTGGAGCTTAAAGCTTCGTTGATGGATTTGATTAAATTACCAATTCCTTTTTGGAGTACGCCGTGGAATTGGAAAGTTTGACGAGAGGTGATGCGTAGAGTTCCGTTCGCAAATAGACTAGAAAGTTCGTCGTACACGATGTACTGAGAGGCAGGAACAATCCCGCCGGTCTGACGCGTGCGTACCATCACGGAATATTCTTTGCCCGTTTTGCGCTTATCGCGGTCGTCTTGCTGGTAAATTCCGTGGAACTTGATGAACTGTTCGTCGTCGCCACTGAAACGATCGAGGGAGGGGTCCGCCAAGGTAGCCTGAATATTGCCCGATAAATCAGGCTTTTCGGCTTTCATGAATTCATTCTTAGTGAGTGGCTTTTCCATTGTGGTTATTGGTTGTATTTTATACTTGATAAGATTACCAATGATTACATATTAAGGTCAAGTCAAATGCATGGTAAACAATAACAACAGTGGCCGGGTGGTCTTCGTGGGGGCAGGGCCTGGGGCACCTGACCTGATCACTGTGCGTGGTTTGAAATACTTACGAGCGGCCGATGTGGTTATTTATGATAGTTTGCCGGGTGATGATTTGCTCCAAGAGATCTCGCCGAAAGCTCGAGTGATTTCGGTCGGTAAAAGATGTGGCGTTCATTCCGTGACGCAGGCTGAGATTAATTCAATCATCAGTATCGAAGCCCAACGCTCTAACCTAGTCGTAAGATTAAAAGGCGGAGACCCTTGTATCTTCGGACGTCTCGGTGAGGAGATTGATCATTTGTTGAGTGAAGGTATTCCTTTTGAAATAGTTCCTGGAATCACGGCGGCGACTGCGGCGGGAGCGGATGCCGGTTTTTCCTTAACGCATCGAGGCAAAGCGGCCTCTGTAACATTTTTAACCGGTCACTGTGCCGATGGTTCAGATCAGAATTGGTCAGCGCATGTGCAGACGGGTGCGACCTTGTGCTTATACATGGGCGCTAAAAAATTATCCGAAGTTGCTCAGAAATTAATTAACGCGGGTGCTGATAAAAATATGCCCGTGCGATTGCTGTCCAAGATTTCACAAGTCGGCGCGACAGATGTGCTCACTCAGTTAACGGATCTCGCACAGAATAAGGTAGATGTAGATTCATTACCGACCCCTTTAATTGCCGTGGTCGGCGTCGTGGTAACGAACTCGCAATTAAGCGACCTGGCTGGCAGTTTCGAAGAGACTCTCTAAGCCTTTAATTCGCTGTATCGGCGGGCTAATAAGCGAGGTAGGTTAGGGTGTGTACCAATCAAAGGACTGAGTTCCCAGCTGATACCCGTGGGTGCGTGCTTCTCGCAAATTTCTGCGACATCGCCGCCCGTTCCGGCGTGGCGACCAGGAAGGAGGAACTGCATGAGAACAATGGCGTGAGCGGATACTTTCGAAAGTGCAGACTCCAAGAGCGGTTCATTGAAAGCGTATTGATCGCCTTCGCGTCGCTCCATCGAGCACGCCAATAATTGATGAGAATTTAACCCAAGTTTTTTGCGAATTTCTTCAGCTAAAAGATTACGGACCTGATTTACTTCGATGATGGGAGTGCCGTGATCGCAGAGCAGGACGGTCGATTTATCTTTCTGCCAAGAAGTGGCTTTGAGATTATCGATGAGTATATCACAAAGTTCTCCGTCTGCACCGAATAAGGTATCGGCGACAACCATTTGCATGTCTTTAGTTGCGTGGAGGGTAAACTGTGCCGGAATGAATTCGGTGATGGCCAGGCTCGGACCCATGAAAAGTGGGAGTATGATTATTTTTTTAATTCCATCACGACCGGCTTGCAGGATTGCTTCGGAAAAAATCTGTGCGGGTTTATTAGCTAAAAGTTCAGGAGCTACTTTTTGAGAATGCAGAACGGAAACAGGATGGACCTCGTGACCAATGATGCGCGTTACTTCTTGGGAAAGATGACGTAAACCCAGGGTCGTCGCGGCTTCGAGTGAGCCGTTATCTACGAGTAATATCCGGGTGGACTGCATAAAGTGGGTCTAGGGCTTAGGGCTTCGAAGGCAATGAATACTGGATTAATTTGAGAGTATCTTCAGGGGCGCAGTTAAAACAGCTTCGGCGGTGATACCTTTCTCGCGTAGTTCTTGGATGGAGAGACTGTGAGTGCGCTTAGCTAAGCGCTGACCTTGGGCGTCCGTTACTAAGGGAACATGAGCCCATTGTGGCGGGGTCCAATTTAAGGCGCGATACAGTAAAATCTGTCGAGCAGTGGAGAGGAGTAGGTCGGCACCGCGAACTACCTCGGTAATTTTCATCGCATGATCGTCGGCAACGACTGCCAGTTCGTAGGAGGGGAATCCATCTTTTCGCCAAATCAGAAAATCGCCGAAGTCTTTTCCAGCGGTGAATGACTGGGCGCTCTGTAATTCATCATGGAATTTAATTTCTTCGCCGAGAGGAATTCGGAATCTCCAATTTTGATTTCCGGGTTCGGTGGCATTGTTGCCATGATTTTTATCCGGCCTTAATTCAATGGGAAAAATCGGCTCTTGCTCATCTTCAATGTGAGGTGCGACCAAGGCGCGCTCCACATCTTTGCGTGATTTATCGCAGGGATAGATCAATCCAGTAGCGTGTAATTGTTTCCAGATTTCTGAATAATATTTGATTCTTTGTGACTGGATGTAAGGTCCGAACGGGCCAACGACGTCGGGACCTTCGCTCCACGCGAAACCTAGCCAGCGACAATCCTCCATCGACTTCTGGGCGAACTCATCGCGACAGCGCTGAGCATCTAAATCCTCGATCCGAAATATGAGTTGTCCATGGGCACGCTTAGCTCGTTCAGCAGCTTGAGCGAAGGTACGCGCATGACCCACATGTAATAAGCCGGTGGGTGTGGGAGCGATACGACCGCGATAGTCCGACATGCTCAAAGGGGATTGTCGGTCGAGATAAACTCCCAAGGAATATCAAACTCTGCTGATACGGCAGCGGCGAGTGCTTTCACGCCCCAGGTTTCGGTCGCGTAATGTCCACAAGGGTAGAGATTCCAGCCTTGTTCTTGGGCTTCGTTAAAATGTTCTTCGCGCAGTTCACCGGTGATGAGGGTGTCACAATTTTCTGACTTCAAATAGGGCAGCGCACTGCGTCCGCTACCGCTGAGAATGGCAATCCACTTCGGATTCTTTGATCCGAATTCAATCGCCTTAAAAGTTTTCGGATAAGACTTTTTTAAACGCTGACTTAATTTTTTCCGACTGATACCGCGACAGATGCAGGCAATGGGCAGGCCTTCGAAATCGACAAACCACCGCACCACTTTCAGACCGAGGTCTTGGGCGATTAAGGCATTATTACCAATCGCCGGATGAGCATCGAGGGGGAGATGGCTTGAATAAAGTGACAGTTTACTTTTTTTGAGTGCAGCTTGGCGGAGTTTTTTAACTTCGTTTTTCGGAGAGACGGTCGACCAATGTATGCCGTGGTGAACAATTAGATAATCGACGCCCCGTTTAGCCGCCTGCTCAAAAACTTTGGCTCCGGCATCGACGGCGGCACCCACTTTACGAACTTGATGATTACCCCGAAATTGCAGGCCATTGTTGGCTCCCGGAAAATCCTTAATTTTCTTATTATTCGTAACCAGATGGCAGAACTGGGTAATTTTTAAAGCGGAGGCACTCATGATTAGAGATTCTTTAACTCGGCGGGAGTGGGGAATTTCGCTTTTTCAACTAAGGATTCAGGCGTAAAAGTTTGTTCGAGTAAATTAATGCGTACGGCCGCATCGGTAATTTTTAAGATATCGATATCTCGCGTCGTCTCATCACGAATACTGCAGGTGCTGACCATCCATTGCCCATCGACCTTCGCAAAGTCTTCAATTTTGAGGGTTCGGGTGATTTTTCCGGTCTGACTGTAATAGGTCGCTTCGGTGAGCGCACCGAACGTCCGATCAATTCCATAAACTACTTTTGCTGGTTCACTTTGGGTTGGATTGAGCGCTTCGAAGAAATGCACACCGCGACCACGCGATCTTAGCGTCGCTGTGTATTTGGTTTCTTTCCAGTGAGTGAAGGGTAGGTTGATATCGAAAGCGCTTAGAATCAGTCCTGGGACGATGGGCTCACTCGCTTCGTGGGAATTTCCGGCTTGGGCTGGCTTTAGGTTATTTGAAATCCAGAGAGATGATTGTTTAAAATTTTTAACGGCAACGAACGACAGCTGAGTTTGTCCATCGCTATCAAAAATTTCGCCGCGCACTTGCGGTCCGAAGTCAGCCCAGCCGGCCCAGAGGGCGCCTTCGACCGGCTTTTTATTTTCACCGAGACGCGGTTTATGAATAATATTAAACTTTAGAAAAAAATTACCGGGGATTCTTGACTGTCGAAAAAGTTGTAAGACCTGATCGCTTTGCTCGCTGTTTAATTGGGCAAAACCGTCGTCATCAAAGTTGCCTTGGGCATAGCTTGGAGTCGGGCATGACAGAGTCACCCAGCAGATGAGCAAGCTGAGTAAGAGTCGTGACACTGCGGATTACTGATTGGTGCCCGAGGCTGCGGGGGCAGCTGGGACAGGTTCAGACTTAACAGGCTCCGCAGGTGTGCTGACGGAATTAGTGGCTGGAGCGACGGGTGTAGCAACCGGTGCGGCAACAGGTTTTGCAGGTGCGACAGGTGCGACAGGAGTTACGCTCACTGGAGCTTTAACCGGTTCCGGTTTAGCGGGAGCGGTGATGGTCGGTGCGGGTGTGAGGGCTTTCGGTCCTTTGTTTTCACGTGCCACGAAACCGAGGTATAAACCAAAACTTAAAACAAATAAAATGACCGTTAAGGTCGTCGTCATTTTCGTGAGGACGTTGGTGGATTCACCACCAAAAACGCTTTGGGCGGCACCGCCACCGAGAGCGGATCCCATTCCTGAGTTGGCGCTGGGGGGCTGCATGAGGATGATGAGCACAACGAGGATGCTGACTAAAAATAAGAAGACAACGGCGGCGTAGAGCAGAAAGTCGGTCATGCCTTTATCCAAGAGGTCTGATGCCCATAAAACAACGCCAAAATCAAGCTAGGGTATAGGTTCCGTCTTTGACTTTATAAGTAAGCCAATTTCCGGACGGGGGTGGGACGGTTCCCGTGGCAATTACTTGATGAGAATCGCCTACTTCCTGCCAAAATGCTCGTCTACGGGTATCGTCGAGTTCCCCGAGAACATCGTCCGCCAGAATCACAGGAGGGGTGGGGGTGCGCAGCTCGTCGCGTTTTAATCGACCTAAGCAAAGGGCTAAAACGAGGAGTCTTTGCTGACCTTCGGAGGCAAAATCAGCGGCGTCTTGATTTTCGAAGAGAACGTTAAAATCATCTTTCTGTGGTCCGCGTAAGGTGGTGCCCGTGATTTTTTCCGCAGGTCGATTTTTTTCCCAGAGCTCGGCCAGCGATTCAATCGGACAATCGGCTTGGAAAATAAGATCCGCACCTTTGTTGGGAAAGCCCGAGCGGTTGCAGGTGGCACGTAAGGTCTCAGCGAGTTCAGGAACTACTGCTACCCGTGTTTGATTTATGATCACTGCCGCGGCGATCATAATTTTCTCAAACGCACGCAATTCGTCGTCCGACGGTCTCTCCATTTTTAATAAAGCATTTCTACCTTCGAGGGCACGTTGGTAATCGCGCACGGCGTTCAGATAAACTCCGTCGGTGCTCCCAATCGCTGCATCCAGCCAGCGACGTCGATTAGAAGGTTGTCCGCGGATTAAGCGTAAATCATCTGAACAAAAAACAACGGTGGGAAAAAGTCCTAAGTGCTGTGCGACTGAACGAACGGGAGTATTATTCACGATGGCTTTACGTGAGCCTTTGGCTAATTGAATTTCGACAACCTGTTCGCCGGAGCCGTCCAGGATATCGAGTCGGATGCGTGCTTCTTTACAGCTCTGGCGGATGAGCGGGGTAATTTCGTTGGTGCGAAAAGAACGAAAGGTGGAAACTAAGCCCGCTGCTTCTAG
This sequence comes from Opitutales bacterium, assembly GCA_016463705.1. GTDB lineage: Bacteria > Verrucomicrobiota > Verrucomicrobiia > Opitutales > UBA953 > UBA953. The sequence goes on along the minus strand of JAEMQU010000011.1, from coordinate 17,672 downwards.
TAAATTGGTTTTTCCTTGGCCGTTATCGCCGGTCAAGAAAACGTGATGGTTGTCTGTATTTACATCCGCAAAAACTAAGTTTCTGAAGTCGACCGTGCGAATACGGGTAATGCGCATAACTACTGCGGAATCTCAATCGTCATACCCACCACGAGTTTAGAGGGATTTTTGATCTTGGTTTTATTGGCGTTAAAAATTTCTGTCTTTCTGGAATCGGTACCGTAGAATTTTCGGGAGATGGATGAGAGTGTGTCGGCCGCTTTAATGATGTAGGTCGTCGAGGACTTTGGACCAGTGGATGTAACTTTAGTACTCGTGGTTGTTGAATTGGTAATGGGGGCTTCGCTGACTTTATTAATGCGGGAGAGTTCGGAGACTTCGCGTTTTAATCTTTCGTTCTCCGATTTTAATTTTTGAAGCTGGGCATACTGATCAGTCGTGCCCACGGCATCGGGCTCGAGTGGTCGGCCTGGGATTTGTTCGAGATAAAGTTTCTCGGCAGTTTTAATCATCTGACGAACAATTTTGCTTTGTTCGGAGGTGGGTTTTAACCGAATGTATTCTTTGAAATGATAAATGGCGGGCAGGGGCTCTTTTAAGTCGATGTACATGCGGCCGGCTTCGAGGTGCGACTCTGCTGCGCCCTTGCGTGTATCAATCACCCGCAAGAAACATTCGAGTGCGCGACGGGACTCGTGTTGTTTTCCGTAGGTGAGACCTTGACGAAATTCAGGATCATCGAGTTCAACCGTTCTCGCACCGGTGTCTTTGTTGTCATCACAACCGACGAGCAAGAGAACCGACGTCATTAAAACCAGTGATAAAGTAACGGAATGTTTACGAGACATGCTGAGTTAACATTTCAATTTACTATTCTAAACTCAACCTAAAATCATTCTCTCATTGCTTTAACTAGGGCGGTATTAAGTTGGGGTGAGTTAAATTTAAAGCCAGATTTCAAGGCGACATCGGGCATGACTGCGAGGTCGGCGAGGAGAGTTTCCTTCCCCATTTGGCCGAATAAAGTAGTTACCAGCCAGGTTGGCATAGGGATGCATGTTGGACGTTTTAAAACCCGCCCGAGTTCATGGGCGAAGGCCATTTGCGTCACGGGGTGTGGGGCCACCGCATTGACGGCACCTTCTATTTTATCATTTCTGACAATCCAAGTGACGAGTGAGGCGAGATCACCTAGACGGATCCAGCTCATATGCTGGGTGCCGGGGCCAATCCTTCCGCCCAAACCGGCCGAAAACGCGGGGAGCATCGTTTTGAGCGCTCCACCTGAAGCGGCCAAGACGAGTCCAGTTCTTAGATGTACGGTCCGAATGCCGGCTGCTTTGGCGGGAGCGGTCGCGGCCTCCCAGGCTTCGGTGACTTCGCCTAAGAAGCCTTGACGGGAAACGGCTGACTTTTCTGTTAAAATTTCCTTGGGACGATGAAAGCCGTACCGATTAATGCCTGAAATAGAAATGAATACTTTTGGGGGATTTCTTAATTGTGCCAAAGTCGACGCTAACAATGCAGTGCTTTCGGTTCGGCTGAGCAGAATTCGATTCTTAGTCGCCTCCGTCCAACATTGCGCGATGGGTTCACCGGCAAGGTGAACAACGGCGTGTGCATTTTCTAAAAAATCTTTATCAATCCAGCCCGCGGAGGTGTCCATCGACATCGGACCATGTTGGCGGGACTTTAAAGGAAAGACCGAGAAGCCATCTTCAATCAAAGTACCACCCACGGCTTTTCCGACGAGGCCTTGGGCACCTGTTAAAATAACTCGGGGGGTGGGGTTGGAAGTGATCATAATATTTATTTGTATAACATGATTACCGACATAATTACCATGAATAAATCTTCAATGAGAGTGAGGGTCGACATGGGTAAATTTAAGCTCGTCCCGAGGCAGGCACAGGGAATTTGCTTATTTTGTCGCAAGGCCTTGATCACTCCTAAACTGCCGAAGCCCATCAAGACGACCGATCCCCAGAGTGCGAAGTTGATTTGGTATTTAAAGAGAAAGGCGAAGCCGAGGAGTAGTTCGAGAAACGGATAAATTAAACCATAGGACGACCATTTTTGCGCAAGTAAATCGTAAGTAGAAAATGCCGATTTAAATCCCGCTAAGTCGAAAAGTTTGAACGAACCGAAGACGATGAAAAATCCCGCCATAAAATTCAGCATGAACGCTTCGCGATCGGGCCAACTTTGTAACGACACTAAAGTGATCATCGTCACGATTACTAAAAGCGGCTGATAGGTCTTAAACCAAGACTCAACTTTCCTGTCTGCTACCTGAACCATTCTATGATGATGGACTCAGACCTAGAATAATCTACAATAATCAGTCCCTTGTAACCATTAAGATCCAGGGCTTAGGCTGATGGGCCGTATAACCGAACTTTTCGACGCTATTCCCGCTTTTTTCGCACATCTCGGCAAATTTCTCGACTACTTGAGACTCTTCTTTTCCACCAGGATGTCCGGTATAAGCCACGCAGATGAGTCGCCCGCCCGTTTTTAATTCATTAAAAGCCGATTGTAATGCCGTACTCGTACTTTCCGGATGAGTGATAATTTTCTGATCACTACCGGGAAGGTATCCTAAATTAAAAAGGGCGACAGATATTTTTCCACGGTGTGACTCAGGTAAGGCTGTAGAAATTTCGGCGTGGGAAAGATGATGGAGTGTTACTCGATTGATTAAACCTGAAGCCACTAAAATTTTTTCGGTCGACGCAATGGCTTCCGCTTGAATGTCGAAAGAATGCACCCAGCCCGTTGGGCCGACGGTTTGTGCTAGGAAAGCAGTGTCGCGACCTTTCCCCGCAGTGGCATCGATAGCAATGTCACCGAGGTTTAGAACATCGCTGGCTAGAGCTTGGGCGCGTTCAGTGACGCGAATAGGGATTACGGTAGCCAAGGGAATTTTCCAAAGTTTGGCGGACGTTTTTCGTTCCACGCTTTTCTGCCTTCATCGCCTTCTTCCGATAAATAGTAAAGAAGGGTGGCGTTTCCGGAGAGTTCTTGAATACCGGCTTGTCCATCGAGCTCGGCATTAAAGGCTGATTTTAGGCAGCGAATTGCTAAAGGACTCTTCGTCATGACTTCTTGTGCCCACTTGATCCCTTCGTCGTCTAACTGTTCGTAAGGTACGACGGTGTTGATGAGGCCCATCTCGAGAGCCTGGGTGGCACTGTACTGTCGGCAGAGAAACCAAATCTCACGCGCTTTCTTTTGTCCAACATGACGTGCAAGGTAAGAAGCACCAAAGCCACCATCGAAACTGCCGACGGTGGGTCCGGTTTGACCGAAGACCGCGTTATCGGCTGCAATCGTTAAATCACAAATGACGTGAAGCACATGTCCGCCACCGATGGCATAACCGGCCACGAGTGCGATGACTACTTTGGGCATGGAGCGGATCAGACGCTGTAAATCTAAAATATTGAGTCGGGGTACGCCGTCTTTACCCACGTAGCCACCGGCTTGGTTGCCGCGAATTTTTTGATCTCCGCCCGCGCAGAAAGCAAATTTGCCATCGGTCTGAGGGTTGGCACCGCGAAGCAGAACAACGCCGATGGTTTCATCATCACGGGCATCGTTAAAGGCCTTGATCATTTCCGCGACGGTATCGGGGGTGAACGCGTTACGTCGATCGGTCCGATTAATCGTCACGCGAGCGATACCTTCGGTTTTCTCGTAAATAATGTCGGTATAGTTACCGTGTTTTATCCACTTTAGTGTGGGTTGCATAGGCCTACAGTGAGGGGTTAAAGAATAATTTCCAATGAATAAGAGAGGGGACGCTTGAAAATTTACTCTAACCCATCCAGTTTTAGGTATGCGTGAATTAACGAAGGAACAAATTTCGAAGGTTTCTCAATGGGTGGCCGAGGGGGCGTCGCTATCTGTCATCCAAGGAAAAATTTCAACCGAGCTGGGTATTTCGATGACTTTCTTAGACGTCCGCTTCCTGGTCGATGACTTAAATCTCACTCTTCAAGAAAAAGAAGAGCCGAAGAAACCTGAGGAAGTTGTGGCCGCCACGGATGAGGCATTGCCAACTGAAGCCGCTCCCGCTGGTGCTGCCGCCAGCGTGAGGGTGGAAGTGGACACCATTTGTCGTCCGGGCACGATGGTCAGTGGTAATGTCACTTTCTCCGACAATCAAAAGGCCGATTGGTATTTAGACATGGAAGGCCGACCTGGACTCGTCCCGCGCACGCAGGGATATCGTCCGACCCAAACTGACATCATGGACTTCCAGCAAAAGTTGGATGCCACTTTACGTCAGTCCGGATACTAAGCGCGCGATTTTAAAATCGCTTCGGCGATGGTAAAATCACTCGGGCGAGTGAGTTTAATATTAACATCGGTATTTTCTACTAAAGATATTTCTTGTCCGATGGTAGCGACAGCTGAACTGTCATCGGTGACTTTTTCCCCGGTTGCATTTACTTTGCGATAGGCTTTGAGGATGACGGAGGTGCGAAACACTTGGGGCGTTTCCGCGGTCCAGACGAGTGAGCGATCGGGCGACGTCTCGACCGCATTACCGCTCTTTTGGGCAATCTTAATGGTATCGGCGGCTCTTCCGGCGAGGATGGCGGCTCCTGATTTGAAAGCTTGAGCGCGAACTAAATTAATGGCGGCCGGGGTAATCAGCGGACGAGCTCCATCGTGAATGTGGACCAAGCCTGGATGATTGGCGCAGGTTTCCAGTGCAGCGAGGACGGAGGCTTGTCGGCTCTCACCGCCTAAAACATATTCAACTTTCCAATTCGAAAAATTGAAGGTCGCATAGGCTGATTGTATTTTCTCCAATTGTTCGGGGTCGCGATAGGTGATGATGACTTTTTCAATCTTACCTGTCGTGTAGAATGCATTGAGTGAATAGAAAAAAACCGGCTTACCGAGGAGCTTCGCGGTAATTTTATCATCGACCACTTTTTGCATGCGACGGGCAAGGCCCGCGGCCAGCAGCACAAGAATGTCGCCACCTGTACTCATGGAGTCTCACCGATTTCTCGGCAAATTTTAATCGTTTCAGCTACCGGATCAGAGGCTTTTAAAATCGGGCGACCGACAACGATGAAACTCGCACCCGCTTGGGCAGCTTGAATGGGCGTCATCACGCGATTTTGGTCATCCGCTTTGCCGTCGGGATAACGAATACCTGGCGTAACCAAAACGGGTTTAGGTCCTAATTCATTTCTGAGTAAGGGTAATTCTAAGGGAGAACACACGCATCCATGAACTCCTGACTGAATGGCCATTTTCGCGAGTAACTTAACTTGTTCTTCGGGGCTCGACTTTACCCCGACCGCGTGGAGCTGGGCTTGATCCATGGAGGTCAGCACGGTCACGGCGAGTAATTGGCAATCAGGAATATTCTGTTTTGCGGCTTCAACGGCGCGAGCGAGCATTTCGGGTCCGCCACTGGCATGCAGCGTCAGTAAAGAGCAGGGGCGACCTTTGAGACTTTTGATCGCCGAGCTGACCGTGTTGGGAATATCGTTTAATTTTAAATCGAGAAACACTTTGAACCCTAGTGCATGAAATTCGTCGACGATGCTGGGTCCGTATTTAACGAAAAGCTGAAGACCTAATTTCACCCATGCTACTTTTCCAATGAGTGGACGAACCAAGGACAGTGCCTCTTCTTTGCTCTCAACATCGAGCGCGAGAATGAGACGGCAGGGATTTCCCATAAACAACTTTTAGGTCTTAAAATCCTAATCTGCGAGAGTTAAATTATACCTTTAATTTAAATTTGATGACGACCTTAAGAACTTCGATGGATTTTGAAATTTGCACCCCAGGTTGATGGGCATCCGATGGATAGAAAATAGTAAACTGCGAAGGGTAGAGATGGAGAAGCGTGGAGGGCGTCTTCGGGGCCACAAACTTCGCGACATCTTTTTCTGCTGAATAAGGTTCAAGGATTTCAAGTAAGGCCACGTCGTGATGTCCGCAGTATTCTTCGCCCGCAAAGATCACTTGAATATCGCCAAACACTTGGTGGGCTTCCCACTTCTTTTCTGTGGTCGGTTTAGTCTGATAACGTTGGACGCCGGCTACACAATCCTGCCCGACAATTTCATATTTTCCATCGGGTGTATTCGGATTAAAAGCTTTAAGCCATTGGAAGGCCTGGGGAAAATACGGATGTAAGTTTTCGCTTCGATGGGAATGGATGAGCAGGTCTTGAATCATTTCCGGATTATTCTTCTTCGGTTGTGGCGACATCATCCATCGGCATTTCCACCGATTGCTGGGCGCCCAGTAGTGTAAGGAGAACGGCGATTCGTTTTTGTGGGGTAGCCAGTTTTAAAACTTCGCCTTCCGACCCCGCGAAGATTCCGCGTATGACTTTAATTTTTGCCCCCACTTTTAATTCTTCATCGAGCATCGATAAGATACCGTCTGGACCGAGGGCTTTTAATTCATCGATGACTTTATGATCAACATCGACTGCTTTGCCGTTTTTAGTGACTAAATGAAGCACGCCACGAGTACTTTTAACGGTGCCTTGTGAGTCTTCAGGATTAAATTTAACAAAGATATATCCCGGAAAAAGAGGCTCAATGACTTCTTTGTTTTTCTCGTGGCCACGTCGGGTACGACGAATGCGTGGGAAGAAAATATCGATGTCACCGACAGCTTTCAAATTGCGAACGGCCACGGCCTCTTGGCGAGGTTTGGATTTTAAGCAGAACCAGAAATTTTCTGGTGAGTCACTCATGAAGCTTGAACTTCATCGCGTGCGGGAAGCCAGCCAAGGGCGATGATGATGAGTTGGGAAACGGCAAAAGCACAGAGCCAGAAGAAGCCTGATTCGGTGAATCCGTAGCTGTGTAACCCAACGCCCAGCAAGTTCGTTCCAAACCAAGACCAGCTCGTGACGATATTTCCGAAGACCAACATTTGCATCAGTCCTTCGCGTTTAACCAGTCCACCCCAGCGAGCGTGTAGGCAAATGGCGCACCAAAGCACAATCAGGAGAGCGCCATTTTCTTTGGGATCCCAGCCCCAGAATCTGCCCCAACTTTGGTCGGCCCAAATTCCACCCAGCATCGTCCCGACGAAACTGGCGAGGAGGGCAAAGGCCAGAATACCATAAGCAGCACGGGCGACGGATTCGCCTTCGCGATAGCCCTTTTTAAATGCACGTAACCATAAGTGAATGCCAGCGACGAGACCAGCGACGTAGGTGGCTGAGTATCCGATGGTCACGGTGGTCACGTGGGTGGAGAGCCAGAAATTGGAATCTAATACGGCTCGCACGCTTTCTAAATTATCTTCGCCCGATAAGGCGAGATTATGGGCGACAATTAAAGAAACAAAGCCACTGACCCCGGCGGCGACCGATCCAATACCATTCCGCCAAATTTTTTCTAAGATGATACCGAGTAAAACTGCACCCCAAGCCACAAAGATTCCTGAAGAATATAAATTGGTGACGGGAGGACGTTCGTGCAGCCACATCCGGAAGCCCAGGGCAACGGTGTGAAAAACGAAAATGGTAACCAGCATCGCATAAGCCCAGTTGAATTGGGTTCGGCCTTTTTCTGTGACCCAGGCCCAGAGGACGAATAAAATTAAGATGAAGTAGGCGATCAGCATCCAATAGAATATTTGGAGTCGACTAAAAATCGTTTCGGCATCCGTGCGTGCAGTCCATGGTCCCGTTTGGGCTGCGTAGAGTGCGCGGATTTGCAACGCACAATCATCATCGCGACCTTCCCGCCACGCGGTACAGAAATTGGCATAGCGGGTGAGGGTGCCGTCCATCGCTAAGGCAGGACGATGTAAATTACGTTCGCTGATTACCGAAAGCAGCGCGATGCCCAAGTTGTCCCACTCTTGACTCACGTTCGTGGGAAGTGGTGGTACGATACGAATGCTGCATTCGCGACTGAAGTTTTGATAACGCTCGACGAGGAATTTTAAATTATCCTGAAGCTCTTGATCAAACTTAGGGGCACTTCCATCCGTGCTTTTCTTTTCGGAAATTTGGGCGGCGGCACGATTAAGCGAGCTGAGCCAAGTTTGATATTCTTGTTGGGGGGAAATCTCGGCCGGTAAATCACCAGGAATAAAGGCCATCGACAAGTTGGCGTATTGACGAGCGGCGTTTTCTAATTGCACCAGTGCGCGGTCTTCAGCTTCGCGATTGGCCTGAGCGAGGGCCCGAGATTTTTCGGCGGCCTTGGTTAAGTTTTCAGCATTCTTAATCACATCATTCCAACTGAGGAATTTAGTTTTTTCGGGATCGCGTCCCATCATCTTAAGTACCACGGGGTGATCGACGCGGAAGGTGGGTAGGAATTTCGCAACATGTCCACGGAAGGAAACTTCAATGAACCAATCTAAGGCGCTGATTGATTTTCCTTTCAGGTTTACGCTGCGAGCCTCGAGTGCGGTTTTGGCGAGCGCGTCTAAGTCGGGTAATTCTTTGGCAACTAAGGCTGATTCTTCGGCGGTCCAGGTGGAAGGTTTTTTCCCAAAGGCGATGGCTTCACCATCGGTCAGGGCGATTTCGCGTCGCGCCCGCATTTGGAGCAGTGCAGAGCTGGCTAAGGTTTCAATCGGAATGACCCGACCACCGGTCTGCACCGGGATATTGCCAAACTCTCGGGTATCCCAATTTTTTTCTGCCGACTCAGCAGTTAATGGAAATATACCCAGCGCGAGAATACTTAAAGCGGTGGTCGTAGTCTTACGATTTAAGAACTTTCCGAGGGATAGACAGAAATGCCAGAGCAGTCCTAAGGACATGAGGCTGACGGAAATATAGGGGATTAACCATCCCGGATTACGCACGACTTGCAGGACAGAAATATTTTTACCTTCCGAGGTGGCGCCAAAACTTGACTGGAAAAATGTCATGCCACCGTGACGCATCGGTTGATTCATGGAGATCGTGTAGGGAAACTTACTGGTTTCGCCGGTCACGAATACATCACTCACGAAGCGCTTAGGAATCTCGGTTCCTGGATATTTCTCGTGCGTAAATTGGTTAAGGGTAACGGAGAAGGGTAGATAATAACGCAGCTTTCGCAGGGCGATTTCATAATTCTTTCCTTCGTGGACAAAGGTTTGGGCAGGAAGCGACTCTACCAGTTGAGCATTTAGAATCCAAGAACCCAGGCTGACTTTTCCGGAACTGAGTTCAATAATGGCGAGCGGGTTGTTGGGATTATTGTCATCAAAACTTTCCGGGATTGGCTTATAGGTTAGCGGTGTGCGCGCACCAATACCTTGGGTGACTTGTACGACTGCACCTTGGGGAAATTGCGATTTAGATCTTAAGATTGAATTGGGGTAATACTTTAATACTTTAGCGGTGAAAGAAGTATTGGGTAGGCTTAGTGTAGTTTTCTGGAGAAGTTCCTCGGGCACGGAGATTACTTTATCAGTTCCACTGGGCGTATGTTCGATCAAGACTACTTCATGACTACGAAACGCTTCGGTGAAGTTCCGTTGTTCTTTTTCCGGTATAACCATGGCGGATTCATTTTGGTAGACGGCGGTAACAAATCCGCCGATTAAAAGGATCAGTAAGCCGATGTGGATCATTTTAATACCCCAATGTTTATAGCCTTTTTTATCCTGAAACTTTTGGAAGTGGGCACAGGTTAAATTGATCACCAATAAAACTCCCAAAAGGAAACCAGCGGGCAGGGGTAGGTGAAGAGGAGCAGATGGATTGAGTGGGTACATGCAGAACCAGCTACTAAAATACTCTTTCTGGACATGCCAGATGCCCCAGTGAACTTGTTCAAGTGTCCCCAATAAAATCAGGATCATCGACAATCCCATGAGCGCGACCGTCAGTTTGAGTGACGACGCGAATTTGTAGATTCGACTAAACCATGTTGGGTCGGTGGAACTCACGGAAGTTGCGTTTGGGTTACCATTTTTAAGAACGATTCCTTCTCGGCATTTACCATGACGGTATCACCCGTGAGTTTGAAAAACCAAGTCGCATTATTTTTAGGAAGAATCACGGCACTGGTAGAATTCTTTCCGTCGGCCGATAGCAGATGATAAACGCGGCCAGTTAGATTACCGACGGTGAGTGAACTTTGGTCGGATCTGATTTTTTCATCACTGACTTTTTCTAATCCGATTTGACCACGCCAGCGATTGACGTTTGCCGTGTCGCCACCCACATCTCCCGGGAAAACAGTGACAGCGATTTCGGCTTTAGAGCCATCCGCCTGCGTGATACTCCAACTGCCTTTGCGCATAGGGTTGGCAGGCGAGGTGATCCAGGTCTTGGGAATAGGTCCCCACTGAGGTTCACCAAAAGTGGCAACTTCAGCTTGCATGTTAGCATCGCCGACCATGGCAGTGGGTGCGGTGGCTGGCTCAGCTTTTGCTTTTGTTGAAACGGCAATGCTTTCCGACTTAACTTCGTAGGTCGAAATCTTGGGCTCGGGCTTACAAGCGCAGAGGATTAAAGGTAGAACGATCAACCAATGTTTCATCTTGGTTGAGAGAATAACTCACCCCCTTGTTGGCAACCAAAAGGCAGCATTATCAACTGAACTAATAGGGACTATTCGCAAATAGACCCCTGGGAAGTGCTTTTAGTTAGCAAAACGGAAGAGGGTGACATCACCGTCCTTGAACAGGTACTCTTTGCCTTCGAGTCGATATTTTCCAGCGTCGCGGGCAGCCGCAACCGAGCCGAGCTTTACCAGGTCGGCATAGGCCACAATTTCCGCTTTGATAAAACCTTTTTCAAAATCGGTATGGATGACACCCGCACATTGTGGAGCGGTCATGCCATGGCGGAATGTCCAGGCACGTACTTCTTTTTCTCCCGCAGTGAAATAGGTCGCCAGTCCGAGTAATTTATAAGCGCCACGGATTAATCCGGAGACGCCTGAGTCGGTTACGCCGAGAGCACTGAGATAATCTTTGGCTTCGTTCGGAGGTAACTCACAGAGTTCGGCTTCGACTTGAGCACAGATCACGACCGCTTCACAGCCCGATTGTTCAGCAATATGTTTACGCACCGCTTCGACATAAGGATTCTTGGAAGGATCCGCTAAATGTTCTTCAGCGACATTACACGCATACAAAACGGATTTCGATGATAAGAGAGCGTAGCTTTTAATTCTGAGTCTCTCTTCTTCGTTCACTGATAAACTGGAAGCCGGTTTGCCGTCATTTAAATGTTTAACGAGGCGGGTAAGTAATTCAACGTTGGCGATGGCATCTTTGTCCTGACTCTTAATTTTCTTTTGGTTTTTATCGAGTTGTTGTTCGGCCGATTGAATGTCGGCTAAGATCAGTTCGGTCTCAATCACACCGATATCGCGGATGGGGTCAACCTTACCCATGGTGTGTAAGATATCATCGTTGTCGAAACAACGGACGACGTGGACAACCGCATCGACTTCACGAATGTTGGCTAAAAATTTATTTCCTAAACCTTCTCCTTTAGAGGCACCGGCTACTAATCCGGCAATATCTACAAATTCGACAGCCGCAGGAATCACCACTTTGGTGCCAGCGATTTTTTGCAGTTCAAAAAGACGATCATCGGGAACTTCGACGACGCCGATGTTGGGCTCGATGGTGCAGAACGGGTAGTTGGCCGCCTCAGCTTTGCGTGAGCGGGTGAGCGCGTTGAAGAGAGTAGACTTACCGACGTTGGGTAGTCCGACGATGCCTGCCTGTAACATAGAGTTTGCAACGTGGGCTTCCTTGCCCCGAAGGTCAAGAGCCGGAAATGAACAAGGGCAAAGTCTCCGCTTCTTCGCGGGTTTTGCTGTTAGGAAGAACGACCTCTTGGTCGTGCAATACCTGCCCTTTTTGGAGTTTGGCTAAGCAGACCCGACCCTTAATCGACTGCACACTTAATAACGCAGCCGGTTTCAAATCGTTATCGCGTGCGACCATCACATCATTCTCTCTTAGATTAAACTCAGTGGTTTCTCTAACCAAGTAAACGGCGATGACGCCATTGAATTCAGGCGCCCGCCCGATAAACCCAATGCGATAGTTGGTTGAACTACCGATGGGTTTACTGAACGGCGAAGCAACTTCAACAACTTCACTCTCTGTTGGCGTCGTCGCACAACCCGTAACGAGTAATGCCAGAACGACGCAACAGAGACGTGAAATCACTTAGAGCTGCTGATTTTGTTGCTGTAGTAGACGGATTGCGTCTCGGCTCTCATTGTTCTTCTGACGGAATGCTTCGAGAGTCGCACTTGGCTTGTCCATTTCGCTTAATTTATCGGGATCGGTTTCAGCATCCACGAAGTTATCAAAGCCAGGACCGGAAGTATCGAGTTCACCTTCGAACATACCTTGGAGTTTACGCATACGGGTGGGGTGACGCATCTTGCGGAGGGCTTTGGCTTCAATTTGGCGGATACGTTCACGAGTCACTTTAAAGTGACGACCGACTTCTTCAAGGGTGCGTTGGACGCCGTCGAGTAAACCGAAACGGAGAATTAAAACTTCTTTCTCGCGTTCCGCTAAGGAGTGCAGAACGAAATCAATCTTCTCCCGTAAGAGACGAGTCGAGGCCGTATCACTGGGGTTTTCCGCTGATTTATCTTCAATGAAATCGCCCAAGGATGTGTCTTCACCGTCACCGACTGGTGATTGTAACGAGATTGGCTGTTGGGCCATCTTCATGATTTGTTGGACGCGATCGATGGCCATGTTCATTTCGTTCGCGACTTCTTCGGCGGTAGGTTCGTGACCTAATTCCTGCGTTAATTGTTTTTGTACCTGCATCACTTTATTCAGTGTTTCAATCATGTGAACAGGAATGCGGATAGTACGAGCTTGGTCCGCAATCGAGCGGGTGATTGCCTGGCGAATCCACCAGGTGGCGTAGGTCGAGAATTTATAGCCCCGACGATATTCGAATTTTTCCACCGCTTTAACCAAGCCCATGTTACCTTCTTGGATGAGGTCGGTGAAGAGCAGTCCGCGGTTTTGATATTTCTTGGCGATGGAAATCACTAAGCGCAAGTTGTGCTCAACCATTTCGGTTTTTGCTTTTTGTGCTTCGTCTAAATGTTTACGCACGGAACGTACGCAGTGGAGCAGTTCGGTTGGAGACATGCGCCAGCGACGTTCGATCTCTTGGGCTCGGGTAGAGGAGACTTCGGGACGGCGAGCGAGTTTAGCACGCACCGGACCGCGCATAATCGGCGCTGGATTAGCTAGAAGACGACAATCTTCGAGGTCGGCCTTTAATTCAGGTAATTCCAACCAATCTTCGAAGAGCTTCATCTTGAAGAAGAATTTACGGAGGATGTCTTTACATCCTTCTTTGCTGGTTAATTCGATTTTACGATAAGCTTCACGTAGTTTCGCTTTTTTGCCTTCTTCTTTTTCTTCGTTATATTTTTTCCAAGCTTTTTCGAGACGTTCTTCCAGTTTGATACATTCATCAATCGCCTTGGGTAAGTTTTTATAATAATTATCACGCGACTCTACTTTTTTATCGATGACGACTTTATCAAAACGTTCTTCCTTTTTGAAAACCTTTTGGGCGAGATCGAGTTGGTAGGGCAGAGTCAGCCAGCAGGAGAAGAGGAATTCTTGGGCGCGTAATTCCGTATCTTCGATGCGTTTGGAAATCTCGACTTCTTGTTCGCGAGTGAGTAGGGGCTTGTGGCCCATTTGCTTTAAATAAACATTGAACGGATCGTAAGGCGCATCTGCGGGGACCGTGCGCGCTGCTTCTTCTTCGGACTCGTCGATTTTCTTCTGATACATTTCGACTTCTTCTTCATCGAGTAATTTAATTTCTAAATTATCGAGAATGTTCATGATGCTCTCGATTAACTCGGCATCGGTCGCGCTATCGGGGATGACTTCGTTAATATTTTGAACGGTGACGTAGCCATTCTTTTTGGAGAGTCCGACGAGGATCTGAACCTTGGCGTTAACATCCTTAGGTATAGTCGGAACGCTGACCGCTTTGTCTTTACCAAACGGAATAGGCTTAGGGGCGATTTTCGCTATGATTTTCTGATCAATCACCGGCTTGGCGGCGACTGGCTTGGATGCGATAACAGGGGCCACCTTAGCGGGTGCCACTTTGGTTGGCGCTAACTTGGTGGGTGCCACTTTGGCTGGGGACGCCTTCGTGTTTACGATAGCCGGTTTGCTTGCTGGTTTGGCCAGGGGCTTCGCCGGTGCTTTGGCTGCGGGTTTGGCCACCGCTTTTACCGCGACGGGCTTAGCCGCAGGTTTAGCAGGTTTTTTGGAGTGAGCTTTTTTGTTATTTTTGGATTCGGGCATGTTGGGAAAGTGGATGGGTTTAAATTTAAGTTACCCTCTATATACTAAGGGCTCGGTAGTGAGCAAAAACGGCGAGGGCGGAATTTTGAGTTAAACTGAGCTTATTTTAGTTTTCTATTTGGGCAGCGACGGGGGAGTCTGGCTTTCTTTGCGTAGTTTAATCTTTTCGGCTAGTAAGGAATTAAGTTTTTCGACTTCGGTGGAAGCCGTTGAGGCGATTTGGGCGTCGATTTGTCGGTTCTGAAATTGGATACGTCTTTGGTGAAAGGCTTTGAGAATGCTGTTGATTCTACTTTTTAATTCTCCTTCTTGGTCCTGATCTTGGGTCTGGTGGGAAGTTAATTTAGCGGCTTCGGATTGGAGTTCTGGATCGAGTACGTTGACGGCTTCACGGATTCCTTTGAAATGTCCGTTCACTGCTTCGTTTAATAGGGCGAGCAATAAACTGCCTCCTCGATAACTAACATCAATCCACTCAAGGGGTAGGGCTTCGGAGACGGGGATAAAGTATTGTTCATGCCTCAATAAGACATGTATTAAGTCTTCTTCCGGAGTTGTCAAGCCCCCCCCCTTGACAACGGGGACTTCGACCGGTTCGGCGGTGGCTAACTGGGCGGCTGGTCGGCGGGATGCTGAATTAGCCAAATGACGTTCATAGGCCATATGCATCTCGCGAATACCGATGCCGGCGTGCCGCGCAGCCTCATTGAGTGCCTCGCGGACAATTTCCTCGGCGCCTGCTTGTTCCACAATGGGGAAAATACTTTCGAGCAGCGAGAGTCTTTGGGCCAGTGGGCTGGTCGTACTCCCTTCAGGAATAATGGACTGTACGCAGAAGCGCATGGCGGTTCGGGCAGTTTTTAAGAGGTCGGGCCAAGACTCGATGCTGTGTGTCGAAAAATATTCATCCGGATCTTTACCACCCGGCAGAGAGAGGAAGCGAATATCGAGACCTTCACGGAGGCCGATGGGGAGGAGACGAAGGGCGGCTTTTTGTCCGGCCGCATCCGAGTCTAAGAAGACGACTAACTGTTTGGTGAAGCGACGTAACTGGGCGAGGTGTTCTTCGGTGACGGCGGTGCCTTGGGCGGCGATGACCCCGTGAATGCCGACGGTGTGGCAGCGGATTGCGTCGAGCTGACCTTCGACGAGTACGAAAGGTTCTTCGTCTTTTCGATTCGCCCGAGCACGATCCAAATTAAAGACCGTCCGCGATTTTTTAAATAAATCAGTCTCCGGCGAATTTACATACTTGGCTTCGCGCGAAGGGTCGTCCTGGGGCGTAATATCCAATGTTCGTGCGGTAAAAGCGATGACGCGACCTTGGATATCGCGAATGGGGATGACGAGGCGTCCGCGAAAACGACAACGCCAGCGAATGGGATCAGGTTGTTTATCGACGCCAAAAAATAAACCTGTTCCGGCAATCGCTTCTTTCGTGAAATTCTTTTTTAATAATCCGGGGATTAATTTCGAGTCATCAATCGGCGCAAACCCGATACCGAAATCTTCAGCGACAGACAGATTGAACTTTCTTTTTTCAATCCAGTAATTTTTCATCCACTCGCTGTGTTGGGCGTCTTCCAGAAAACAACGATGCCAGTAATCGGCAATCAGTTGGTGGATTTCCAATAGTTGACTGCGCAGTGAGCGACCTTCGGTAGTTTGGGAGGATTGTTCGTATTCTAGTTCGACGCCGAAGCGCATCGCTACGCGCTCCACCGCTTCAGGAAAATCTAGGCCTTCGCGGGCGGTCACTAATTTAAAAACATCGCCGCCTTGTTGAGTGCTAAAGCAATACCACAGACCCGTTTCAGGATTTACTTTAAACGACGGACTCTTTTCGGATTTAAAAGGGCTCAGTCCCCACCAATCACGTCCGCGTTGTTTCATTTGCGTGTAGTCGCCTGCCAGAGCTACAATATCAGCTCGTTGTCTTAAGTCGTCGATGGATCTGCGTGAGATGAGTGCCACTGCTGTCAAGGGGTGTGTGTCAAGGGGGTCGGTGCAACTGAAAATATTGTTAATTTAACTCTTAATACAAGCAGGGGTTTGCCTTAGGCCTAAAAATAATCATACCACCCCTTGTGCGGCTATCACGAATCTTACCTCCCGTTTTAACGGCTTTCGTTATCCTGATTATCTGGCAGGTATTACCGCCTATTCTGGAAATCAAAGATTATCTCTTGCCGCGTCCTAGTTTAGTTTACCACACCATCGTCAAGGAAGCCCAATTCTTGGTTCCGGCCGCGGGTCGAACGGCTATAGCTGCTGCGCTGGGACTGTTGAGTGCGATTGCGGGTGGGCTGATTGTGGCGAGTTTCTTTACGATGTTCGTCTCAGTGCGTCGAAGTTTCCTCCCTTGGGTTTTAATTTTACAAATGACTCCGGTGATTGTCTTGGTGCCGCTGATTGCGATTTGGTTGGGATCAGGTTTGGCGAGTATTGTCGCCATTACATTTTTAATATCCTTTTTCCCCATCGCAGCTTCAGCGTCATCGGGCATGTCGCAGGTGGATCCAAACTATGCCGATTTATTTAAGGTAATGAAGGCCAGTCGCGCCCAGACATTTTGGAAACTCTGGGTGCCTGGTGCATTGCCGAGTGTGATTACTGGTGTGAAAATTGCGGCGACCCTTGCCACTGTCGGCGCGGTGAGTGGCGAGTATATGGTGGGAACGAATCCGGCTGAAAGTGGCTTAGGTTATCTTCTACAAATTTATTGGAGTCGGACCGATACGGCGGCCGTTTTTGCGGTCGCCGTGGTCGCTTGTATTGTCGGCTACTGTTTCGTTGCCCTCGTGAATTGGATCGGGGCGCGATTATTAATCCGAGATTAATTGTCTAGTCGACGCATTGCGGCCAAAGACTACGGAAAGACATCTGGGCTTCTTTATCGGGTATTTCTGGGCGCTCGGGGTCAGTTAGAAACTTCAATGGAAATGCGGGTTTGATGGATAAAATCGTAATGATTTGATCTTTAATCTCGAAGACAGCGTACCAAGCACCGCAGCCGATGTCGAAGAGGTTGCCGTGGCGGCTACGAATGCGACGCGTGCGGTGTGGTGAAGGATCGCGCGAGAGAATTTCTTGGAGTCGCTCGGTGAAATCGATGTCCCAAGCTTTTCGTAACCACGAAAGATGTTCCTCGGCGAGTGCGCTATAAATGATTTGATAGACTGGTGGAGAACTCTGGGCGTCGTCGATTTCTTGGAGCCAGCCCGCTTTGGAATCGGGAAACGAATCGTAAGCGGGGATGTAAGGTTTAATATCAAAAATCGGAGTGCCTTCGACTAAGTCGCACGGTCCGAGGAGTAGTTGATTTTTTTTGATACCCAGAAGTTGAACGGGGGTGATGCCGAGTGGGTTGGGGCGGTGCGGGG
>JAEMQU010000046.1 GCA_016463705.1 Opitutales bacterium | reverse complement strand
GAGCCCAGACCGCCGGCTCCGATTAAAAGGACTTTGGCATTTTTAATATTAACCTGACCACCCTCGCCCACCTCAGGCAAACGCATCTGCCGAGCGTAGAGGGCGCGCTCGTGTCCAGTGAGTGTTACTGCCGTTTTCATTTAGTCTATTCATCGAATCTGGTGCCGTATGTCAAACCCCTGCATAGATTATAAAAGTGGAGATTGAAAAAACCCATCAGACTTCACAGGGTCGAGTCGTGGGAAATGTTTATCTTGGCATCGACTATGGAAGCAAACGCATCGGCCTGAGCTATGCGGACGATCTCGGCATGGCGTTTCCCCTCCCCGCCGCAGTCGACGAAGAACTGGTCGTACGATTCGAACACATTCATCGCGAAATCACCCGACTCCGTATAACCCACTTAATCCTCGGCTACCCTCTTTCCCTCGAAGGTGAAAAAACCAAAAAATGTTATGAGGTCGATGACTTCGCCGAAGAACTGAAAAAGCGTTTCCATCTTCCGATTGAATTAATTGATGAGGGTCTGACCAGTCAGGCCGCCGACAGTATCAATCATCAAAAGAAACCAAAGAACGCCCACGAGCGTACTCAACAGCGTAAATCGGGTGAACGTGACTCACGCGCTGCCGCGATTTTACTTCAGGACTATCTTAACAGTAAAGGAATTGGACAGAGTACTGATCTATGAAAACGGGTAAGACTGATTTAACTGAAGAAAGATTTTTAGTGACCGTGGCTTATGATGGGTCGGACTACATGGGCTGGCAGATTCAAAATAATGCTCACACCGTTGAAGGCGAATTACGGGCCCGTCTCTCACGTATTTTTAAAAAACCTGTCGTGATTCATGGAAGTGGAAGAACCGATGCGGGTGTGCATAGTGTCGGTCAAACTTTTCACTTCGACGCTTTCTGGCGTCACTCGCCCAAGAAACTCAAAGACGCACTCAACACCGGAGAACAGGCAGGTATACTCATCACCAAGATTCAGCGTGTTCATAGTAAATTCCACGCCCGGTATTCGTCCAAAGGTAAACGTTATCGTTATGAGATTAATGTCGGCTATTCATTACCTTGGAAGGCTCGCTATTCACTGGGACGCGACTGGGATAAGCTCGATGTGAAGGCCATGCGTCGTGCGGCCAAACTCCTCATGGGTAAGCATGATTTCCGTGCGTTCGGTGCGACCCACAGCCAAGGCATGGAAACTGAGCGACCCATCAAAGATCTCCGCCGTCTTAGTATTACTGCCAAAGGTAAACATATCACCGTGGTTACCGAGGCGGATGGTTATTTATACAAGATGGTACGTCGACTCGTCGGCGGACTGCTTCGCGTGGGCGAAGGTAAAATGACTCCCGAACGTCTGCTCGCCTATCGCGAAGAAAAAACCATTACCTCCGAAGTTCCGACCGCTCCCGCACGGGGACTTTTTATGGATAAAGTTTTTTACGATCCTAAGAGTCTTAAGAAATAAATCTTTATAACTTCAGTCCTAATTCTTGGCAGACATCGGGACGCTTCTGCGCTTTAGCGATGAACTCATCGACGCCGAAGTCAGCCACGACAAAATCTCCATGCTTAAAGGAAGGACATTTGGACTGTCCGGTGAGCGCCACCATCTGACGCATCTCATGCATGTTGGCGATGACATCACGGACATCCACCTTCACGCCCTGTTGGGCAAACCACTCGAGCGCTTTCACGCACCAGGGACAGCTAGGTTTAACATAGAGGATGGGTAACGGTTTCGACATGATTCTAATTTATATCTAAAATTATAAACTGCACTTAAATTATTATTTCTTATCCTTGCGGGCCAAAAACGGTGAAGTTTTAGCCACCACGGGTCGAGGCACCTTGACCACGGCTTCATCGCATCGAGAATAACCGAGTGCGTAGACTAAAAGTAGTTCGTCATTCTCATAATAAAAGAGTGCGACTTGTTTATACTTAACAGCCAAATCCCACGCCTTCTTTAAATCCATTACCACCGCCCAGCCCTCTTCGTGCGTTTTAAGATCTTTAGAATATCCGGAGATCGGATGAATGCGGTAACCGCTTTTTCTCAATTCGGCTTCTAGCTGTCGATCCGCCTCGATGTTTTGCTCACGCGTCCAGGTTTCACCCGTCGTCGCATATGCTGTGAGGATCGCAAAACTCATCGGCCAGTCTTTCGGAAAATTTTGGTATTCAAAAACCGTGCTCTTATATTCTTCTTCGTAGGGGTAAGACATTATTTTTTAATTATAAAATCGAGACTAACTTAGGTCACTTATTTTGCAACTTTATGACACAAGCACGTGTTACACTATCTGAATGAGACTTTTACCCCTAAGTTTATCGCTGGTGTGCGCTTCAGGATTATTTGCCCATGGGTTAGCTCCCTCCAAGCATGCCGAGATGGGCGCATCGATGAGTTGGTTGATCAGCCCGATCCTTTTAAGCAGCACCACGACTCCGGCATCTCCTTCAACTTTCACCGGCAAAGATTTCATGACGAGTGTGTTCAAGACTACGGCACGCGTTAAGGTTTCGTCCGACGATAAATACCTCTTAGTCGGATCGGATGGTTTTCCGGATCACCCGATGATGATTGGTATTACTAATTGGCAGCAACAAGTTCCCCTACCCCAGGCATACACCGGCACGAACCTTTGGATGATTCCTCTGAAACCAGTAAAGGCGGATAAACCGACTTTGATTAAAGGAAGATTTTTACGTGGAGCGATTGCCTTAGCGGCGAATGGAGTCGCGATTTTTAATCCGCAAAATAATCGCGGCGAAGTAGCGCAGGATATTGGTGAGCTCGACAAATGGGGCGGTCACTGCGGTCGTGCGGATGATTATCACTATCACATTATTCCCCTTCATTTACAAAGTGTCGTCGGTAAAGGAAATCCAATCGCCTACGCCCTGGATGGTTATCCGGTTTATGGTGCGACTGAGCCTGATGGTTCGACCTTAAAGAAA
Organism: Opitutales bacterium; assembly: GCA_016463705.1. Classification (GTDB taxonomy): domain Bacteria; phylum Verrucomicrobiota; class Verrucomicrobiia; order Opitutales; family UBA953; genus UBA953. The sequence continues at coordinate 541 of JAEMQU010000046.1, read as the reverse complement.
TTAGATGAGTGTGGTGGGCACGAGGATGCGAAGTACGGTTATCATTATCACGGCTTAGCGAAGTCACCTTACACCTTTACGGGATTCCATGGAACGGTGACAGAGGTGAGCGGTCAGGTCGATCCACAGCCACGCGCTTCTTCACCACGTCCGGCCAACGGTCCACTCCGCGGCGCGGTGATTACTGATTGGGCGATTGAAGGTGAGAACAAATACAAACTCGGTTATACAGTGAATGGAGAAAAAAGATCTATGAGTTATGTACTCAGCAGCACGAATTTAAAAATAGATTTTGATAATGGCAAAGATGGTAAGACGACTGAGACCTATGATTTGAATGCCAAGCGCGGTGGCGGCGGAGATAAGCCAGGCGATTCAGGAAAACCCCGTAAAAAGGGTCAGGGACAGTAGATATATCTTTTCCTTTTCAACTCATTCGCATTAGGTTATTAAATCAGTACGGGCCTATAGCTCAATGGTTAGAGCAGAGAACTCATAATTCTTTGGTTCCCGGTTCAAATCCGGGTGGGCCCACCACTTT
>JAEMQU010000045.1 GCA_016463705.1 Opitutales bacterium | reverse complement strand
CCCGCTTCATTTCTCTGCCTTTTCCTGATTTCTCTTTTCATCATTCGCTCCAACAATCCACATAAACAATTTGTATAACATGCGGCCCACTTTACTTTATATTTCCGTTAATGACGGTACGGATACGAGAATTTATAAAGAAATTAAAAGTCTGAGCGCGGACTTTGATATTAGTTTTATTGGTGTCATCACTCCCACCTCGACACCATCTATGTTGCCGGAGGGTTGTCGTACTATTTTCATTAAAGGCCTCCGACGCTCCCCATTAACCATCGCCAAGTTATTTTTTCAAGTCGCCCGGCTGTGTCCTTGGAGATTTAGCTCGGTCCATGTTATCAATGAAAACCTAGCATTAGTTTTGTTCCCGTTACTCATGTTAGCACGTCACTGGATCTTAGATATTTTTGATTCATTCTTTCTTAAGTCGACTTCGCGTATCACGACTATATTTAAAACCATTTTACAGAGAATCATTTATAGTTCGGCGTCGGTTATTCTGGTGACAGATGAGGCCCGACTTAATTTATTGCCCGAGTGGTCCAGAGCAAAGACACGAGTTTTACCTAATTATCCTTTAACGGATGGTTCTCATAATGGTTTACGGTCAGTTCGTGACGGACCCCTCACAATTTTCTTTTCCGGTTCCATTGGTCGCGACCGCGGGATCCCGTTTTTAGTTAATTTAATAAAGCAGGACGCTCAATTGGTCGTTCATGTCGCGGGTTGGCTTTATGATCAAGAAGGCGAAGAGTTTACCCGGCATCCCCAAGTTAAATACCATGGAGTGTTTCACCAAACTGCTGCTGCCGAAATTGCTAAGCAGTGCGACTACATTCTTTGTCTCTATGAGCCTAATATTGTTAATAATATTTACGCTTCGCCCAACAAAATTTACGACGGTATCCAAGCCGGCGTTCCCGTCATCATTAACCAGGAAGTTTTAGTTTCTGCTTTTGTTCGTGATGAGAAACTCGGGGTTGTTTTAGACTCTTATAGCCCCACAAATATCTCCGCCGTTTTAGAAGAATTGAAAACACAGCGAAATCAATTTACCCATATCGCACAGATGCAAGGAAAGTACACCTGGGAAAAAATTGAGCCTGTTTTAATCAACGCCCATTTAAATAACTAAAATGACTACCAGCATCCAGTCACATTCCAAACTACTATCGGTCATCATCCCTTGTTATAACGAGGAGGCGGTGATTTCTGAAACGGTTAAAAGACTAAAATCTTTCGCATCCGAACTAAAAAACTTAGAGGTAGAATTTATCTTCGTTGATGATGGATCGATGGATCAGACTCGCCCGATTCTCAAATCCTTCGCGCACACCGATGAACGTATAAAAATTATTGGATTTTCTAGAAATTTTGGACAGCAGATGGCTTTAACCGCCGGTTTTGATGCGGCCCAAGGTGATGCCATTGTTTTAATCGATGCCGACTTACAAAACCCCCCCGAATTTGTTCACGAAATGATAAAGAAGTGGGAAGAGGGATACGATGTTGTTTACGGAATTCGCAGTGTGCGCCCCGGAGAGTCCTTCTTCAAACTTTTCACGTCTCGATTATTTTATCGCATTCTCAATAAATTTTCTTCGGTTTTCATCCCTGACACAGGTGATTTTCGTTTAATGAATAGACCGGTGGTCGATGTGTTAAAATCAATGCCCGAACAAGATCGTTTTATCCGCGGCATGGTAAGCTGGGTCGGCTTCAAGCAAATCGCTTTGCCCTATAATGTCGCCGAGCGTTTTGCCGGTGAGACTAAATGGTCGGTTTCTAAGCTCGTGATGTTAGCGCGCGATGCACTTTTATCATTTTCTAACAAGCCTCTGGAATTTATATTAGCACTAGGGTTGGGTATCACTGCTCTGACTGCCATAGGTTTACTGGCAGTAATCACCCAAAAAATAATCACCGGATTATGGGTTTCTAAAATGCTCATTTTGCTTCTAGCAATTGGTTTTTTAGGGGGAGTGCAGTTATTAAGTCTCGGAGTGTTGGGACAGTATATCGGCCGGATTTACACGCAGATAAAAAATCGTCCTCGTTATGTCGTCCAGGAGTTTCATGGATTCAAAAAACCATATCACGGTGAAAAAAATTCCCGGGAGTAAATAAAATTATGTTTTCTCAAAAACTTCTTAAAAGAGGTGGGCGCTTTCTCGTTTCAGGGTTGTTTATTACACTCTGTGACTTTGCACTTTTTAAACTACTAGGACATTGGGGCTTCTCTGCTTCCTTGGCTCGAATTGTATCTTTCGCCTTCTCTTTCGGAATATCATTTATTTTGCACCAAAAATGGACCTTTGAGTCGACCCAATCTTGGACCCGGTCGTTTTTACCTTACTTACAGTCCCGATTCGGTGGATTTTTATTAGCTCAAATCGTCTTCATGCTCATGCACGATGGGCTGGGCCTCACGGATAATATTTCCTTTGCAATCCAACTGCCGATTCAACCCGTCGTTAATTTTTTAGCAGGCTATTTTTATGTTTTCAAAGAAGACAATTCAGAATTTTCATCACCCGATAAGCGATTGTGGTTCGAGGTTATTTTAGCTCCGTTACTATTATTTATCGCTTTAGTAATTCCTTTTCATAATACTCGAATGCAGGGTCCTATCTGGGTAGTGCCCTATACTTCAGGTGCAGCCAATTGGTCTCTGGGTCAGCCTTGGAAGGTCGCTGTCGGTGATGACGTTTTATATAAACAGAAAACAATTGAACAACGCTGGGTGGACGTTGCTACTCCAACCTCCAATCCAGAAAAACTAATCACTTATTCTACACACGATGAAGGGTGGATGTGGGTTTTATGGTTCACGCGCAAGGCTTTCCCATTCTTAGGCGATCTGCAGGGTGCTGTATTTCTAGCCATCTTACTGCACTTAATTTTATCGATGCTTATACTTAATAAGCTCCAAGCAGGTTGGCCGAGGTATCTATTCATTCTCATTTTTGTCTGTAATCCTCTTACGCTCCATTTAGTCACCTTTCCTTATTATTACTACTGGCAGGCCTTTCCCTCACTCTTAGCTGTAATCCTTTGGCAATACCGTGAAAAAATAAATGTCTGGTACCTACCTGGGTTGGCACTGTTTTTAGCCTTATGTACGGCGATTAGGCCTAATGTGATTTTTATAGCGTTAGCGGTATTGGCGCTGGCACTTTATTTCATCCGCCACTGGATTACTTACGCGAGTTTAGTTTTATTTGCGGTGTGCTTTTGTTTTATTCCCAAAACAAATAAAATGATGTGGCACACCGTTTATACGGGTTTAGGTGCATACCCAAACAACGCAGGATTATATTTATCTGACGATTGTTCTTATGCACACTATAAGGAAAAAACAGGCGTAACGATTGAAATGGCTTTTGGGAAAAATTATTATAACAAGGAACTCCGGCATGATTACAACGAGTCACTTAAAAATGCCTCAACCGATTATATCAAAACGCATCCAGTGGATAGTTTGAAGAACGTATTTTTAAATCTTAGTATAGGCGTGCTCTCTCCTTATAAGCCAGGCGCAGCCGCGTGGATTTATTACGTTCAAGCCTCCCTTGGATTAATTTTCTTTGGTTTTTTAATTTGGCTACGCCAGTGGCTAGCGTTAATCGGACTGGTTCTATCTTTAGGCTGCATTGCCATCATTTATCCTCCGATTGCGGCTTATGCCGTGGGCGGTCTAGTTTTCACTGCTTGGGGTTTAACGCAAATGCTCGCCCACGGTATTTCACGTTT
>JAEMQU010000044.1 GCA_016463705.1 Opitutales bacterium | reverse complement strand
GGTTGGCGGAAATGATTACAGAAAATCAATGTGGGGTAGCGATTCCGCCTAAAGATACGCAGGCTTTGGTAAATTCTTTAATAAACTTGTATAATAATCCCAATCTGTGCACAAAGATGGGTCAATCGAGTCGCCAACTCGCCCAAGCACGGTTCTCGAGATCACACTTGGCCGGACAGTTTTGTGACTTTATCGAACAACAGTCCTCCTTACTTTGAGTTATCTATTAGAACAAGTTTACTTTATTTCAGATGTCGTAGAATGGACAAATCTTCTAAAAGTTTTGGGATATTCGGATATCTATCACACGTTTGAATACACTAGCTTGGACGCCGAAAGAATGGGCGGAGTGGGCAATCTTATCATCGTCAATATGCCTACCGGCATCATTGGACTTCCCGTTATTTTCAGGAAAATTCCCAACGAAAATTGTTATATCGATGCAGTATCCGTTTATGGTTACAGTGGGGTCTTAACTTCTTCATCGATCACCCCTGAGGATTTTGCCTCTGGAATTAAAAAAATAAAAACAGCCTTAGCCGAGCGAGACTGCGTCAGCTTTTTTAACCGAGAATCTAATTTCACTCGCTACCGCTTGCCCGAATCTACAGAAACAGGAAAAGTTTTAGCCGTGGATTTAATGCAAGACCCCGAGGTGTACGAAAAATCTCTGGCCGAGGGTCATCGCCAGGAAATTAAAGCTCTCCGCAAGTTAAACTACACGGTAGTTAAATCCACGGATATCAAAGCAATTCAAGACTTTCACGAAGTATACGAACAGACGATGCTCCGTCGCGGGTCAAAAATTAATTACTTCTTTAGTGTAAACTACTTCGAGTCTGTACTAAAAATTCATTCCAGTACTCCAGACTTACGTGCCGTTTACCACGAGGGAAAAATGGTAGCTGGCGCCATTTTTATCACTCAAGGCGATCACATGTACTATATGTTCTCAGGAAGCATTCTGGGCGTCTCCCACTACCCAGCAATGAAACTCATTTTAGATCAGGTGATTCGGGAAAATTTAAACAATGGTAAAAAACTGCTTCATTTGGGCGGTGGCTTAGGCGGCAAACAAGATTCCTTGTATCAATTTAAGTACGGCTTCGGAAAAGTCATTTTACCATTTTACACCACTCAATGGATTTTAATGCCCGAGGTGTATAATCGCTTGAGTGCTCACGTACTAACGGAGACCGGCTTCTTTCCTAAGTACCGGAGCGCTTAAGGCCTAAAACAGACAGGACAAGCCCTCGGTAACGCTCATATAATTAATGATCACACGTTCACAAATTTTAGTTCTTATACTTAATCGCTTAAAGTCCTTGGGCGTTGAGTTGCACAAGCCCGCGTTGGTTGAGGCGACTGAGCAAACTCGACTCTTTGGCGATAAAGCCGATCTCGATAGTATGGGCCTAGTTACTTTAATTGCGGACCTTGAATATGACCTCCAACAAAACCTAGGACGCACCGTTTCTCTGGTAGACGAAAAAGCCATGAGTCGACTCACCTCACCGTTTCGTCGTGTGGATTTCTTAACCGACTATTTAGTGGAAGTGGTAAATCAAAAAAAACCCTAATATGCCTAACGCACTAATCACTGGTACCTCGCGTGGCTTAGGCCGCGCGCTCGCCGAAAAATTATTGAGTGAAGGCTGGAATGTCTGGGGCTTCTCCCGCAATGCTTCGCTCATAAAGCACGCCCGATTTACGGAACAGTTATTAGATATCACCGACGAATCGGTCGTACAACACGCAGTAAATCTCTTGAGCCAGAATGCTGTCACCCTCGATCTGTTAGTGAATAATGCAGGCGCCGCCTCGATGAACGCACTTTTACTTACTCCGGCTAAAACCGCTGAGGCCCTGATGCGGCTTAATTATTTAGGTTCATTTCACACGCTCCAAGCAGTGGGTAAATTAATGGTCCGTCAGCGCCGCGGTTTGATTATTAATATTACTACCGTCGCAGTGCCGTTAGCATTAGTTGGAGAGGCTGCTTACGTGGCGAGCAAGGCAGCGGTTGATGCGTTAACCAAAGTGGCGGCACAAGAACTACAACCCCAAGGTATTACCGTCATCGGCATGGGCTTCGGTCCAGTGGATACCGATTTAACTAAGGCGGTGGGTAAAGAAAAATTAGCTTTAATCAACCAGCGTATTGGTCGCCCCGACGGCACTACTCTTCATGAAGCTGTAGACTTTATTTTTGAGAAATTAAATAGTAAGACGCTCGCGACGGGACATTTATACTACTTGGGAAAAATTCCTTAAATGAATTTTTGGTTACTCGAGCGATTTAAAAAATATAATACCAAACCAGCCCTTGTAGGACACTGGGGTCAATTTTCGTATGCGGACTTAGTCCAGTTAGTAGAAAAAATTGAAAGTGAGTTTAAGGGTTTAACTGGATCCACGACCACAACGATTGGTTTAGTGGGGGATTGCTGTCCCGCCAGTGTCGCTTGGTTAATCGCCTCCGAGCGCTTGCAGCACTGGGTTGTGCCGATGTTGGATCACGCGCAGGAGACTGCAGAAAAACTTAACCAAATCCACGCGCAATGGGTAGTTATTACCGAGGGCGGAACCTGGAAAATTTATCCACGCGCATCCACAGGAACATTGCAGGTGGAGAGCAGTCAGTCGCTTCCCGCTCACCATGCCGGCCTAGTTTTATTTTCGAGCGGCACCAGTGGAAATCCGAAGGTGATGCTACAAGATTTAAGCGTTTTGTTAAATACCTATGAGTCCCGTCACGAAAATTCACTGACGCTCCTAAGTTTATTGGGCTTTGATCATATCGGAGGTATTAACACAATCTTAGGTGGATTAGCAGCCGGCTCGCAGATGGTGATACCGGAAAGCCGCGCGCCCGAGCATGTCATCACAACGATTAAAAAACATCAGGTAGCGATTCTCCCTGCTACGCCTACTTTCCTTAATTTACTTTTAATGGCCGCAAGCCATCGGTTATCGGACTTAACTTCACTGCGTTTAATTACCTATGGGACAGAGCCCATGCCAGAGGGTTTATTGGCCCGTCTCCGCCAGATTCTCCCTGCGGTGCGCTTAATTCAAACTTTTGGTACAAGCGAAACGGGAATCTTAAAAACTGAAAGCCCCGATGCCGATTCAAATTTTTTAAGAATTAACGACCCTCATGTAGAATGGAAGATTGTAGACGATGAGCTCTGGTTGCGAAGTCGGACACAAATTCGCGGATACCTTAATGCCTCTAATGAAAAATTTACGGCTGATGGTTGGTTTATGACCGGAGATAAAGTGGAACGTGGTCCGAATGATACGATTCGGATTTTAGGACGCACCGGCGAAATGATTAATGTCGGTGGTGAAAAATTAATGCCGACCGAGGTTGAGTCGGTCATTCTGAGCGTCCCCGGTGTGATTGACTGCCGAGTCTTCGGAGAAAAAAATGCGATGGTTGGACAAACGGTAGCCGTCGATGTTATGGCCGCTACCGGACAGAACTGGGAAACATTGCGTGCATTAATCAGACAGACCTGTCGGCAGACACTAACTGCCTATAAAGTGCCGACCCGACTGAACTTAGTGAGTGCGATTTCTACAAATCGGCTTAAGAAACAAAGAACAAACTAAGCCATGCTGACAACCCTTTCACATTTTCGCTTGGCTGGCTTGGCCGTCTCCACGGGAGCCGATACCAGAGATTACATAAAAGACGGATTAGCTCACGGTATCAGTCTCGCCCACTTAGAACGCGTCGCGAAAACGATTGGGCTAAAAGAACGTAAGGTAGCCTCGCCAAGTGTGACCGCGTTGGACTTATGTGAAGATGCTACGCGTCGACTTTTGGCTGCGATGGACATCGATGTCTCCACCATCGATGCCATTATTTTTGTCACCCAGACTCCTGATCATTCTCAACCCAACAACGCTTGTCTTTTACACGG
>JAEMQU010000024.1 GCA_016463705.1 Opitutales bacterium | reverse complement strand
GCTTCATCCATGGGAGGCGTATGCGAATGCATGATTTCACCCGATGACACTTGCTTAATACTCGCAAAGCCCGCGGGCGCGATATGCACGACGTAGTCGCCGAGTATACGTGGACGACGTTCCTTGCCAACCTTCGGAGGGCTGGCGGGATTCTCCGCATCTTCAACCGCGAGCACCGAACGTCGGTCGTTATAATAATCTAAAAATTTATCCTCCAAAATACTCTGACGAATCTCGCGCATCATCTGATGATAAAAAGCGATGTTGTGCTGACCGAGCAGCGTCCAACCCAAGGGCTCACGCGTCTTGGTTAAGTGATGTAAGTAGCCACGAGAGTATTTTTGGCAGACCGGACAGGCACAAGAGGCATCGATTTTTTCCTCCGAAAATTTGTAAACCGATCGACGTAATTGCAATAAACCTTTGGAGGTGAAAGCAGTGCCAAATTGGGCGACTTTATTGGGGATAATGCAGTCAAACATGTCCACTCCACGATGCACAGCTTCAAGTAAATCGAGTGGCGTTCCTACGCCCATTAAATAGCGCGGTTTATCTTCGGGTAAAAGCGCAGCGGCAATTTCACACGTGTCTTCGCGTTCCTGTTTCTCTTCGCCGACGGCGAGACCGCCAATCGCAAATCCATCAAAAGGTAATTGGGTTAATCCGTCGGCACTTTGTTTTCGAAGTTCGGGATAAAGTGCACCTTGCACGATACCGAACATTGATTGCGGAGATTCACCGCGAGCTTTCAAACTACGCACTGCCCAGCGTTGAGTAATTTCTAAAGCGTGTTTTGCGGTCGCTTTATCAGCGGTCGACGGAATGCACTGATCCAACACCATCATAATATCGCTGCCGATGGCCATTTGCGTGGCGATGCTCACTTCCGGACTCAGCAGAATTTTTTTACCATCCACGTAACTTCTGAATTCCGCGCCGTCTTCGCCGATTGAACGAGAATGAGGAAGTGAAAAAATTTGGTAGCCACCCGAATCCGTGAGCACCGATTTACTCCAGTTCATGAAGGAATGAATGCCTCCAAACTTTTGAAAAACCTCGGGGCCAGGTCGGAGTAATAAGTGATAGGTATTTGCTAAGAGAATTTGCGAACCCGAGTCGTGTAAGGTTTCGAAAGTTTGTGCTTTGACGGTGGCCTGCGTCCCCACCGGCATAAACAAGGGAGTTTTTACTTCATTATGGAGCGTATGGAATGTCGCCGCTCGCGCTCTGGAGCCGGAGGCTTTGGCCTCTAATTTAAACTTTAAGCGAGATTCCGACATGCAGTTACTCCATCGGTAGGTTACCTAAATAGAAATAGCAAGATTCCGAAAATTTGGGCTATTTAACCCAATTTCACGATTTTGGAACTTGTTAGCCTTGGAGGTGTTTCCTATGAACCTAACGATACTCTTAATAATGAAAAAGTTACTTACTCTCATCACCCTCGGACTGCTCAGCGCCCAGCTTTGTGCACAGGAGAAAAAAATGAATGTGCTGTTTATTGCCATTGATGACCTTCGTCCTGAATTGAGTTGTTATGGTAACACCGCGATCAAGACCCCCAACTTCGATCGTCTCGCCAAACGCGGTATGGTCTTTAATCGCGCCTACTGCCAACAATCCATTTGTGCTCCCTCACGAGCGTCCATCATGACTGGTAAGCGTCCGGACAACACCCGCGTTTGGGATTTAGAAACTCACTTCCGCACCGCCCTCCCCAACGCCGTCTCCCTCGGACAATTCTTTATTAAGAACGGATACTTCTCCCAAGGTATGGGTAAAATTTTCCACGGGGGTTACGATGATGCAGTAGGTTGGTCTGTACCCTGGGGAACTCCTGAAGCTGAAATCTACGCGAATCCTGAAAGTCGCCAAGCACTTGAAAACTCCAGAAAGAGCGGTGCGGCAAAAGTCAAAGGTCCTGCGTTCGAAGCCGGCGACGTGCCTGATGATTTTTACACCGACGGAAAGACCGCACGTCTCGCCGCGAAAACTCTCGGTGAACTCAAGAAAAAAGATTCTCCGTTCTTCTTAGCCGTTGGTTTCTCCAAACCTCACCTCCCTTTCGTTTCCCCTAAGAAATATTGGGATATGTATGATGCCGATAAATTGCCCGACACCAGCAGCAAGTATCCTGAAGGCTCTCCAGTCTACGCCAACGATAGCGATAGCGGTGAGTTACGCTCTTACACCAACATTCCTCCTCGCGAGAAAAAACAGGATTTCACAGCCATCCCCGAAAAATTAGCCAAACAGATGCGTCACGGTTACTACGCGGCCGTCAGTTACGCCGATGCTAATCTTGGCGTTCTTCTCGATGCCTTAGATAAAGAAGGCTTAACAGACAGCACCGTCATTGTCCTCTGGGGCGATCACGGCTGGAAACTAGGCGACCACCAAGAGTGGGGTAAACACACTAACTTCGAAGCCGATAATCGCGTACCTCTTATCTTCAGCTATCCCAATATGAAGAACGCGAACGGTAAGTCCGACTCTCTCGTCGAATTTGTGGACGTGTATCCTACCCTCGCTGATCTCTGTGGATTACCCAAGCCTGATGTGGATGGCGTATCACTCCGCCCTGTTTTAGAAAATCCAACAGTGCAGGTGAAAGAAGTCGCCATGAGCCAATACCCTAAAGTGAATAAAGAAGCTCCTGCACTTAAAGACGGCTTTATCAAAGGCGGCAAATGCAACATCATGGGCTACAGTATCCGCGACGATCGCTGGCGCTTAATCCTCTGGCGTGGCATCGAAGATAACAAAATTTACGACACTGAATTATACGATTACGTCAACGCGCCGACCGAGCCGGTTAACTTAGCAAATAAGCCCGAGAACAAAGCGGTGATTGAGCGTCTCTCTAAATTCCTACCTCCACCCATTCCAGCACCTAATCCAAACGCCATCGTTATCGGAAAAGGTAAAAAAACTAAAATCGTCGACACGGCAGCCAAGAGCAAAGACGAAGACACTACGTTTAGCGGTGTAAATGCTAGTGGAACAACAACCGCACCTGCAACAACCGTACCTGCTGAAGTTAAAACCCCAGAACAAATGTCTGCCGACTTTAAGAAAGCTGATGCCAATAAAGACAGCAAAGTCAGCAAGGAGGAGTTCTTAGCGGTGCGTAAAAAAGACCCCGCTAAGGCCGAGAAGAGCTTCGTTCGCTATGACGCCGACAAGAGCGGCGACGTCAGTGAAGCTGAATGGATCAAAGCGAATACTAAGTAATTCTAATCAGAATTCTTTTAACAAAGACCTTCCACCCGGAAGGTCTTTTTATTTAGTCAGTTTTAAGAACCGCATCCACAAATCCAGCCCTTGAATCAAAATGCGGATTATGCCCACTTTCAGACAGTGTAATCATATCGGCCAACGGAAAATGTTTCTTAATTAAAATAAAATCTACATCCGTAATGTAATTCGACTTACCACCGCGAATAAAACGCGTGGGTCCGTTGAAAGTTTCCGAATCAGTAATATCGAAATCGAGAATGTTTTGCAGCGATTGCGTGAGGGCTTCGCGATTCACGGTCCATTTCCAAACCCCATTTTCATTACTATTTAGATTGGTTAAAATGAACTGACGCATCCCCCAGTCGGTCACCGTATCCATCAGTTGATTCTCCGCCTCGCGACGAGATTTAATTTTCGTTAAATCAATCGAGTTCATCGCGGTAAATTCTACCCGAACGCGATCCGAGTAAGTACGAGGCACAATATCGACGATGGTGAGACGACTGACTAACTCTGGATAACTGAGTGCCAAACGCATCGCGACTTTTCCACCCATACTGTGTCCCACCAGATGAACGGAATCCAATTTTTCGGACTGTAAAAAAGCACGAACGTCTTCTGCCATCGCGGTGTAACTACAATCATCATCCCAGGGTGAGCTGCCGTGATTACGTAGGTCTAATCCGATGACACGATGTCCACTCGCCGCCAGCGAAACTCCCGCCGATTGCCAATTACGCGATGAGCCTAAGAGACCATGTAAAATAACAATCGGCGAACCTGTACCACCCAGTTCACGTGCTGCTAATGGTAAAACTTTGGCCATCACCTTTAGCCCAATCTTATTTAAGTCTTTGCTCAATGGTTATTTTCGACCTGCTCGCTCATCGACAATGTCTACCAATATGCCCGATTCTGTTAAAAATATTTGAGATTTAGAATGAAAGTCTGGCTTTTGGTTTGTCAGCCGAGACTTTGCGGAGTTTGTTTTAATCGACCCAACGCATAATGTCATCCACCAGCCAGTCTACTCGCTTCAACGACCCTAAAGTTTACGCAGGGGCACACACAGCGCTGATTACTCCTTTCCTTAACGGCAAAGTGGCCTGGGATGATTTAAAGAAATTGGTCGATTTCCAAATTACCGCCGGAATCAATGGTTTAATTTCCGTGGGCACTACGGGCGAATCACCCACCCTTGGTTACGATGAGCACATCGAAGTCATTCAACGCACGGTTGAATATTCGGCGGGTCGCGTACCTGTGATGGCAGGCACCGGATCCAATGCCACCACCGAAGCTTTAGATTTAACCAAGCGCGCCGAAGAAGTCGGGGCAGATGCCTTTTTACTCGTCGCCCCCTACTACAACAAACCCAGCCAAGAGGGTCTCTATCGTCACTTCTCAGTCATCGCCGAATCCACCGCGAAGCCGATCATGCTTTATTCGATTCCCGGACGTTGCGGAATCGAAATCGCCGTCGAAACGGTCGTACGTCTGCGCAAAGCCCATCGTAATATCATCGGTATTAAAGAAGCCGGTGGCCAGGTGGAAAAAGCTGCGCGCTTAGTCAAAGAGCTCGACCCAGAATTTTTAGTACTGAGCGGAGACGACTCCTTAACCGTGGCGTTTGGTGAAGTGGGTGCACAGGGGATTATCTCAGTGGCATCAAACTGGTTGCCCGCACCCGTTGCGAAACTGAATCAACTCGTCCAAGCCAAGAAATTCGCTGAAGCCAAAGTTTTACATAATCAACTCGCTGAAATCTTTAAGGTGCTCTTCGTGGAGCCCAATCCAGTGCCTGTAAAACACTTGATGCATCGAGATAAGTTAATTCAATCGACCGAAGTACGTCTCCCCCTCTGTGAGATGTCCGACGCAAATCGTAAACTTGTCGAAACCACCGCCGACGCTTATAAATCTTCCATCCGATGAGTCACTCCCTCCAAATCTTATTGAATGGTGCCAAGGGTCGCATGGGCCAAGCCATCACGGCCATCGCCCAAAGCGAAAACGCGCAGGTGTTTGCCGGACTCGATCAAGGTGACGATTTGAAAAAATCCATCAGCGGTGCCGATGTAGTCATCGATTTTTCATTCCACTCCGTCACTCTCGCGGTAGCTAAAATTTGTGCTGAACATAAAAAGCCTTTAATCATCGGAACCACCGGCCACACCGCGGAAGAAAAAAAGCAAATCACTGAAGCCATTAAAGGCATTCCGGTGGTTTGGGCTGGAAATTATTCTGTCGGTGTCACCCTTCTAAACGCTTTAGTCCGTCAAGCCGCTCGTGCTTTAAGCCAAGCAGGTCGGTGGGATATTGAGGTCACCGAGATGCATCACCGTCTTAAAAAAGATTCACCGAGTGGCACGGCTGAAACTTTACTCAAAATTTTATTAGAAGAACGCAAACTTGCGGCTGATGCTCTCAAGCACGGACGCGAGGGACAAGTCGGCGAACGCCCTCTCGGCGAAATCGGTGTTCACGCCATTCGCGGCGGCGATGTCGTAGGCGATCACACTGTCATGTTTGCTGCGGAAGGTGAGCGCATTGAGTTAACGCACAAAGCTGCGAACCGCGAAATCTTTGCACGTGGTGCCGTACGAGCCGCCCATTGGGTTAAAGGTAAGTCAGCCGGCCTCTACTCGATGGAAGACGTGTTAGGGTTGAAGTAAAGTTCAGTGGGCAAGGTGACACGGGGACAAGGTGACAAGGGGTTATGCATTTACATTCTTAGCAAGGAAGGGGCGCGACTGCGTCGCGTCCTGACATCTCCCCTTGTCCCCGTGTCACCCTGCCAGCTTGTCCCCTCAATTTGCGCTATCTTCCCAACGCCGCCTTCACCAATTGATCAGCAGTGGCGCCTGAGCCGAGTTTAAGTACGGCCGCACGCACAGCTTTATCGGCATCAACGGCCTTATTACCCAGAGCAATTAAAGCCGCTACCGCGTCGGATACCGCGGAAGGTTGGACACCCGATGGCAGACTTGCGCCCACTGAAGATGTACCGGAACCGGCGCCCACTTTATCCCGTAGTTCGATCACTAAACGCTCAGCAGTTTTCTTACCGATACCAGGACATTGAGATAAAAGTGCTACATCACCGCGGGCAATCGCATCGCACAATACAGGCAAGGAGAGGCGACTTAAAATCGTGAGCGCTAATTTCGGACCGACGCCCGAAACTTTTTCGACCAGCAGACGGAAAAAATCACGCTCTTCGGGAACAGCGAAACCATACAGCGCTTGGCCATCTTCACGAAACGCATGATGAATTAATAAAAATATTTCTGAACCTACTTTCGGTAGACGTTCAGCTGTCGTTACGGGAATATTTACTTCATAACCCACGCCAGCAGATTCAATCACCACGCGAAGCACTGTGGCTTCAATTAATTTACCGCGAAGGGAAACTATCATAAGGTAGGATTAGAAATAATGCTGATTAGGACCGGACTTCGAGAATAAAACCTTTGAGGTAACGACTTTCCGGGAAATTTAAAAGAATTGGGTGGTCCGAAGGTTGCGAGACACGATCGAGTAAGATGGCCTGACGGCGAGCATCGCGAGCCGCCGATTCTATGACGTCAAAATACATTTCATCCGAGATGCGATGCGAGCAGGAGTAGGTCGCTAAAATACCCTTGGGTGATAATAGGCGAAGAGCTCTCAAATTAAGTTCTTTGTATCCGCGCATCGCTCCGTCGACCGACTCCTTACTGCGGGCGAATGGCGGTGGGTCTAAGATAATCAAATCAAAGGTCACTTCGCGATTAGCACCAAACCAATCAAAAACATTGGCGACTTCAAATGTCGCATTGAGCTGATTACGCTCCGCGGCCAACTGAGCAGCTTTAATAGCGTCTTCCGATGAATCCAAGCCCAGCACCGAGAGAGCTCCGGCTTTTGCGCAGGCTAAGCCGAATCCACCCTGATTACAAAAAGTGTCGAGCACGCGGCGACCTTTCGCGAATTGAGCGATGTGGGCATGCTGTTGGATTTGATCGAGATACATTCCCGTTTTCTGACCACCTACTAAATCAACGCGTACTTCAATATCACCAACCTTCATCCAAGAAGGTTCGAGTGGGTTGCCCGACGCTGTGGTGATACTATTATCTAAGCCTTCAAGTTTTCGAACTGAGGCGTCGTTACGAATCACGATTTCGCGCGGCTGCAGCTCACGCTTCAAGCAGTCGATAATTTGGGGCAAGCGTTGATCGATGCCAAAAGTCAGAGCCTGCACCGAGAGCAAATCGTTGTAACGATCCACGACAAGACCTGGTAAATTATCCGCCTCCGACCAAACCAAACGACACACTGGTTGATTATTACGACGGCGAATGGCCGCGGTTACTAATTCGTCGAGCAGAGGTCCATCGAGAGAAACCAGGCGACGAGAATAGCGACGCCAGGCAATCTGCGAGTTACTACTCCAGAGACCAGAACCCAGACTCTGACCTTTAAGATCAAGGAGTTCCACACACTCACCTGATTTAGGCAATGGACCATTGGTAATAATTTCCCCGAGAAATGCCCAGGGGTGACCAAAAAGAACGCGAGCCAGAGGGCCCGCTTTAAGACGTAGAGTTTGAAGCATTTTAATTTACAGCCCTAAGTTTGGGCGTGATCCACAAAATAGTGAGAATGGCCGGCAACCATGCAGCAACCACAGGCGGAAGTGCTCCGCTGTTACCCAAAGCATAACACAGTGCTGAAATGAAATAAAACAGAAGAAATAATCCGAATGTTTTAGCCACGCCGACCATCGGACTCACCCGACCTCCGACCACCGAGAAGGGAATAGCCACGGCAATCACCACCAAACAGATGGCGGGTGCAGCCAGAATGGAGTGATAGCGCATCGCGTAGGCAGCATTACGTCCACCCGCATTACGACCCGTGTGATCCACGAAGCGATTCACTTCGCGGAACGATAAAGTATCGGGATCGCGTTTCGCAAAAAGCATCACCTCAGGGTCTTCATCATAATCGGGAATATTTAATTCCTTAAAACGTGGCTGGGATAAAAGAGAACCTGTTTCAGGATTAAATTTAGAATCGCGACCCTCTTTAAAAATCCAGACCCATTGATTATTTATTTTTTTAAATTCCGCAAAGTCAGCCTTGATACCACGGATTTTTCGCCCTTTTTCGTCAAAGGAATCAATGGACACCTCGAAAGCTTGTCCGGTACTCAAACCCAGGCGGGTAATCAGCCAAAAGCGATGCTTCTTGGTATTTTCGAACGAGACGAAGTCGGAATGAACTAAAGGTAGTACCGTCACACCTTTTGACTTCAGTGCGTTAAACTCTTCACGTTCGAGCAGACTGTTCTGTGCTTCGATTGCATCAGGCACGAACACAGCGTTAAGCAAAATAAGTAGAGCGGTAAAAATTCCACCGACCCACCAAAGCGGAGCGGTGATTCTTGCGATGCCCACTCCGGCGGCACGCAACGCAGCGAGCTCTTGATTGCGATTCATCGTCGTCAGAACAAACACCGTGGAGACCATCAACGAAATCGGCACAATCGTCGAAATTCGGACCACGATGCTGTAAGAAAAATATATAAGGATATTAAGAACTGAGGTTTTCAGATTAATGAATTCTGGAATCCAATTATAGGCCTCGGATATGATGAGAATTCCGCAAAAACTCGCAAAGCAGAGGCTGAAAACCTTGGCCCATTCTGAGAGAATATAACGATCGAGTAAACGCACCGCTCTCGATGTCAGCAGAGTCGCCCCAGCCAGCAATCCCAAAGGTTATCGAGTGAACGGGCGGTGGGGCGGCAAAACCATTGCTCCAGGCCGACAAACCGTCCATTTATTCAATTAATATCATTTTTGAGTGTTTTCCCCTTGCCCCCGAACACTCCAACCCTTTTCTCCACCTTTCCACTTCTTACGGACATGACCCAGCACAATAGTTTCAAATCAAGCGCCAGTTCAGCTGGTGCCAAACGTAATGTACTCAAACGCTTCGAGCGCGTTGAGTTACTCAAGAAACGCGGCGTCATCAAGGACATCAAACGCGTCACCAAACTTCCTAAGACCAAACCAGAAGCTTAAGTCCGGGTCGCACCCTTTTGCGAAAAGCCCGCCTGGACATTCCAAGCGGGCTTTTTTGTTTTAAGACCAAAACCCACGCTCGCCTAGCCCTCCTCTTTTTCTCATCCTTCACTAATACCTTCGGCGTATGCAAAACTCTGGCTCCAAATACCGTCCCTTCCAAACGGTGCGTTTAGAAAAACGCCAATGGCCCGACGCGTCGATCACCCACGCACCTCGCTGGTGCTCGGTCGATTTACGCGACGGTAACCAAGCCTTAGCGATCCCCATGAACGTCTCCGAAAAATTGGAGATGTTTAAAATGTTATGCGACATCGGCTTTAAGGAAATTGAAATTGGATTCCCTTCCGCGTCCGACACGGAATTTGCTTTCACGCGCGAGTTGATTGAGAAAAAGTTAATCCCGAACGATGTTTCCGTTCAGGTCTTAGTTCAGGCCCGCGAACATTTAATCCGTCGCACCATCGACTCCTTAAAAGGTGCCCATCGTGCGATTGTTCACCTCTACACCCCGACCAATCCCGCCCAACGCGAAATCGTTTTCGGCTTATCCAAAGAAAAAGTCTTAGAAATGGCCGTAGCCGGCACGCAATTAGTTCGTCAATTAACCGACGCCTTACCCGAAACTCAGTGGCAATTTGAGTTTAGTCCAGAAACCTTCGTCTTAACGGAAGCAGAATATGCGTTAGAAGTTTGCGAAGCGGTTTCGAAAGCTTGGGGTGCGACCGCAGAAAGAAAAATTATCTTAAATTTACCGCTCACCATTGAAGCCGGCACACCGAATACCCACGCGGATCAGATTGAATGGTTCTGCACTCATTTAAAAAATCGAGCGAGTGCCGTGGTTTCGTTACACACCCACAATGACCGCGGAACGGGCGTTGCCGCCACGGAATTAGGTTTAATGGCCGGAGCTGATCGCGTGGAAGGCACTTTATTTGGTAACGGTGAACGCACGGGCAACCTAGATATCGTTACCGTCGGGCTAAACATGTTCTCGCACGGCATTAATCCTCAGTTGAATTTTAGCAACTTACCACAAATTCGGGAAATCTACGAACGTTGCACACGGATGAGCGTTCACGAACGCCACCCCTACGCTGGTGATTTAGTCTTCACCGCATTTTCTGGCTCACACCAAGATGCGATTAAAAAAGGGATGGACCGTCGCAATAAAGACGGACAACACAGCGCCTGGCAAGTCCCCTACCTCACGATTGACCCCATGGATATTGGTCGATCCTACGAAGCCATCATCCGCATTAATTCGCAAAGTGGCAAAGGTGGAGTCGCCTATATTTTAGACCGAGAATTTGGTTTTGATTTACCCAAGCTCATGCACCCCGAAGTGGGCAATAATATCGGACAATACGCTGATAGCTTGAGTCGTGAATTAACCCCTAAAGAAATTCACGATAAATTCCGTTTGGCGTTTGTGAATGTTTCTACACCCCTTGAATTAATTGATTTCAACACGCAATCCACCAGCAAGGAATCGGTAAAGTGCACCGCAGAAGTAAAATACCGCGGAGAAAAAATGCGCATTGAAGGCCAAGGTAATGGTCCGATCAGCGCTTTGGTCCATGCCATTGCCAATAAGGGCTGGGCCAAGTTCACCCTGCGCGATTATCGCTCACACGCCTTATCATCAGGCGAAGAATCCTCAGCTGCCGCCTACGTCTCTTTACAGTCCGATAGCGGAAAAACGGTTTGGGGCGGGGGCGTAGATCCCAATATAGAAATCGCAGGTTTAAAAGCCTTAGTCAGCGCCGTTAATCGCCTCTCCTAAAATGAGTGAAAAATTTAAAGTCATCTCCGTTGAGCAATTACAGAAGCTCGAGGGACATGATAAAATTTTAGTCGATGTCAGATCGCCGGCCGAATACCGCAGCGTGAGAGTACAAGGTGCCGTGAATTTGCCTTTAAACTCAATCACGTGCGATGATGTGAAAAAGCTCATCGGTGATAAGCAAAACCCTGCGATTGTTTTACTCTGTGGAAAAGGTGGCCGGGCCAGAAAGGCAGCGGAAATTCTTCAAGCGGGTTCATTTAATCTTCTCGTGGTGGAAGGCGGAACCCATGCCTGCGTTGAAGCGAATCTCCCGATTGAAAAAGGTAGCAGCTCAACCATTTCGATTGAACGGCAAGTGCGCATCGGTGCCGGCAGTTTAGTTTGTCTAGGCATAGCCCTCGGATATTTTGTGAATCCTAATTTTTATTTCCTGAGTGCTTTTATTGGCGCCGGACTAATCTTTGCGGGAATTACCGATTGGTGTGGCATGGGACTCCTCATGGCCCGCGCCCCTTGGAATAAGTAAATAAGTTTAGGGGACACAGGTAGGGGCGCGACAGCGTTGCGTCCTACATCTCCCCTTGTCCCCGTGTCACCTTGCCCACTTGTCCCCTTACTTACTTATTTACCAAGTTCTTCGGAGCGATTCTTGGCGGCAACTAGAGCCGACTTAACAGCATCACGAAATTGATTCTTAGCGAGAGCTTCTAAGCCAGCTTTAGTCGTTCCACCAGGCGAGGTGACTTGATTGCGTAAATTTTCCGGCGTCTCCTGAGTCGACTGCAATAAGGCCAGCGAACCTAAAAAGGTTTGTCTGACGAGCAACTGTGCTTGGGCGGGCGTGAATCCAAGCTCCACAGCCGCTTCTTCATACGCCGATACATACTCAAAGAAAAATCCAGGACCACTGCCCGAGACAGCGGTGACAGCATCGAACATGTTTTCTGGGATTTCTAAAGTCATCCCCAACCCGCCACAAATGGCCTCCACCATCGCTCTATCCGCAGGCGTAAGATCTTTTGCCGAGCAACGAGCGGTTACACCCTTCCCAATCGCTCCAGGTGTATTGGGCATTGTCCGTACAACATTCCGGGATGAATTAAAAAATTGTGTGAGAGTCGCCAAACGCGTTCCCGCCAAAACCGATAAGACTAATTTATCTTTCGCCAATTTCCCATAGGACTCATTGAGCAACGAGAATTGTTGAGGTTTGCAGGCAACGACAACGGCGTCAGCACCCGCAAATAAATCTTCCGCACTGGTGGCGATGATTACGCCCGTTTCCTTGGCTAGGTCTTTTGCTGAATGATTGGCACCGCCGATGATCCTGATATCGCCAGGCAAACAGGCGCCAGAGCGAATGAGGCCACGCACGATAGCCCCAGCCATACGCCCCGCACCGATGAATGAAAGTTTAGTCATGATTAATTAAAGTGAGCGAATTGCTAAATCCAGTGTAGTGCAGGCTTGTTCAATGTCGACCCCTTCGTGAGCGGTCGAGATAAAAGCCGTCTCATAAGGCGAAGGTGCTAAATATACCCCATGGTCCAACGCGTAGCGAAATACTTTACGATACAAATCACCGTTCGACGCAATCGCTTGATCGTAATTGGTAACTACCTCGGGGTTGAAAAATAATGAGAACATCGAACCGACTTGCGGAACGTGCAGAGGAATTCCTTTCGCCTTCGCCGCAGACAATAAGGTATCGCGAACTTTTATCCCGAGTTTATCTAGTCTCTGATAAGGATTTTCACGTTTCAATTTTCTGACCGCTGCCAAGCCAGCCGCCATGGCGAGTGGATTTCCACTGAGCGTGCCTGCTTGATAAACCGGACCGAGCGGCGCGAGTTTATCCATGATCTCTGCCTTGCCTCCGAACGCCCCCACGGGAAGTCCGCCACCAATAATTTTTCCCAAACAAACTAAATCAGGCACCACGTTATGTAATCCCTGAGTGCCAGCTAAGGACAGACGGAAGCCGGTCATCACTTCATCAAAAATTAATACCGCACCGTGTTTCGTACAAAGATTTCGCAGGCCTTCGAGAAATCCTTTTTGCGGTAAAATTAATCCAACATTGGCGGGATAAGGTTCGATTATCACACCCGCGATAGTACCGGGATTGGCTTCAAAGATTTTTTCGAGGTCTGGTAAATTATTATATTCAGCCACTAGCGTATCGGCCGCGGTTCCCTTGGTGACTCCAGCCGAATCGGGATTACCCTGGGTCAGCGCGCCCGAGCCCGCCTTCACTAAAAGCGAATCGACGTGACCGTGATAGCATCCTGAAAATTTAATAATTTTTTCGCGACCCGTGTAACCGCGAGCTAAGCGAATAGCCGACATCGTAGCTTCGGTTCCGCTATTGGTCATACGAACTTTTTTAACTGCTGGCACGCATTCTAAAATCAGTTGAGCCATTTCAACCTCCAGCGGATTCGGCGTACCAAAACTTGTGCCGGCCTCCAAGGCTTCTTGGATTGCTCGACGAATTTCAGGATCGTTGTGTCCGTGAATCGCTGGTCCCCAGGTTAAAACAAAATCAACGAGTTGTTTATTATCGACGGTCGTTAAGCGTGCACCGTTGGCTGACTTCGTAAAAAAAGGTGTGCCACCGACCGAGCGAAAGGCTCGCACGGGGGAATTAACCCCACCGGGAATCATCGCTAGGGCTTCTTGGAATAACTGCTCGGAAGATTTCACACTTTAAAGGCAACACAGCCGAGGCATTTGGTCAACGGCTGAGCGATATAAAAACAAAAAGGGCCAGCTGGTTGGCTGGCCCTTTTAAGAACATTATGAGAGATTATTTCTTACCGTCGTCGACAACCTCGAAGTCGCCGTCGACTACTTTGCCATCTTTAGCTTTTCCGTCTTTAGCTTCGGCGCCACCTTGTGGGTTAGCTTCGGCTTGCTTGGCGGCTTCTGCGTAAATCGCCTGAGCGGCTTCGCTGAGTGGCTTGATGATGGCTTCGTGCGCCTTTTGGAACTCTTCAGCAGTGGCTTCAGGTTTCTTGAGGAGCTCTTGACCTTCCTTGATCGCAGCTTCGGCTTGAGCCTTGGTTTCGCCAGGGAACTTGTCGCCGTTTTCTTTGATTTGTTTTTCACCTTGGAAGATAATGGCGTCGAGTTGATTGCGCGCTTCGGCACCATCACGAGCTTTCTTATCTTCATCGGCATGGAGTTCAGCTTCCTTACGGAGCTTCTCAACTTCTTCCTTAGAGAGACCCGAAGATCCCGTGATGGAAATCTTTTGAGCTTTGCCGGTTCCTTTATCCGTCGCGCTGACGTGTAAAATACCGTTCGCATCGATATCAAAGGTCACTTCAATTTGTGGAGTACCACGAGCCGCTGGCATAATACCATCGAGCTTAAATGTACCGAGGTGTTTGTTGTCTTTAGCCATCGGACGTTCACCTTGCAGGATAACAATATCTACAGCGGGCTGATTGTCGGCAGCGGTGGAGTACACTTGTGATTTCTTAGTCGGAATCGTGGTGTTACGGTCAATCATCGCGGTCGACACACCGCCCATGGTTTCAATCGAGAGCGTTAAAGGTGTAACATCGAGCAAGAGAACGTCTTTGACGTCGCCCTTTAAAACACCGGCCTGAATAGCAGCGCCAATCGCAACGACTTCGTCAGGATTAACACCTTTGTGTGGATCTTTGCCAGCGAGTGAACGAGCGATGTCGTTAATCTTAGGCATCCGAGTCATCCCACCGACCAGGACGAGTTCATCAACTTCAGTCATCGAAAGGCCTGCATCCTTTAAGCAGTTTTCGAAAGGTTTTCTGGTGCGCTCGGAAAGATCATCACAGACCTTTTCCATTTGGGCACGGGTGAGAGTAACGTTAAGGTGCTTTGGACCAGTCGCATCGGCCGTAATAAATGGCAAATTGATGTCGACTGAGTTCGAAGAGGATAAAGCAATCTTCGCTTTTTCTGCTTCTTCTTTCAGACGCTGACGAGCCATCGGATCTTTAGAGAGATCGATTCCTTGTTCAGCGCGGAATCCATCAATGAGCCACTGGATAATGCGTTCATCCCAATTATCGCCACCGAGTTCGGTATCGCCATTGGTTGCTTTAACTTCGAAAACGCCGCCACCGATTTCGAGAATCGAGACGTCGAAAGTTCCACCACCTAAATCGTAAACTGCAATCTTCTCATCACCCTTCTTATCTAAACCATAAGCCAAGGATGCAGCGGTTGGTTCGTTAACAATACGAAGTACTTCTAATCCAGCGATGGTGCCGGCGTCTTTGGTGGCCTGACGTTGGGAGTCATTAAAGTATGCAGGTACTGTGATCACTGCTTGGGTAACTTTTTCACCGAGGTAAGCTTCGGCATCGGCCTTGAGTTTAGCTAAAACTTTGGCCGCGATTTCTT
>JAEMQU010000043.1 GCA_016463705.1 Opitutales bacterium | reverse complement strand
AATTTTTCCCTCCGAGAAGTTCCCGCCGCCATCAACACCGTTATTAAAAATGCAGCATGGCAACTGGCCGAGGTGGATGCCTTGGTCTTACACCAAGCTAATAAATTTATTATCGAAAATATTGCGACTAAGTGTGGATTAAAAGCTGCTCATGTTCCGTCGAACTTAGTTGAGAAATATGGAAACCAAAGCTCGGCGTCTATTCCCGCTGCATTGATTGAGGGTTTAGGAGAAAAACTCGCAAGCCGATCACAGAAAATTGTGGGCTGTGGATTCGGGGTAGGCCTATCTTGGGCAGCTTTTGCTTCCGAGATTGGTCCAGTCATTACGTGTCCGATTCAGCCCTATCCTTTAAAATAATGTCATTAACTTTCGAATCACATCTTCAAGCGCTTCAAAAAGAAGTCGATGTACTTGTGGGGGTGTCGCCCGACGCTCCTTTGAGTGGATTGCCCCAGTGGGACTCGCTGGCGATTTTATTGGTGATTTCTCATTTCGAACACGCCTATAAAATGACTGTCACGGGCC
This sequence comes from Opitutales bacterium, assembly GCA_016463705.1. Lineage (GTDB taxonomy): Bacteria > Verrucomicrobiota > Verrucomicrobiia > Opitutales > UBA953 > UBA953. The sequence goes on along the minus strand of JAEMQU010000043.1, from coordinate 3,414 downwards.
AGGAAATCCGTCAGTGTAAAACCATTCGAGAACTCATTCAACTTATCCCTCAATCATGAAAAAACTTTTTATTGTCGGTGCTGGCGGATTTGGTCGAGAAGTTTATGCCTGGATCAAGCAACATCCCGAATTCAACAAGAGTTGGGTTCTGGCGGGATTTTTGGACGACAATCTCGACGCCCTCAATCCCGTTGGTAATTTCGCCAGCGTGGCGCTTTTAAAGAATCACCAAGTTTCAAACTCAAATGTTTATATCTGTGCGTTAGGACTTCCTTTGGTTAAATCAAAATTACTGGCTCCATTGATTGAGCAGAAGGCGGAGTTTATTTCTTTTATTCATCCTACGGCGGTGATTGGCGAAAGAGTAAAGATGGGTCGCGGGGTGGTCGTTTGTCCTGGAGCGAGTATTTCCGTGGATATTTCGATTGGCGATTTTTCGATGATTGGGCCGAATACGACCATTGGACACGATGGGATCATTGGTGCATGGTGTACGCTGTGTGCCCAGTGCGATGTTACCGGCCGCGTTACTATTGGCGACGGAGTCTTTTTAGGAAGTCGGGTTTCGATTATACCGAGTAAAAAAGTAGGTAGTAAATCGATTCTTGGTGCTGGCTCGGTGGTGATATCCGATGTGCCCGAGGGCGTGACCGTGGTTGGCAACCCGGCGCGTATTTTATAAATCACTTATGAAAAAATTTATCTTATATTTTGGCGGGTTTTTATTATTAAGTATTTTTGCTTTGGTCGTTTATACGGAATTTTTAACCCCCCGCTCACGTCGTTTCACGGGGAATCTCGAAAAGATTTTACCACCCGATGGTTTTGATGGTTGGAGGCGCGAAGCTATTCCGCTGGGCGATTCTAATGCAGCCAAAGCTAATGTGCAGGGTATCTTAAATTACAGTCAGGCCACCCAGTATTTATACACCAAGAATAAATCTCAATTTCTTATCTATATTGCTTACTGGGAACCCTCCACCGTTTCGGTAGCCGATGTGGGTACGCACAATCCTGACTCGTGTTGGGTCAATAATGGCTGCACCCGAACCGATCGCGATTTTGCCGTGGCTGGTACGGTGGGCACTCGTGCCTTACAACCCTATGAATACGGTCAGTACATCACCCCGCAGGGTCCCCGCCAGAATGTATTATTTTGGCACTTGGTCAACGGGCAGCCCAATCGTTACGCTGATCAAGAACAAGGCTGGCGCGCTGGGCTCAAGGGGCGGATCGAAAGACTTCCCTTGCTCATCAAAGACTTTAAAGAATTTGGAATTAACCAAAAAAACGAACAAATGTTTATTCGCGTCTCTACTTTTCTACCCGTCAAAACTTTACTCGCCGATCCAGCCAACGCCAAAATTTTTAACGCCTTAGAAGAAACTGGAATCTTTCAAAACCAACCTTGGAAATAATTTATGCCACGAATTTATTTATCTGCGCCTGATATTGGTAAACTTGAACAGGCCTATGTGAATGAGGCTTTTGCCACTAATTGGGTCGCTCCCGTGGGACCACATATTGACGCCTTTGAAAAAGAATTTTCTCAAGTCGTTGGGACAAAATACGCGGTCGCACTATCTTCCGGCACTGCCGCCTTGCACTTAGCACTGCGCCTCGCAGGGGTGACGGCGGGTGACGAAGTTTTATGTTCATCATTAACTTTTGTCGCCTCAGCTGCCCCGATAACTTATTTAGGAGCCCATCCAGTGTTTATTGATTCCGATGAAGTTAGCTGGAACATGGATCCGGCTCTAGCGATTGAAGTCATCGAGAAAAAGGTACGTGCTGGTAAAATTCCCAAGGCATTAGTCTTGGTTCATTTATACGGTCAATCTGCTGATATTCAGCCCATTAAAGAGTGCTGCGATAAGCACGGCATTAAACTCATCGAAGACGCCGCCGAGGCATTGGGAGCCACCTATAAGAGTGGTACGCCAGGTTCAATGGGTTGGGCTGGAATTCACTCCTTTAACGGAAATAAAATTATCACCACGTCGGGTGGCGGCATGTTGGTCACGAATGACGAGAAGCTGGCGACCACCGCTCGATTTTTATCAACCCAGGCGCGCGATCCGGCGCCGCATTATCAACACACAACGATTGGTTATAATTATCGGATGAGTAATATTTGTGCGGGTATTGGTCGTGGCCAATTAAGTGAATTAAGTAAGAAGGTCGCCCGTCGTCGTTCTCACTTTGCCGCTTACCAAGAAGCGTTTAAGCCATTCCCGGGTGTCACGATGCAGCCAGAAGCTTCTTGGGGTAAGTCCACTCACTGGCTGACCTGTTTAACCATCGACCCCAGTAAGTCAGCGGTATCGCGTGAAGACGTAAGACTTGCTCTAGAAAAAGAAGATATTGAAAGTCGACCCATTTGGAAGCCCTTACACTTGCAGCCCATTTTTGCGCAAGCGGAGTATCATGGACGTGGAGCCAGTGATCGAATGTTTGAACACGGCCTTTGTGTTCCGTCTGGCTCAGGGATGTCGGACAGCGAACGCAATCGAGTCATTGATTCGATGGTCAAACTGTTCTCGAAATAATCCCAAACTAAATCACAAAATAAAACCGCCAATCTCTGGCGGTTTTTTTGTGCCTATTTATTTTGCGACTTAAAAAACAAAACCGTTTTTTCGAGGCCTTCGCGGAGTTGAACTTGGGGTTCCCAGTGGTTTAAGAGTTTTTTTGCTTTATCGATATTGGGGCAGCGTTGCTTGGGGTCGTCGACGGGCAGGGGATTGAACACGATGGGAAGTTTGGATCCGACGAGTACTTGGACTTTTTCGGCGAGCTCGAGCATGGTGAACTCATTGGGATTACCGAGATTGATGGGACCCGGATTAGCGGTGAGGGCGAGTACACGAATAAAGCCCTCAATAAGGTCGTCCACATAGCAGAAGGAGCGGGTTTGTTGACCGGTGCCATACACCGTGAGTGCCTGGCCTTTCAGCGCCTGGAGAATGAAGTTGGTCACCACGCGTCCATCGTCACCACGCATGTGGGGTCCGTAGGTATTAAAGATGCGGACAATACGTGCGTCGACTCGACCTAACCGTTGAAAGTCCGCACAGAGTGTCTCCGCTGCTCGCTTACCCTCGTCATAACAAGCCCGAGGTCCAATCGAGTTAACATTTCCCAAGTAGTTTTCTGATTGAGGGTGAATCAGTGGATCGCCATAAATTTCAGAGGTAGAGGCTTGCAGTAGTATAGTTTTATAACGTTCAGCGTTTTCTAGAGCATTAAGTGTACCTAGGACCGAAATACGAAGCGTGTAAATAGGGTCGCGTTGGTAATGAGGCGGCGAGGCTGGACATGCCAAATTGCAAACTACATCACATTTAATATCGTAAGGGTTAACCACATCATGATCGATAAAACTAAACTTCGGTTTTGTTTTTAAGAGAGCGA
>JAEMQU010000042.1:1683-3949 GCA_016463705.1 Opitutales bacterium | reverse complement strand
TTAACCACATCATGATCGATAAAACTAAACTTCGGTTTTGTTTTTAAGAGAGCGATATTTGACTTACTACCTGAATGAAGGTTATCGAGTCCAATCACCTCATGACCGTCTTGCAGTAATCTTAATGCTAGATTGGTCCCGAGAAAACCTGCTGCACCTGTGATGAGGTATTTCATAGTATTTATTTAGTCTAAATAGCTCCGTAGCCAAGTTATTTTGTATCACCCATAAACTCTTCCATCGTGGCGGCCTTACTGGAGTTGATATTTCTACGATTTATCACCACGAAGAAAGTTTTAACGACGATTTTAAGGTCCAACCAAAAGCTACTGTTATCAACATACGAAACATCGAGGGCAAATTTCTCATCCCAACTGATGGCGTTGCGACCATTGATTTGGGCCAAACCCGTGACCCCTGGTTTCATCTCCATGCGCCGTGCCTGAAAACTATTATAACGAGGCAAGTAGCGCATCATCAAAGGCCGTGGGCCGACGACGCTCATCTCTCCGACGAGTACATTCCACATTTCGGGAAATTCATCCAGGGTCGTGGATCTCAGGAATTTTCCAAAGGCCGTCAGTCGCACTTCATCAGGCAGTAAATTTCCTGCTTCATCTCTGGCATCCGTCATCGTCCGGAATTTCACCATGCGAAAAGGCTTCGCGTCTTTACCAGGGCGTTCCTGAATAAATAAAATGGGCGAACCGAGTTTAAGGCGTACTAAAATTGCCACGACTATTAAGAGAGGAGAAAACCCAATGAGCCAAGCCAGCGAAAAGAAGATGTCAAAAACTCGCTTAGAAAATTGATACATAGGGCAAGGTTCGATTAACTTTAGATTTAATGAGGGTAGGGCAACACCTTTATCTAACGCTAGAGTAAAAAGAATTTACTCGAGATTCAACTGACTGATTTCGAGGGTCTTCAACTCAATCGCATTTTCGAACTGAACCTTAAATTCCACTTGTTCGGTCCAGCTGGGCGATGAAATAATTAGTGCACCCGTGGATTCATTGACAAGCTGCGATCGAGTCAGGCTGCGTTCTTGTCCCGTCGAGTCATGACCAACGGCATCACGACCTTTGAAAGTCGCGACCAACATTACTTTTCCGCCCACGGGTTTATGCATCAGGCTGAATTTCAATAATTTTTTCGGCCCCAGTGTTTCGGTGTGACTTAGAACACCACTTTGGTTTTTAAACATCAAAAGACTGGTTACTTCATCGCGCCTCTCGGAATTTTTTCGCGGACTAGTTTCTATAACCCAATTTTTTAGTAATGATTGTGTAGTAGTGGCAGAGTTGAGGATTTTGACGGCTGATTTTTTTGAGGCATATTCCCAGTAAAAAATAGTTAAGCACGGTATATCTTGTTGGATAGATTTAAGGAGCTCACTATTTAATTCTGGCTTGAGTTTAATCATGCCCATCCATTTCTCCCGTGGATTAGTTGAGGTGAATCGGCTCCACTGTATTTTCTGACTCGTGGTGCCCCACTTGAAATTAAATCGGGTTTGTTCGTCCTCCAATAACTCCTCGCCCTCAATGAGTTTTTGCAGTGCAACCAGAGCTTCATCGGGACTCGTTGGTTGAGCTTTGCGCAGTCTTACGACCTCGCGAAAATCGACGACTAAATTCCAGGCATCCCTGAATTGACTCAGTCGCCATTGATAATTCTTTTCTCGTTCATTGGGCTTTTTGTTTCTCGCCAATTCCGTTTCTGCGACCGCCAGGTTTTGCGTAATTTTCTCAATGGCTTGATCGCTCAGAATTTCGCCGGCTGCTTCCTCGAAAAAACCATACAGCCACTGATTTTTGCCTTGGGCCTGCGCGGCCCGAATCCATTCATCTTCAATCACCTTAAAAATAGTGCGCATGGGTTTATCCGCTGGTCCATAGGCACTTTTAAACCACTGATTTAATAATGTCTCAGGATCGGCTGCGGGATTTTCTAGTAGTTTGGCGCCCACCCAAGCCTTCGGGGCATCGAACGCCCAAACGGGATACAACTCCGCATACCAACCGGTGACGCCTATTTGATTTAGGGATTTAATACTCTTTGCTTGGGCTGAGAAATTAATTCGTGGAATACAGAAACTATTTCCATACCAATAGTCATAGGCTCCCACACTGTCGGCGCCTGACTTAACCCATGCCGTACAGTTTTCAATATCTTGTTGGGCGAATTCTTCATTTGCATAGCCTATGCGATCCACACAGACCCACGGGAAAATATCAGCATTAACTTTTATCGTCGGTGCTTT
>JAEMQU010000042.1:0-1583 GCA_016463705.1 Opitutales bacterium | reverse complement strand
GGCTTAATGTAACCTTGTTGGCCTTCGGCAAAGAAAGTCGGATCTGTTTTCCACTCATTTTCGGTAAATATTTTATGCAAGTTATGTGAAAAAGCTAGTTTGTCGCCGAAGCCCACCGAATACGCCCAGTCTTTCGAAACTTCGTTACTTAAGCCACCTATCGTGCGCCAGTAAAAAGCTGGCTGAAATAAATCTGCGGATGGGATGGAAATATCTTTTAGACGCGAGTAGTCAGCGCCTTTGATGCCTGGTTGGCAAAAGGTAATCCCCAGAACCTGTTCACAGAATCGTCCGACTGCTATTCTCGTGGCAGCTGGATTGTTTCCCATCACGTAGACGGACTTGTCTTTAACGGCTCTCATGGCGACATCACCACGGCGTGAAGGTACTGTCACTTGGTTTGCTATGGATGCTTGAGTTTTACCTACATAAATTTTCCATAACTTGGCTGGCGGATTTTCTGATTCAGAAAGCACGCTGATTTTTTTACCCGTTACCACTTCTGCCCAGTCACTCAAACTTCGCGCTGCATACCATTCATCAATTTCGGGACTATCGGAAATAACGATGACGGCGTGCCACTGGTTCTCGCTAAATAATTTTTCTTCGGCTGCGCAACTTAGGAAAGTTTGAGCGAATAGAAAAAGTAGAAAAACAAAACGCACAAAATTAAAGATTAATCGGCAGGCCGTTTTGTTGGGCCGATTGATAAAGAGCCAAGATTAACTCTACCGCTTTACGACCTTCGATTCCATCAACCGAAGGTTTTTTGTTTTCGTGAATGGCCCCAATAATTTCTTCTAAATTAGCTTTATGCCAATCGGTATCAATGGCTTTAGGGTCATTGGCGCCCGCTCCTTGAGTATTTTTACTGATTTGTTTTTGATCGGATAGCTGAGGCTCTTTGAATTCAAACGTTACCAACTTATCGTCGTGTAAGATGGCTGAGCCGGTGGCTCCGTGGATACGAATCTCAGCGGGGAGACCGTTCTGAGACCAGCAGGTGGTCGTACCGGCGATGGTGGCGCGGGCGCCGTTGGTGAATTCAATCCACCCCGTGGCGATATCTTCAACTTCGATATTTTTGTGGGCGACGAGGCCCATGGTAGCAGACACGCGTTTGACGGGTCCGAGTAGCCAAACAAGAAGATCAATCGTGTGGATGCCTTGATTCATGAGTGCGCCACCGCCATCGAGTTTTTGAGTACCGCGCCACGCAGCTGAGTCGTAGTATTCTTGACTGCGCCACCAGGGAATGAGTGCACTCGCTAAAGTAATTTGTCCGAAGCGACCTGTTGTAATTGCTGACTTAAGTGCGACGGCACCGTGACCAAATCGACGGGGTAAAATACCGCCCAAGGTGACACCTGCTTGATGGCAGGCTGAAATCATTTGATCGCAGCGGGCGAGGGTGACTTCGATGGGTTTTTCAACGATGACATGTTTGCCGGCTTGGGCGCAGGCGAGGGCAGGCTCGAGGTGATTACCGCTCGCGGTGCAAAGACAGATAATATCAATCGCGGGATTGTTTAAAAGCTCTTCGGGTGTCGCCGCAAAACTGATTTTATATTTTTCCGAAAAGG
>JAEMQU010000041.1:1219-4047 GCA_016463705.1 Opitutales bacterium | reverse complement strand
GTCTGACCCCTTTTTTAGAAATCGAGGTTGAAGTGTTCGGTGACGAGGCCGATGACCAGGCGGCATTCCTCGAGATCCCAGGTGCAGTGCACCGACAACACTAATTCGCCGTCGCCACTCGTGACCTGAATAACCTGATCAAGTACCACCTTTTGATCTTTGTATAATATAGTTTTAACGTAGGCGGGTTTGGCGCGATATTTTCTCAAGGCTAAGCGATACGAAAATGAATGAGGAAGACTTTGCATCAAACGCTTCCGCACTCCCCTCGTATCAGCAATCGCTACAGAGAGCTGTTCAAAATCCTGGAAGCCACATTCGCGCGCCGACTCAATCGCGGACTCGGTCACCAGACAGTTTTGCTCTGATTGTTTTTGCTGCAGTCTTTCAAAAAACTTTGAGACGCTTTCACAGAAGTCCATGACGTCTTGTTTAGACTCCGTTCCCTTGTGCTCTACCACAGCCGTACCGAGCCGATTAACCAAATACTGCACCAACTCTTTATCACCGGTGCGATAATCAATCATCACCATCTGCACATTCTCCATGTTGCATTGGTTGATGACAATCATGCCAGCTTGGTTAAATCCATGAATTTGAAATTGGCTAGGAAGTCGGCCGGTGATGAACGACCCCGCAAAGCGCGGATCGCCGCCAACAAATGATTCAAACAGGGAACGAATGAACATGGGCGTTAGCTTCGTAATATAAATACTATTATCGAGCGTGAGTTCTTTAGATTTAGGTGAGTAGTAGAACATGAGATTCCGTCCAAAACCCTGGTTGCGATTTCAATAAGCCCATACACTCCGATGGCGGAGCGAATTAAGCCCATTGAATAAGTGCGAACTTACTTAAAAGTTTCGCAGTGAAATCACAGCAGAAGTTATGTAGTGACGGGTAATTAGTAAGCGATGTCGAGGGACTGGTTGACGTGGCGCTTGGTACTAATCACATCCATGACACTAGAAATCCATGCCTAACTAACAAGAGAAATTTCTTTAAAATGATTGTAAAAAACTAGTCCCTTTTAAGGGCTTCTTCGACCTGATTGCTCACGACCATGTACAAGGCATACCGGGCACGGGACATCCCCACGTAGGCCTTCCGTCGATCCCGCACGGAGTCTAATTTATCAAAATCAGTCAGGACCACCGCATGGGATTCCATACCTTTAAATTTATAAACCGTGGAGCACCGAATAGTGCCACTCTCATAGGGCTTCATCGGGTCGTACGGTATCAGTTTAAGTCCCGCGACCATGTCTTTATCTTTGTATGACTCTCGACCGGCACCATGCATGCTTATGATCACGATATCTTTAGGATCAAAATCCTTCAGGACTACTTTCTGTATCAACGCATCGAGCATGGCGAACTCCTTCCCTTCTTTCAAAGGTGCGGTGGCGATGGCTGGACCAAAAATACGGGACGACTGCTTAACGGTCTGCCCCATCACCTTGGCAACCTTCTGCGCAATCTGTTCGGTGTTACGCCAGTTGTTATCCAGCTTAGCGAATGGAGCTTCATCTAATATTTCTAATAATTCAATGTGATCATGCAGCGGTGGAGTGGTTGGCTCAGGATTTAAATACTGATCAGCATCTTCAAACCATCTCCAACGTCCGCGTTTTAACCCACCCTTCAGCAAAGTATCCATCAACAAGAGCATATCACCGTCGTCACGAAAATCCTGTCCTTCATCGACCACCAACAAATCATATTTATCGTCCTGAGAAATTTTCTTGGCGGCGACCAGAGCTTGGCGCACTCGCTGCGTATAATATTCGGGATTCGTTTCACGCTGATCGCCGGGCGTTCCGATGAGTGTGTCGCAGAATGAATAAAAAGAACCTGCGGTAACGGTGGTGAGGCTTTCGCGCTGGACGACGTCGTAAAGAAATCCTCCGAGGTAACGATTAAAACAAATCAGTCCAATTTTCGCAGTGGGAGTTTTTTCTAATTCACGTCGACACATCTCCATCGCGAGGAGCGTTTTGCCCGAGCCTGGGCCGCCTGTAATGCGGAGACGTTTATTCTCCGTGACCATGTCCAGGGCGTGTAATTGCGAGGCGGAAAGACGAATCAATTCGATGTCCATTTCATCAGCGGTGAGATTCGCCGTCAGACGGAAATCAGGACGTAACTTTTGGGCGACGGCAACCAGTTGCTCAGAGGTCAGAGGCTCTGGTAATTTCTTTTCGGGAAATCTTTTGAGATAACGCTCAGCGGCATTATCCAATAATCGTTCACAAATTTCAGCAAAGTCTGCTTGAGCTAATTCCTTGCGATCAACAATGCGGCGCAGGGCTACTTCGATGGTTTCGATATTAAAATCGACATCAGGAAAAACGATCGCTTGGTCGAAAACCATACTGCCTTCGGGCGTTTCTTTTCCGAAAACTTTAACCAGATAGTCGTGTATTTCGTAGGAGTTATCACGAGACTGATAGAATGGTGGGACCATTTTTTCGTAGCGTGATCCGCGCTCACGCATCCATTTGCCGCTTTCGCAGACGATTTGGCCGCCTTTGACCTCGAGCACTAAGCGACCGCGGGGATGAAGTATGACGAAATCAGCTTCGGAATCGAATACACCATTTTGACGGGGAATTTCTAAGCACGGAATGACGATGTATTCGTCGGGGAGTTCGAAACGAAGACGCTCCAAGATGTCGCTTTCCGATTTCTCGTACTGAGCGGTGTGCAAACGTTCCGGAATGCATCGTGCCATATCGCATCCCTTATGTCTGTCGCCCCTCCCGCTGGCAAGCCCGACCCGACTCCGTTACAAGAATGTCGAAAAGATGGACTTTCCGATGGGAGGTT
>JAEMQU010000041.1:0-1119 GCA_016463705.1 Opitutales bacterium | reverse complement strand
AAGGTCATTGGGGAGTTTGAGGCCAAAGAAATACGTTGGCGCATCGAACAAGGGGTACTTCTGGACACCGATTACTATTGGACGGAGGGAATGAAGGACTGGAAGCCCTTGAGTGAACTACAGCAGAGGACAGAGAAGATGGAGACCAAGTCATCCGGCTATGGTTTACTGAATTTACTCACTTTTGGCCTATTTGCTGGGTGGTTAGTATCGGGATCCAATGGCGGCGGGGATGGCGGGGACGAGGGCGGCTTTTGGAGTCCACGCCCTGGCCCCATGAATACCCAAGAGGAGGATGATGAAGAAACCAATGAGCGCTTGGAAGACATTGCCCAGGACGATCGGGACAGCGGCGACTACGACAGCGACGCGTAGGACTGAGTGTTATAAATTTAGTTAGAAATTATTCTTCGCCGAACTTGCGTACCCATAGGACCTCGGCTATCAAACCGTCCCCGCATTTTAAATGTCTATTGAACGTCAATTCATTGGTTGGAATGGAAGTTTAGCTGAGTTAACAGCTAAAGCTATTTTGGCAGTGGGCAAACCAGTCGAAGGCATGAAGGCGATTGATTTAAGTGCCCATCGAGTGATCGTGCCCTCGCAGTTTGCCGGTCGCCTCATTCGCGAGCAGCTCGCCATTCAATCAACACACGGCGTACTACTTCCCAAAATCGAGACCCCCGAAAGCTTTCTTAACTGGGGTGATCGCAATCTAGAGATAGCTAACAGTGAGGACTCTTTGTTAGCCTGGATTGAGGTGTTAACGGACGAAAGTTTCGACCGCGAAGACTATCCCAACTTGTTTCCCGATACCAAAAATCAAAAAGTTAAATTTGATTTCCATAGTGCTAAAACCTTTGCCCAGCAGTTAATCAGATTACGCGATCAGTTAGGTGGTTCACGAATTGCCCATAATTTTAAAAAAGTGGCAGACGTCTGCGAAGAAGAGCCAGAGCGCTGGGAGGATTTAGCCAAATTAGAGGATCAGTATTTAGCAGTCCTTGAAAAAATGGAGAAAGGTGACCACAATCAGATTCGCACATCGTTAGCTACAGGTGATGGCATGCCAGAGGGAGTTGATGCCGTGTGGTTAGTGTCACTCCTCGACCCACAGCC
>JAEMQU010000040.1:1710-4103 GCA_016463705.1 Opitutales bacterium | reverse complement strand
GAACAAGAATTTGAGGACAGGGCAGTGGATTTGGCTACGCATCCCGAAAAATTAGCCGCGTTAAAAGTGAAATTGAGCAAGAATCGTTTAACGACGCCTCTGTTTGACACGAAACTTTACACCAAACATTTTGAGGCTGCGCTCATCGAGGCCTACGAACGTTATCAGTCTGATTTGCCACCAGCACATATTGAGGTTAAGCCTTAACCTATGGCTCGCCAGATTGTTTCAACTTCAGCCGCAGTCATTCGAGTGACCGGTAGTGATGCGGCGAGCTTTTTACAGGGACAGTGTTCAGCGGATTTAACAAAAACTAATAACGTTCATGCGCTTTGGCTAAATCGCAAAGGACGGGTTCTCGCTCATACTTTGATCATAAAAGAACCGGATCGGTCTTTCTTAATTCTTTGTCCTCATTTATCGGCGGCGGATGCCATCGCTGTCATGTCCTCGAACTTAATTGCCGATGACGTAACTCTTACTGATGAGACTTCACAGTGGAAGACAGGAATAGTTTGGGGTGATGCGGTGTCGCACTTTGATTCGGGCATTCGCTTTTGGCCCTCAGCTCGTACGAGTTTTGAATCTTGGGAGGTTTTATTTCCTAAAGATATGTCCATGGAGGCAAACGAATCGGACATCAGTTTTATAGAAAAAAATCGAATTGAGTCGGGCATCCCTTCGGTGCCTGAAGATTGTGGAGCAAATGAATTCCCTCAAGAGTGTGGCATAGATGATTGGGTGTCGTACAATAAAGGATGTTATCTGGGACAGGAAGTGATGGCGCGGATACAGTCGATGGGCAGTCTACGTCGAAGTCTTCGACAGATTTCTGCGACCGAAGTACTCCGCGGTGATATCGAATTAAAATCTCCCGATACCGGAAAAATCGTTGGGACGATGAAATCGTTTATGGGTAAGACGGGCTTGGCCCTGGTGTCGATTGATTGTGCTGAAGGTACGACATTGGACTCAAGTATCGGACCCGTTCTAGTAGGCCGATTAGCCAAATTACCTAAATACTCATAAGGTTTATATTTGCGAGTTTTAGGGTTTTTGTTAATTTCATAAACGATGGCTTCCTCGTTTCATTATCAAGAACCGTTTCCGGTTGGTCCCGATAAGACACAGTACCGGCTGCTGACCAAAGAATTTGTCAGCGTCTCTGAATTTGAAGGTAAGCCCATTTTGAAAGTTGATCCAGCGGGTCTCACGCTTTTGGCGAATCAAGCCTTTCATGATATCAATTTTTATCTTCGGACGAAGCACCTCGAACAAGTCGCCCATATTTTAAAAGATCCGGAAGCGAGTGATAACGATCGCTCCGTCGCACTGGCGATGTTGCGTAATGCTGAGGTGGCAGCGAAAGGCGTTTTACCCTTTTGCCAAGATACGGGAACGGCTGCCATCACCGGAAAGAAAGGTCAGCAGGTTTGGACGGGAGCTGATGATGCCGAAGCGTTATCCTTAGGAGTTTATCAAGCCTACGTCCAAAATAATTTAAGGTATTCGCAGTTGTCTCCGATCGATTTATACACTGAAAAAAATACGGGTACTAATTTACCGGCTCAAATCGATATCGCGGCGACTGTTGGACTGAAATACGATTTATTATTTGTCGCTAAGGGCGGGGGCTCGGCGAACAAGTGTTTGTTATTTCAAGAAACCAAGGCGGTTTTAAATCCGAAGTCTTTACCTTTATTTTTAATAGAAAAAATGAAGGGTCTCGGAACATCGGCTTGTCCACCTTACCATTTGGCTATTGTGGTCGGAGGAACGTCAGCCGAGGCCACGATGAAGACCGTTAAACTGGCTTCTACTCACTACTATGATGAATTACCGACGCAGGGTAATGAGCACGGTCAGGCATTCCGTGATATCGCTCTCGAAGCTGAGTTACTTAAGGCCGCTCATCAATTGGGTATTGGGGCACAGTTTGGCGGCAAGTGGTTTGCGTTAGATGTGAGAGTCATACGTTTGCCTCGTCACGGTGCCTCCTGTCCGATTGGCATGGGCGTATCGTGTTCAGCCGATCGCAATGCCAAGGCGCGCATTGATAAAGACGGAATTTGGATTGAGCAGCTGGAAGAACATCCTGGGAAATTCATTCCCGACGAATTACGAAAGCATCAAGACTCTTCTAAGGTGGTGGCGATTAATTTGAATCGTCCGATGAAAGAAATTTTAGCCGAGTTATCTAAATATCCAGTCACCACTCGTTTAGCATTAACCGGAACTTTGGTGGTGGCGCGTGATATTGCTCATGCTAAATTACGTGAACGTCTAGAACGTGGCGAAGGGTTGCCCGAATACTTTAAGAACCATCCTGTTTATTACGCCGGTCCCGCCAAAACTCCTGTCGGTATGCCATCGGGTTCGTTTGGACCAACGAC
>JAEMQU010000040.1:0-1610 GCA_016463705.1 Opitutales bacterium | reverse complement strand
GTCGATTTCTTCCAAAATCTCCCAGCGGGTTGCGGAATTTGTGCGCCTTAAGTTTCGAGGGATTGACTCAACGAAATTAAGAAATTAGGTAGAGGAATGCTTACCCCCAGTATTCTGCTCGCTTCTTTATTGGCAGCGACTGCACCCATTGCAGAAACTCCCGCAGTAAAGTCCGTTGAACCCGTGGTGGCTAAAGAGGTCGCGAGCAAGACTTCCGAGCCCGCTTCCGAAGACACGCCGGCCGTTCTTAAAAAGAAGGTGGTTTATCCAACGACCGTTAAGGTGCAAAAAGACGTCGCCTTCTTAGGAGGAACCCGAAAAGAAAAAGCAGATATTTATTCACCCCTAAATCATGATGCGACAAAGTCGTTGCCCGGGATTATCGTGATTCACGGAGGTGGATTTAATGACGGTGATAAAGCGCGCGGTCGTGAATTAAATATTTGCGAAAACTTAACGCTCCAAGGTTACGTCTGTATGAGTATCAATTATAAGTTACGTCGAATGAAAAATCAGGTCACTTGGCCACAAAGTGTTTATGATACGAAGGCGGCAGTTCGCTACATGCGCAAAGAAGCGAAGAACCTTGGGGTCGATCCTGATAAAATTGGAGCGATTGGCTGTTCCGCGGGTATGAATCTATCCATGATGCTGGCCACCACCGGTCCCGCCGATGGATTCGATGTAGTTAAGGATGAGCCCTACCAAGATATTTCACCGAAAGTGAATTGTGCCGTTGGTTTCTATGGTGCGGTGGATTTGATGAATTACCACGACATGAAAATGTTTGCGAAGACCCGTGAGGAAGCTCCTGAGCTTTATAAGCGTGGATCCCCCATCTATTATATTGATGATAAAGATCCGCCGATGTTGCTCGTGCATGGTACCGCAGATAAGACGGTGCCATTAAGTCAGAGTGAAACTTTTCTACGCATTTCTAAGGAAAAAGGAGCTAATTGTGTATTAGAAGTTATCCCAGATGCTCCTCACACTTTTGACTTACAGCCCAAGCAGCGCGATTTACGTCCACTAGTCACGGCCTTTTTTGACCAGCACTTGAAGGGGAAAGTTTCAGCCGCTGAAGTTAGGGCACCCGAGGCCAAGTAAGTTATGAATCATTTCGCCGTATCACTTTTAGGCATCGTTCTTGGGGCGTCGGTATTAAATGCTGAACAACAAGTTGAGGTCGCGAAGAAGCCTGGAGAAAAATTCACCTTACAAAAGACAATCACTTTGGCGGATATGCCTTCGGTTAAAGTGGATAGTGGTTTGAATAAGTATAGCGGAGTGATTGAGCCGAAGCAAAAAGCCACCGGTTTTTTTCGAACAGAGAAAATTAATGGTCGCTGGTGGATTATCGACCCCTTGGGCGGCCGCTTTATCCATCGCGGCATTGCGTCGGTAAATACCATTCCCACTGATGGTGCTAGAGAAGAGTTGAGTAAAAAGTTTAAGAATAAAGAAGGCTGGGCCCGGGCCACCGCTACTCAGTTAATAGAAAATGGATTTAATGGCACTGGGTCCTGGTCAGATGACGCTTCCTTGGAGTCGGTGGAGCCTCGGCTAGTTTCAACCAAACTACTTTCCCTGATGGCGAGTTACGGAAAAAC
>JAEMQU010000023.1:9358-16728 GCA_016463705.1 Opitutales bacterium | reverse complement strand
GGGGACAAGGGGAGATGCGAGGCTGGACTTTAATTATTATATTACCTAGGTAGTTTCTGTGAGTTTAGTAAATCTTAAGTTTAAGTCCTTAATCGTGGTAGGAATTGTATTATGCCTAGGTCTCGTTGGCTATTTTAGTTATTCGGAAAAATCAAAACCCGATAGTATCATTAAAAAAGATATCGTGCCGAGTTCGCCTATGCCCATTTTGCCCGTGGCTGAAACTAAACCGGCCACTGTTTATAAGGAAAATCTAGATCAGCAGACTCGATTAAAAACCTTAGAATTTAAATTGAGCGAGGCTCGTACTAGGTATGAAAAACTTATACGTCTTCGCACCGTCATCGAAGGACATATTAAACTACGAAACGATTTGCTGAAGCCCGCTCAAGATCGGATCACGCACATACAAAATCTTCAAAAAGAGGGTGCGCTGAATGACCAAGATGTCGAATTGGCCCGCGGTCAATTTGCGTCTATCGAATCTTCGATTGAAAAAGCGGTGAAGGATAAGGATAAGGTAGCTCAACTTATTTCCGCTCAAGAATTGGAAGTATCTAAAGCTGAAACTGAACTGAAAAAGTTAAAGTCTCTTTAATTCTTGAGCGAAGCCATATCGACCACGAAGCGATACTTTACATCCTGTTTGAGCATGCGTTCCCAGGCTTCGTTAATTTTCTGAATGGGGATGAGTTCAATCTCGGAAACAATTTTATGTTCGGCACAGAAATGGAGCATCTCTTGAGTTTCGGCGATGCCTCCAATACATGATCCCGCAAGGTTTTTGCGGGGGAGAATTAAACTAAAAGCGGAAACGGCTAAGGGTTTTTCCGGTACTCCCACCAGCGTCAAGGTGCCATCAAGTTTGACCAAATTCATGTACGCATTGATGTCATGGAGTGCAGATACACAGTCTAAAATGAAATCGAAACTACCGGTGTGTTTAGCCATCGCTGCAGGATCGGTGGACAAAACTACTTCGTGGGCTCCAAGACGTAATCCATCGGCTACTTTATTGGCAGAAGTTGTGAAGAGTACGACATGCGCACCGAAGGCGCGGGCAAATTTAACTCCCATGTGTCCCAGTCCGCCCAGACCGACAATGCCCACTTTTTTACCCGCCGACACTTTCCAATGTTTAAGGGGCGAATAAGTGGTAATGCCCGCGCAAAGCAGGGGAGCGGTGGCTGCTAAATCAAGTCCGGCAGGAACTTTTAAAGCAAAGGCTTCGTCGACCACAATGTGCGATGAATAGCCGCCCAAAGTGTGTCCGCCTAAATGTTTATCTGGGCTGTTATAAGTGAAGGTGGCGTAGTTGACGCAGTATTGTTCGAGTCCAGCTTGGCAGTGACTACAGGTGCGACAGGAATCAACCATGCAACCCACGGCACTCGTATCACCGACTTTAAGTTGAGTAACTTTTGATCCGATTTTGGTGACGCGCCCGACGATTTCATGACCTGGAACGCAGGGGTAGACAGTGCCAGGCCATTCGCTGCGAGCTTGGTGAATATCGGAATGACATACCCCGCAGTATAAAATTTCCATTTCAACATCGGTGGGCCCTGCCTCACGTCGATTAATATTTAAAGGCGCTAAGGGATTTTTACCTGCCGTGGTCCCAAAGGCTTTAACGGAGAAAGATTTCATAGTGTCCGCAACGATACGGCACTATGAAAAAATCTCAAGTGTGGGTACGAGTTTACTCGGGTGAGTAGACTTGCCATTCCGCAACGCCCGCTGGTCCCAGTTCACGCTTCACGTGTAGTCGGATTTTTTGAACCTTAATTTCTGGAAATCTGAACAGTTGTCCGTGTCCATTGGTTGGGGCTGTCAGTAGCTGACTCCAACCTTGGGCGGTCTCAATTTCGACCCGGATCACTTGTTTATAGCGTGGCCAGCGATCGGGTTCATCCACGGCGAGCGCGTGAATGAGGGTGGGCTTACCTAAATCATATTCTAAATAAGCATTTTTATCTTCTGCCGCGGCTTCCCAATATTGGGTGGCGTCACCATCTTGCGCTGCGGTGATTGGATTTTTGGATGATTGGCTTGTCGCAATCAGCTTTTTGTTAAACGAGGCGATGGGTTCAACGACGGGCTCTTCAGCCACTTCTAGTTTGATTACTGAAGCGACGCTATCCGGCGCTTGTTTAGGTAGATAAATAATGGTGCCCGCGGCATCTTGGGTGATCTTTAATTCCTTGCTGGGGTCGACGAGTAGTTTGGTGCTCTTAATTTTGCTGTGGAGCGGTAAACGTAACTCACCGTTCGCTGGCCAATTAAAGACGTGAAGGTAAACGGTTTGATTTTTTCGAGTCGCGGCACCCCAGGAGAGGAAGGTGAAAGGTCCAGCGGTGGTTCCGTAAATAGATTCTCCATTCACTTTGAGCCACTGACCTACTTCGTTGAGTCGCTTGACGCTTTCTTCTGGAATTTCCCCTTCGGCGGTGGGTCCTACGTTGAGCAGGAAGTTACCGCCTTTGGCACAGATGCCGATGAGTTTCTGAATCAGTTCGGAGGATGATTTCCAATTTTGATCCGCCGCATTGTAGCCCCAATGTTTATTGAGTGTCATACAGGTTTCCCAATCGCCCTTCAAGCCGGTGGAGGGCACAAATTGTTCCGCGATATGGTAATCGCCAAATCCTCCGCCGAGGCGGGTATTACTGATAAGATTAGGGCTGATTTCTTTGATTAATTTGGCAATCGGCTCAGCCCGTGGCTTGTACATGTGCAAGGGCGTATCCCACCACAGAACATCGATAGGGTACTGGGTCAGAATTTCCCGTATCTGGGGCATCGCTGTTTTTTCGAGATAAGAATCGAAGGTTCCTTTTTGAGACTCGTCCCAACCATCTCCCTCTTTAAATGCTTTAATCGCTCCGCCACGATTACCCCAATCTTGGGCGTGGGAATAATAAAAACCAATTTTCAGATCTTGATCGTGGGCCGCTTTAACCAGTGGGCCTAAAAGATCTTTGCCGTAAGCAGTTGCATCAACGACATTCCACTTACTGGCTTTGGAGGGGAAAAGTGCGAAGCCATCGTGGTGTTTAGAAGTGATAACCATGTAACGCATCCCGGCATCTTTCGCAATTTTCGCCCATTGATCTGGGTTGTATTTAACCGGATTAAATTTTTTAGCGTAACCTTGATATTCGGTGGGCGACATCTTGGTGTTCCACATGATCCACTCGCCGTAGGTATCAACCTCACCGTACTTACCGGCGGGTACAGCATAAACTCCCCAATGGATAAATAAACCAAACTTCGCTTCGCGCCACCAAGCCATGCGCGCATCGCGTTGTGTGCGTGTCTCAGCGACGACGGAATTAGCTGCGCTCATCTCAACGGTCACCCCTTCGTCGGCGCCGGAAGCATTTTTGGCTTCGGCCTGTGCACTAAAAATTAAGCCGAGTGTGATTAACCAGAGAGTTTTTTTCATGGGGTTTGGGGTTGTCTTAAATAAAATAGCATCATGAGTTTGTCACTCATTTTGACCTAAATGAGTTAATTTGAAGGGGACTCGGAGGGAGGAGGGGGGCATTGCTCAAATTCTCTCACCTCGCCGATTTTTGCCTTATATTTTTAACCAAATAGTCATTTAAATTCATTTGCGTTGGGGAATATAATTAAAATATGAGCCAATAAACTTATTATATTATGAAACTCTCAATTCACCCCTTGGTCTTAGTCGCTGCCGCCGCAATACTCGTCACACCGATCCAATCAAGTGCGGCGACGGTTACGCAGACTGCGTCAGCTTCATTATCCGTTAATCAGGATTACTCATTACTGCCCTTCCGAACTTTTGACAGTTCCTTGGGTACACTCACTAGTGTAGTATTTACCATTAACTCAGCGAGCATTGGCGGGTCTTTGATTTTTTCAGCTGACGCTCTGAGCACTGTGAGTCGTTTCACTTCCTATATTTCTGTTATTGAGGGTGATGCCAATGCTGCGATGGGATACAATGGTTTATCCGACGATTTAATCTCAGGCACCAAATTACTAGCTATTTCAAACGTGAGTTTGCCACTGCAGGTTGCTGCAAATACTAACCAGACTTTCACGTTAACGGCTGGACAGTCCATCATCTCAACTTCGCCACTGACTCAGACCTTAAGTACTTCGGCCCAGTTACAAGATTTTATCGGAAACAATATCACTTACGCTCCAACCTTTATCCTTAATTTATCCTTAAACACCAGCTTCAGCACCGCTGGTAATACCGTTACACAGGTATATACGGGAATTTCTTCTACGGCGAACGTCTCTTTAGCCTACAACTACACTCCCGTAGCTGTACCTGAGCCTTCCACCTATGGTTTGGTATTAGGGGGTTTGGCGCTGGCTGCGGTTGCTGTTCGTCGTCGTAAGATAAAGTCGTAACCAGACTTTTAATTAGATGAACTTAAACCCCTAGGCTTCTAGGGGTTTTTTGTTTGGGAGTCAGATTAAGCCCAAGAAACCTCTAAGGCATCTGAGTGATTGGAGCTTTCTATTATGCGACCAATCAGTTGGGCATGATCAAAAACCAAAGCTCTCCAAAGTTTCTCCATCAATTAATAACCGTCGCCGTACTGGGTATTTTATTCCGCCCGGTCGATACGCATGCCGTTACGATTCTGAATCAGGTCCAGACGGTTACTTTTAACCCCACGATTTTTACCAACTTTAACTATGGCGAGTTTCTAAAGTTTGATTCCCAGCTGGGAACCCTCCGCGCCGTTACGCTCAAACTTAACTCCGTCACAGTCGGCGGAAGTTTCGTTTTTAACCAAGGATCATCTGGCAGTTCGACTATCACAGACTTGAACATATCAACCCTTTTCTATGCTGCTTCGAGTTTAAATAATACAGCACATAACGGTTTAATCACTGACTATGATGTCGGAAGCCTCCCCGGGACAGGGAGCCTAAGTATGACCAATCAAACCCTCCCTAAGACCATTGCTCGGAGAGCTTCTGCGACTTTTAATTTTGATTCTAGCCACAATCTTTTAACCGAACCGGTGGTCATTTTAAATTTATCAGCCACGAATGACCTAACGTTTTATCATGGCCCAAGTCTTTCCTTTGCCCCCGCCTTTACTTCGATTACCCGGTTTCTAACGGTGGGCAGTTATGGTGGAGTCCCCACCCGCGATTTTTCCAAGATAACGCCAGTAGTGGGTATGTCTTTAACCTATGACTACACCCCGCCCGCTATTCCAGAGCCTAGCTATTATGGTCTAGGTATAAGTCTGGCGGCCGTAGGTCTCGGTCTTAGCCGACGTCCTTCCACGAAAAAGGGTCGTACCGCCTAACCTGTATTTACTGTGCTGGAGTGTTTAAGAGGTAGGGCTGAGCCGTCTCATTCACTTGTATGTCGCCACCCTTGTTATCCTTCACCAAGGATTGGCTGAAGTAATTGTTTAGACTGTTTCTGTTGCCTGTTCCGATACCGTAATCGGTATTCCGCGCGCATTCATTATTAAAGTAGAAGTTGGAGGTTGATAGTTTCTTGGCGTCTCTGCCACCGCAACTCAGCCCACGACGGTTCCCATTACAAACATTGGCCACGACCGCATTGTCGGTCGTATTACCATTCACTTCTTCGTTCCAGACGTGGACGCCAGAATTGAGATTCTCATTCAGCTCATTGCCGAAAACGATATTATTGTGCGAAGCTTCTTCAATGAAGACACCGTGTCGTTTATTTTTAACCGAAGTGTTGAAGATGCAGATATTGAAATGAGCCCCTGCGTCTAAATCAATCCCGTCTTTACCACTGGTCTCCAGATAGTTCTCCACCGCAAAAACGGGACCACTCACATGAGGCCAAAGGGCGCGTCCGTTGTTATTGGAGAAATTACATTTAGACACAATGAGCCTAGATTTGCTATTTCTATATTTGGTATAAAGACCATCGCGGGCCCCATTATTCATAGTGACATCTTCAATCACGCCGTGATCGGATTTTCCTGATGAAGAACGGATACAGAAATAAGTCTTATGGCTGGCATCGAGTTTGCCACCCGAGACTGCGCCATAGCCTTCTTTAGGGAATTCAATCAACTGAGTGGGTTTTTCACCTCTAACCCAGGGTGGACTGACGGGACTATCGGTGTCGGCGATGATAGTGCCGTCGAGAATGATACAGCTATTTGCAGGCATGCTTAGTCCATCCGGCGTGCGTGCCGCAAAGTTGCCCTGCAGGTGAATCACGATGAAGTCTTGGGGGTGTTGCGCCCGTGCTTCATCGGCTTGCTTCTGGGCTGAACTTAAGTCCGGCCATTTTTTGGTATCCGCACCCTTGTCGCCCTTTATCTCTAAATCATATCGGCCCATGCCCGGGAGAATGGCGCTATTTTTATGAGGATTTTTCGAAGTGGGCGGATTGAAGACAATGAGTGACGGTTCGTTGCTGGTTTTAAGATTAGGATTCTTATAAATAAAATGGTTAGCAGGGGAGGCAGCCGCTGTGGAAATTTTACCCGCAGTAGTATTGTCAAAGAGGGTGTGTTTTTCACCTTCTAACTTAAAGAGGATTTCATTTCCTTGATTTTTATTTTGTGAGAAGAAGGCTAATTTACTTTCCGCTGTGGTCTCCAAGGCAGTCTGGCAGTTAATAAATGTGTTACGGACAAAAGCAGCATTTTCTCCGCCAAACTGGAAGGCCTTCACCACGTTATCAAAGCTGTTTCCCGCCAAGGTAGCGTTGGGTGAATTGACCATAATTCCCGTGCCCTTAATATCTTTAAACGAATTATCGAGTGCCACGAAGCCATTTATTTTATGGGCGATTACGGCGTTTTCAATTTTCAGGAATTTACAGCGCGTTACGCTGGAAGCCCCATGAATAAAAGTATTTTCATCGCTTTCGATTTTAACGCCCACCGAGAGATTTTCGAAATGCAGCTGATCGATATTCACGCGTGAACTTTTGCTGATGCTAATGCCGGTGGTCATTTTTCCGTTTCCTTTAAGATAACCCCCTTTTTTGGATTTACTATAAAGGTTCAAGTTTTCACTTTGTTGAATTTGAATTAAGCACGTGGCCGTCGCTTTTTCGTCAGCGACAATGCTCGATTTTTCGGCGAACTCTAAGAAATTTTTTGGACCGAGGACCAAAGGAGCAGCTTTAACGGTCAGCTTACCTTTGAGCACGAATACCCAAATGGCCTCAGGATTTTCTAAACGGCAGTTCTCAATTTGGCTTTGGGCTGCTGCCACGCTCACCGTATTTAAGTCCACTTTTTTGAGAACTTCTTTGGGGTGGATGGCAAAAGTTGCATTAGGATCCCGGTAGAATTTATCCGAGATCACCGGATTAATTTCCACGGCGAGCAAGGAGGTGCTAAGCCAAAGCAGTGAGAGGATGA
>JAEMQU010000023.1:2625-9258 GCA_016463705.1 Opitutales bacterium | reverse complement strand
GGATTAATTTCCACGGCGAGCAAGGAGGTGCTAAGCCAAAGCAGTGAGAGGATGAAGCGCATAGGTTTTAAATGGGATTTGGGTTGGTAGAGGCAAGCCATACGACTGCCTTTTTTCGGATTTGTTCCCCTTTCAATTACCGTCAATTATTTCGGCTCTTTGGCGTAGGTTTTACCTGTCGCACTGAGCGACTTTCCTGAATCGTCGTATAGACATGAGGTGCCCTCACCCGAACTGTGCCACGCGTAGCGCTGGACCCAGGGAGTTTTCTCCATCCAACGAGTCACTTCGGCAATAAACTGATTCACCTCTTGTTGACTGAATTTTTTGGGATCCGATTTGGATGATTCTGAGGTTTGGCAGGCAAACTCAGTAATCCATAATGGTAAATCATAAGCTTTATGGATGGCCTCCATGTCATCGATAAATTTTTTGGAATTGGTGCCTTTATACCAATGAACCGCAATCGCGTCGACCTTGGGCTTGGCTTTCATGAAATCAGGCAACCAGTCATTATTAACGGGGTCTTTGCACATGGCTGGACTGACGACGAATTTACCTTTCGCTGTTACCTTCGACCAATGGGCTAAACCCTCTTTGACGCTGATGTTATCTTGCTTGGGGTGATCTGGCTCATTGTAACCGAGAATGAAATCACCTCGACCTAGGGTCGGACCTACTTTCCCAGCACGCAACATGGGCATGAATTCGACACTAGTATTAAATTTCGAATTAGTCGTTTGCCAATTATAGAACCAGGCGACTTTCAGTTCTTTTAACTCACTTGCCCCAAGCCAGTCAGGAAATCTACCGAGACCTATGCCTTTTTTAACACTGACATTTTTTTCAACTTTAGGTGCGGGTTGAGCCAGAGAGAGGGAATTCCCTAGCGAAACCAGAAAAATAAAAATACAGGCAGAATAAATTTTATTCCGCATCAGAAATTATTTTTTGCCGTACCCCGCTTCGGGTTTGCCGTCAGGGCCCAGACGATTGACTGACCAGAGTAAGCCGCGGGTGATAAAATCAAGATAGCGATCGTCGGCGACGGTTTTGTTGTCGTGCCCCAACGTTGTACTAAAGATGCGAGTCTTGTTCGGTCCGTATAAGTTGGTCCATGCGATGATCGCCTCCACTTTATTTTCTACTCCGGTTTTTTTGTCCTTCACCATTTGGCTGCCGCGCACCAAGGGGGTGATTTGGAAGATTTTAACATTATTGTAGAGCTCTTCGTTGGGGATAGTTGTCCAGTCAGTTAAACCTTTGGTGATGGGATTTTCCTGATTAAAGAATGAAATGTCTAAAGCCAACTTAGGTCCGTGGCCGCTGGACTGTAGACCAATCATCTCGAACCAGTGTGCGTTATCGGCACCTTCTGTGACGGGTTCTTTGTAATTACCCCAGCGATAACTGTGCATGGCGCAGTGGAGATTAACGGCGGGTTTGCCATCACGGTGAGCTTTTAAAATACCTTCGACGTACGCTGGCTCAGTCACATCAGCCGCACATTCATCATGGATAATCACATCATAGGCATCGGCCCAGTTTGGCTTTTGATAAGCTTCAAAAACAGGCTTCGTGCCCTTGGTGTCATTATAAGCGATTTCTACGGTGGCATTGATCCGGGCTTCGATACCATTTTTAAGCAAATCTTTTTGGGTAGCATAGTCGTGGCAACATCCCCCAATCACTAAAAGAACTTTCAGGGGCTTGGTCGTCTCGCCAGCTAAGGAAGTGATTGCACAGAAAACGATTAAGCCAGCGGCGAGGGTTTTTTTATAGAGGGATAACATAATTATTTTTGTGTCGAAGCTTTAGCAGGTTTTAAAGGAAAGTCTTCGCCGTGTACCATTTCACCACCGCTATGAGCAGCGAATAACACGGCAACGATCGCCGTAAATTGCACAATCAGCCGAACCATTCGTGATTTGTGCAGGCAGTACCAAGAGATGGATGCCCAGCACGATGTCCCAATACCTGCATAGAGGTGGGTTTCTAGTTCTGCACCTTCAAAGCCATTGAAGTGTCCGTAAATGATTCCCAGTGTGGCGGCAATCCAAGCGCTCACCGCACCGGCCATGCAAAGTCTCCGCGTTCCTATTTGGGCTGCCTCGGTATTATCGAGTAACTCAAAGAGTGGAACGATGAGTAAAAATGCGATAGGTAAGTGCAGGGCGAGAATATGAAAATTACCGAAGATGGAAATAACCGCTGGACCTCGTACTTGTCCGTCCGCTGGCAGAAAACTCATCCCCGCAAACAAAAGTAAGTTGGGTGCGATTGCTAAAAATAATCTTAGCCAAGTGTTAATCGCGTTTCGCTCACTCATGGGGTATCTATTTTTTAATTTTTATAAGATTAAAGGTCAACCGCCGAAGAAATGAAAAAAGTCACTTCGGAGAGCAGCCTTTTTGATAATTAATTAAGAATGTTACTTCGCCAAAATCCACGCCTTCAATTTAGCCAATTGCTCGGTAGTCAGAGGTTCGTTTTTAGATTTCTTTGGGGGCATTGCCATATCGTGGTCGCGATCAGTTGCTCCCAGGTGGGCGAGGCGATAAAGTGAACTTTTCTCTGGATCGCCCCAAGTGATTCCTTTGCCTTCTTCTTTGCCGCCTTTTTCTAAGCCTTCGAGGGTGGTCGCATTGAATCCCGCCTTGGGTTTTTTCCCGTCTTTGCCGTGGCAACTGATACAGCTCTGATCCAGCATCGGTTTGATTTCCTTATCATAAGTAGCCACGCGTGCAGTTGCGTTTGGGTCGTCGGCAGCGAGAACAGCCGAAGCAGAAAAAATAACGGCTAAGATAGATAAACGGCTCATAGGAATACTCCTAAGTAATAACCCCTATTTTGGGTCAAAGTTCCAGATAAAAAACTCTAACTTCTCACTGCCCAAGGTAAGAATGTACTTTGTAGGCGTTCGGGGATGACCGCAATAATACGCGTGCCCGTCTCATCTGCTTTGGCTGAGAGAATTGAGGCCGAAGCGTATAACTTGGAAAGTTGGCTATACTCAGCGTGAGGGATAAAAAGATTTAACTTTAGATCATTTTCCGACGCACAATCTTCAAGGGTTTGTAACAGTCTTGGTAGCCCTTCGCCGGTGATGGTGCTAATGACGATAGCGCCTGGGTGTGCGGCTATCGCCTCAGCCCGTGTGGCTTCATCAACCAAATCCGCTTTATTTAAAAGGGTGATGATGGGTCGATCGCCCGCTCCGATATCCATCAACACATTCAAAGTAGTTTGCGCATGCTTGACGCGTTCGGGAGACGATAGGTCTACGACGTGTAATAAAAAATCGGCCTGCACGGCTTCTTCTAAGGTCGCTTTAAAAGCTTCCACCAGTTGGTGGGGGAGTCGACGCACAAAACCCACCGTGTCGGTTAAGAGTACTGCTCGACCTGACGATAATTTTAATCTTCGCGTGGTCGGATCCAACGTCGCAAATAATTTATCCTCTGCCAAAACATCGGCTCCCGTCAAACGATTGAGCAGCGAGGATTTTCCGGCATTGGTATATCCGACAATCGAAAAAGAGGGTAACGGAATGCGGTGGCGTTGTTTGCGTTGCGTCGCACGCTGTGCCACAACCGCAGCGAGATCGCGCCGCACTTTCGCAATCTTGTCACGGATTTTTCGTTGATCCATTTCCATCTGCGTTTCACCCGCATCCCGTTGCATGGCGCCGCCACCACGTTGACGGTCCAAGTGCGACCAGAGTCTTTTTAGTCGCGGTAACTGTTGTTGTAATTTCGCTAATTCGACCTGTAAAACTGCCTCTTTGGTCTTCGCTCGGGTGACAAATATATCTAAGATGATTTCTTGCCGGTCGATGGCTTTGAGTCCGCCCGAATCTTTTTCCCAATTGCGTTGTTGGGCGGGCGTCAGCGCATCATCAAAAATAATCAGTCCACACTCTTTGGCTTTCGCGAGCGCGACAATTTCTTCCATTTTACCCGAGCCTACTAAATGCCTTGGACTCTCTTCGCGAATTCTGGCGATGACGGCGTCGCGAATTTCGACCCCGAGATTACTCACGAGCTCATGCAGTTCGTTGAGTAAGGCTTGAGCTTCCTCGGCCGTATCTTCTTGGCGCTGTAGGCCCACCAAGATAGCACGATTGCTCCGGGCAATGACTTCCGGGTCGTACGGATCGAAGGCTTTAGGTTTTTCGTCAGCCACTAAAAATTAAATCAGACCGAGTTGCATTTTACCGTCTTCGGAAATCATCGACTGGGTCCAAGGTGGATCCCAAACGATACTTACTTGGGCACGATTCACACCGGGCACCGTTAAAATTCGATTACGTGCATCTTCGGCAATCACTGGACCCATCCCACAGCCTGGTGCTGTAAGAGTCATGGCCACCGTGACGCTATGATTGTCGGGCGAACCATCAATCGATTCTATCTGCAAGGAATACACTAAGCCGAGATCAACAATGTTCACGGGAATTTCTGGATCAAAAACAGTCTTGAGCTGAGTCCAAATGGTTTCATCGCTGGGTTTGCCTTGGTGCCCGGGGTGTTCGGCTGTTCCGATAGAACCATGGGCATCGGTCTTACCTTCTGCTTCATTCGAATCGGTCGGAATGGATTCACTGAGAGAGTCGGCATCGGAACCGCGAATACGGAACATGCCCGAATCACATACCACGGTAAAATTTCCACCGAGACGATGGGTGATGCTGACTTTAGTGCCCGCAGGTAAGACGGCAGGTTCGCCCGCAGGAATGACGGTGGCTTGCACATCACGCGTGAGGGTACGGTCGTGTGGACTCGGAATGTGACGCTGGCCAGTGGTGTCTTCGGACATATTAGGATTGATGAAATTTTTGACGGAACATTTCTCGAACGACCGCCGCAGATTCTTCGTCATCTACTTTGGATAAAACTTCTTCGAGAAAACCTTCAGCGAGTAATTCTTGAGCCACCGAGAGGGGAATACCGCGGGCTAAAAGATAAAAGAGTTCTTCTGGATTTACTTGGCCGGTAGTAGCACCGTGCGAACATTTTACATCATTCGCTTCGATTTCTAAACCAGGCATCGAATCGGCTTCCGCTTCGCCCGAGAGCAAGAGATTGCGATTGGTTTGATAAGCATCGGTTTGCTGAGCATCGGGCGCGACTTTGATCAGGCCCGAGAAAATGGTCCGCGATTTACCAAGGAGTACATTCTTGAAGAGTAAATCAGACTTCGCTTTTCCGGCATTGTGGACTTGCAGGGTTCGTTGATCGAATTCTTGTTCACCCGTCGCCACGCTAATTCCGTAGAGTCGAACGTCGGCCCCCGGACCATCAATCCGCACAGTGTTTTCAAGACGAGCCCGACGACTGCCCAGTGCGGCATTGACCGATGAAATGAGCGAGTCCTTCGCGCCGCTGGTATTAGCGATTTCGAATGACTGCGTTTCGTTGCTCCAACCTTGGACGGAGAAGCGAGAGATCTTAGCTCCCGAACCAGCATAAAGATCAGCCGCAGAAATCGCTAAGGCTTTTTGCTGTGGATGAGCACTTAAATTGTATTCGTGGATGGATAGTTGAGCACGCTCATCTGCCACTACCAAGGCGTGAGGAAAAATCGCAACCCCATCCGCTAACGTCCAATTAACCGAAACAAAAGGCTGTTTGATTTCAACACCCTTCGGTACATGAAGAACATATCCAGACTGCAGATACGCTTGATGGAGTGCTAAAAACTTTGCGCCACCTAAACCCGCTTCATGTTTTAATAAAAATTCTTTGAGGAGGGCGGGGTGGTGCTTGAGTGCGTCTTCGAGTGATTCGAATTTGACACCTTGCGCAGCGAGTTCAGCGCTGATGGCCGGACGCAGTACGCAGTGTCCATCGACGTGAATGATGAGTCCGGCGGGTCGGGAGATAAAATGCGATTGAGCAATCAGCTGATTTACTTGGTCTTCACCCGGGATTTTTCCGATGTGATAGTTTTCTAAACTGAGTGAACGTGTGTCGGAATAACGCCATTTTTCATCAGTCCGCACGGGCATAGGTAGGGTGGTAAATTTTTCCCATCCTTTTTGTTTTAATTGCACGAACCAGTCGTGACTGACCCGTGATTGCGAGTGATCCTTCTGGGTCGCTTGATCGAGAATATTACCCGCGGAAGTAGAAAGCGTAGTCATCGTTATCCAACGGACCCTTCCATTTGTAATTCAATCAGACGTTTTAATTCTACCGAGTATTCCATCGGGAATTCTTTCACCAAATCATTGACGAATCCGTTGACGGCCAGAGACATCGCTTCGCCTTCCGAGAGTCCGCGCTGCATCATATAAAAAATCTGTTCAGCGGAGACTTTGGAAACACTTGCCTCGTGTTGCACGAAGTTTTTCTGACCACGCACAGAAATCGCAGGATAAGTGTCGGTGCGACTATGCTCATTAATTAAGAGCGCATCACACTCGGTATTATTTTTACAGTTTCTAAGAGTCTTGGGCATGTGCACGAGGCCGCGATAGGTCGAACGGCCTGTACCTACGGAGATAGACTTGGCGATGATGTTAGAAGTTGTTTCATCGGCGGCGTGAATCATTTTGGCACCGGTATCTTGGTGTTGTCCGTCATTAGCCAAAGCAATCGAGAGAACTTCGCCACGAGCACGTTTGCCGCG
>JAEMQU010000023.1:0-2525 GCA_016463705.1 Opitutales bacterium | reverse complement strand
TGTCCGAAGTTTTCGGCGTTGATTCGGAAGTAAGCTTGGAGGGGTTGAGCTACTTTGACGCCTTTAGGTACGTAGATGAATGAACCACCCGAGAAGACGGCGGAATTGAGTGCGGAGAATTTATTGTCACCGATGGGGATCACTTTGCCGAACCACTTCCGGAAAATCTCAGGGTGATCACGCAGGCCTTCGGTCGGTCCACAGAAGATGACGCCGAGTTTCGACATTTCATCTTTCATGCGAGAGTAGACGGCTTCGGAGTCGAATTGTGCTTCGACGCCGGCGAGGAATTTTCTTTCCGCTTCGGGAATGCCGAGGCGTTCGAAAGTTTCTTTAACGTCATCCGGAACTTCTTCCCAGGTGCGACTCACTTTTTGTCCTTTGGAGAGGTAGTAGCGAATCTTGTCGAAATGAATATTTTTTAAGTCCTCCGTCGCCCAGTGGGTGGGCATAGGCATATCGGTGAATGTTTTCAGGGCTTTTAGGCGGAATTCACGAATCCACGATTCTTCACCTTTCACATCAGCAATATAGTTAACGACTTTTTCCGATAAGCCGATGCCGGCATCGAAGGCATAATTTTCTTCGTATTTAAAATCACCCTTCGTGCGATCGACATCGATCGCTTCGCGTTGGGCCTGACTGTCTTCGATTTCGGACATTTTATTAGGCGTTGGCTAAATCTTTTTTGACCCACTCGTAGCCTTTTGCTTCGAGTTCAATGGCGAGTTCTTTACCACCGCTGTGGACAATGCGTCCGTCGTACATGATGTGTACGCGGTCGGGTACGATGTACTCGAGGAGACGTTGATAGTGAGTGATCACGAGGAAACCGACATCCGGTCCGCGCATGTGATTAACGCCGTCGGAGACGATGCGGAGGGCGTCGATATCGAGGCCCGAATCGGTTTCATCCAGCACGGCATACTTTGGCTTGAGCATCATGAGCTGAAGAATTTCGCAGCGCTTTTTTTCGCCACCCGAGAAACCTTCGTTCACGAATCGCGCGGTAAATTTGCGATCCATTTTGAGAGCGTCCATCTTAGCGTAGAGTTCTGCGTAGTAGGCTTTGGCGTCGAAGGGTGCACCCTTAGCTTGGCGGGCAATGAGGGCGGCGCGAATGAAGTTGGCAATGGTTACGCCAGGGATCTCGCTCGGATATTGAAAGGCGAGGAAAAGTCCGGCACGGGCAATGGCATCAGGCTCTTGGCCGATGATTTGTTGGCCGTCGATAAAGGCTTCGCCGGATTGAACAGAATAGTCGGGGTGACCCGCTAAAACTTTAGCCAGGGTACTTTTACCCGTGCCATTCGGTCCCATGATGGCGTGAACTTCACCTTTGGGTACGGTCAAAGAAAAATCTTTGAGAATCGCACGTTCGCCGATAGAGGCGTTGAGGTTTTTGATGACAAGTGAATCAGGCATGTTGAAAATTAATTTTGGGTGGAAGATTTAGTACGGCCTTGGAAACTGATTTCGATTGTTTCAGTTTCAAAGTCAGCGGGTAATATTTTTGTTAATTGCTCTAAAATTTCTTTGGGTAGTTCGATATCATGCACGCGTCCCGTGGACTCATCGCGGAAGTGGGCATGGGGGGCGAGGTTGGGGCAGTAGCGGGTGGATTCACGTTCGTGATTCACTTGGCGGACCAGGCCGCAACCGACGAAAGTTTCGAGACAGTTGTAGACGGTGGCGAGTGACAGACCTGGCATGGTTTCTAAAGCACGATGATAAACCTCGTCGACGGTCGGGTGATCGCGTTGGGCTAAAAGAACCGTGTACACAATCTCACGTTGCGGGGTGATTTTTTGTCCGCTTTTTGCAAGAGCTTCGTGTAGAGACTCCCGTTCGTGCTTATTGAGATTTTGAATCATTCTAAACGACTAATGAGTTGGAATGATTCCAAGTTGCAAGTTAAACCTACGCTAAAACCTTGGAAAATAGCCTATTTCCCTAAAATGCTAATTTAGCCCGAGATTAGGAGGCTTAATTTCGTCATCGAGGTCTTTTTGGGCAGTTAAAGCGGAAAGGACTTCGGCGACTTTGGCGATTCGTTTGATGGGTGACAGGCACTCGAGGAGTTCACGTCGGATATCCGTTTGCGCGACAAGGTGACCGGCGACGGCATCGGCTAATGCGCCTGGCTTATTGGCCAAGCCGCGGAAGCGATCGAGGAGCGGTTGGACGTCCTCTTCAG
This sequence comes from Opitutales bacterium, assembly GCA_016463705.1. GTDB lineage: Bacteria > Verrucomicrobiota > Verrucomicrobiia > Opitutales > UBA953 > UBA953. The sequence continues at coordinate 328 of JAEMQU010000023.1, read as the reverse complement.
CATCAGACAAAAGATGTTCGGTGAAGGCGAGGGTTCGAGCGATTTCGCGGGTGAATGCGATGGAGTCAGCCTCATCCTCGTCGACCACTGGGCTGATTTCTAAAAGTGGGTAGGGTCCTTCGTGAGAAATAGAGTGAACCTTGGCGCGTCTTAATCCTTCTAGAATGATTTGGTGGGTACCATCGTCCAATTCAAGATGTCCGGTAATTCTTCCGACACAGGTAAAAGGGTAGGGCTGCTCCTGTTTAGTTTTAGAAGTCTTCGCTTTATCTAACTGAGAGACCGCAAACATTTGATTTCCCGCTAAAGCTGCTTTGAGCATTCGCTG
>JAEMQU010000022.1 GCA_016463705.1 Opitutales bacterium | reverse complement strand
CATAATCTGATTGTGATTCAAGATGCGGCGTACGGTTCGCTCCACTTTGGTAGTGAGCAGGTTTCTATCTTACAAGTCCCCGGCGCGAAAGATGTCGCTGTTGAATTGCACACACTTTCTAAGAGTCACAATATGACTGGCTGGCGCATTGGTTTCGTTGCGGGTAATTCACTTATCGTGCGTGCTTATGGTGACGTGAAAGATAATTCCGATTCCGGACAGTTCTTAGGCATTCAAAAAGCGGGTGTTGCCGGTCTCGATGATGTTTCGATTCCCCGTGCGATTGCGGCCAAATATTCTCGCCGCATGGATAATCTCGTGGGCGTTTTAGCGAAGCTCGGTTTCCAAGTGCGCAAACCCGGTGCTGGATTCTTCTTATACATGCCCGCTCCTAAATCAGCGACTGGTCCAACCGGTACGGTTCAATTCGATTCGGGTGAGTCTTTTTCTCAGTGGATGATTTCGGAACATTTGATTTCCACGGTGCCTTGGGATGATTGTGGATCGTTCGTGCGCTTCTCTGTCACGTTCATTTCGGAAAAAGGTGAAGCCGGTGAAGCCGAGGTCATTGCCGAGGTCGAACGCCGCCTAACCCCCTGGAAATTCAATTTCTAAGAGCTTTTAGCTTAGTTTCTGTCGGATTGACAGGGGCGGGGTTAATTGGTCAGATTCACTTTCTAGTTTATGGCCTGATAGCTCAGTTGGTAGAGCAGGCGCCTGAAGAGCGCCGTGTCGTTGGTTCGATTCCGACTCAGGCCACCACTTTAAGAAACCCGTTTGAAACCTCAGACGGGTTATCTTTTTAAAAGTAAACGGAAGAGATAAAATCTTTCTCCGTGGTCGAGCGGAGGTACGAAAGAATTGTCAACGCCGTGGTTAATTAATGTAACACGTTTCGACTCTTTGCTGACCTTCTCACTTTTGGTCGTTTCTTCGGTCCATTCGGCTTTAATAATTCCGAAAGGGATAGACTCGTTTCGCCAGACGGTTCCCTCGATTTTGATCACTTGTTTTTTGACAAAGGGTGGGTCGACATGGGTAATGCAAATCATATGCAATTTTTTGCATTCATAAGTTTTGTTTTTGAAATCTAAGCGTTCGGTTTTTTTATCATCCACTAGGGTATTTTCGGTGGAATAACCGGCGGAGCTAGCGAGGAATTTTACATCTTCCGGCAGCATATGCCATGGGCCGGTTTTAGAATTCGAAAAAAGAATTTCGGCAGAGGACTCCAGTAATTTATTAGCGCCTTCACGGTCGAGGTCTTTGGGTACTAAAAATCTTAAAGGAGCTTTTTCGCGCGAGCCCAACCAGGCCACGGGTTCGATATTAAGCCAGACATACGTTTTGCCGTTTACTTCACCGGCCGCCCAAACGGAAAGTTTTATCTCGGGGGCTTTATCGGTCTTCGGAATATCAGTGCGGACAATTTCGTAGGTTGCCCAGGAGCCAGCGGGTGGGAGATTTTCTGCGAAAATATTCCATTGGGCTTGGACCTCCGTGCAGAGTCCAAGGGTGAGCCCGAGGCAGAAAGTTTTAACCCATTTCACGTTTCGACCCTAAATTGCTGATTTTGGCCTGTCGAGTGCCTATCTTTTGCCTTTGTCTTTGACTCAAAGTAAGGGCTTAATTTTAGTTAAATCTCTCCTATGGAACGCACGTTACAGTCATCGACGAATCAGCCCTTGAGTGGTCGTGCCTTAATTCCTGCGATTATTATTATCGGGCGATAAGTCCGCGAACGGATCGCCTCAGCGAATTCCCGTTCCGCGACAAATCGGAGCGGCGGTCTATCTTTTAACTCAACCCAACATTTACAAACTAACATGGCTCGAAAAATCGAAATCTATGACACCACACTCCGCGACGGATCGCAGGGGCTGGGGATTCATTTCTCGGTGGCTGATAAATTGCGCGTGGCGCAGGAGCTGGAACGTTTTGGCGTGACCTACATCGAGGGCGGCTGGCCCGGTTCCAATCCTCGCGATATCGAATTTTTCGCCGAAGCCCGAAAATTAAAATTTAAGAAAGCTAAACTCGCTGCCTTTGGATCCACTCGTAAGAAAGGGGTGCGTGCTTCGGAAGATGCTCAGGTTAAGGGCTTACTCGAAGTACATACGCCCGTTGTCACCATTTACGGTAAGACATCGGCCTTACACGTGCGTGAAGTTTTACGCTGCACGCCGGAAGAAAATTTAGCGATGATTGCGGATACCATTGCCTATTTAAAATCACACGGACGCGAAGTGGTTTATGATTGTGAACACGCCATCGACGGTTGGAAGGATGATCCGCAATACGCACTAGCGTGCTTTAAAGCGGCGGCCGATGCGGGGGCTTCACGCATTGTTTTATGCGATACTAATGGTGGTTCGTTGCCTGATGAAGTCGCTGCCTGCACTCGCGCTGCGATGTCAGCCGTGAAAGCAGCCATCGGCATACACACCCACGACGACTCGGGATTAGCTTTAGCGAACGCCTTAGCCTCACTCGATGCAGGTGCCATGCATGTGCAAGGTACGATGAATGGTATCGGTGAACGTACGGGTAATTGCGATTTAACGGCGGTGATACCCGTGGCTCAAATCAAGCGTGGATGGAGTTGTGTTCCTACGAGTTCGCTGCGTCGCCTCACCGAGCTCTCTCGTTTTATAGATGGTGTTACCAATCAAGCGCCCGATCCTCGTCGCCCTTGGGTGGGTGCCGCTGCGTTTGCGCATAAAGGTGGAACGCATGTGGACGCCGTACGAAAATTTTCGGCGGCGTATGAACACATCGACCCCGCAACTGTTGGCAATGCCCGAGATGTTTTAGTGAGCGATCAGTCGGGTCGCAGTAATTTACTCATGAAAGCGGCCGAGTTAGGAATCGAATTAGACAAAGATGCTCCGTCAACCAAAGCTGCTTTAGAAGAACTCAAGAAACTCGAGCACCAAGGTTGGAGTTTTGAGGATGCCGATGCTTCACTTGTTTTATTACTTCGCCGTCATTTAGGTAAAGCTGCGGTAGTGCCTTTCGAAGTCGTAAACTACAACGTGTCCATCCAAGGTGGAAGTAAGTTGGCTTCGTGTGAAGCGACCATCCGCATGCGCGTTGATGGAAAAGAATCTTTGACGGTGGCAGATGGAGAAGGCCCCGTGCACGCTTTAGATCAAGCCTTACGTAAGGCGCTCATTAAGGCGTTTCCTAAACTTAAAAAAGTTCATCTCGCCGATTACAAAGTTCGCGTGCTGGCGGGCCAAGATGGCACTTCGGCGAAGACGCGCGTAGTGGTGCGCTCGACTGATGGTAAAAAATCTTGGGGCACCGTGGGAGTCAGTGCTAATTTAGTAGAAGCCTCTTTACGTGCGATTGTTGAAGGCTATGCCCACGCTTTGGTTTAATCCGTGAAGACTCTACCGATTATTTTCCTTATCGTTTTAGCTACCTGGACGCAGGCAGCTAATGCAGTGGAATCTGCCCGAGTGGTTTCACCGCGAGTTCAATTAGCGACCAAGTTAAAAATTCGCGACGTGAATGCGGATAAAACCATCGAGCCCAAATTAATTAATCGTCTGAAAGAACAAGACGCGCGCGCGGATCATCCAGCCGATACCAAAAATTTCATTCAACGCTTCAGTGACTTTTCTTTTCTGGGAGTAGGTCGAAACGAAAAATGTGATGTCTATATTCCCGGTGGTGAGTGGAAAAATAATCGCCCTGCGGTATTATTTATTCACGGGGGTGGTTTTAAAGGAGGCGATAAGGCTGAATATCGCAGTGCGAGTGTCTGTGCGGATTTGGCGCGTGCAGGTTATGTTGTAGTCAGCTGTAATTATATTTTATCAACCAAAGAGAAGCCACAGGTCTGGCCGCAGAATATTGCCGACTGTCGCGAGGCCGTAAGATGGATACGGAAAAATGCCAGGGACTTGGGTATTAATCCCCAACGCATTGCCGTGGCCGGTGGTTCGGCCGGTGGTTACTTAGCACTCATGGTTGGATTGACGGATGAAAAACCTGAACTCGGTGGCGACCCTAAGGCCGCCATCTCTTCCAAGGTATCGGCGGTCATTGATCTGTATGGTGTAACCATTATCGAAAAATACACGAAAGACATGGTCGTCAATTTGGGTGCGGATACCAATAAAATCTTCAGTCCATTAAGTTATGTGACGAGTAAAAGTGTACCTGTATTAATCTTACACGGAACCGCGGATAAAACAGTGGATATTAAGCAATCTCGAAACCTGGAAGAAGTTTTGATTAAGAACAAAGTAGATTACAATTTTGTAGAGGTGGAAGAAGGTGAGCATACTTTTGATCTTCATCCTCAGGGAAAGGGTTGGAAACTCTCAGGAACTTTTAAAGGTCAACCCGAGTCTCGTAAGAGCAGTGATCCCGATGTGCAGGCTGTGGTGATTGAGTTTTTAGAGCGCACCGTCGGTAAGTGATTTTTTAAAAATCTTTACAATTCCGAGACTTAAGCGAAGGCTCGGGGTTTTATTGCTGTATGAAGTCACTAGTTTGTTTAATTCTTATTAATTTTCTATGGGTAGCGCCCGTGTTTGGGTACACCCGAAAGGCAAATCCTGGCCCATGGGGTGAGCTCACGGTATCTAATATTTACTTGGAGGCGCCGGACTCGGTTATTGATGTGGCTGGTAAGCCTGACCCAGTACCGCGTTGGACTTTCCCTAATTCTTCAGCGACTCTGGTTAAAGATCTTTTAATAAAATCAGGTGTCGATCTTGCCTTAGTGGAGCGCCTAATCTCTTCCGACTACTTAAAGATCAGTGGTGCTGAGATTGTTATTTATCCCAAGCTGGAAGACTTGTTGCAAATCAAGGGAGTTGTCCGAGATAGACTTTATGCGGAAATTTCCAAGTACCCGCAGAACGAATACTATACTGACCCGGTTTTTATTTTATCGGGCGATGTCGAGGAATGGCTGCTGGAAACTACCCTTAATGCTAACCAGAAAGATTTAGTGAGACAGCTTGTTTGGCGTCGTGGTGACGCTTTGGTATTTAGTAATGTGGGGATTTTACTGAGCTATGCTCAGAATAATGAAGAAATTAAAAATACACTGCGGACCATTACCCGATGTATGTCTTTAGTTGTGACCCATAAATTTCCACTCAAGCCGGAGCAACGCGAGGTCTTTTTGAATTACTGGATTGGGAATCAGGCAGAATCACCACGGATGACTTTCCTTAAGTCGGTGAGCAAAGAAAAAGATCTTAATGATAACATCGATATCATGCATTTTCTTCCGGTAATTATGCGCGAGAGGCTTTATACATTCCCTTCGATTAAGGATGGGGCTAAAGGTCGCTTGCCCGATTGTCATTGGACATCGCTCAATTTTTTTAATCTTTCCCCGCGTGATTATTATCGGAACACCTCAATGGCGGCCATTCAGCTTACCCAAGCTTATAATCAAGTCTCAGCACCCTATAAGTTTGGCGATGTGTTATGCTTCACTGATAATGGCGAAGGATTACATACCTGCGTTTATATTGCCGATAATATCGTCCTCACTAAAAACGGGGAAAATATTTTAGCCCCTTGGGTCTTACTGACCTTAGAGGATGTTTCTAAGATTTATAAGCGCAGCCCGACCACCCAAATTCAGGCTTATCGCTTAAAGTAAGTCCGCTGTCCCCGACAGGAATCGAACCTGTATCCTCGGTTTAGGAAACCAATGTTCTATCCGTTGAACTACGGGAACGCGGACTAGGTTTTTAGGAGGTTTATACCCCTCGGGCAAGCCCTCATCATTTGACATTTACGGAGAATTTTCTTCTTCTGTCTCTATGCCCTTATATTTATCCGTAGTTAGCGCCCCTCTGTTGATTCCCGCTTGGGCTTGGGTGGGGTTCATCCTCTTTATCTGCGCCATGTTGGCCGTGGATTTGGGTGTCTTCAGCCGTAAAAAAGAAGAAGCCCCCTCATTTAAGAAGGCGGTTGCCTGGAGTGCCGTTTGGATTTCTTTGGCCGTCGCCTTTTCTTTTTTACTTTCCTTCTGGCATGGATCCGAGACCGCTGAATTATTTGTCGCGGGATACATCCTGGAGTTGGCCCTCTCCGTGGATAATTTATTTATCTTCGTCTTAGTTTTTGCCCACTTTAAAATCCCTGCACAATATCAGCACCGCGTTCTCTTTTGGGGAATTTTAGGAGCCGTTATCATGCGCGCTCTTTTTATTATTGTCGGCGTAGCGGCGGTGGATCGTTTCACGATACTCTTACCCTTGTTCGGTCTATTTTTAGTATTCACTGGTTTTAAATTGATTTTCACCAAGGACCAAGAGGACGGCAAAGGGGTGTCCGAGGGATTCGTGGTCCGGATGATAAAAAAATTCGTGCCCCTGACTCCGGATCTCCATGGTAAGGCTTTTTATATTACCCAAAACGGACGGCGCTACTTTACGCCCTTGTTTGTTGCTCTGATCATCGTGGAGTGTACGGATTTAATTTTTGCCATAGATTCGATTCCTGCGGTGCTGGGCATCCTGCCTCCTGATATGTCCGTGGAGGAACGTCGCTTTATTGCCTTCACGTCCAATATTTTCGCTATCATGGGTCTGCGATCCCTGTATTTTGCGATCTCGGGCTTCATGGAGTATTTCCGTTTTCTCAAACCAGCCCTCGCCTTTATTTTAGTCTTTATTGGGGTAAAAATGATACTTCCTTGGGCCGCCACTTTAAGTATGACGGAGGGAATGGTCACCAGCTGGATGCCTGCTTCCTTTATTAGCCACGGCAAGGTGCATATTCCGACCCAAGTTTCGTTAATGATTATTAGTATCGCCCTCATATTGGGCGTGGTGGCCTCAATCATTTTCCCCAAACGTAAATAAGTGAGTTTGGTATTTCCTCCGGCGGGCCACTGGCTCAGTCTATTTTGGTGTTTAGTGCCCGCTACAAAACCTATTTTCCACATCTCAAGGGAAGCCGTACCCTATTAGTTTTAGCTTTATTGTTTGGTGCCGTTTACGCTTCAGCTAATGCCGTTGGATTGCCTTTTCTTGTCGGGAAAGTTCTCCCCACAGTTTTTGGTGATGAAGTTCAACGGGCGGCTCCACTCTTGTCGCTGCCCGCGTGGTTAGGTGGTGCATCCTATTATTTGCCCAAAGATTATGCGGTGACCTTCGCCGTCGCCTTTCTTCCGGGGATTTTCATTATTCGCGGTACCGCTGAATTTTGCTCAAGTTTTTTTCTAAACTTAGCTGGACTGCGCGTCGTCGAATCAGTGCGCCGTACAGTTTTTGAGAAATTGCAAAAAATGCATCTCGGGTTTTTCGGAAAAATCCCGGTTGGCGATTTACTCCAAAGAGTGATCAATGATGCCAACTCGGTGCGGTTGGTGTTGGTCGATGTTTCTAACGATATTTTAATTCAACCGCTGACGATGCTATTCGCCTTGGCCTATGTGGTCTGGCTTTGTTTATCGAAGCCCAACGGGGTAATGTTTTTAGCCTGCTTGGTGGTGGTGCCGTTTGCCGTCTTTGCGGTTCGAGCAATTGGCCGGGCGATTCAGAATCGGGCGCGAAGTGGACTTACTTCGGCATCAGATCTGAATTCTATCGCCGTAGAAAATCTTCAAGCCGCTCGTGACGTTCGAGCCTACGGTCTGCAGGAACGGGAGGCTTCGCGTTTTGCTAAATCCAGTCAGGAAGGTTTGCGAATCCAGGGTAAATTAGTGCGCTATGAAAAAGCCCTCTCACCTTTAATCGAAATCTCCGCTGCCTGCGGAATCGCGATCGCAATTGGCGTGGGTGCATCGGTCGGCTTTAAATTTGAAGAACTTCTTTCACTGATCACTGCCTTTTACATGGCCTATGGTCCGATCAAAAAAATCGGATTTGTCAGTAATCGTCTGCACATGGCCGAACCTGGTTTAGTGCGCCTCGAAGAAATTATTTATGCTCCCATCGAGGTTGCCGATTCACCGCAAGCGCAGTCACTGGGTCGAGTGCGTGGTGAAATCGCCATGCAGAATTTATCTTTTGCTTACGGCGAGGAAATGGTTCTCAGCAATGTAACCCTCACTATTCCCGCCGGACAGTCGGTGGCCTTGGTCGGACCGAGTGGCGCTGGAAAAAGTACGTTTGTGAATCTCGTTCCACGATTTTTTGATCCACGTGAGGGCTGCTTATTGGTCGATGGAGTCGATGTTCGCCAAGTAAAACAGGTCGATTTAAGGACCAATATCGCACTGGTTTCACAAGAGCCGATTTTGTTTAACGAGACGATTGCGGAAAATATTCGAATCGGAAAAGCGGGCTCCACCGATGCCGAGATTCGCGAAGCGGCCCACCTTGCGGGCGCGCTCGATTTCATTAATGCCCAACCGCAGGGCTTTAACACGATGGTAGGGGAGCGTGGAGGTAAGCTATCGGGCGGCCAGCGCCAACGCATTGCGATTGCCCGCGCTTTCTTGAAAGACGCCCCGATTTTAATTTTAGATGAAGCGACCTCGGCGCTCGATACCGAAACGGAACGCAGCATCCAGAATTCACTTTCTCGCTTAATGACGGGTCGCACCACGCTCATCGTCGCTCACCGCTTCAGTACCATTCGCGACGTGGACCGAATTTTAGTTTTTGACGGCGGACGTATCGTTGCGGATGGCACGCGCGAAGAAGTTTATAAAACTAGTGAACTTTTCCGCCGGCTCTGGGATAATCAGTCGCAAGGTTTAACTTAATTATGCGCATTCTGATTTGTAAGTTTGCCGGCTTACGGGGCGCCCTCGCTGTTTCCGCATCTCTCCGCGCCATCAAAGAAGTTCATCCGGGGGCCAATGTTACCTACATCACCTTGCCGGGGGTTGAAATGACGACCCAGGGTTGCCCGGTGATTACCGAAACCGTTACTTATAATTTAAATAGTACAGTCTCGCAGTTTGCCGCTCTCGCCTCGCATCTTCGCCGGCAGGATTTTGACTACGCCATTGCATTATCTGCTCACCGTACGGCCCGGACTTTAGTGGCATTCAGTGGAGCTACGCGGAGAATTTGTGCCGGCAAAGCGCCGTTTTATTTAGCACCTTTCTTTCATCAACAAGTCCGAGGATTATTAGTCGACCCCCATGAAGCCGCCCGCGATCACGCTATCTTTTCCGAGATTTTTAATATCTCCGCCGAAGTACCGCCGATGTGGTATGCTTCCTCGCGGATGGAATCACATAGCTTGCTGGTTGAACCACAAAAATATTTAGTGATTCATCCCGGCGCTTCCCAGCCGTCGCAAATTTTAGAAATCGATAAATGGGCGCAAGCCACGCGTGAATTATTAGCGGCAGGTTTAATCGAACGTGTGGTCGTGTCCGCCGGCCCCGCCTCAGAAGAACGCATCATGGCTGATGCGCTGTGTGGATTAATTGGCCCCGCTGCTTTTTCTACCCGCGGCCAACTCACCTTAGCCCAACTCGCTCTATTGCTCAAAGAGGCACGCTTATTTATGGGTACGGATTCAGCGATTTTACAATTAGCCTCGGCGGTGAAAGTGCCTGTTTTAGGAGTTTATGGCCCCTCTAACTATAATCGTTCGCGACCCTGGGGCACCTTAAGTCGTTCGGTGCGAATTGATACTACCATGTTCGAAGGTGAGGATTTAAATGATTATAATGCACGGATGAATCGTGCGATGGGGCGGATCACTGCTCAGCAAATTTTTCGGGCAGCCGAGGATTTATTAAGAATTAGTAAGGCTTAAGCAAAGGTGTCGCTTGACCCTTGGCTGGGCTTTTCAAATGTAAAAGCGTGGATTCCGCCCCCGTTCATTACGACGCCGTTATTATTGGAGCAGGAATGTCGGGCCTCGCCACAGCCGTGCGCTTAAGCATGTTCGGCCAAAAAGTTTTATTGCTCGAAAAACATAATTCCGCAGGCGGACTGAACTCTTTTTACGCACGCGGTAATCGTAAATATGATGTCGGCTTGCACGCCCTCACTAATTGGGTACCCGAAGGGGCCAAGGGAACGCCACTCACCAAGTTAATGCGTCAGCTCAGAATTAAACGCGAAGAATTAGATCTTTGTCCACAGCTGGGGTCGCTCATCAAAATGGGCGGTAAGCAATTACGGGTGAATAATCATTTTCCGGATTTAATGGACGACGTGGCCCAGGCCTTTCCACGAGCCATCGACCAATTTCGCGAATTAGATAATTTTATTTCAAATATCGATGAGGCTGCCCTAGAGGCCAACGGCGGCTCGGCGCGTGCGTTGCTTAACGAAAAGATTTCCGATCCGCTATTATGCGACATGCTTCTTTTGCCGACTTGTTTTTATGGGAGCGCTTTGGAAAACGATATCGAAGTCTCTCAGTTCGCTATCATGTGGCGTTCGCTTTTTAAAGAAGGCTTTGCCCGTCCCTTTATTGGTGTTAGACAGGTGATTCGCTTACTCTTGGATCGCTGTCGGGAACACCAAGTGGACCGTCGCATGAAGTGCGGAGTGAAACAGATTGTGGTTCGTGGCTCCCGCGCCACGGCTTTGATTCTTGATGACGGAACTGAAGTTACTACGAACAAAATTTATTCATCCGCTGGGGCGGTGGAGACGCAACGCTTGAGATCCGACTGTTCTCCGCAAGTGGCGCAAAGTGAGATTGGTCGATTGGGTTATCTCGAAACGATTGCGACTTATCAGCCGGAAGAGTTTTCTAAATTTAATTGGAAAGAGACGATTATCTTTTTCTGTGACGAAGAACGTTTTAATTATCAATCGCCCAAGGACTTGGTCGATCCGAAGTCGGGCGTTATCTGCATTCCTAATAATTATAATTACGGTAGCGAGAGAAGTTTAGATGAAGGGTGGCTACGGGTCACGGCTTTGGCGAATCACGATGGATGGTGTCGTTTACCCGAAGAGGAATATTTAGCCCAAAAAACCGAGTGGTTGAATCAGCTCAATCGGGTCGCCCGTAATCATCTTTCACCAATATCGGATGCCGTGCATGATGCGGCGCTGACTTCGAGCGATGTGTTCACGCCGCGTACCGTCCGGAAGTTTACCGGTCACCTCAACGGCGCTATTTATGGGTCGCCGATTAAACGTCGCGATGGGCGGACGGATTTAGAAAACCTTTTTATCATTGGAACGGACCAAGGATTTCTCGGCGTGACGGGAGCCATGCTTTCGGGCATTTCCATGGCTAACTTACACGGCCTCAAAGAATAATTTATGCAAACCCCTACTCCCGCAACGCCTCGTACTCTTCGGCAGGACCTCTTACAACCGGTTGTCGTGGTCGGTGCACTTGGTTACTTTGTCGATATTTACGATCTCACGCTTTGCATGGCGGTCAAGAATGCCAGCTTGGATACTTTTAATATTAAAGGTGATATTGTGTGGTATGCGGACCCGATGAATTGGCAGATGTTGGGTATGTTGATTGGGGGATTATTTTTTGGAATTCTCGCTGACCGCGTGGGGCGCCTCGCGACGCTCTTCGGCTCAATCTTACTTTATTCACTCGCGAATATTGCCAACGGTTTTGCTACGAACATCGAGATTTATTCGGCGTGTCGTTTTTTTGCGGGTATTGGCTTAGCGGGCGAACTGGGCGGCTGTATCGCGTTGGTCTCTGAAGTACTTTCGAAAGAACGTCGTGGTTATGGTACGGCACTCATTGCCGCGGTCGGTGTTTCGGGTGCGGTGGTGGCGGGAGTCGTTGCTGAGCTAGTCTCATGGCAGACTAATTATTTTATTGGGGGCGGCTTAGGACTCTGTCTTTTATTTACGCGAATGTCCGTCGCGGAATCGGGCATGTTTCACCGGTCGAAGAGTGCTGATGGTCCAGGGGTCGTGGCGCGCGGTAATTTCTTTGCGTTGTTTACTAATAAGATACGTTTCGAGCGTTACATTCGGTGTATTGCGATTGGATTGCCGACCTGGTATATGATTGGAATTCTGGTTCAGAAATCGGAAAGGGTATTTGCTCCACAATTTGAAATTAAAGATGTGCTCACTAATCGGGCGATTGCTTTATTTTATTTGGGTTTAACGTTTGGCGATTTGGCTAGCGGCATCGCCAGTCAGTGGCTCGGTTCGCGCAAAAAAATCGTCACGAGCTTCTTAATCTTTAGCGCCGTATGCGTTGTCACCTTCCTTTACTTTTCACACGGTTGGACGGCTACGCAGTTTTATACCTTGGTCTTCATTATGGGTTTAAGCATGGGTTATTGGGCGATTTTTATCACGATTGCGGCGGAACAGTTTGGCACCAATTTACGAGCGACCGTGGCAACCACGGTGCCTAATTTTGTCCGTGGCTCGCTCGTGATCATGTCATTCACTTTCGGCACGCTCACCTCGTATCAAGTTTCCAGTCAATTAGCCGCTGCGCTCTTAGGCTTATTCTGCTTCGGCGTCGCCTTCTTAGCAGTGAATGGAATGGAAGAGACCTATGGGAAAGATTTAGATTATCAGGAACGAGACTAAAATTATTTAACCGTCTCTGCTTTATCTTTCACGCATCTAAAGCCTACGTGATTCGTTGAGCTGATAGAATCAATTCCTGAGCGAGAGGCTGGTCGATAGCGGAAGCAGTATCCATCGTCGCAAAGCCAGGAGCCGCCACGCATGACGCGTTCCGTAAATCCAGTGGATTTGGGATCATAGGTTCCTGCGGCCGGTCCTAGTGGATTATCTTTGGGTGAAATAACGTAGAACTTTGGACTGTACCAATCTTCACACAGTTCCCAGGTATTGCCTGACATATCATATAACCCGTATCCATTGGGCGGAAAAGACTTCACTGGTGCAATAGAGGCAAATCCATCCTCGCCGTTATCTTTACCTGGAAAACTTCCCTGCCAGTAGTTGGCCATGAATTTTCCATCAGGTTTTTCTTCGTCACCCCACACGAAATTTTTATTTTTTAATCCACCCCGTGCGGCGAATTCCCATTCCGCTTCGGTCGGTAATCTTTTGCCCGCCCACTCCGCGTAAGCTTTGGCATCTTTCCAGGTAATACAAATTACTGGATAATTCATTTTATCTTTAATATCTGAAGCGGGACCTTGTGGATGGCGCCACGTAGCTCCCGCCGTAAATTTCCACCACGGGGTGGGCCCTTCGGGTCCACACTGAAAAGGGTTCACGCCTGGTGTTAACTGAAAAATAAGGGATCCACCTTTGAGGTCTTCGGGTTTTGCCGCTGGAAAATCTCGGGGACTGAAATCTTTTTCTGCAGCGGTCACATAGCCGGTGGCTTCGACGAATTGGGAAAACTGTGCATTGGTGATCTCGGTGGTATCCATCCAGAAGCCTTTGACGATAACCACGTGGGCGGGACTTTCTTCGAAGTGCTTCTCACCGGCGTTTAAAGTGCCCATTTCGAATTCTCCGCCAGGTATCCAAACCATATCTCCGAGAGGGGCTTGCTTTGTCTTATTCGACCAAAGCCACAGACCTGCGAGTGAAGCTAGAAATAAAGTCATCATTATGAGGATGAGATTCTGGCTTTGTTTAATGGACTCAGGTTTTTCCATGGTTGGTTATTAAGTTAATCACCGAAAAGGGGCGAGAGTTTCTTTTTTAATATGAATTTTCCGATATCGTCTCGCCCCGTCAGGTTTATTGGTACTAATTAAACAACATGAGTTCAACCCAGGAGGAAGTCTTACAAATTTTTAGAGATTCACGGGCGCTGCTTAATGGTCACTTTGTGCTTCGTTCAGGACTGCATAGCGGACATTTTTTTCAGTGTGCGCAGGTTTGTCAGTACATGGATAAAGTAACTCGCCTGATTGAACTTTTACGTCCCAAACTAAAAGATCATCCCTGTGATGTGGTCTTGGCTCCCGCGATGGGCGGTTTGGTTGTCGGACAAGAACTCGCCCGCCAATTGGGGGTGCGGTTTATTTTTGTCGAAAAAGAAAACGATAAGTTAGTTTTACGTCGAAATTTTTCCTTTAAAAAAGGAGAGAGGGTATTGATTGCTGAGGATGTCGTGACGCGAGGTGGACGTGTCCAAGAGTGTTTGGAAATTATCCAACAACATGAAGCTATACCAGTGGCAGTGACCTGTTTGGTGGATCGATCGGGTGGACAGACTAAATTTGTCGCTCCGTTTATCTCCTTGTTGGAATTAACTTTCCCGACCTATCCGGCCGACCAATTACCGCCCGAATTGGCCAAGATTCCTGCGACAAAGCCTGGCTCGTAAAAATCTCCCCAGAAAAAGGGTAAATATAAGAAAATTTAGACTTTTCTGCCTTGTGCCTTGCACCCGCGGGTTCCGTTCCCTAGCCAAAGGGGTATATTTCTATGGACCGTAAAAACTTATTTCTAGGTGTCGGATGTATTGCTGCCGCGATGTTTATTTTCGCTGTTTCAAAACCCAATGACCCCGCTCCCGCTTCAACGCCAGCTAAGCAAGTTGTACCGACAGTCGCCGCTGCTGTCTCCGCTCCTTCGAATGTGAGCGCTTCCGCGATATCCGTGGCGGATGCCCAGAAGACGGTAATCAATAACGGATATCTGAAGGTTACTTTTACTTCACGCGGTGGTGCGATTGAGAAAGCGGAACTTCTCAAGCAGTCCGCTGATCTTTCTAAAAAAGAAAATATTATATTTAATGCGGGTAATGAAGATTCGGCGATGACGCTGGGCGTGGTGAATCGTGCGACCAACCGCGTTGAGCCTGTTTACTCGGAATTTAAATTAGTATCGAGCAGCGCTACTTCCGTAGTCTATCAAGGAAAGTTAGAGGACGGCACTAAGGTCACCCGCACTTACACTTTACCCGTAGCTGAAAACTCAGGGGTAGAGCCTTATTCTATTCGTTTCCAGACTAAGGTAGAAGCGTCGGGTGCTGTGCCTACACGTGTATGGCACTCTACCGGAACTTGGCACCACACCCAGGGGGATGTGGCGTATCAATTTATGTCGGTGTTGGCTGATAATGGTGAAGACTTAACCCACGTGGGCACTGATGTATTCCGTGACTCCAGTGGTTTTTTGGGTCTCGGTGCACACCGCGCCGTATTAGAGCAACCCGCCTTGGCTGCAGGTAAGCCCTTTAATTGGGTTTCTTCCGGCAACCAGTTTTTCGCTTCGATTATCAGAGTAGAGCCTAATTTCCGTGGTAATCGATCCGAGTTAGTCGCTCGTCCGGTAAAATTTGATGGTCAAGAAGTAGGCATTCAAGCTTTCGCCTATTGGGAAGGCGTACCTGCTGCTGATTTAAGTGTGACCACGGAAGGCGACTTCTTTGTCGGTCCTAAAGAATATGCCCGCTTAGCCGCATTGCCTGATGACCAAGCTTCAGTCTTACAATTCTCTAAAATTCTTGGATTCATTTCTTTCGGTGCGATTTGTAAACTGCTCCTCGCCTGCTTGGGTGGCATTCACTCTATGCTGGCGTGGACCGGGGGATGGTCGTGGGGTTGGGCCATTGTTATACTCACGGTGATTATTAAACTGGTTACTTGGCCGCTCACTGCCGCTCAACAGCGCACCGCGCAAAAGATGACGCAGTTCAAGGGTCCGATGGAAGAGATTCGCGAAAAATATAAAAACGATTCCGAGAAGTTGAACAAAGAAATGATGAAGCTCTACACCGAGCATAAAATTAATCCTTTCGCCGGCTGTTTACCCATCTTGATCCAGATTCCAGTTTTCTTCGGACTCTATACGGCGTTCCAAACTACCGTGGAATTACGCTTAGAACCTTTCCTCTGGATTCACGATCTTTCTACCCCGGATACACTTTTCTACATCGGCAGTTTCGGCTTTAATTTACTGCCTATTCTGATGGGTCTGACTATGTGGTTGTCGATGCGGATGACCCCGACTCCTTCGGTCGACAATACCCAGAAAACCATCATGTACACGATGGCCCTGTTATTCCCCGTCATCTGTTATTCCCTGCCTGCGGCCTTATCACTCTACATGACTTTACAAAATTTATTGGTTATGTTGCAGATGGGAATGAGTAAAACCCCGGAAGCTATCGTGGAAGTTGTCCCTCTTAAGAAAAAGAAAGCTAAAAACTAATTTTTTATGTCTGGTCATAGTAAGTGGCATACAACGAAACGGCACAAAGCCGTGATTGATGCGAAACGCGGAAAAGTATTTTCCGTGTTGGCGAAAGAAATTACTTTAGCAGCACGCTCGGGCGGAGGTAATGCGGAAACGAATGTGCGACTGCGTACTTTAATGGATAAGGCACGGGCATCGAATATGCCGACCGATAATATTAAGCGGGCGATTCAAAAGGGCACCGGGGAAATTCCCGGCGTCGTTTACGATGAAATCACTTACGAAGGTTATGCGCCGGGTGGCGTCGGTCTGATTGTGGAAGTGACGACCGATAATAAAAATCGGGCCGCCGCAGAGGTCCGTCAGGCCTTTAATGATAATAACGGAAATATGGCGCAAACGGGTGCGGTTTCGCATAGTTTCCAGCGCAAGGGACAATTTTTAATTGGGGCGAATCAAACCCTCGAAGACCCATTGATGGAAATCGCTTTAGAGGCGGGGGCGGATGATATTATTAATCACGGCGATCACTTCGAAGTCCTTTGTCCGATCTCCGCCTATGATAGCGTGGCGAAGACTTTGCAGGAAAAGGCCCTCAAGCCTGAATCGAGTGAAATCGCTTATATTACTAATATTCCAGTGCCCGTAAGTGATGCAGAAATCGCCAAGCAAGTTTTGGAGCTCATCGAGGCTTTAGAAGCGCTCGATGACGTGAAAGCGGTGCATGGGAATCACGAAATCGACCCCAAGTTTTTAGGTTAAAAAGTTTTGGGCTTTTCTCAGGCAGGTTATGGTCTAGTCTGCCGAGCGTGGCTTCTTCTTCGCATCGAGATTCATCCGGGGTACGAACAGCCGCTCGAGCGATCATTGTGCG
>JAEMQU010000010.1:31653-64083 GCA_016463705.1 Opitutales bacterium | reverse complement strand
AACGGGGGCAGGCTGAGTCTTTCCTAAAATGCGATAAGACAATTCGCCCAGATCAACCGTCGATTCTACCTCTAAAATAATGGATCCGTAATTAGGCACCAAGAAATCAGCCGAAGGAACGGCCGGCAGAGCCACGCCTACTCGATTGCCAAAGGACATCCGCGCCAGCGTGTGACCGACGCCTCCACCTCTTACCGCAGAGGCAGATAAAACCCTGCCCTGCTTGATCAAACTATGCACAGCAGCCCATTGCTTTTTAGCTAGTTTTAAATCGGGTAATAAAGATTCGGTACGTGGTACATCCACGAGCAGAATGACGGAATTTGATTTTTTAAATTCTGCTGAAATCACTTCGCCGGACTTCGCAGGCACAATCGCAAATGAAACGAGTGTCGGGGGAACATCGAGATCCTTAAACGAGCCCGACATACTATCCTTACCTCCGATGGCGGCTGTACCAAATTCTAACTGAGCGTCCAGTGCACCTAACAATGCAACCAAGGGCTTACCCCAGCGTTTAGAATCATTACCTAGTTTTTCAAAATACTCCTGAAAAGTTAAACGTGCGCGGAGCGGATTTCCACCAGCGGCGGTGATGCGTGCGAGTGATTCAACCACCGCACACACGGCGCCATGTCCGGGCGACCACTGAGCGACCTCGGGATTAAATCCATAAGCCATAATCGTACAAACATCGGTTTCACCATTTAAAACAGGCAGTTTGGCGACCATCGCATCTTGCGGCGTGGTCTGGGTGAGTCCACCAAACGGATGGAGAACGGTGTTCGCTCCAATCGATGAATCAAAGCGTTCACCCATGCCACGTTGCGCGGCAAGAGTGAGACTCGACAATGCCGTTTTAAATTCGTCAGCACTGAGTGGCTTTGAGCTAGATAAAAAGGGATGATTATGAGCGTCAGGAGCGACGACCGAAGCCATGGCCGACTGGCTGACTCCATTAGTGTCTAAGAAATCTCGGGTGATATCGACAATCCGCTGTCCACGCCATTCCATGATGAGCCGTCCAGTATCCGTAACATCAGCCACTAAAACTGCTTCGAGATTTTCGCGCTGAGCTGCAGAAATAAATTGAGCGACATCTTTAGGATCCAAAACGACTGCCATGCGTTCTTGCGATTCAGATAACGCGATTTCAGTTCCATCTAAACCATCATACTTTAAAGGAACGCGATCGAGGTGAATATGCAGCGATGGAGCCAGTTCACCAATGGCAACCGAAACACCACCCGCACCGAAATCGTTACAGCGTTTAATGAGTTTACTGACTGTGGCATCGCGGAAAAGACGTTGGAGTTTTCGTTCAGTGGGAGCATCGCCCTTTTGCACCTCGGCAGAATTTTGTAACGCAGTTTCCGTATGTTCTTTCGATGAACCCGTGGCACCACCGACACCATCGCGACCTGTTCTACCGCCGACTAATACAATGACATCACCAGGCGAAGGAACTTCGCGACGAACACACTCACGCGGGCCCGCAGCGACGACTGCACCAATTTCCATTCTCTTGGCGACATATCCGGGGTGGTAATGCTCTGAAACTAAACCTGTGGCTAAACCAATTTGATTTCCGTAAGATGAATATCCTGCAGCAGCTCCGCGAGTAATTTTGCTTTGAGGAAGTTTTCCCGGAAGCGTTTGGTCGTAAGGCGTTAACGGATTGCCTGCGCCCGTGACTCGCATGGCTTGATAAACATAAGAGCGACCCGAAAGCGGATCGCGAATGGCACCGCCTAAACAGGTGGCAGCACCCCCAAAAGGCTCAATTTCTGTGGGGTGATTGTGTGTTTCGTTTTTAAACATCACTAACCACTCTTCCATTTTTCCGTCGATTTCGACCGGGACGACAATCGACGCTGCATTCACTTCTTCCGACTCTTCCTGGTCATCCAATAAACCGCGACGTTTCAATTCACGTGCACCGATAGTCGCAATATCCATCAAGCAAATCGCTTTGCCTTGGCGATTAAGACCCAGACGCACTTGTTTATATTTTTCCCAAGCTAAGCGAAAAGGTTCGAGTAATGGCGACGGTGCAAATTCAACCGCCGTCAATTCAGCCAGAAAGGTGGTGTGGCGGCAGTGATCCGACCAATACGTATCGAGTAATTTTAGCTCGGTTAAGGAAGGTTCACGTTTGGCTTCCTTCGTAAAATAGTTTTGGCAAAAAAGAATATCTGCATCCGACATCGCCAGCCCAAGTTCTTTACGAAGCGCCGTGAGTTCTTGTACCGATTTAATTAAGAAATTTTTGATCGCTGGAACGGCTGATGGCTCAGGGGCGACACGGCGAATCGTTACAGGTTTAGCTAAATCGGCTTCTCGGGAGTCGACCGGATTTATTAAATATTTTTTCAGTTTAATAATCTCTTCGGCTGTTAATTTGCCTTTAGCTAAATAAATACGCGCCGCCGCAACGGTTGGGCGTTCCCCTCCGCCGACAATCTGTAAACACTGAGCGGCGGAGTCGGATCGTTGGTCGAATTGACCAGGTAAATATTCGATGCCGAAAATGATTTCGTCGGCTGATGAAGGAAAGTTTTCTAAATAAACATCGTCGACCGGAGGTTCAGCAAAAACGGTCGGTATGGCTTTTTGGATAGAAGCTTCACTCGCCCCTTCGATATCATAGCGTTGTAAAATACGGATAGACTCTAGATTTTTAAGACGAAGAGAATCATGTAGATCATGCAGAAGCGCATCGGCCTCCGACCTAAACGCGGGTTTCTTTTCTACATAAAGTCGATTCATGTCTGCCTCATACTTTGCTGGAAAAGGGGTCGGTTGCACGATACAAAACTCAATAATTTTTATTCCCATTATTTATGGGCATAAAAGAGGGGCGAACCTTTCGATTCGCCCCTCTTTATCGGATTAAGCCAACTGACTATTTCTTGGCTGCACGTTTTTCCTCAATCGCCGCTTGGGCGGCGGCAAGGCGAGCAACCGGTACGCGGTAAGGCGAACAAGAAACGTAAGACAAGCCAACGCGGTGACAGAACTTAACGGAATCAGGCTCACCACCGTGTTCACCACAGATACCGAGTTTGATATCAGGACGAGTTTGACGGCCCTTCTCGATGGCAATCTTCACTAATTGGCCGACGCCTGTCTGATCGAGGCTCGCGAACGGATTCTTTTTGAAGATTTCGTTTTCGGTATAAGCACCCAGGAAGTTACCCATGTCATCACGCGACACACCGAGTGTAGTCTGGGTGAGGTCATTAGTACCGAAGCTGAAGAATTCAGCAGTGTGTGCAATTTCATCGGCAGTTAAAGCACCACGAGGAACCTCAATCATGGTACCAACAGAATAAGCAATCTTCACTTTCTTCTCCGCTTGGACTTCGGCGGCGACGCGATGGATGACTTCGACCTGTAAGTCTAATTCGCGTTTGTAGCCAACGAGAGGCACCATAACTTCGGGTTTAACTTTGATGCCCTTCTTCATGACGAAGGCAGCGGCTTCAAAAATAGCACGGGCCTGCGTTTCGGTGATTTCAGGATAAGCGATACCTAAGCGACAACCGCGGTGACCAAGCATCGGATTGAATTCGTGTAAGGCATGAACGCGTGCGATGACTTTTTCCTTAGAAATTCCTAATTTCTTCGCCAATAAAGCCTGGGCTTTATCATCATGAGGAACGAATTCGTGTAAGGGTGGATCGAGCAAACGAATGGTCGCAGGCAGACCATTGAGTGCTTTAAAGATACCGATGAAATCTTCGCGCTGATAAGGAAGAATCTTGGCGAGAGCTTTACGACGACCTTCAAGTGAATCGGCGAGAATCATTTCGCGAACGGCATCGATACGATTTCCTTCGAAGAACATGTGTTCGGTTCGAGTTAAACCGATACCTTGTGCACCGAAAGCGACCGCTTGTTTGGTCTGCTCTGGATTGTCAGCGTTGGTTCGAACCTGCAGACGTGTAGCCTGTGCACACCACTTCATTAATTGCACATAATTTTTATATTTCTCGGTCTTCTGAGCATTTTTATCGTTGTTTATAACTCCCGCGACGATTTCGGAAGGTGCGGTCTTGATTTGTCCGGCGTAAACAGTTCCCGCTGTACCATCGATGGATAAATAATCTCCTTCTTTAAACTTATGACCGGCGATGGTCGCGATTTTTTTATCGTAATCGATATGCACCGCAGCGGCACCACAGACGCAGACTTTACCCATTTGGCGGGCCACGAGTGCGGCGTGCGATGATACGCCACCACGAGCGGTGAGAATACCTTCAGCGGCAATCATCCCACGAAGATCTTCCGGGGAAGTTTCGACGCGTACTAATAAAACTTTTTCGCCTTTGTCCGCAGCAACAACCGCACGTTCTGCATTGAAATAAATACGTCCGGTAGCAGCACCGGGTCCGGCAGGTAAACCTGTGGCGATAGCTTTAGCTTTCTTAACTTCATTAACATCAAAAATCGGAGCTAATAATTGTTCTAACTGATCGGCCGGATTGCGCAGAATAGCCGTTTCCCAGTCGATGAGTTTGGACTTCACCATGTCGGCAGCAAACTTGAGAGCGGCCGCCGCAGTGCGCTTACCATTACGAGTCTGCAACATGTAGAGTTTACCTTCTTGAACCGTGAACTCGATGTCTTGAACGTCCTTAAAGTGCTTCTCGAGAATTTGACGTACCTTCAATAATTGTTCGTAGCTCTTGGGCATGACGTTCTTTAATTTGATGACGGGCTCGGGCGTGCGGACACCAGCAACGACGTCTTCACCTTGGGCGTTCACTAAAAACTCTCCGTAAAACTCATCGACGCCGTTAGCAGGATTACGCGTGAAAGCTACGCCTGAACCGGAATGTTCGCCGGTGTTACCAAACACCATGGCTTGAACGTTAACGGCGGTACCCCACTCAGCTGGGATATTGTATTTACGGCGATAAACGATCGCGCGGTCGTTCATCCAAGAACTGAAAACCGCACCCGCAGCACCGCGAAGTTGCTCCCAGGGATCATGAGGGAAAACACGGCCAGTGCGCTCTTTAACTAAAGCTTTAAAACGCTTCACCAACTCTTGTTGGTCGGCGGCGGTCAGTTTGGAGTCTTCGATATCTGCGTCGTATTTTTTGTGTTTAAATTCTTCGATGACGGTTTCAAACGGCTCGTGATCTTCGCCTTCGCGTTTTTGGACGCCGAGCACAACGTCGCCATACATTTGAATAAAACGACGGTAACAATCCCAAGCGAAGCGGGCATTGTTCGTAGCTTTCTCAAGTGCGATGACTGATTGATCATTCAAACCAAGATTTAAAATAGTATCCATCATGCCGGGCATGGAATCGCGAGCGCCCGAGCGAACTGCCAGCAAGAGAGGCATTCCTTGGGTGGCACCAAATTTTGTGCCCATAATAGTTTCCATATTTTTAACACCCGCTGCCATCTGCGCTTGGAGGGTGGAGGGATAGGTACGCTTGTTTGCGTAGTAGTGAGTACAAACTTCAGTGGTGATGGTAAAACCTGGAGGAACGGGCAGACCAATGCGGGTCATCTCTGCGAGGTTGGCACCTTTGCCACCGAGGAGCGCTTTCATCGAACCATCGCCATCAGCTTTGCCACCTCCCCAAGTGTAAACTACTTTTGTCGATTTAGTAGTCGGTGAATGATTACTTTTTTTATTTTTAGCCATGGGGATGTTTGGTGTATGAGAAAATGAGTAATTCAACGGCTAACCGATGAACCTTGGGGGAACTAAAAGAAGAAGAAAGCACTCGAAGGTGTCAACGGATTTGGGGACTCAAAAAACCGTTATCTTCGGTCATAACAGCAAAAAATGAGGGAGCATTAGAAAATCTTAATGCTCCATTCAAGAGATCTAAAGGCGGGCCAAACCTTAGATGATCTTCAAAGACTTTAGGACAAGTATGACGGCAATTCCGACTAAAGTTAATGCCACTAAAATTTGTGGAATTTTGGCGGAAGGCTTTTTCTTGTAGTTGATTTGATTCTCGTAGGTCTTCTGTCCCAGCGAGGTGACACTAAGAATAGTCACCTCGGGGTAGGATTGATCAGGAACATCTTTGACCGTCGCACTGATTAAACCTAATTTTAACAAAACGAGATAAGCCATACTTTTTCTAGCACTACTAAAAGTATCAAAATTATTGCACTCACGGCCAACGACTAAACGTTCCAAAGCGGCCTGAGCATCGGAGGTGATGTAGCGACGTTGGGATGAACTTTTGCTATCGGGGCTCAATTTTGTATGCTTTTACCTTTCTAAATTGCAAATAACACAAATAGCAAATAACAATTAATACTTAATGCGGTGGCTGGCTGATTTAAATGTCTAAAAATGAAATACGATAATCAAAGTCACAGCCCCAATAATGCGTTAGCTTCGGCACTCACTATTGCCGGTTCCGATAGCGGAGCGGGAGCGGGCATACAGGTCGATTTGCTGACATTTGCGGCCAATGGAGTCTACGGAACCACCGCCATCACTTGTTTAACCGCTCAAAATCCAACAGGAGTCAGCGGAATTCAAGCTACGCCAGCAGACTTTGTCATCGAGCAATGCCAACAAGTGATCCGCCATTTTCAGCCGCGCGCCCTTAAAACAGGGATGTTACTGAATACAGAAATTGTCGAAGCGGTCGCGCAATTAATTCGTTCAACAAAAATTCCTAGTGTGATCGACCCCGTCATGGTCGCCTCAAGTGGTGCCTGTCTTTTGTCACCCGATGCCGTTGAGGCGGTCAAAAAAAGCCTGATACCCTTAGCCGCTTTAGTTACTCCTAATCTCGATGAAGCCTCAATTTTATTGGGTAAAAATGCGATCGGCGGGAGTAACTGCGAAGCAGAAGCCCGCGAACTGGCTCAACTTTATCGCGTACCTTTCTTACTCAAAGGCGGTCATGCGCAAGGCGATGAATTGATCGACGTCCTCGCTTGGCCCGATGGAAAAACTTTTGTGCTGAAGGCGAAGCGCATCAAAGAAATTGATACTCATGGAAGTGGCTGCACGTTATCCGCAGCCATCACGGCACACCTCGCGCTTGGAAAAGATTTACAATCAGCCGTCGTGGCGGGACATGCCTACCTACAGGCTGGTATGACCTCCCCTATTTCAGTCGCCGGTTTGAAGCACATTAAACACTAGATTCTAGGCAAAAAACGGGGTCAAATTTCGCCCTAATTGCTCTAAATCGGATGTTTTTAACCCTCCTAGGTTATTCACACTTGCCCCTTCGCCTTGCACACCTTTTCTAACCCATTCCCTGAGGTAAACATCCCGCCATTCGACCATGACAAAAAAGAACGCTGCGAAGCAATCGACCACTAAAACAAAATCCACCTCTTCCGCCAAAACTGGCGTGAAAATGCGCGGTTGTGATGTCATGGTCCGTTGCCTCGAGAACCTCGGCGTCGACACCATCTTCGCTTATCCAGGCGGTGCCTCGATGGAACTTCACCAAGGTCTCACCCGTTCCAAAAAAATTCGTACCATTCTTCCTCGTCACGAACAAGGCGGAGCATTCATGGCTCACGGATACTCTCGCGCTACAGGAAAACCTGGTGTGTGTATGGCGACCTCTGGTCCAGGTGCGACCAATTTAGTCACCGCGATTGCCGATGCGCACATGGATAGCATTCCTCTCATTTGCATCACTGGACAAGTTTACCAGCAATTCATCGGACGGGCCGCTTTCCAAGAAACTGATTTCTATGGAATGACTCTTCCCATCGTGAAGCACTCCTTCCTCGTATTAAATTACGAGGAGTTGCCGATGATCATGTATAAGGCTTTTAAAATTGCGACCACTGGTCGCCCAGGTCCCGTCGTTATCGATATTCCTAAAGATGTACAACAAGTAGAGTTTGTGCCCGTATTTCCTAAGTCAATCGACGATGTATCGATTCCTGGTTTAGCCGTTCCGCCTAAGCCTGGTGACGCCCAATTCGAAACGATTATTCGCTTAATCGAAAAAGCCAAACAGCCAGTTCTTTATATCGGTGGCGGTGTTCTTTCGGGCGACGCCCACAAAGAGTTAATGGAATTCGCTGAAGCGACTAATATTCCAGTAGCTTCTACACTCATGGGCTTGGGTTCTTTCCCAGCCAATCACCCACAATCACTCTACTGGTACGGCATGCACGGTACCGTTGCGGGTAACTGGGCCGTTTGTAAGAGCGACTTACTTATCGTACTCGGTGCGCGCTTTGACGATCGCATCACGGGGGCGATTGAAAAATTTGCGCCCGACGCAACGATTGTCCACATCGACATCGATCGCTCCGAACACCATAAAAATAAATTCGCAGATTATCCAATTCACTCCGACGTGAAGCACGCGCTCAAACGTCTCGCGGCACTGACCAAAAAGAATTTCAAAAAGCCTGATCTCAAAAAGTGGTACACCACCATCAATGGCTGGAAAAAGGAACACCCCTTCCCTTTCACTTACGATCGCAAGGGCTCAAAGCATATCTTACCTCAAGAAGCCGTGGAAGCCCTCTACGAGGAGACCAAAGGCGAAGCGATTATCTCAACGGGCGTGGGCCAACACCAAATGTGGGCCCCCCAATACTACCAATTCAATAAACCACGCACTTTCATTAGCTCATTAGGCGCTGGAACAATGGGCTTCGGCCTTCCCGCAGCGATCGGCGCTAAAGTAGCTTGCCCCAAAAAGCAGGTCATCGATATCGACGGCGACGGCTCATTCTTGATGAATATTCAGGAATTGGCGTGTATGAAAATTGAAAAGATTAACGCCAAAATTCTCATCCTTAATAACCAACACTTAGGCATGGTGGTGCAGTGGGAAGATCGCTTCTACGCCGGCGTTCGCGGACATACCATCTTAGGTGATGCTTCCAATATCGGTAGCCCCGACAATCCAAGCGGACTCTATCCTGACTTCGTTAAGATTGCCAACGGCTTCGGTATTAAAGCGCGTCAGGTAATGAAGCGCGAAGAGCTTCGCGAGGCGATTCGCGAAATGCTTGATCACGATGGTCCTTACTTACTCGATGTCGTTGTTCCTTACACCGAACACGTGTTGCCGTTTATTCCTCAGAAGAAATCGGCCATGGAAATTCTCACGAAGTAATTACACTTCTCTTAGAAATAAAAAAGGTGCGGACTCCGCACCTTTTTTTATGGGGTAATTATGAGGCGTGCTCCGACAACCAACGTTCAGCCTCAATCGCGGCCCGACAACCCATACCCGCCGCGGTGATGGCCTGGCGATAAACGTGATCCGAACAATCACCCGCCACGAAAACGCCAGGGACTTGAGTATTCACAGTATTGGCTTCAGCAATAAGGTAACCGTTACCATCAACCTTTAAGGCGGGAGTAAAGGGTTGAGAATTAGGAATGTGTCCGATGGCAATAAACACACATTTACAAGGGATTTCACGCGTTTTTCCGTCCGCCTCTTTCACTTTAATCGTGTGAACTTTACCATCCGCACCCCCTAAAATTTCAAGCGGTGTGCAATTGAGGGCGAGTTCGATTTTTTCGTGAGACTTCACGCGCTGTACCATGATTTCAGAAGCACGGAATTTATCACGACGATGAACTAAAATTACTTTGGAGGCAAAACGAGTTAAGAATAAAGCTTCTTCACAAGCAGTGTCACCACCACCCACCACGACGACCGGAACATTGCGATAAAAGGCACCATCACACGTCGCACAGGTCGTCACTCCATTGCCGCCGTAGTATTCCATCTCACCAGGAATACCCATGAGTCGAGGCGAGGCCCCTGTCGCAATAATAACCGCCTTGGCTTCGTAGGTCGCTTCTCCGCCGACGAGCTTTTTGGTGGCTCCAGAAAAATCTACCTTCTCGATGCGATCCCAAGCAAAACGCGCACCGAAGCGTTCCGCCTGAGCTTTCATATTAGTAATTAATTCATTACCATCCACCCCGTGCACAAAACCTGGAAAATTTTCGACCTCGGAGGTCGTGGTTAATTGACCACCCGGCTGACCGCCCTCGAGAACCAGTGGACTTAAGCCTGCACGAGCAGCGTAAATCGCGGCGGTTAAACCCGCACATCCTGTTCCTAAAATTAAAACGTTTTCAGCCATAAACAGTTTTGAATTTTGAGTGGATTGAGATAACGGCAAGACAGAAAATCAGTCGCACTAAAATGCCGATTTTGTTTTTCTCTGTTCAGTCGCTGACTCTCCTAAATTCTAGGGGTAAGTGAAAAGTTTTTCCTGCTCGTGCGTCACTTAACTTCCAAGTTAGCACCATGAAAATAGTTATTGCGTTCATTAAATGCCTAAATCGAGGAACGACCATGCCCTGGCCATTACCGATCCAATGTAAAAAATAAGGCCTTAACCGTGAAAAGGCCCAATAAATCGAACTTTTTACCCGAAACCACCCCAGTCAGGGCTAAATTACCCCCATTTATTATTTGAACTACGGGGGCTTTGGCTCGCCTTTTCTACCGAGGGTTTGCTAAGTTTCGCCTCCGGTCACCTATGTTCCAAAGCATCCTCAAACTCTTCGTTGGTAGCCACAATCGGAGTTTTCTCCGTAAGTGCGCCCCCCTCGTTAAGCGCATCAATGCGCTGGAGTTAGAATACCAGAAACTTTCCGACGAACAGGTCCGCGCCAAGACAGCCGAATTTAAAGCGCGTTTGGCCAAAGGCGAAAAATTAGACGCCCTTTTACCCGAAGCTTTTGCCGTCGTTAAAAATGCTGCCCGCCGACTCTGTGGCACTAAAGCCATGGTCTGCGACCATGAGTTAAACTGGGAAATGGTGCACTTCGATGTTCAGTTAGTCGGCGGCATTGCTCTCCACCAAAATAAAATTGCCGAAATGGCCACCGGCGAAGGGAAAACTTTAGTCGCCTCACTTCCCCTTTATCTCAACGCACTCACCGGTAAAAACTGCCAACTGATTACGGTGAATGATTACTTGGCGCGTCGTGACTCCGAGTGGATCGGCCACCTCTACCGCTGGCTCGGCCTAACCGTGGGCTGTATCCAAAATCAAATGGGTAACGAAGAACGCAAACAAGCCTACGCTTGCGATATTACCTATGGTACCGCTTCGGAATTTGGTTTCGATTACTTGCGGGACAACGGCATGGCCTTAGCCGCCAAAGAACAAGTTCAACGCGGTCACTACTTCTGTATTGTCGACGAAATCGACTCGATTCTTATCGATGAAGCGCGCACCCCGCTGATTATTTCCGGACCCACCACCGAAGAACGCGAACCGGCTTTTCCTCGCTTAGTTGAACCCGTCAGTAAACTTTTTGAATTACAAACTAAGTTGGTCACACGCATCATCAACGAAGTCGAAGCTGAACTAAAAAAAGTTCCTGAAAATAAAGAACCCTCCCAAGACACCTTAGATAAACTCTGGCTCACCGCCCACGGGATGCCGCGCAATAAATCATTCAGCCGCTTGATGGAAGTGGGGCGCTGGAGAAAAGTACTCGAATCTTTTGAAGGCAATCTGGCGAGCGAAGTCGAAAAAGATCGCCGCTATTATCTCAAGGAGCGTTTGTATTTCTCCATCAGCGAGCGAAATCATGAATCGGATCTGACTCAACTCGGGCGCGACACCTTACGCCCTGGCGAACCCGATGCTTTCGTTTTACCCGATTTACCCACGCGCTACGTTGAATTAGATAAAGATGAATCGCTGACCGTAGAAAAACGTAACGAACTACGCACCCAAGCTGAAGCGGCCTACGTTCAAGTTTCAGAAGACATTCACGCGATTGGCCAATTACTCAAAGCCTTCGCGCTCTACGAAAAAGACCGTCATTACGTGGTTCAAGAAGACAAGGTCATGATCGTCGATGAGAATACAGGACGCATTATGGCCGGTCGTCGCTGGAGCGATGGACTCCACCAAGCAATCGAAGCCAAAGAAGGGGTCGCCCTGGAAAAAGAAAATAAAACGTACGCGACGATCACCATTCAAAATTATTTCCGCATGTACCAAAAGTTGGCGGGCATGACGGGTACAGCCGAAACCGAAGCCACTGAATTCCATGAAATCTATGGTCTCACGGTGGTGACCATCCCCGCCCATCGAAACTGCATTCGCATCGATGAAAATGATATTGTTTTTAAGACGCGTCGGGAAAAATATAGCTATTCGATAAAGCAAATTAGCGAATCACACCAAAAAGGTCAGCCCGTCCTCGTCGGCACCGCCTCCGTTGAAGCTTCGGAGACGTTAAGTCGAATGCTCACCAATGCAAAAATTCCACACAAGGTGCTCAACGCTAAACACCACGAACAAGAAGCCGATATTATCGCCATGGCCGGCCAAAAAGGCGCCGTAACGATTGCCACCAACATGGCCGGACGCGGAACCGACATTCGCTTGGGTGAAGGCGTGCGAGAACTCGGCGGACTCTTCGTACTCGGTACCGAGCGCCACGAATCGCGTCGCGTCGATCGCCAATTACGCGGCCGTTGCTCCCGTCAAGGCGATCCTGGTCGTTCCAGATTTTTAATCGCACTCGAAGACGACTTAATGCGTCTCTTCTCGAATGCGGGTATTATTTCGTCGCTCTTAGAGAAATCTTTTAAAGAAGGTGAGCCACTCGAACACCCTTTACTGAATCGTTCCATCGGCACCGCCCAAAAGCGCGTCGAAGGTCAGAATTACACTCAACGTAAACGCCTCTTACAGTATGACGACGTTCTCAATTATCAGCGTCAAATCATCTACGGCCTAAGAAATCGTTCATTGGTCGATGCCAATACCCGCAAAAACATCCTCGAAGTCATCGCTGAAGAAGTCGAAGAGCGGGTTAATTTAATTTATCCCGACAGCCATCGCATGGCGGACCGCGAAGCTGCCGAAGTTTTTCTTTCTTGGTTTTCACAATGCTTCCCCATTCGCATCGCGATTGATGAAATTCTTACGCTGAATCGTGATTTAGCAGCCGCTTACATCATGAAGAAAATTAACGAGCTTCAAGAGAGTCGCGAAAAATATGAATCGAAAGAAGCTCTGCATTATTTAGAACGTCATCTTTTAATTCGGGCGATTGATAAAAATTGGCAGAATCATTTGACCGACATGGATGAACTCCGTCGGGCTGTCGGCCTCCGTGGCTACGCCCAAAAAGATCCATTAAATGAGTACAAAACTGAAGCTTATCGTACGTTCTCCGATTTAATGCGCCAGCTACGCTCCGAGGTTTGCTCCGGACTTTTCCGCACCGCTTCTTCCATGGAAGCTCTCGAATCTTTACTGCGCTCAGCCCAAGGTCGCGCCATCGCCACTGGACCCGCCGAGCCAGGCACACCGGAAGACTCCGCAAGTCAAACTTCCGACAATCAATCGAAAGCCGAACCGTTCCGTCGCGCGACTCCCAAAATCGGGCGCAATGACGTGGTGAAAATTCGCAAAGGTAACGACGTCCAAGAAATGAAATGGAAAAAGGCCGAGGTGCTAGTTCGCGAAGAGGGCTGGGAAGTTGTTGAATCTGTTTCCGAATGACCCTTGAGCGGCCCTCAATCTTCAACTCGCCCGTCCTGATAGCTTGGTTGGGAACAGGTTTAACCGGCTTGTTGTTATTCTTCTCATTTGGACCTGTCGGACATCCCTTCGTCGCACTCTTCGCCCTGATCCCGGCGATTCTTGCAACAACTCAGAAAATACCTTGGAAGATTTGGCGACAAGCAGCCTGGGGCGTCAGTTGGATTCTTTGGATAGCACTGCTCATCTGGCTACGACACGTCTACCCGCCTCTGGGTTATATCGGCTTAGTGCTACTGACTGCCTACTGTGCCCTGTATTTATTTTTATGGTTAATTGCCTTACGTTGGATTTTTCCTGCGACGGAAAATGCCTCACTCCTCATTCGTCTGCTCTATCTCATTGGTTTAGCCGGTGCCTGGGGATTACTCGAGTGGGTTCGCTCAATATTTTTAACAGGCTTCGGTTGGCTTCCTCTTTCAGCCAGCCAAGAAGGCAACGCCGTGTTACTCAGTCTGTGTGCATGGGTTGGGCCCTATGGCCTTTCCGCACTTCTCGTTCTCATCAATCTCGGATTCGCCAGTTGGATATTTCGACTTAAGGTAACCACGCAATCTAAACTGACTGCGGTTAAGCCTTTAGGTTGGTTTAGTCGTCTCACGCCAGAACTTTATATTTGTTTATCACCTGTGGTCTTTGGTTTCATCGCCTGCGGTGAAAGTTTAGTCACGCGCGCCGATTTAATTCCATTTACCGCAGGAGTCGTACAAACTGATTTCGATCCCAATGCGAAATGGGATTCAGTGAGACTACAAGATCATATCGAAAAAATTGAATCGCTCACTTTTACAGCCAGTCAGCCCAACGCCAAAGGTGAACGTCCTGATTTTATTTTATGGCCCGAAGCTGCCCTGCCCATCTCCTTAGCCAGTCAGCCGTACATCAATTTACTCACGCGCTTAGCGATTAAAACCGAAACGCCTCTCATCATTGGGACAATCGATAAAGAAAAAACTGGTTACACCAACAGCGTCGCAGTGATTACGTCGGAAGGATTACAGCGACCGATTTATTCTAAACGCCATTTAGTACCCTTCGGTGAATACGTACCGTTCGCGAATATTCTACCACTCAGAAAAGTTGTCCCGATCAGCGAAGACTGTGTGGCGGGGCGAGGTCCGAATTTATTTCCGATTACCAATCGCAAAGGACAAACCGCTATCGCGGGAGCACTCATCTGCTACGAAGATGTTTTCCCGGAACTCGCGCGCGAGCATGCACTCGCTGGTGCGAATCTCCTCGTGGTCGTAACGAACGATGCTTGGTATGGTCGCGAAGCAGGTGCCTACCAACATAACGCTCATTCTATTTTATTAGCTGCCTCTACCGGACTACCCGTGATTCGATGTGGAAATGCGGGATGGAGTGGAACGATTAACCGCTTTGGACAAGCCAAAGCGATGACTCAAAACGAGAGTATCTATTTTGCAGGACAAGCCGTGGTCGGCCCGCTATTCACTCAAAAACATCAGCCAGAAACCTTTTGGGTTCAGCACGGTGATTGGGCGGTAGCGATAGGCGGACTGTTTTTTGCCTTCGCCTATATTGGGCGACGAAGACAAAAAAGTTTCAGCTGAAGAACTTAAGGATTAGCGACGGCGACTGTTACCACGTGATTCGCCGCCCTCTTCGCCTTCCACATCTTCTGGGCGCTCTTCTTCGTCCCACTTCAATTCTTTGTTCAGCTTATCGTCATCTTCAACTTCAGGTAAGTCGGTAATTTCTTCAGCCGCAGAAGTAGGACGAGCAGGCTTATCATCATCGTCGTCGTCGGTTGGTACTTCATGTCCGGCAGGAACGAATTCTAAAATATCGGTAATTTCTTCGAAGGGATGGATATCACGGCCTTCAATCAAAGCCTGATTGCGCAGATCGCTCAATTGTTCATCGACGTCTTCGATGGTTAACTTCTGCTCTAACTTAATCGTGTCGTTAATAAATTTTACGCGAAGACGAGTAATGTGTTCGAGGAAATCGGCGTAAGAACCTTTTTCGCCATCTTTAACATTGGGGAGAGCGAAAAGTAATTCTTCGGAGTCGAGAATATGTTCAGCCACGCGAGCGAGGCGGACAGTTTCATCTT
Source organism: Opitutales bacterium (assembly GCA_016463705.1). Lineage (GTDB taxonomy): Bacteria > Verrucomicrobiota > Verrucomicrobiia > Opitutales > UBA953 > UBA953. The sequence goes on along the minus strand of JAEMQU010000010.1, from coordinate 48,479 downwards.
TGTCTTTTTCGATTGAGTGAATTTGAAAGGGGACAAATGCCGCTTCCAGAATTTCATTGGAAAGACCGTACTCACGAAGAGGGTCTAAATTGTCGAGTATCCAAGGTAATTGATGGGGATCGAGAATACCTAGACCGTCTGGTTCATAATGCTTGGGATCGGAATTCTCTTTCACCCACCAGCGATTAGTATCTTTTCTGAGTCTAATAGTGCACCACGTGAGCTTGGATGAGGTAAGGGGCATGGGAGAATGGATTTGTGGAAGTTCAGCGGAGAGTCAAGAGGGGTTGAAACATTGTTTCGCGATCGAGATGTTCTCCGCTTCCCTTTCTTCTGATAACAGTTTATAGATTTACTATGTCAATTTTGTACGAAAAAGTCCTATCTAAGGCCTTTTATGCGATGGACCCTGAATTGGCCCACCAATGCGGACTACGCGGAATGGGACTCATCGGAAACCTAGCCCCACTTCGCTGGCTCATGGAACGTGGACTTTCTCCTGAAGGAGCAAAACCGGTTAATGTTTTTGGTTTAAAGTTCCCTAATCACGTGGGCCTAGCAGCTGGATTTGATAAAGACGGAACGGGCTGGCGCGGAGCAGCCGCCTTGGGCTTCGGTCACGTCGAAGTCGGCACGGTGACACGGCACGCTCAAGCTGGAAATGAAAAGCCCCGCGTATGGCGTTACCCCCAAATTAAAACCATCGTAAACGCCTATGGCTTTCCCAATTTAGGAGCCGAAGCGCTCCGCGATCGTTTAAAAAATCAACCGGGTCGCGGTCAACGAATCTGCCCTCTCGGTATCAATATTGGGAAATCTAAAATTACTCCGCTCGAAGAAGCCCAAGAGGATTATTTATTTTCGTTCAAACTCCTGGCCCCTTACGCGGATTACTTAGTCGTTAATATCAGCAGCCCCAATACACCCGGACTACGCGCCCTCCAAGATCGTGAACCACTGATTAAACTTCTCCGAACGCTCACCGCAGAAAATAAAAATACTTTAGGAGGTCCCGTGCCCTTGCTCTTAAAAGTCGCGCCCGATCTAAATCCTGCACAACTGGAAGATATTCTGAGTGTCGTCAGTGAAACGAAGTTTGCCGGCATCATTGCTACCAACACGACCATTACCCGACCCCACGGAACCGAAGGATGCGAAACGCGCGGCGGCTTGAGCGGAAAACCTCTGCTCGAAAAATCCTTAGAAGTAGTCAGATTTTTAAGTAAGACCTCCAATGGGAGAATTCCCATCATCGGCTGTGGCGGAATCACTTCTGCCTTAGATGCAGGCCGATTCATGGACGAAGGCGCCTGCCTCGTCCAAGTATACTCGGGCTTAGTTTTCCGCGGACCAGGCTTGGCTAAAGAAATCGCCCAAGGACTTTCCTGGCGTCAGCGCACCTGGATTTAATTAAAGTAGGATTATTTTTTAACTTTAACGGGGATGTGCACTTCGGACTGTTTTAAGAAAAACGGTACGAAGGGACTATTCCAATAAACACCGTAGGGGTCACCGATGACCTCGAATTGCGACTGAGTTTTCAACCAGTCCTGCAAACTCGCTAATCCCTCCTCGTAGTTTTCTTTCGAATAAGATCCACGGATGCCGATAGCCGCGACCGCTCGAGCATCGAGATTCTGTAATTCAACTTCGGCACCGGGCTTTAAATCGGCACGCACTGCCGACGTCGCATCCATATAAAAAATCATCACTCCCGGATTAATTTTTGCCTCCACGGGAGCCGTCATCGGAATTTCTTTTTCACGAATATAATTAAAAAGTTTTCCAAAAAGTTTATTGTTCCCCGAGAAGTATGGCTGTTCCGATTTTGAAATCATCAGGCGCGCCGCCGGTAACTCTTTAATTTCGATTTGTCCGGGTGACGTCCGGGCATAGGCATCTCCCTCGGCAGCACTCGCAAAACTTGGGATAATCGATGTCATTATGATAAGAAATTGGGGTAGTTTCATGGCTAATATCTTGTCCAAAAAATCAAGGTTTGCAAACCTCCTCTCACGATTGACGCTTACGGCCTACTCAGTATTAAAGTTTCTGTTAAACATGCCCAATCTTAACCCAAAAGCTTCATTCGGATCACGCCTCGGTCATAATTTTTTGACCGGCATGTTTCTGGTTTTACCTATCGGGTTAACTCTTTACGTCGTTACCATTTTAATCGGACTCGTCGCTTCACCAGTTCAGACTTTAATTCAAAATTTATTACCCTTTTTCTATGACGAAAATGCGAAGCTGCCTGATCTGCAATCGGGGCCCGCTCACGCCGCGCTTGTTCTGATTTCGGCACTCATCATGGCCGTCATCCTAATCACTCTAGGATGGCTCTCTAAACGACTCTTCGGAAAAATATTTAACACCTGGGTTAACAATATCGTAGAACGCATGCCGGGACTAGGGGCGCTCTATAATACCATCCGCCAAATGGTCGATGCCTTGAGCGGAAGAAATAAAGATACTTTTCGACGCGTCGTCTTGGTGCAATACCCACGACCCGGATGCTGGAGTATCGCGTTCATCACTAACGAACAGCCCACCGTACTCTCCGAAGCTATCGGCGAAAAAGTGGTTAATGTGTTTGTACCCTCAGCCCCCGCTCCCACCGCTGGATTTGTGCTACAAGTGAAGGCCGACGAAATTAAGGAAACTAAATTAACCGTCACGGAAGCGTTAGGACTTCTGATGAGTTTCGGTTCCGTCGTCCCTCAGCCCAAAATTAAAGAGTAATTACGAATGTCATCGGCCACCCTGCGCTGTCTCATTCTCGGACGTGATCCCTCGGGAGAATCTCACACTCTCTTAACCTTCCTTGAGCCTCAACAAGGTTTGGACCGTTGCTTAATTCGTCTCACGCGAAGTAAAACCACCACAGCTCCCGATTTATTTGATGAGTGTGAAATTCAAATCGAAAAATCCAAAGATGGCGGTACGCGCTTCGCGAAAGATTATCGATTAATCACCCGCCACCAAGGCATCGCGAAAAATCACCGCACCCTCGAGCGCGCTTGTCGCCTCGCTTCGATGATTCGAAAAAATCCCCCTCCGCCCGAGTCAGCCCCAGTCTGCTACCGCATCGCTCTCGAAACCTTTGCCGCCATGGCCGAACGTCCCCGCCCCGATGCCGCTTATTTTAAAGGGCTTTGGTTAATCATTAAAGATGGTGGCTGGCCCGTCCATGAACAGTGGCTGGCTCACTTAGGTAACCGACAAGAATTAGCCGGCAGCATCCTCACGCAACCCCTCGATGCGCAAACCTGCGACGAGGAAACGGTCGCCAAACTCTCGACCGATTTAGAACATTGGGCCGCCGGAGAAATTCACTTCGTTCTGCCGTAATGCGTATTGATATTAAAACCAAACGCATTGAGGTCAGCGCCCAAGAGTTTGCCACCTTTCGACCCGGACCCACCGCTGGCTCAGGTAACTCTCCTTGGCGGGCCGAAGCGGGTCGCCAATGGCACGAGACGCTTCGCATCCATGCTGATGCCGAAAATAATCAGTGGGAATTTGAAAAATCTATCGCCTGCGAAATTAAAATTCTCGGCTGGATTGTTTGTATCACCGGGCGAACCGATCAATGGCGCGAAGAAAATGGCGCAGTCACTATTCGCGAAATTAAAACGGTCACTGTATCCTTACCGCGCAAAACTGAATTCTTACGTCAACGCTATCCTCATCATTTTCTGCAACTCGGTATCTACTGTCACGCCGCACGCATTCTACCGAATATTAAAAGCGTCGTGGGTGAACTGGTTTTTGTTGATCCCAAAGATGGCACTAAACAAACGTTGCCGTTACCCGACAGCGCCGAAAGCGATTTATTAAATCAAGCCGAGGTTCTCGCCAGCCACGCGGAAAATCGTCGCGCCAGCCACGCCCGTTTATTATTACTTCCCGATCGTCTACCCTTTAAAGACGAACCCCGCATCGAATGGCTTCAGTCTTGTGCCGATCTCGATCAAGCAGCACTGGAGTCTCCGATACGCCTCATGGTCGCCCCCACCGGCTTCGGTAAAACGTCTGCCGCCCTTCGACATGGACTCGCACTCCTCCGCAGCGGACGCGTCGGACGTCTGCTTTATTTAACCGGTAAAGGAACCGGACAGTTACAAGTTTTGGCCGAGCTGAGACGCTTAGCAAAATCAAATGAACTCAGTGGTATGGTTCTTCGTCCACGCAGTGAACATGAAATGGATGGCTTAACCGATGACCCCGAAGAAATTCGGAAAAATTGGGCACGGGCCGCCATCGATCCACAAGCCCTACTCGCAGAGGGTGCAGAATTAAGACGCGTCAGAGAAATTGGTAAAATCGCGGGCGTTCCTCCGTGGGATATCACCAAAGCGATGCTGGGTCATGCCGACGTCATTATCTGCGATTATAATTATGTGTTCTCGCCTCGTAATCGTTCCGCTCTCGAAACGATTCCTGGTTGGAATGATCACGATACGATGCTGATTGTGGACGAAGCTCATAATCTTCCCGAACGCGCTGCCGAATGTTTATCGCTTCGCGACGACGCTCAATCAGCGAGTGATTTTAGTTTTACCTTAACAAAATTTCGCGCGCCCGAACCTTGGTGTCTTGCCACCCAGGCTTGGGCCGATTTCGTGAGGCGACTACCTAAAGCCGATTCTTTATCGCCCGATGATCGCCTCGAAGCGATGACGTTAACCGAGAAACTAGCACCGCTGGGCGGCACCTTCCCTATTGATTTAGATAGTCTACCCGAAGAAGCACGCAACGCCGTTTGGAGTGCCGCGCTTTGGTCGCAAAGATTGGAACAGGCCGATCTTGGCTGGCTTCTGTGGTCACCCAATGCCGGACAAATCAATCTGGATTGTTTAACGGCCGCCAAAGCCACGGGCGAGAGACTGCAATCCTTTGCTCACGTATTATTAATGACCGCCACGCCTGGACCGCGCGGCGCCCTCGCCTCAGAATGTGGATTAAACAATGATCACATCATGCGCGTCGATGCCCTCGCCCCGTGGCGACAAGGCGCCTACACTGTGGCGATTGATGGTCGTATCGATACGCGCTTAAAAACTCGCGAAAGCCACCACCAGCGCACCGCTCAATCGTTAATTAAACTTTCTGAAGAAGGCTCCGTTGCCGCGTTCTTCCCTTCCTATAAATATGCTGAGGCGATTGTTGAAGAAATTAAGAAAATAAATGCCGACACATCCATTGCTTTACAACCTCGGGGACTCGGACCCGATCGCACCGCTCGCTTCGTCGATGACTCACTGAAAACATCGACTATCCTTTGCTTAATCCTCGGTGGATCCCTGGGCGAAGGTGTTGATTTACTCGGTGGAAAAATTCGCTCAGCGGTGGTCATCGGCCCCGCACTTCCCGAAGTGAATGCACTCCAAGAAGCTCGCCGAAAAATGTTCGTCGAAGATGGTGCAGAGGACGCCTTCGCCCTCGCTTATGTGCGACCAGGCATGCGTAAAGTGAACCAAGCCCTGGGTCGACTCGTCCGAGCCCCTGGACACACCGCCCGAGTTTTGCTCCACTGCCGCCGCTTCGCCGACGAGACTTATAAGAATCTTTTATCGACGGAATACGGCGACCCCGAAATTCTCATCAACGACGAGAGCTTCCAGGAGTGGGTTAAGAAAAGTTAAATTTTTTGGAAAACTTTGCTCAACGGGAAGCGGATTTTTTTCATTGCCGCATACTTATCATCGGCCGAACGGTAGCCAGCGGCACAGCCCACAATCGTTTCGTAGCCACTTCCCTTTAATCCCAAAATATCGTCATAGGCCGCTGGATCAATGCCTTCTAAGGCACACGTATCTACGCCGATGACGGCAGCCGCTGTCATGAATTGACCGAGCGCAATATAAACCTGACGAGCCGCCCATTCTTTTTGCGCGGTCGCATCTTTTCCTTTAACGACTCCACCCAGCATCATCTGGCGGTAAGCCTCGAGCTTCGACGCATCGGCATGGCGGTCAGAAATCATTTGATTATAAAAAGCATCTACGTCTTTTTCAGTCATCTCGGTGCGACGAGTAAAAACAACTAAATGCGAAGCATCGGTGACTTGCGATTGACCCCAAGATACGGGACGTAACTTTGCCCGAATTTCTGGATTCTCGACCACGATAAACTTCCAAGGCTGCAGTCCAAATGAAGAGGGAGCTAGCTGAAGAGATTTTTCTAACACCGACCAAGTGGCCGCAGGTAATTTTTTGGTATCAAAAAGTTTGGTCGCATAGCGCCATTCTAAAGCTGAAATTAATTGGTCTGGAGATGTGGCAGGTTGCATAATACCCACATACAAATCACTTCGAATTCCTTGTCAAACTAGCCCGGAGACAAAACACCCTTGGTGAGCAATAACTGTCGTTGGGTTCGCTCAGCATACTCACGACTATGGGTCACTAGAATCAGAGCCATTTGCTTTTTTGCGACAATACCCAGTAATAAATTGATAATCTGCTGCCCCGTAACCTCGTCCAAGTTACCCGTAGGCTCATCCGCGAGAACGATGGTCGGATCATTAATTAAAGCACGGGCAATGGCCACGCGCTGACATTCTCCGCCCGAGAGTTGGGCGGGGTAATGATTTAAGCGTGAACCGAGGCCGACCGATTCAATGAGCGTACGGGCTTTAAATTCGGCATCAGGCGTACCCAAAATTTTGGCCGCTAACATCACATTTTCCAAAGTATTCAACTCGGGCATGAGTTGAAAATTCTGAAAAACAAATCCGACGCCGTGTCCTAAATGTAAATGCGGAGAAACGAGACCTTGAGATTTTAAATCAATCAAGACTTCACCCGCATCAGGCGCTTCAAGCCCACCCAATAATTGTAAAAGCGTCGTCTTACCCGATCCGGAAAGTCCCCGAATCGAAACCGATTCACCTTCATTAACCGTTAAGTTAATCGATCGTAAAACATCGAGCGAACCCGCAGCCGTGGAGAAGGATTTTTTAAGATCTTTAGCTTCTAGTAAGACTTTAGACATGACGCATGGCCTCCGAGGGTTTGCGGCTGGCGGCCCAAATAGCAGGTACCAATCCAGCGAGCGTGGTGACTAATAAGGTAAATCCGGCGGCCACAATAAAATCTGAATTATCATAGTGTAACGGGACTTTCGAGAACTGGTAAACATTGGCGACCATGTCTCCATTACCGAAAACTTTATTAATCATCGTTAAAATATTTTCGCGTAACGCTAAAATCGTCCAGGTGAGCGCAAAGCCTAAGAGCGTTCCCAGAAGTCCGATGAGCAAACCTTGAATGCCGAATAGTGCGACGATTTGCCAACGGCGCGCACCCATCGAAACTAAAACGCCCACTTCACGCGTGCGACGAATCACCGCCGAGAAGAGCGTGCTGCCAATCGAAAAGGAGGCGACTAAAGTAATAATAAACATTAAGAAGAAGAGCATCGTTTTTTCGAAACGAATCGCTTCTAGAAAATTTTTCTTAATTTCCTGCCAAGGTACAAAATGCATTTCTGGACTGTCCACATTTAAACGTGCGGCAATCGCCGGTGCGTCGTTCGGATTTCTAAATCGTAAAGTAATTCCATGGGCCTGGGTTCCCATCGCCCAGAGTTCACGAAAGCGACGAATCGGAATAATCGCCGCGCGATCATCAACCTCCGTGAATCCCGTTCGTACAATCCCACAGACTTCAAGTTCTGCGGGTAGAGGGGCCTGCCCTTTTTCGGCTAACTCGGCCATCGCGGGTGACCACAGTTCAATTTTATCTCCAATATTAACGCGTAAGGTTTTTGCTAAACCATAGCCTAAAATCACGCGTCCATCATCAAGGTCATCGAACGAACCAGCCACAATATACGGACGGGCAGGTTGTTCTTTAACTGTTAAATCGATACCGCGCACGAAGGCGACGCCGGAAAACTGTCCGCGCCTTGATAAGGCTGGGCCTTCGGTAAAAGCTGCGGCGGTAATGACTTCATCATCCTTCCGTAATTTTTTTACGAGCTCAGATGGATTCGCAATCGTGTTGCGGGTGAGCACAACGCAGTCACCAAACGATTCTCGGATTCGTAAACGATGTTCTTCCCCAAATCCATTCATCACTGTTTGAACAACGAGCAACGCCGCAACGCCCAGGCCTACACCCAAGATCGAAACAATCGCAAAAGCTGGAAAACGCTTTCCTGGCTGAAAGAGTTGACGAAGGGCGATTTGAAGAAACCAGGGCAAGTTAAGTGCTTAAGCGTTTTTATCGGGACCCATAGTGGGGAAGAGAATCACATCACGAATGTTAGCAGCCCCCGTGAGCAGAATGACCAAGCGATCAATGCCAATACCCAAGCCACCCGCGGGAGGCATACCGTGCTCGAGTGCTAAAAGAAAATCTTCGTCGATTTTCTGAGTTTCCGCTCCAGCCTGTTTTGCCAGCATCTCTCGTTGTACACCGGGATCGTTTTGCTCCGAGTACGCCGGAGCAATTTCTTGTCCATTGATACAAAGCTCAAATACATCGATGGTCGAATCGTCACCCACAGTCACCTTAGCCAACGGACATAATTCTTTAGGAATATGCGTCACGAAAGTGGGCTGTAATAAAGTGGGCTCAATGAGCTTTCCGAAAATTTCGTTGGTCACTTCAAAGTCTTCCCAATCGGTGCGCGGCTCTTCGAGGCCTAATTTTTTACACGCTACAATTTTTTCTTCTTTAGTGCGCGTGAACCATTGAGCATCGCCGGTGCGTTCGATAATTAAATCTTTATACTTAGCTTCGCGCCACTCACCACCAAGTTCAATCGCGACACCATCGGGACGCGTCACGACTGTCGTGCCTAAAACTTCTTTGCAGACATTCTGAATCAGGCTGCGTACCAGTTCCATCATACCACGATAATCTGTATAGGCCTGATAAGCTTCGAGCATGGTGAATTCTGGGCTGTGCTTAATCGAAACACCTTCATTGCGGAAAACGCGTCCAATTTCAAAAACGCGATCCATGCCGCCGACCAAACAGCGTTTCAGGTGCAATTCTAGGGCAATGCGTAAGTAGAAATCACAATCAAGAGCGTTGGAATGTGTTTCAAACGGACGGGCTGCAGCCCCACCGGCCACAGAGTGCAGAGCTGGAGTTTCTACTTCAGTGAATTGGCGACTCCATAAAAATTTACGGATCGATTCAATCACTCGACTGCGAATGAAGAGTCGATTACGCGATTCCTCATTCACCACTAAGTCGAGATAACGCTGACGGTAAATTTTTTCGGCATCGGTCAAGCCAGCCCATTTCTCAGGTAAGGGACGAACCGCCTTGGAAACTAATCCATAATCCGCTGCGCGGACGGTCACTTCACCAGTCTTCGTTCTAAATAATTTTCCGCGAACGCCCATAAAGTCACCTAGATCTATCAGCTTTTTGAAATGCGTATCATAGCGCTCCGTTAAAGCATCGCGGGTGAAGTAACATTGTTGGATGCCGGCACGATCAAGAATCTTAACGAAACTCGCTTTACCCATGACACGAATCGCGACAACGCGACCGGCGATGGAGACCTCGGGACCTTCTTCAACGCCTTCGGGAAGAAGTTGAGCACATTCACTAGAAATATGTGACTGATTCCAATTCGCGCGGAATGGGTCTTCCCCATTGGCACGAAGTTGAGCAAGTTTCTCTAAACGAACTGCATGGAGGTCGTGTGAGATGGCATTAAGGTCGGGCTTATCACTCATATTAACACCTTTAGGGGTGTCTTTTGGGGGGCGGGCTGGCAAGGGCGAAAGGTTCAAAAATCGCCCGCCTTTCCGTATTGCCGTTAGGGGTTCATCAAGGTTAACCCTCAATCCATGAACGCCTATCTGGATTTACTTCGGCATGTCCGCCAAACGGGCGAAGTACGCAAAGACCGAACAGGCGTTGGCACCCTCGGAATTTTCGGAGCCCAATTACGTTTCGACCTCGCCCAAGGCTTTCCTTTGGTGACCACGAAAAAAGTTCACACCAAATCTATCATCCAAGAACTTCTTTGGTTTTTAGCGGGTCGTACGGATAACGCGTGGCTCACCGAAAGAGGAGTATCTATTTGGAATGAATGGGCCACCGCCGAACAGTGTGCAAAGTTCGGTCGCGGCGAAGGTGAGCTCGGACCGGTCTACGGACATCAGTGGAGAAATTTTGGTGCAACAAAAAAAGCCGACGGCACTTATAACTCCGATGGCGTTGATCAAATCAAACTACTGATTGAACAACTCAAAAAAAATCCAGCCAGTCGCCGACATCTCATCACCGGATGGAATCCACTCGAAGCCGATAAAGTAGCCCTTCCACCCTGCCACACGCTTTATCAATTCCACGTTTCGACGGATAATCGTCTGAGCTGCCAACTCTATCAACGTAGTGCAGATTTATTTTTAGGCGTACCTTTCAACATCGCTAGCTACTCGCTACTCACTCACATGATTGCGCAAGTGACTGGCTTAAAACCCGGACACTTTGTCCACACTTTTGGCGATGCACACATTTATTCAAATCACCTCGAACAGGTTGATTTACAATGCTCGCGTGAGCCTCGATCGCTCCCTCGCTTAATTTTAAATCCTGAAATTAAAGATTTATTCGACTTTAAATATGAGGATATAACCATCGAAGGTTACGATCCTCATCCCGGCATTAAAGCCCCTGTAGCTATTTAATTTTGTGAATTTTTTTGGCCGACCCCTTATCGCAATCGCTGCCGTTGGCAAAAACCGGGGCATTGGTTTAAACAATCAGCTGCCTTGGCGAATTCCTGAAGACTTCGCGTTCTTCAAAAAGACTACCATGGGCCAAGCGATGCTCATGGGACGTAAAACTTACGAGTCCATCGGTCGGCCACTTCCCGGTCGCACCACGATTGTTCTTAGTCGACAAGGTTTCACTGCTCCGGGCGTGTTATCTGCAAAATCTTGGGCTGAGGCGGCACAGTTGGCTCCCGATCAAACACTTTTTCTGGCGGGTGGAGCTGTCCTTTACGCGGAAGCCCTTCCTTGGTGCAGTGAACTCATCATCACTCATGTAGACTTAGAGCCAGAAGCTGATGCCTATTTCCCTGATTGGACAAAACTTTTTGATGAAGGTGAAGTGATCGAATCTCACGCCCAATGTGTGATGCGGAAACACTTTCCTCTCAAAAATCGCTGAGATTTACACACCCGTTGGCTCGGCGTAAAAACGGACAGCCTGACAACCTAAAAAACTTTGAAAATTTAGGTTAAAAATGCGTTTTTCTCCTTTCCAACAAGCCCCCCTCACCTAGGTTCGAACCATGCCCGATGGACTATTTATATTTTTTGCCGCGCTGACGATTGGCGCTGCAGCTCTGCTGGTTCTCAGTCGCAATGCAGTGACCTCCGCTATGGGGATGATTTTAGCCCTCGTCGGTGTCGCGGCTGACTTCTTCCTGCTCGATGCTTACTTCCTCGGCGTTCTTCAAGTGCTCGTCTACGCCGGCGCCGTCATGGTGCTCTTTCTTTTCATCATCATGTTACTTTCGGATACGGAAGAAAATCCTACCACCTACCCTTGGCGTCATGCACTAACCGGTCTGGCCGTTTTCTTTTTCTTAGCCGCTGGTGTCCTCTGGCTCTTCGTTTGGTCAGGAGCCGTTCCCTCCAACCAAGTCCAATTCACTCCGCCAGAGGTTTCTAGCGATCCGTTAGTCTTCACCACCGCCGCAAAATCCTTCGGACGATTACTTTATACCAAATATTTACTCCCTCTGGAAATTTCTGGATTCCTTTTACTCGTCGCACTCGTCGGCGTGGTTTCAATCAGCAAAGATTCCAAAATCCAAAACTGATAAAACACCATGGAACACACGACCCTTTCCCACCATCTTTTACTCGCCGGAATGCTCTTTGTGATTGGACTCACTGGAGTCTTAATCCGTCGCAATCTCCTCGTGGTCTACATGTGCCTTGAGTTGATGCTCACCGCTTCAACCTTGGCCCTCGTCGCCTTCTCCCGTTTTAATAACACGATGGATGGTGCGATTTTTGTTTTCTTCATCATCACCGTCGCCGCCGCTGAAGTTGCCGTAGGACTCGCCCTCATCGTCGCCCTCTTCCGCCAACGCCAAACAGTTAGCTCGGAAAAACTCACCACCCTCTGCGACTAATTTGCAATGAACTCTGTTTCTCTTTTACACTGGATTTTATTTCTTCCACTAGGTGCAGCCGCCTTTTCGGCGCTCTTCCTTCGCCGTCAGGGTACATTGGCCGCCTGGTTCTCAACGCTGACCGCTTTTATCATCGCGGGTCTCGCCCTCACCATCCTTACCCAAACTTCTGAAGATATTAAATGGCATTACGAGCTCGGTAAAATCGGTGGAATCTCCTTAGGCTTTGGTTATTTAATCGATGCCCATGCACGCTTAATGTTATTCGTCGTTTCCTTCGTCGCCGCATGGATTCATTTATTTTCTGTCGGCTACATGAAGGAAGATGAGGCCCGCGGACGTTTCTTCGCCGGACTTTCCATCTTCATGTTTTCGATTCTCGGTATCGTCGTCGCCGATAATTTATTAATGACTTTCATTTTCTGGGAACTGGTTGGTTTTAGTTCCTACATGCTCATCGCTCATTATTTTGATACCGATTTTGCAGCCGAAGCTTCCAAAAAAGCCTTTATCACTAATCGCATTGGCGATCTGGGATTCATCTTGGGTATCGCGCTTTGCTTAAAACTTTACGGCACACTCGATTTTGCTGAATTAAAATTACAAGCGGGTTCAGCCGTGCCGATTGCCCTCGGACTTTTACTGATGTGTGGCTTCCTCGGAAAATCCGCCCAGTTCCCCTTACATGTTTGGTTAACCGATGCAATGGCTGGTCCCACTCCCGTCTCCGCCCTCATTCACGCGGCAACGATGGTCGCCGCTGGTGTTTATTTCATGGCGCGTATCAGCTTCCTCCTCGCTCCAGAAGTTCTTCAATGGATGGCCATCTCCGGCGCAGGTATGGCCGCACTCGCTGGTCTCTGCGCACTCGCCCAAACCGATATCAAAAAATCTTTAGCCTACTCCACCCTCGCTCACCTCGGCATTATGGGTTGTGCAATTGGACTCGGACACCCCGAACTCGCCGTGTTGCACATGGCGATGCACGCCTTTTTCAAAGCGACCTTGTTCTTAGGTGCTGGTTCAGTGATTCGCGGATGTCACCACGAACAAGATATGTTGAAGATGGGTGGCTTGCTCAAAAAGATGCCGATCACCGCAGCAACTTTTATTGCCGCAACGCTTTCTAATTGTGCCGTTCCCTTCTTCGCGGGTTGGTATTCGAAAGATGCCATCATTGAAGCAGCTTGGCACGATGGACACTTTTTCATTTTCGGACTCCTTGCTCTCGCTGCCGTTGCGACGTGCTTATACAGCGGTCGCATGATTCGCCTCGTCTTCATGGGTGCACCTAATTCCAAGGCCGCAACGCACGCCCATGAATCACCCTGGACGATGACTCTCCCCATCAGCGTACTCGGAATTGTTTACGCCATCGGTGCTGGTTTTGCTGCCAATATTTTAATTCCTCACTCCTCCCTTCAAGTCGTTGAAAAGTCGCTTAATGAAATGGCTTTCCATCTAACCGCTCCTGCCACCATCGTGGGAGCAGGTGCACTGATCCTTGGATTCTTAAGTTTCAAGTTCTACGGATGGTTTGCTGGACAGGACAGCTTACAGAAAATTTCTCCACGTACCTATCATATTTTAGAATACCGTTGGATGGATACATTTTACAATTGGTACATTGATAAAGTTCAACGTCGCTTCGCCGAATTCATCGTGTTCCTCGATTTACTCGTGATCAACGGTCTCGCCGTACGTTGGACTGTCGGTGGCACCTTCGCGGCCCTGGGACATATCTCCAATGCCATTTTTCATCGCGGACAGACTCGGTTAAATGCCATCTGGATCACCCTCGGCTCGCTCCTCTTCATCTGGTTCCTCGTCCGCTAATTTATGGAAAATTTTAATACTGTGAATTCCTCACTTCTACTCGCGGCGATTTTTACGCCAATTCTCGTCGGATTAATTCTCTTAATCGGACGAAATCTGCCTCGCTCCTTTGCCACGGGATTTGCGCTGACGGCATTCACCCTGCCCGCCCTCATTACCATTTGGTTCTTCTTACCTTGTGCCGAGGCCTACGGCTCAGTGACTCAATACCGTCAAACCAACATCTGGGGATTTTGTTTTGGCTTAAATGGCATCAGCTTACCTTTGATCGCCATGACTGCGCTGGTCGGACTCGCCGCGGGAATCAAAGCACTCGATCAAGAAGTTGAATCACGAAATAGTTACCTCGGTTTAATTCTCTTCATGCTCGGAGGAACCCTCGGAGTCTTTGGTACAAATAATATTATCGGATTTTATTTCTTCCACGAATTCGCACTCATCCCCACTTTCGTACTCACCTTATTCTGGGGCGGCGAAGGTCGACGTTCTGCAGCAATGCAAATGGCGATTTACCTCACCGTCGGTGCCATGCTCTCGTTAGCCGGTATCGTCATCGCGATGCAAACGGTCGGACTGGGTATCGAAGACGCCACCTTCGAACAATTATTCTTAGCGTTTCATCAATCACAACTGCCTCTGCCTGCCGCAACCACCGCGCTTACTTTATTTGGATTCGGCACACTGGCTTCCCTTTTCCCTTTCCACTCTTGGGCCGCACCGGGTTACTCCGCTGCACCCACTCCCGTATCCATGATCCACGCTGGAGCACTTAAGAAATTCGGTCTCTACGGAATTATCATGATTGTCGCTGCCACCATGAAAATTGGCACCGGCACACTCAGTCACTGGTTCCTCTGGTGCGCCGTCGCCAATGTATTTATCGTCGGACTCATCTGTTTCGGACAGCGCGATCTAAAACAAATGCTCTCCTGGAGTTCCGTCGCGCACATGGGTCCTATTTTTGTCGGTATCTGGGTTTGCGCAACGCAAGGCGTCGCCGAAGGTCTCGATGCAGCCATCTTCTTGATGGTGGCTCACGGACTTTCCTGCGCGGCCTTATTCCTTTTAGCCAATGCCGTTCGTACCCGCACTGGTACGTATCGATTCGATGAACTCGGCGGTCTCGCAAGACACACCCCTATCCTCTCCGCCTTTTTTATCGCTGCCACGATGGCCTCGATTGGTCTACCAGGATTCGGAAATTTCTGGGGCGAACTGGGCGTCTTCCTCTCGCTCAGAAATCAACCATTCATCCTTCAAGTCTTCGTCGTTTCCACGATTGTGATTTCGGCAATCTACGCACTACGCGCCGTCGCTTCAGTCTTCTTCGGAAAAGTTTCTTCTACCATCGAAGCGCGCCAGGCTTACGCTCCGATTGCTGATCTCAATGGTGTCGAACGTACGGCAACCATCATTCTTCTCGGGGCCTCACTCGTGATTGGATTTATTCCTTCACTGATTACTAATTACACCAACCCTGAAGCAAAAGCTCTGGCCCGAATCGCCCAACTAAAACCGTTCAAGGCTGTTCCCGTTCAAGAATCTCAAATCAAATAAACTTTTCGTATCATGACTTCTCCGATGGCTTCCACCGAACTCGCTTTAAAATTACTCGCCCCACGCAATGCGGACTGGGCTTCGATCCTTCCTGAAATTTCCGTCGCGGGCCTCGCCTTGCTCTGCCTCATTCAGGCGATGTTTTTAAATAAAAAACTCAACTGGCTCATCCCCACCACCGCACGCATCGGACTGGGCTTAGTGATTTTAATGTCACTGATTCCTTTCACTCCATGGAATCCCTGCTCGGGCGTAGCCACCACCACTTTTTCAGGCTTACTTCAACTCAGTGATGTCACCTGCGGTTTTCGTCTCACCTTTTTAATTTCCGCCTTACTCACTAGTTTCATTGCCACAAAATTTCTGGAAGAACGTCATGCGGTCGTCGCCGATTATCACCACGTAGTCTTGGTAATCACCGCGGCATTCATGCTCTTAGCTCAATCGAATCACTTCGTCAGTTTATTCGTGAGCCTCGAAACCGCCGCCGTTGGACTTTATATCTTAGTGGGCTATCTCAGAAAAAGTGATGCCTCACTCGAAGCAGGCGTTAAATATTTAGTCGCGGGTGGATTAAGTTCTGCACTTCTTCTGATGGGTATTGTTTTAGTTTATGGTTCACTCGGTGCGACCACGCCCGATTCTTTAAACTTCGATCAAATCGCTAAAGCCTTGGCGGCCGGACATGGCACCGCCCTCACCCTCACCGGCGTGGCACTGATTTTAGGTGGAGCCGCCTTTAAACTCGGTGCGTTCCCATTCCAAACTTGGATTCCTGATGTTTATCAAGGAGCACCCACCCCTACCACTGCCTTACTCGGTACAGCTTCTAAAGCGGCCGGTGCCTTCACCTTATTCTTATTAGTCACTGGACCCTTCCAACCCCTCGCACCCAAGTTAGCCCCGGTTCTAGCTATCACTGCGGTCCTCACATTAGTGGCGGGCAATCTCGCTGCACTCGCTGCAACGGACATCAAGCGTATCATCGCACTCTCCGGAGTCTCGCATGCTGGATTTATTCTCGCAGCGATTACCGGCATTTTAGTCGCAGGTGAAAATGGTGATTATGATACCAACCTCTTAGCTTATTATTTAATCGCTTACACCCTCGGTAGTTTCCTAGTCGCCCAAGCCCTCATTTCCATTCCCGCCGTCGAAGATCATCGTCGTCCGTTACTACAATTGCGTGGTTTAATTCGACGCTCCCCGGTTCTCGCAGGAGGCTTAGGCTTTGGCATCAGTTCATTGGCAGGCGTTCCTCCTTCCATCGGTTTCTTCGCCAAATTATTTATTTTAATATTACT
>JAEMQU010000010.1:0-31553 GCA_016463705.1 Opitutales bacterium | reverse complement strand
GCGTGACCCAACATCTCCTGAATCGATCGCAAATCAGCGCCACCGGCTAATAAATGCGTCGCAAAAGCGTGGCGGAGTAAGTGAGGTTTTACTGGGACATCAACTCCCGCTCTTCGGGCGGCCTGCTTAACACTTAACCAAAAAGTTTTTCGCGAAAGTGCTTGGCCGCGCGCGCTCAAGAACAGCGCGCTTCCCGTTTTTGGGCGACTGAGTTTTGGGCGACCGTCTTTTAAATAGTGCTGTAGGGTTTTTAAGGCAGATTCGCCGACCGGCACCACGCGATCTTTGGAACCTTTACCTCTCACCCGCACGAGAGCGGATTCGATATCCACCGCTTGCAATTCAAGGCTACACAATTCCGAAATACGCAGACCCGAGCCATACATCAATTCTAACATGGCTCGATCGCGCAGACCTTGTGGTTTCGATGTATCAGGCGCGGATACGACTAGGGCGGCCTGCTCGGGAGATAAAATGGCCGGTAGACTGCGTTTCATTTTGGGACTGCGGGCAAGCTCGGTAAAATCATCGCGACGTAATCCCGATCGTACCAAGTGCGCCGCAAAAGTTCGCACCGCGGAAATTCGACGGGCCAAGGAAGCGGAAGCATGGCCCTTGCGGTTTAAAACTTTCACCCAGGATTCAATGTCACCTAACTTAACGTCAACCCAGCTAGTCCGACCGACGCTAGCGCAGTGCTTAGAAAAACGCATCAAGTCATCTTCGTAAGCCTCCGTGGTGAGTTTTGCTAAGCCACGCTCCAAGGCCAAATAAGCCAAAAAGGAATCCACCGACTCCTGCAAATCGGGCGGCACCCCCTTACTCTTTGTCTGACGCGACTTACCCATGTATCTATCTTTTATTGCACTCACGGGAAAGAGTCCATAACGATTCCCTTATGGCAAGTCAGCGTGAACGGGCAATGAAGCCCACCGACCTTCGTGGCATCCTCCGGTATGTTCCCATGTTCCGGGATCATATCTTCGTCATTGCCGTCGATGGCTCGATTGTCAGTCACGAGAATTTTAATAATATCGTGACAGATATTGCCGTACTCAAAAGTCTTTCGATTAAAGTTATTTTAGTGCACGGCATTGGACAGCAACTTGTCACCCTCGCCGGTGAACACAATATGACGATTTCGGATATTCAAGGCGAAGGCATCACCGACGCTCCAACCATGTCCCTCGCGCGTGAAGCTTCCGCATTAGTTTCCCAAACCGTCCTCGAACATCTTTCTCAAGCGGGTTTACGTTGCGTCATCACCAACGCCGTCCGCGCCACCAACGTCGGAGTCATCAAAGGAAAAAATCATCTCTTCACTGGCAAGGTCGAAAAAGTAGATGTGGAGATTTTGAAAACGATGCTGTCGCAAGATATTTTACCGCTCGTTACCCCCATCGTCTGCGATCGCGAAGGCCAATCTTTACGGGTCAATAGTGACCATTTAGCGATGGAATTAGCTGCAGCCATGGGTGCATCGAAACTGATTTACCTCACGCCCTTTGCTGGACTGCAAATTGATGGTCAGGTCAAAGTTAACTTACCCGAGGACGAACTGAAAAAAATCCTGAGTGATAAGAAAATTAAATTAGACCCACGGATCAGAAGTAAAGCCGTCCAAGCCGCTAAAGCTTTAGATGAAAATGTTCCACGGGCTCATATTTTAGATGGCCGAGTTTTTGGCGGACTCCTCACCGAAATTTTTGATAAAGTCGGATTGGGCACCATGGTGCACGCCAACGACTACGATCAAATCCGTCAGGCCAAAAAGAAAGATGCGCAAGCTCTCTACAATTTAGCGAAGCACGGCGCGAAGACCGATGCGTTAGTCGGACGGACGCGTTTGCAAATTGAACAAACGATTCAGGAATTCTTCGTTTATGAAATTGATGACAGCATCATCGGTTGTGCTGCCCTCCGTGCCTACCCAGGCGGTAAATCAATGGAAGTCTGTGCCGTTTACGTTCAACCCTTTTATCACGGTCGCGGCGTGGGCAAAAAACTGGTCGAATACGCGAAATTAAAAGCGAAAAGCCTCGGCGCTAAAAAACTCATTGCCCTCACTACACAAACCCAAGGCTTCTTCCAATCAGCCTGTAACTTTGTCGCCGGATCGCAAAACGATTTACCAGCGCCTCGCCGAAAAGAACTTAAGTTGAGCGGTAGAAATTCTCACGTCCTGCAGTTTAATCTTAAAAAATTAAACAGCAGCGTCCGCTAAGTTTGCGCACTTAAAAAGTAGGCCTGCTGTTTATCGGAAATCGGCATGCCGAGTTTCGTCATGATTTGCATGAAGTCTTCCCAGACCAAACGCTTATTAGAAAGACTCGGACTGTGTAATAAATAACTCGGATGCAATGTTGGTAAAACCTTTAAGCCATCGACGTTCTGCCATTGTCCGCGAATTTGCATGATAGGCGTCGTTAAATGCGTGAGAGCACCAAAGGCCTGCGCTCCTACGGCCACAATAATCTGCGGTTTAATAATCTCAATTTGGGCCAATAAATACGGGCGATTAAAGGCGACCTCGGAAGCATTGGGTGGACGTTTACCAAACGCCGTCGGGGGCTTGGGACGCCAAGTCATTAAATTGGCGAAGTAACATTCTTTTTCGGTCAGGCCCGTGGCTGAAATAATTTTATTTAATAATTCACCTGCTGGACCGACAAACGAGCGATTCGCTTCCACTTCTTCCAGCGACGGTGCCTCACCCACAAAGAAAACTTTTGCACTTTCTGATCCGCGACCAAAAAGTGCTTTTTTACCTTCGAGATGTTTCTGGGTCACACCGCAGGCCTCGACGGTTTTTTGCAACCAGAGTAATTGCTCCGCTTTTGTACCGGAAGGTAATTTAATGACGGGTGGATCGGGCAACGGACTAGAAACAATAATCGTTCCCTCGGTTTTGGTAGTCGGACGAGCCACTGGCTTCGCCACAGGCGCGATGGTCACGGGAGCAACAGGCTTCGGTGCAACGGGGACAGTAGCTGCGCCGGCTAATTCTTTTAAGAGGGCGACGCTCTCGTCGGAAACACTGACACGTTTTACCCCAGCAGCCTTCTGCCTATATAATTCTTCTAAGAGAGCATCAATGGCTTCAGCGGGATCCATTAGGAAACAAGGTTTTCAATGGCTCGAGCCAAGACGATATCCTTCTGCGTCACCTTGTTGCCAGCATCATGAGTGGTCAGTTTCAGGGTCACCTTATTATAAATATTATAAATTTCCGGGTGATGGTTGAGCTTTTCGGCCTCAATACCCACTTTTACCAGGAAGGATAGGGCTTCGGAAAAGTTCTTTAACTTAATATCCATCAACAACTTATCGTCTTCAAATCTCCAGTGTTTTAGACCGCTTAAGGCCAGCTTAATTTGATCTGAATCTAACGGAGTGGACATTCAATTAATCATAAAAACACCCGTTAAACTGTCAACGGTTTGCCTAAGGAATAGACCCTATTGTGAATAAACTTGCAGAAAGCCCCATAAAGAGTCTCAGTCTGGGTCAGGCTTGTTCTGAAAATAACCAAACCAAGAACAATGCCCCGCAAGAATCCGGTGAGTTGACGGTCGTCAAGACGGCAAATCGAAATCCAAGAAGGAAACGGGGAATGCGGTGAAGGTCATAAAACAGAAAACAACATATATGGAAAATAAGTTATTCGTAGGCAACCTACCTTGGGCTGCTACAGAATCCGACATCCGCGCACATTTCTCCCAAGCGGGCGAAGTGACGAGCGTGGAAGTAATGATGGATAAGTTCACAGGTCGTCCTCGTGGCTTCGCCTTCGTAACCATGGGCAATGCACAGCAAGCCCAGGATGCGATCGCTAAGACTGAGAACATCGACTTCATGGGTCGTCCCCTGAAGGTGAATGTTGCCCGTCCACGTGAAGAACGCCCTGCGGGCGGTGGCTTCGGTGGTGGCGGCGAACGTCGTGGCGGATTCGGTGGTGGTGCTGGACGCGGCGGCTTCGGCGGCGGCGCAGGCGGCGGTGAACGTCGTGGCGGCTTCGGCGGCGGCGGCGGTGGTCGCGGCGGCTTCGGCGGCGGCGGACGTGGTGGTTTCGGCGGCGATCGTGGCGGCTTCGGCGGCGGCGATCGTGGCGGTTACTAAACCCCGGATTCAATGCTACACTCTTCGGGGCGCCTTTCGGCGCCCCTTTTTTGTCTTTAAATAAAATCGATGGCTAACTGCTTAAAAAAATTAAACAGATTCTAATCCACCATCAGCTTTTAATCGGCGGTAGTAACAAGCCGAACGCGTTTTGCCTTGTTCATCTTTCGTGTGGCAGGCGCCCTTCCCGGCTGGGCGGACTTTGTAGAGAATCGAATTCTGCTCACAGTTCACACGGACTTCTAATAATTCTAAAAAGTCTCCCGACGTCAGTCCCTTGATCCAAAGTTCATTTCGCGAAGTACTCCAGAACGTCGCCTTCTTTTCTTTGAGCGCAGTTTTCAGAGCCAACTCATTAACATAACCTAAAATAAGCACCTCGCCCGTTTGAGCGTCCTGGGCAATGGCAGGAATCACGTCCTCCTGCCCCGAGGCGATTTTTCGGAGTTTTTTGAAGTCCAAACGCAGGGTTGACCCCTCTTCTAGTTCTTTATCGGACATAACAGCATAAAGAAGATACTTGGGCCTGCATTCAAGGCTGGAATAGTGAGGGTGTTATGTCTTACGGATAAGTCACTATGTCGCTCAACAATACAACCGACCTTTCCCGCGCCGCTACCGAGTCCCGTGGACTTTCGATGGACGCCGTTGCCGCCTGTCACTCTGGACACCTTGGCCTTCCTCTTGGCTCTGCCGAAATCGGCGCCGTACTTTACGGAAACTTTTTAAAGCACAATCCTGCTGAACCTCTCTGGATCAATCGTGATCGCTTCGTTCTCTCCGCAGGTCACGGCTCGATGTTCCTCTACAGCTGGTTGCACCTCGCAGGTTTCGATCTCCCCATCGAAGAAGTAAAAGCCTTCCGCAAACTTCACAGCAAAACTCCTGGTCACCCTGAATTCGGTGAAACCGTCGGCGTTGAAGCAACCACCGGGCCTCTCGGACAAGGTAGTGGAAATATTGTGGGTATGGCTGTCGCTGCCAAAATGGCCGCCGCCCATTTCAACACTCCTGAACATACCATCTTCAATCACTTCATCGTCGGTCTCGCAGGCGATGGTTGCTTACAAGAAGGTATCTCGCACGAAGCCGCTTCGTTTGCCGGTCGTTTCGGTCTCGATAATATCATTATGCTTTATGATTCCAATGACGTTACCTTGGATGCGATGGCTTCAAAAACTCAGAACGAAGATACCTTTAAACGCTACGAAGCCGCTAATTGGGAAGTCTTCATGGTCAAACATGGCAATGAATTAGCCCATATTGCTGAAGCGCTCGACAAGGCCCGCGCCAGCAAAAGCGGTAAACCTAAATTAATCATCTGCAAAACAGTCATCGCGAAAGGAATCGCTGAAGTTGAAGGCACCGCCAAAGGTCACGGCGAAGCCGGCGTAAAATTTATCGACGCCGCTCGTAAACTTATCGGACTGCCCGAAGAAAAATTCTTCGTTTCACCAGAAACTAAAAAATTCTTCGCCGCTCGCAAAGTTACCCAAGCCGCCGAATACGCTCAGTGGCAAAAAACTTTTGCTGCTTGGTCCGCTGCTCATCCAGCGAAAGCTGATTTAATTAAAAAAGCTCAAGCCGGTGATCACGGTGATGTCGCTTCCCTCCTCGCCGCTATTCCTGAGTTCGGCAAGAACGCCTTAGCTACCCGCGTCTCGGGTGAAACTTGCATCAACGCTGTCGCTAAAGCCTCGCCTCTCGTTTTATCGGGCTCAGCCGATTTACACGGCTCAACCAAAAATTACATTAAGGATGTCGGTGACTTCGACATCGCCACGCCCGCGGGCCGTAATCTCTACTTCGGAATTCGGGAACACGCCATGGGCGCCATTGTCAATGGTATCGCTTATCACGGAATCTTTAAAGGATCTGGCGCAACCTTCCTCACGTTCTCCGATTATCTCCGCCCGGCGATTCGCATTGCTGCCTTAGCAAAACTTCAAGCTTTCTACATCTTCACCCACGACTCCGTCGGTGTCGGTGAAGACGGACCTACCCACCAACCAGTAGAAACAGTCAGTGCCCTGCGTTGCATTCCTAATCTCGATGTCATGCGTCCAGCCGATGCTGAAGAAACGGCTGCCGCCTTCGCTCACGCCGTCGCCCGTCGCGATGGCCCAGTTGCCCTCATTCTCTCACGTCAGAACGTTCCATCGCTCGACAGCATTCCTGTTTCGACGCGTCGCCAAGGCACACTCAAAGGTGCTTACATCGCACGCAAAGAAACCGCTCCGCTCACTCACATTCTCATCGGTACGGGTAGCGAACTCCAACTCGCTCTCGCCGCTGCGGAAGAATTGGGTGCCGGCGTTCGGGTTGTTTCGATGCCTTCGATGGAAGCCTTTGCTCGCCAATCTAAGTCCTACCAAGAAGAAGTTCTTCCTTCGAGCTGTGCTAAACGCGTCAGCATTGAAGCAGGTGTAACCCTTTCTTGGGGTCGCTACGTCGGCCTCACTGGTAAAGCCATCGGCACTGATCGTTTCGGCTTAAGCGCCCCAGGTGATATCGCTCTGAAGGAATGTGGTATGACTAAAGAAGCGGTGGTCGCTGCGGCGAAAGCCCTCTAAGTTTTAAATACTGTTCTAAATAAAAGAACGAAGACTCTCGGGTCTTCGTTCTTTTTATTTTACAGGTTTTAATGCACTGAGTGGTATTTTAAATAAGTCACCTTGCTCCGAGCCCACCAACAAAGTTTGAGCATCCAACCACGCACAACCTTCAATCTGCCAAGAAAGGACCGGTGGAGAAAGCGGCGCATATAACATCGGACCATTAAAAATAGCTTCACCTGTCAGTGGCAAAGTAATCACCCAGACCGCTCGGTAAGTTAGAATTGCCAGACTCTTCCCATCGGGTGAAACCGAAGCATCCGTGACCATACCTTTTGCATCGAATTGACCTATTTTCGTTAATTGTGCCTGCTCATTTAATTTAGGAATATCCATGCGCCATAATTCGGTGAAGGTATCGCGACGGTGTTTTGTTAAAAAATAAATATTACCTTTAATTTTAAAGACCGATTCACAGTCGTACTTTAATTCTGAATCAGGAAATTCTTTTTGGTCGGGCCAAATAAACGAAATCTTTTTAACCTCAGCTATCTCTGGATTTTGCGCGGAAGGTTCTTTAAACAAATAGAGGTTCAACTGACGGCGGTTAGAGATGTTATTTCCCACGTCGGCCACGACCATGTTACCCTCCGCATCACCAGTCAGCGCTTCCCAGTCGTAATTTTTGGCGCCTTTAATCGGGATTCCCTTAGCACCCCATACCGGCGTCGATCCATCGCTCCGCATCGGAATAATTTCTGTTTTGTTACCCGAATCGGAAAGAGTCCAAAACACTCCAGGGTTTTGCTGACTGGCCCAAAGCGCCGAACATTCCGGCACTAATTTCTTATCTACTTTAGCAGAGGTTTGCAGCTGAAAGGCGTCCATTTCGGGAACTTCCCGAACAATCACCAGCACTTCACCTCCCCCTAAAGTGGTCGCTAAGAATAAGTAGAGTGATCCTAACCGCATTGGGATAATAGTTTTAATAAAATCAAAATAAGCAACCTCGAGAATTACCCTTTGCTTTTAAAGTAATTAAATCTAAACCTCACGTATGGCTCGGAAATCTTCGCGCGCACTTTGGACAGCTCACCTTAAAGGTGGAGCGCGCGTTGCACCATCGACCAAACCATCATCACGCACCAAAAAAGCGGTAGCGAAGAATTCCCAACGCGGCGTGCGTGGCATCATTCTCGGAATCGACCCTTCGCTCCGCGGGACTGGCTTAGCGGTCATTGATTCTCGAACCGAGCCTTACCAATTATTAGCCAGCACCACGGTGAAGCTTACGCCTAAATACAGTGCCATTGAATGCTTAGGAAAAATCGCTGAAGCGGTCGAAGGTATGACTGCGAAATTTAAGATAGATCAAGCGGCCATTGAAGAAACCATTTACGTGCAAAATTTCCGGACCGCCCAAGCCATGGGTGCCTCGCGTGGGGCGGCCTTAAGCATCCTCGCCCGACTCAATATCGAGGTTAAAGAATACGCCCCTAAACGCATCAAGTTAGCCGTCACCGGACACGGCAGTGCGAGCAAAGAACAGGTCGGTAAAATGATTAAATCCATTCTAAATCTTCGCAGTGAATTACCCTTGGACGAATCCGACGCGGCGGCGATTGCTCTTTGCCACGCTTTTACGGCACGCGGGTAAATTACTCTTCGCTCACCACGAAATTATCAGAACGGCCATTGGCCTGACTCCACCGCGCCATTAACTCATCTAAACGCACAGGGCGGACATTTTGCTTAAGATTATAGGCACCCGCCTCTAAGCAGACTTTAAGTTGCTGCCAGACTTGGGAGTAGGATCGGCGGAAGAGTAGAGACTCGTCGCGCACCAGACTAGAAACGTGGCAGCAACCTCCTACGCCAATGAGGGTAAATCGACCCGCCTTTAATTCTTCCTCGGTCGAAATCCGTACGTCAAATCGAGCATAGTGTAAGGCTGGAAAGCGTTTAGCTAAGGTGGTGAGGGCTTGCTCGAGAGCCGAGGTATTTAAATCGGGGCGATGTAAGCAGCGAGCACCGTGGCCGTAACTTCCTGAAAGATTTAAGATAACTTTTTGTCCGGCGGGTATGACTTTATTTAAATCGCGCGCATGACACTGAATAAATAATTCGGCGCGAGAAACGGCAAACTCATCGAGCCAAATGAGTTCTTCCAAGGTTTGCTCTCCATCACCCATCACCACGATATCATTTTTCTGCACGATGGCCATGATGTGTCCGTCGTCCTGTCCAGGATTTCTCCGCCAGACGATTTCAAACTCTAAACCACTGATAAATTTCTGCAGAATAAAATCTTCTTTCGCATGACCGACCCAGCGATTTAACTGCTCATCGTTTTTAATATATCGAAGCCCCGCCCCGTCTTCGGAAACCTCGGGCTTAAAGACCAAAGGATAGCCGTGACAAACCGCGAATGCTTGAGCTTCCTTTAATCGCTCATCGACTTTATCTTCCATCGACAAGGCGATGTGCGGACAGCAGCGCGAATCGCGTTGGAACGGTCTTAATAAAAGAGATTTCGCATCACCGGCAAATCCACCAATCCGCCCAAAGGAAGGATTAGCTGAAGCGAAAGCGGTGAGGCTGCGGTGTCTCAAGGTTAAGAAAATAATCCCAATCCGAATCGGCAAATAAACAATCCAATTGGGCCAAAGTGAAGGCTGCAGGAAGCCACGTACTTTCATGACAATCTGTCGACGCCCACGCCAAGTCAACGCCGGCACCAACCAGTGAGTTAAGACATGCAACGCAACCAAGAGTCCGACGATAATCCAAACCGCGTTACTCTTAAAGTTGTGAAGTAAGCGCATACCATCATCGCCAAATTTATAGCCAAGCCAAATCAGTGGAGGTGTCCAAATCAGCGCCGCGACCATCAGAAGTAAGCCCAAGCGCATTAAATCTAATTTCATAATACCCGCAGTGATGAACGTGGGCAAACGGCTGGCTGGAACAAATCGTGAACTGACGACCACCAACATGCCCTTCGGCGTGGAGAACCAACCAGCCCACTGATTAACTTTATGTTCTTTAATGATCCACTTAAAGGGCGCTCGACGAATCGCTTGTCGACCGAACACTCGTCCAATCAAATAGAGTGTCATATCACCGATAAAGATTCCCACAAAACAAGCCATGGTAGCGGACCAAAAATCGATGATACCCACCGAAACCATTAAGCCTGAGGCCAAACAGGTGGGATCTTCCGCAACAAACGTACAAACAATAATAAACAACAATAGCATCCAATAATGCATGCCTATCGCCTGAGGGATGGGCGGATTGGATGGAGGTAGGGGTGGACCTATATTTGGAAGATTCGTTGTGAAATCTATGATTTCACCCACCACGACTTTTTTCTGCTCAAAGACCACATCACGCCCGCCTTGATAAATTTTTAATCGCGCACTCGGTATTAATTTTGCGGTGTACTTAGCAGCGTCTACCGGCGTGAGTAAATCGCTGTCACCGTGAATAATTAATAATGGACGTTTAAGCCCATCGATTAATCTTTTATTCTCAGATAAATCGGTATCAAAAACGGTCTTCGCATAATCGCGATCGCACGCCAGTAAATCGGCCGCTCCAAAATTGGGCGTGAGTCGCGCGACACCCCAAAAGAAAGCACCTTGAAAACCATAAACGATTTTATTGACCAAAGGATTTCCGAGTAATTCGAAAGCTTGAACCCCCGGAGCGGATAGCAGCGTCACCGACTCCACTCTATCACGATGCACATTAGTTAATTCCAGCGCCGCAACACCGCCGAGGCCTTGCCCTAATAAATGATATTTTTTAATTCCCTTTTGTTCGAGTAACGCGGCAACCACGTGAGCATTGGCCTCCATGGAGTGACTGGGAACATTTCCGTAAGACGACGCGAACCCCGGAAGATAAGGTTCAACGACCGCAACTTTTCCCGACTGAGCAAGGTCTGCACAGAATTGATTTCCGCGACTATCCCAAGGCACGCGATGGATATAGACTAAAACAGGTTTATCGCCGGCGCTGTTGTTTTGATCGAATCCGTAAAAGTTAGCGTGGATCGGAATTTGCTTTTCGGTCGGAATTACTCGGTCGTCTTTATAGTCAAAAGCCGGAACCAGAATCGGGTTCTGGCTCGATTGCTTTTCGACCGCACTAAAAATAGGGAACGTATTGGAAAGAAGAACCAAGACAACATAGGTCAGAGCAATCCACCATTTGGGGGGCACTCGCCGAAGATTTGCCTTACTTTGGTCAAAAGCCTGCATTGCTTTTATTCAACCCACCCATGGACAGGGTGCAAGGAGGGAAGATATTAATTAGTTAATCGAGAAATTTATGGCTTCCTTTAATGGTCTTAAACCTCTTGTCTTTGATTGTGGAAGCCTCCGCCAAGGAACTGCCCGGCCTGCGGGTGACCATCGATAAGCTGGTTCACCATCGCGACCCCAACTTTCCACCTGAAACGCCCCACGCCTTCGTTTACTTTCTTACTATTAATAATATTTCACCCCATACCGTTAAATTTTTCGGACGTAAATGGATCATCCGCCATCGCGATGGTTCAACGGAGGTGATTCAGGGCGACGGTATCGTCGGCCAAACTCCCACCATCCCACCCGGCGAACAGTTTTCTTATAACAGCTATCATCTCACTGGCGAACCGGTCACCGCTGAAGGCGCCTTTCACGGTGAAACCGAAGACGGCGAGCGCGTGTTCGTCCGTATCCCGTCTTTTGAAATGATTCCACCCTCTTCTAACATTTAATGAGAATAACAGATTTAAATTCCGGCCGCGAAATTGGAGCTAATTGCATGCTCGCTGAGTTTGGAGGACTCCGCTTCGTCATCGATTGCGGCATGCATCCCAAACATGCCGGCAAACAAGCGCTCCCTCGTCTCGATCTTATTCCCGGAAATGTGGATGGCGTCATCCTCACCCACTGCCACCTAGATCACTTGGGTTCGTTGCCACTCTTGGTCCGCCAACACCCTGGAACTCGCGTATTCACCTCAGGTGCATCTGCACTTTTTGCCCGAAGATTACTCGCTAATTCTGTTCAGGTGATGAAACGACAAAGAGAAGAAACAGGTAATGTGGATCTACCTCTTTACGTCGAACAAGATATTGAACGCGTTGAACACGCTCTCACCGCTGTACCCATCGCCAACCCCAGAAAAATTGGACAAGGCGGAGAAGAAATCATTCTTACCTTCCATCTTGCCGGTCACGTGGCTGGTGCCGTGGGACTGATGATTGAACACCGTAAGAAACGTCACTTCTTTACCGGCGATGTTCACTTCCAAGCGCAACGCACCGTCGGCGGCGCCCAATTTCCTCGTCAACCCGTCGATACGCTTGTCATGGAATGTACACGCGGTGCCACCACCACGATTCCTGATATTTCCCGCGGCAAAGAAGAAGCACGTTTAATCCGATCAATTAACCGCGTCGTCGATGATGGTGGTTCCGTCCTTCTACCCGCTTTTGCTTTCGGTCGCATGCAGGAAATATTAAAATTATTAGATGAAAGCGCCGCCGAGGGCAACTTGGTCGATGTCCCGATTTTCTGTTCAGGCTTAGGCATGGATCTTTGCGGCTACCTCGAAGAAGCGAGTAAGAAAACTAAACAGGTTAATTTCAGTCAGAAAGTTTTACGCGAACTCGGCGTTCAATCTTTATCGCGTCGCTACGTCCAACCCGGTAAAAACTTACCCGTCCAAGGAATTTACGTTCTCTCGAGCGGGATGTTAGTAGAAAACACGCCCGCTTGGCGCGTGGCGGCTAATATTTTAGATACGAAAGAAAATGCCGTATTCTTTGTGGGTTATTGCGATCCCGACACCCCAGGCGGCGAACTGATTGGGATGAAGTCGGGCGCAGAATTTAAATTTAAAGGCCTCGACCATACCTCTGTTTTAAAAGCCGAGGTCGAACGTTTTCACTTAAGCGGCCACGCTGACCGAGAAGAATTAATTGATTTTGCCAAAGCGTTAAGTCCGAAGGATATTATTCTCACACACGGGGACCCGCCCGCCCGCGCTTGGATGAAAGAGACTCTGACAAAATTATTACCCGGCACACGGATTCATGATCCCGAGCCCGGCGTAGCGATTGATCTGTGAGCACCAACCTCGAAACTGTTTCTGACTGGCGTGATTTTTTTATCACGCGCGGCCCTC
This sequence comes from Opitutales bacterium, assembly GCA_016463705.1. GTDB lineage: Bacteria > Verrucomicrobiota > Verrucomicrobiia > Opitutales > UBA953 > UBA953. Next base: position 18,696 of record JAEMQU010000010.1, on the reverse strand, counting down.
GTATGTCCGCCGAAGCTTTTTTACTTAAACTCGGCTCACTCAGCGCTCACGAGCAACGTTTCGCTTTAACGGGTTTGCCTGACACTAAAAGTTTAACCCAACGTTTTGAAAATGCGTGGGCGCAAAAAGAAGAGAGTCTCGGTGGCGTACCCTTCTTAACTAAAGATTTATTTTTCCGAGCCGGACATCCCATCTTCGCAGGTTCGACTTTTCTGCCTGAAGAAATGGGCATTCCGCATACCTCGTCATCCCTCCCCTCAGCCTTTCAAAAAGACGCTGGAGCGGTCGAATGTGGACACACCCAACTCAACGAGTTTGCCTACGGTTTAAGTGGTGAAAATCCACATTACGGCGACTGCCAACATCCCACTCACCCCTATTTACTTTCGGGCGGATCAAGTTCAGGTTCCGCTTGGGCTGTCGGCAAAAAAATTGTGCCCTTCGCTCTTGCGACAGATACCGCTGGATCGATTCGCGTGCCCTGCGGCTATTGCGGAGTATGGGGTTTACGTCTGTCACCCGATATTAGTCCGGTCGGAGATATTTTTCCTCTTTCTCCTGGTTACGACACTCAAGGCTGGATGACGCATAACCCGAAAGATCTTATCACGGTATCGAAAGCCGTCTTAGGAAAATCGCCGAAACTGGGTAAAGGACTTTGGGTCGGCGATTTGGGTCTCGGTATGGACTCCGCCATCTTAAACACTTTACGAAATTTCGTACGCCCACTGGGCGTTGAAGAAGATAAATCAGCGACTGAACTACTGCGCATTAATTCTAATAAAGCGCATCAGTATTTTCCGGTACTCGGGGGGACCGCCGCCGCGCGCGTTCATGCCGCCTGGTTAAATCAGCGAAAAAATTCTTACGATCCCGTGGTCTGGGAAAGATTAAACTTAGCAAGTAAACATAGCGCCGAGGAAGTTCGTGAAGCAGAAATTTATCGGCTCAAGATTACCGACACCTTCCGTACCCTTTTTAAACAATACAGCTTCATTGCCCTACCGTGTACCTTCGGTCCCGCCGTCGGAAAAAAAGATTTAACCGCTCAACATCGTGAACGCCTGCTGGCGTTAAATGCACCCGCCACCTTAGCGGGGCTCCCCGCACTCGCGGCACCCGTAAAATTAGAGGGCGGATTAACAGTGGGCGTGCAATTCCTCTTCTCCGACATGACTCAGTTCGGCTGGGAAGAATTATTAACTCAGCTGTCTTAAAGACGCTTCTTCCGTAAGTGTGCAGGAGGCTGACCTAGACCCTCGCGATATTTTGCCACCGTGCGACGGGCAATTTTAATACCACGCTTTTTAAGTTCGGTCGTAATCGCTTCGTCGGCTAAAGGCGCAGCGGGATTTTCCCGCGCTAAAATATCGGCGATAATTTCCTGCACGCCTTCTTGGGCGACCGTGCCGCCCCCTTCTGTGGAAACACCCGACGTAAAGAACCAGCGAAACTCTTTTAATCCGTGAGGCGTGCGCATCCATTTATTCGCAGCGGCTCGACCGACGGTGGTTTCATGAACCCCCATCTCCTTGGCAACGTCTGTCATGGTCAGAGGCCTTAATTGCGATTGACCGTTTTCAAAAAAATCAGCTTGGCGTTCTAAAATAATATGGGCCAGCCGATCCACTGTACGTTGACGTTCTTCAATCGCCCCAATCAAGAATTTCCCTTGGCGCATTCTTTCTAAAATATAATTACGCTCTTTCTCGCTCAGCGAATTACCAGCCAACATATCTTTATAGGCAGGCACCAAGCGTAATTTTGGGACGTGGCGATCGTCTAACGTAATTTTCCATTTTCCGTTATCATCTTTTTCAATCATCGCATCGGGCGTAATCGCGCGGTTTTCGTCTTTCTGAAAACGTCGAGCCGGCACGGTTTCCAATTTACCTAATTCTTCTAATCCCTCGCGCACTTGATCGGGCTCGAGATCTAAAAGCCGTCCACATTCTTCGAGTCGACGCGCCATCAAGGGCTCCCAACAATCCGCCACGAGTTTAGCCGCATAAGATAGACCGCGACGGCGGTGACGGAGTTGCGCCAAGAAACATTCGCGAAGGTCGCGCGCCCCAATTCCAATCGGATCAAAACCCAATAATAAAGTATGCGCGGCGATAACCGCTTCGTAGCTTTGACCGGAACGTAGCGCGAGGTTCGAGAGATCCTCATCCAGGAATCCACGATCATCGAGTGAGAGAATTAACAGTTTAAGGGCTTCTTGAATTTCTGGGTCATCCGATGCGGTCCGCGCTTGTTCGGCGAGGTGCTCGGAGAGCGAAGATTCCGCCGTGACGGATTCGAACATGTGTTGGCGACGCTCTTCGTCTTCCTGCGAGTAGCCCTGCGAGCGCACCTCTTCATAATAACTCTCGTCCCAATCATCCTTCATCCGTCGTAAAGCGTCAAAATCGTCATCACCTAATTTGAGTTCGCGCGGTGCATCATCCTCGCCCTCCGACTCGCTGGCGGAGGGAGCAGATTCGCTTCCCGCTGGCTCCACTTCTTCAATTAAAGGATTCGCCGCTAATTCATCGGAAATTTCGCTCAATAATTCAGCCGCAGGCACTTGTAAAATTCTCAAAGACTGGCGCAGTTGCGGGGTCAAAATAAGACCCTGCACCTGTTTTTGAGATTGGTTCATGCCTTGATTGGCCATGGTCAAAAGTCATAAAGGGTTATGAGCGAATTTGCAAAGACGAAGCATCGCCAATCGGCTTGCCTAAGCGTACCCCACCGCCAACCTTGGCTAGACCTTATTTTTTCAGCATCTACGCACCTTATGCGTCTATTTACTCTCTACATCGACAACGAAGTTCGCGGCCCTCACACCGAGATCGAAATTCAAGAACTGATCAACCTCGGTACGGTTGCCGCCGACACCCCGTGTATGCCTGAAGGCGCGACCGAATGGTTGCCCGCATCACAGTTCTTCACCTTTGCCGCTAAAATAAAGTTAAGTAAAAGATTAGAAACTAGCGAAGAGGAAATTGCCCTCGAGGCCAATCGCCTCAACCCCGATGACCGTCGAAAACTCATGATGTACGGCTTGGCTGACGCCGCCACGGTCGATCAAGTCAATCAAACTCAAGCCACTACCATCCTGGCTCAGCACGAAAATAATTTAAAACAGATTATTAAGAGAAACAAAATTATCGTGGGAACCCTTTTCGCCCTCACGCTCTTATCCACCGTGTTATTCGGACTTTTCACCGATATCGGCGGAGCGCTGGTCGGTAAAGTCGTCGGTCAATTTATTAAAGATGATCCTAAGTTGACGGACTCCACGCGCCGCTTTTCGAATGAAACTAAGCGCTTCGAAGAACTTCGCACAGAAAGTCAAAACGCGGTTTTCGCTAAACCGACAGGTGGGCAGTCCATTCAACCTACCTTAAATGCTCGCCTAAAAATTCCCGCCACCACGGGCTACACCGTCACCGGAAAAATCGATTTAAAACCCTTGAACGAGATGCTCAAACGTTGGGGCATTAAGCCAGACTCGGAAATTAAAGTATATCTATTACCAAGCGAAGCTCCGGCAGAAGTATCCCAAAAAATCACCGACCAAGCGGACGTTCTGGAAACGATTTTAGCACCCGTCGCCGACGTGGCGATGCTCGAAAAAATCAAATCGGATTTAATCAGTTCATTCCCGCACGAGACTACCATTACCGAATCAGCCGCCCTCCAAAATGAACTAAAATATCTCAAACTGAATGAAATCAGAGCCAACATCGAACGCGTCGAATACGCCGCTCGCGAAGCAGCAAGAGTTGCCCAAGAAAATGAATCGAAAGGTGGACCACTCGCCGAAAACGCTAAAATTCTTCGCTCGTGGGGAAATAATCTTCGTGCTTACACTGGCAAATTACGTGACTTAGAAAATCGGTGTCTGATTTGGTATAATGCCAACAACCGAAAAAAAGTATGGAGTGAATTTAATAGCGGGCCCGGATCCGAAATAGCCGCTTGGGTTTTAAGCACGGAGGCAAAACTTATTCCAGTTAATGAAACTGGCGAATTCAGCATCCCCGAATGCGCCAATCTTGATAAAAATAGTGCCGCCACGAGCTTATTGGTGAGCACCCGAATCAATGGTGACAGCGTTTTCCTGGCCTGGGGTTCAAAGTTTTTAGCGAGCCAAGAAATTCAATCGATCCAAATTCCACGCGATGTCTTTTTGGCACGCGAACAATATAAAGTCACCACCCACACCTTTACCGGAAATCGTCCGCTCGTTGTTCGCTATCGCGTCGGGGAGCGCGAACTTTCTATTCGGCGCCTTTCACCTAAGTGGTACTTCCTCAATGTCGCTCGTGAAAAAGATTCCGATTCACTCGTGGTTTTAGTCAGTGCGGAACTCCAAGAGAAATATCCTGTCGGAAGTGTGGTTCCTTACTCCGTACTTTTAGACTTGGAACTATTCCCTCGCCCCACTGAATCCATCACACCTTCACCCTTTACGGTCGCCGAATAATTTTACCCCCATGCGTTACCTCATCCTCCTCCTCAGTCTTTTCAGCATCACCCTCCCCGCGGTGGCTGAAGAAAAAGCCAAGCCGGTCATCGCCCTCATTCCCAAAGGCTCCGCCCACGTCTTTTGGAAATCCGTTGAATCCGGTGCCTTAAAAGCCGGTGAAGATTTAGGCGTCCAAGTTCTTTGGTCGGCACCCGAACGCGAAGACGATCGTCGCCAACAAATGGGCATGGTTGACTCCATGATCATTCGTAAAGTCGACGTACTTTGCCTCGCTCCACTCGACGGAGTAGCCCTTCGCGAAAAAGCCGAAAAAGCGACTAAGGCCAATATCCCTGTCATTATTTTTGACTCTCCTTTAAGCAAAGCCGATGGCGTGAGCATTAGTTACGTCGGTACCGATAATTATGCTGCCGGTAAACGGGGCGCAGAAGGACTCGCCAAAATTCTCGGCGGTAAAGGTCGCGTCCTGATGTTGCGCTACAACGCTGGTTCCAGCTCCACCGAAGCCCGTGAAGAAGGCTTCTCTGCTGGCATCAAAGCGTTTCCCGATATCAAAGTGATCAGCGACGAACAATACGCCGGCGCGACCGTCGCCATGGCGGTTGATAAATCTAAAGCTCTCCTCCTCCGTTTTTCGGGCGACCAAGCTCCTGATGGTATTTTCTGTTCCAACCAAAGCACTACTTACGGAATGCTCACCGCCCTCAAGCAAAGCAAACTCGCTGGTAAAGTTAAGTTCGTAGGATTCGACCCCACCGCTTCACTCGTTAAATCATTAAGACAGGGCGAACTGAACGCAATTGTCTCTCAAGATCCTTATCGCATGGGTTACCTCACCGTTAAAGCGGCAGCTGATAAAATCGCGGGTAAGCCTGTCGAAAAAAATATCGATACGGGGGTTTCCTTTGTCACCGCTGAAAACGTCGACACTGCTGAAATTCAAGCCGTGATTAAACCGCAACTCGGTAACGACTAAGTTTGGAGAGCGGTAATTCCATTCGCCTCGAAATGCGGGGCATTAAAAAAGCTTTCGGCGCGCAAGTGGCCTTGGCTGGAGTTTCCTTGAAACTTGCCGCGGGCGAAGTCCACGCCCTCGTGGGTGAAAACGGCGCCGGTAAAAGTACCTTGATGAAAATTCTCTCCGGTGCGTACCAGCCCGACAGCGGAGAAATGTGGGTCGACGGAAAACCTTACGCACCCGCTAATCCATCCGAAGCTCGCCGCCGCGGCGTGGGTATGATTTACCAAGAGCTTTCCATCGCTCCTCATCTCAGCATTGCCGAAAATATCTTCCTCGGAATCGAACCGCGTAACGGCTTGCTCATCGATCACGCTAAAATGCGGGCCGAAGCAAATAAAACACTAGCGAGTTTAGGCCATGGTAACATCGACGTCAACGAACCCGCTGGAGAATTATCCGTCAGCCAACAACAGATTGTAGAAATTGCTCGCGCGTTATCCATGGGCTGTAAAATCATCGTATTCGATGAGCCGACCAGTTCATTAGCTCAGGCTGATGTGGAGCGCCTATTCGACTTGATTGATACCTTGGCGAAACGCGGACTGAGTATTATTTATATTTCACACTTCCTCGAGGAGGTTCGCCGTCTCACCACTCGACTGACCATTCTACGCGATGGTGCATCCGTCGCCGTGCACGAAACAAAATCGATTGATGATGCGAAAATCGTCGCGGAAATGGTCGGTCGCGAAGTCAAAGATCTTTATCCCCGCAGCCAACGAACCATCGGGCCAGTTTTATTAGAAGCAACCATTCCCGGGAGCGGCAAACTTACCTTGCGTCGCGGTGAAGTAGTCGGACTGTGCGGATTAGTGGGAGCCGGCCGCACCGAATTCTTACGAGCCATCTTTGGTCTCGATACCATCGACGGAAAAAATGTTTTGGTTAACGGTACCCAAAAAACTTCCGACCCTCGCAGTAATTGGCAGGCCCATTTGGGATTTGTCAGCGAGAACCGCAAAGAAGAAGGCCTCGCACTTGATTTAAGCATTGGCGACAACGTTTGTCTCCCTGCTCTGTCTAAATTAGGTAACGGCGGATTCATCTCACCCAGCCAGCGAAGCCTACACACCGCGCGTTGGATTTCTGATTTCGGTATTCGCTGCCAAGGACCCGACCAACCGATTGGAAATCTTTCCGGCGGCAATCAACAAAAAGCGGCTATCGCGCGCTTACTTGAAGCTGATTGCGATATTCTCTTACTCGATGAACCCACGCGCGGTATCGATATCGCGGCGAAAGCCAAAATTTACGAAGTCATTAATCGCTTGGTCACTGATCCGAAAAATCCCAAGGCCGTTTTAATGGTCAGCAGTTACCTACCTGAACTTCTCGGCGTCTGCGATCGCATCGCTACCGTCTGTCGCGGCGAATTAAGCGAAGCCGTACCCGTTTCCGAAACCAATTCTGAAAAACTGATGCGCGCCGCTACCGGAAACTAATAAAAAATTTATGAGCAATACCACTTCACCCCAAAAAATTCTTAACTCCCTCGGGACATTTATTGCACTCGTCGCTATCTGGGGTTTATTTTTCAGCCTCGGTAATCGTGCGATTGGTTCGGCCGAAGGTATCGAATCCATCGTCCAACAAACCGTGGTGATTGGTATCGCGGCGATTGGGATGACCTTTATTATCATCTCCGCCGGCATTGATTTATCGATTGGTTCAGCCATCGCCCTCTGCTCCGTCGTAGGTGCTAAACTGGCCGTCGCTGGAGCTAATCCCTTCGTTACGGTGAGCGTTACTCTAATCAGCGGACTACTGATTGGCTTATTCATCGGACTCCTCGTCGTTCGGGCAAAGTTAATTCCTTTTATCACTACGCTCGGAACGTTGCTCATTCTGCGCGGACTGGCCTTGGCCTTGGCCAACTCACAACCCATCAACGCACAAGAGTCCAATTGGTTAAGATTCTGGCTGAACAGTCTGCCTGATGATATGAAATTCTTAATCATCCCTCCAGGCGGTTGGTTAATGATCGCACTCGCTCTCGTCGCGACCGGCATTTTACGTTACACCGTCTTTGGACGCCATGTATTCGCCGTGGGTTCCAATGAAAATACCGCACGTCTCTGTGGTGTCGCCGTCGACCGCACCAAAATTTTTGTCTACATGATTGGCGGAGCCTTCGCTGCCCTTTCTGGACTCATGCTCGTGTCCTACCAAGGTCAAGGTGACCCCACCGGCGCAACGGGCTACGAGCTCGATATCATCGCGGCCGTCGTCATTGGTGGTGCCAGCCTCAACGGTGGCATCGGTTCGATTTTCGGCTCACTCATCGGTGCACTCATTATTACCGTGATTCGCACGGGCTGTACGCTTAACGGAATTAGCGAAAGCACGACGCGCATTATCACTGGGGCAATCATCGTGACCGCCGTGGCGATTGATCGACTCCGCCAGCGCTCGAATTAGTTTTTACTGACCCAACAATCGGGCTCGGAACAATTGCCCATTTTGGCGTCCGTGAGTCGCGTGGTCTTTCCTGACTTCGTATCGACGATGACTAAGTGCGATGTAGTTTTTGTGGCTTGGGTGGCGACCACGTGACGTCCATCGGCACACCAAGAAGCGTGCGATAAATTTAAAGGTGATGTCGTAGGCACTGCAACGATTTCGCCCTTGGTGATATCAGTCACGGCGAGGCCGAGGCGACCCGACTGAAAAGTGAAAATGATTTGCGCAGGATCTTTAGGATTCCAGCGCGGCTCGGTGCAATAACTGTAGCCGGTTGATAAACGTTTGAGTGAACCGCCCGAGGCCGAAGAGACGTAAATACCGGGGCGACCCAAGGGACCGCTGGTGAGTACGATTTTAGAACCATCAGGCGACCACGACGGATCGGCATCCACATCCGCTGTCGCAATCACTCGACGGGGCCCTTCGCCCGCGCCACCCGCGACGTAAATATCCATGGAGCCCTTATTCGATGAGGCAAAAGCGATGCGTCCATCAGGTCCACAGTTTGCACCACCCAACGCTCCACGAACATCGGTAATGACTTTTTGTAAATCGCCCGTTCCCTTCGTGGTGAAAATTTCGGGGAAGCCCGTGCGCATGGAAGAAACGAAGTAAATCTTTCCGGCATCAGCTGACCAGCGTGGCGAAATGGATGTATTTTTAAAATCGGTAATCCGACGAATGCGTGAATAAATTAAATTCGTCGTATAAATTTCGGAGTGACCCGAGGAGGTTGATACAAATGCGATTTTTGTTTTAGCAAACATCGGCTTGAGCTGCCACATGCGACCCAAACCCACAACCGCAGCGTCTGCGACCTTCATGGCTAAATCTTCTTCATCACGTCCCTCGATGGTCTCTTGAAAATTAAATCGCGCATTATCACAAGCCACCGCCGCCGTCAGCGCAGTCCGCCCAATATTTAATTTTACCGATGAACCATTACGCACACTGAATGCGCCGTGTGCATTCAGAGCCGCTCGCACCATCGCACCCAATTTTGCATCGTCGCAATTAATAGAAATCGGAATCACGCCCGACTGCACCGTTGCTTCAATGTTGTCGTTAATCACCACGCGCTCTTCGGCCCGCATTCCCGCGCTTAGCAGGAGTGCCATAAAGATGAAAATGACGTTTATTGACTTCATGGATGAAATTTAAGTTTTCGTAGTTTGACCTAAACTAGGGCGGGAGTTCAATCCTGCTCATGCCCATTGATAAGGAAACTATAGAAAAAGCTCTTGGCCAAGTCCGCTACCCCGGATTCAGCCGAGACATCCTTTCGTTTGGTCTATTAAGAGGAATTGAAGTCACCCCCGATGGCAAAGTCACCGTCGGCCTAGCGGTCACCACGGCCGACCCCGAGATTCCCAAGAAACTTTATAATGACATCGAAGCGGTCCTGAAAGCGGCTGGCGTGATCGACCCAGAAATCGCCATCACCGTCACCGTCCCCAAAAACGCCCCGGCTGCCAGCACCACTGCCACCGATAGTAAATTGCCCGTCGATGCGGGTGTTAAAAACGTAAAATACATTGTCGCCGTCGCTAGCGGTAAAGGCGGCGTCGGAAAATCCACCTTCGCCGTCAACCTCGCCTGTGCCCTCGCCCGCAGTCTCACCGATAAAGGTCAACCAGGACGCGTGGGCTTGATGGATTGCGATATCTACGGTCCCTCCGTCCCCCTCATGATCGGCGTGAATACTCGACCCGAGATGGAGGGCGAAGTTCTAATCCCACTCGAAAATTTTGGCGTCAAAATTATGTCGATGGGACTACTTATCGACGCTGATGCGCCCGTGGTTTGGCGGGGCCCGATGATCATGAAAACGATTTCCCAATTCGCTTCGAATGTCCGCTGGGGCGAGTGTGAAATCTTACTGATCGACCTTCCTCCAGGCACGGGCGATGCCCAATTATCCATCGCTCAATCCATGGCGTTGAGTGGAGCTATTATCGTCACCACACCTCAGACTGCCTCGGTATCGGTTGCCCTTCGCGGCGCGGCCATGTTCGCAAAAGTCGGCATCCCCATCATCGGCGTCGCCGAAAACATGAGCTACTTCGAAGACTCCAACGGAACCCGCCAATATCCATTCGGCCAAGGGGGCGGACTCAAGGTGGCGACGACACTCGATACCGAATTATTAGGCGAAGTACCTTTAGATGCGGCGGTGCGACAAGGGGGCGATTTAGGCATCCCCATCGTTATCAGCCACCCAGACAGCAATGCAGCGAGGGTTTTTAAGTCAGTCGCCCTCACTATTATGCATAAACTAGGGAAAATTTCACCGTAAATACCCTATCTCGTTCTTGCTAAATCGTCTAAATTAATTTTATTGAGAGTAAGAATGCACGAACTGCAGAAGAGCCGATCCGAAGGTGAAAGTTTTGCGGGTCGTTCGTCTCTATACGCTCAGTGGCTTGCAGAACGTGATGAAATCCTTCGTTATAAATGGATCGAGTCAGAAAAAGCCGGCAAGGATATCGGCTTCGAAAAAGCCCTGTTAGATTGGACGCGTAATCATCGCGCGCTCTGGCGCAGTGAACGCCGGACACAGCCCTCTGCCTAATTTAATATTTAAAATAAAAAGGCCGAAATCACTGAAGACTTCGGCCTTTTTAATCGAAGGATTAATGAAGATTAACCTTTGATCTCTTTATGGAGAGTGCGGCGGCGGAGCGAAGGATTGTACTTCTTGAGCTCTAACTTCTCTTGGGAAAGTTTCTTATTACGGGTAGTCATGTAACGGGAAGGGCGTTTGCCTTCTTTACGTGCTTCAGTGCATTCAATGATGATGGTTTCGCGAGCCATGGTTGGGATTGGGTTTGAGGGTTAAGACTTGGGGACGGAATGAAGGTTGGGCAAGCCCGAAAAACAAGCAGGGCGACCGGTGAGGTCGCCCTGTGCTTAAAGGCCCTAGAAATAAGCAAAAGCTTACTTCTTGTGACGCATGTCTTTGGAACGTTTACGGCGTTTATGCTTATTCATTTTTAAACGACGCTTTTTCTTGAGGCTTCCCATAGTGTGTTGTTGAGACCCCATCTAGGCAACAGGTCGAGGGACAGTAAAGCCGAAACTCTATAAAATTTCAGTTTCGCAAACCCAACACCCCTTACCCCAACAACGCTCCAAAATCTGTCGAACAGCCTGGGCATCAAACTTCGCAGGACAGAACGCAAAGCAAGCACTCCCACTTCCAGTCATTCTGAAGTTTATCCCAGTCGCACGCGACACCTCAGCCAGTGCCACCGGGAGCGCTAAATATTTATTAAAAACAACCGGCTCTAAAGTATTCCCCAAAAGCGAAGGATCGGATGCGGGCTGACTCAGCCAATCTTGTAGTTTTTGTTTGGTAGGAGACGGCGAGACGTAAGCCTTACTTTTTGCCAACAACGCATACGCATCCTGCGTAGCTACCCCAAACGGTGGCTTCACAATCATCACACGACGACCCTTTAAACTTGTCGTAACTTGCGGAGAAACACTTTCTAAATTTTCGCCACGTCCACTCATAATCGCTGTGGTCGACTTTATAAAATAGGGACAGTCAGATCCCACTTTCGCCGCTAACTGCAAGAGAGTCTTATCACCAAGCGGCGAAGGATTCGCCCGATCCAACAAACGTAGAGCCGCCGCCGCGTCGGAACTTCCGCCACCCAACCCTGCCCCACTGGGAATTAATTTCTTAAGATTAAATTCTCCGACGACGGTATCGGGTCGATGAGCCTGATAAACTTCTGCTGCTTTTAAAACAAGATTAGTACGATCCGTAGCAAGCGAAGTATCATCGCATAAAAGGCTCCATTGCATTGCCTTTTTAAACTCTAAGCGATCAGCCAACTTAATTGAAACCACTAAACTTAAAAGTTCGTGAAAACCATCTTCCCGCAAGCCCGTGACCGCGAGTGACAGATTTAATTTAGCTGGAGCGGTTTCAAAAATCACAAAATTAAGCTCGAGGGTGAGCCTTACGATGAACTTCTTTTAGTTTGTTCACCGATAAGTGGGTGTAAATTTGCGTGGTGGAAAGGGAAGCGTGACCGAGTTGCTCTTGCACTAAACGTAAATCCGCTCCGTTGGATAATAAATGCGTCGCACAAGCGTGACGGAGTTTATGCGGCGTCAAATCAGCCGGCAATCCCGCCGCTGCTAATTTCTTCTTTAACATCAGTTGCACGGCACGCGGATGCATCGGTCCACCGCGCGGGGCTAATAATAAAGGTTCACCACGCTTAATTGCGGTCCGCAAAGATAAATATTTTTTAACCGCTTCGACCGCCGACTCACCCACGGGCACGACACGCTCTTTTGAACCTTTACCTAAAATACGCACGAGCCCCGAACTCAAATCTAAGTCGCCATATTTAATGCTGCAAAGTTCTGCGACTCGCAGTCCGCCGCCATAAAGTAATTCCAAAACCGCTTGATCACGCGACTGCACTTCGGGTGACTCCTTTTCTCCAGCGGGAGATTCTAATAAATCGGTGGTTTGGTTTTCCGTTAAAAATTTGGGTAAAGACCTCGGTAGCTTAGGTAAAACCAAGCCTGCAGCGGGGGTTGAATTAATGCCACCACGCTCCCGTAAATCGGCCAAAAACGCACGAATGGCCGAAACCTGATTATGTACGGAACTACGATTGTGGGAGGACTGACGTTCAATCACGAAGTCTCTTAGATTTCGCGCTGTGAGTTTCGACCAATCACCATCCCAGCCGCCATTACTCTTCATCCAAAGTGCAAAGCCTTTGAGTGAGCGACCATAAGTTAGACACGTGCGCGCCGCGAGTCGACGGCCTGCAAGCTGTCGGCTCAAATAATCTAAGACTTGCTCTGAACCGGGCCATTGAGCGGGTTCCCCGTCATCACTCTGGACGGGACGTCGCTTCACGCTTGAGGTTTTTTCCCGTGTTCGGCGCGAACACTAATCGCAATACCACCGCGCACTTCAAAAGCACCTGTAACCTGACACCACACTGGATCCAAAGCGGCCACGAGATCGTCTAAAATTTTATTGGTCAGGTGTTCATGAAATACCCCTTGTTGACGATAACTCCAAAAATATAATTTGAGTGACTTTGATTCGACGATCCGTGGACCAGGAATATATTGAATCGAAATCTTAGCGAAGTCGGGCTGACCCGTCGCTGGACAGAGGCAGGTAAACTCACTCGTCGAAAGTTCGACCACGTAATGTCTTCCCAAATTACGATTAGGAAAAGTCTCTAACGTTTGTTGAGGTTTGTTTTGGGTATTCCCGAGGTGGGATAGCCCTTTTAGGTCTTGAGGCTCAGTTGCCATAAGAGATAGGCAACCAAACCACATCAAAAGGACAAGCGGAGAAGCAAAAATTGAGTAGATTCGCCGTTAAACCTGCTTGCCACTGGGTGTTGGCACGGTTGCCTTAAAAACCACTCTGCGTGCATGGAAACTAGGCCTATTGCTATCCTCGGGGCCACTGGCTCAATCGGAACAACCACCCTCTCGGTTGTTCGTGCCCATCCGACTCTTTTATCAGTAGCTGGACTCGCTGCACATTCTCGTTGGCGCGAACTGATTGCACCGGTCAAAGAATTTAAAGTTAAGACGATTGCCCTAGCCGATCCCGCCGCCGCCGCCGCCGCCCGCGCCTCAGGAGAATTTAATGGCGTTCGTATTTTAGAAGGAATCGATGGCCTCACCGAAGTCGCCTGCTTGCCCGAAGTTAAAACAGTGGTCTCCGCAGTCGTCGGCACGGCCGGACTGCAACCGACCTTGGCCGCCATCGCCGCCAAAAAAGATATCGCGCTCGCGAGCAAAGAACTTCTCGTGCTCGCCGGAAAATTTATCACGGCCGCCGCCGCTAAATCAGGCTCACGCTTACTGCCCGTCGACAGCGAACATAATGCGATTCACCAATTACTGCGCGACAAACCGAAACAAGAAATCGCACGACTGGTATTAACCGCTTCCGGTGGCGCATTTCGTGATACGCCGATTGAACAATTAAAAAGTGTGACACCAGCGCAGGCACTCCAACATCCGAATTGGAATATGGGTCCGAAAGTCACCATCGATTCCGCCACGATGGCCAACAAGGGTTTAGAAATTATCGAAGCCCAATGGTTGTTCAACATGCCCGTTTCACAGATCGACGTCGTAATTCATCCGCAGAGCATCATCCACTCCCTGATCACCCTCACGGACGGAACGTTGCAAGCCCAACTCTCTCCGCCGGATATGGCGTATCCCATTCAAGACTGCTTACTTTATCCTCAACGTCTGCCCTGTCCTGCCCGCAGTTTGAACTTAAATGAATTACTGACATTGAGCATGTCGCCGCCCGATCCCGCTCGCTATCCCTGCTTACGTCTCGCCCAACAAGTCGCCACCATCGGCGGCACCGCGCCCGCCGTCTTTAACGCCGCCAATGAAGTAGCCGTCAGCGCATTCATTGCAGGAAAAATTGCGTTTACCGATATTGCCCGTCTGATTGAGGAAACTCTCACCCAGTCGAAAACTCGGGAACCTTCTTCCTTAAGCGATGTTCTTCAAGCCGACGCCGAAGCACGCGCACTCACCACTCAACTCGTCCAACGCCTCGCCCGCTAAAAACTTTTCATGGAAAATAATTCTTTATCCGAAATCCTCAGCTCCATCCGTGGCATTGCCCTACTCGGCCTGTTTTTTGGCGGCTCAATTTTCGTTCACGAACTCGGACACTTCCTAGCTGCCCGCTGGCGTAAATTAAAAATCGAGAGATTCTCGATTGGCTTTGGTCCAAAGATTTTTGGCTGGACCGGAAAAGACGGCGTAGATTACCGCGTTTCTTGGATTCCTCTCGGTGGTTACGTTGCCCTTCCACAAATGGGCGATAGCTCGGCCATCGAAGGTGAAACTGACGAGAAAGCAGAAAAGCTTCCGGAGATTTCTTACGCCGACAAGATGATCGTCGCCGTCATGGGCGCAGTCTTCAACGTTATCTTCGCCTTTGGTTTAGCCTGTATTTTATTCTTCACCGGCGTTCCTGTTCCTGAAGGCAGTAACACCACTACCGTCGGCTACGTCCAAGAACAAATCGTTACTAATTCTAATTCACTTGCGGAATTAGGCTTAGGCCAAACGACGCTAGGCCCTGCTTTCGCAGCGGGTGTAAAGTCCGGAGACAAAATCTTAGCCGTCGATGATCAACCCGTGAAAACCTTCGGTCAAATCGGCGAAGCCATCTTACTGGGAAACAGAAAAAATTCTCAAGGTGAGCCCGCCTGCGTTTTAAGCATCCAACGTGGCGACGAACGGAAAGAAATTACCATTCAGCCGGCGCGCCGAGAACTCAATGCCCGCAGCGGCGACCGAATTCGCGTCGCCGGCATCATGCCCAAGAGCAATGTGGTCATTGATAAACCGATGCCCGAATCACCCGCAGCCCTCGCGGGCATTGTCGCCGGTGATAAAATTCTGAAAGTCGACGGCCAACCGATTAACAACACCACCGAGTTCCAAGAAGTTTTACGCAGCGGCGGAGCCAACGAACGACTCATCGAAGTGGAATCTACCCTCGGAGAAAATAAAGGCACTAAACGCATCGTAAAATTAACTCCCCAGATGAAAACGATGACCAATCCCGTCGCGGTCATCACCTACGGAGAAAGTAATAAGCAAAGTTCAATCGTTCTGGTTCCCGTCACTTCAAATCTTCTTTCCAGTGACGAGAAAAATCCTCGCAACCAACTCATGGTTCTCAGTGTTTTTCCTGAAGATAATGAACGGACCGACTCCCTAAAAGTGGGAACAGTTTTTGATAAAATCGATGGCAAAGAACTCACCATCATACGCTCACTCGAAGACTTAAATAACGCCACTAATCAAGGTCCGAAAAATCTCACCTTCTATTGGAAGCGCGCCAATGGTGAAAATGGTTCCGTCATTTTAAAGAATGCTGAAATTAAACAAGGCCAGCCCCTCGAGCGTGCTCTCATCGGCGCCCAGTTCTTATCCGTTCCTGAAATTGCCTACTATAACCCTTTCGAAATTTGTGTCCGTATTACGCAACAAACCTTCACGACACTCGGTCGACTCTTCGATCGCAGCTCCGATATCAAAGTCAACCAACTGGCCTCCGTCATCTCCATCAGCAAAACTTATTATCATATTTCGGACGACATTCGTCGCGTGCTGTGGTTCACCGTTTTAATTAATCTCAATTTAGCAGTGTTAAATCTGATGCCGATCCCCGTGCTCGATGGCGGACACATGCTCATCGCTACACTCAATCGCTTTATCAAAGGTGGCCTGAACACCAAGGCTGTCACCATCGTCCAGTTTGCCTGCATGGCCATGCTCTTTACCTTGATGGGCTATATCATGCTCAACGATGTCCGCCGCTGTTCGGGCGATAATGAAATGCAGTTAAAGCAACAAATCATTAATCGCCACCTTTTACGGCCGGTCAGCTTCTCCGAGACCAAGTAAATTTTGTTCAAGGCGTTGACGCTCCACCAGAAAGGTCTAGTGGTTAGTTAATGCCTTTGGTCTACTGTCATTCCCGACATCAAACCGTGCGACGCCTCACCCGCGTCGTCCAAGTAGGCAATGTCGGCGTCGGTGGATTAAATCCGATTCGCCTGCAATCGATGACGACGTCCGACACCGAAGACGTCGCCGCTACCCTCGCTCAATGTATCAAGCTCGCCGAGGCAGGCTGCGAAATCATCCGCATCACCGCCCCGAATAAAGCCGCGGCAGTCGCGCTTAAATCTATTCATCAACAATTTCGTGCGGCCGGATTTCCTCAACCACTAGTCGCGGATATTCACTTCTTACCGCAAGCGGCGATGGAAGCGGTTGAGCACGTCGAAAAAGTGCGGGTGAATCCTGGCAACTACGCGGATAAGAAAAAATTTGCGGTACTCGAATACACCGATGCCGCTTACGCCGAAGAACTCGAACGTCTCCACGAAGCTTTTTCTCCGTTAGTGCTTCGGGCTAAAACTCTCGGACGTTCCTTACGCATCGGCACTAATCACGGTTCGCTGTCCGACCGTATCATGAATCGATTTGGCGACACGCCCAACGGCATGGTCGAATCGGCGCTCGAATTCATCCGCATCGCTGAATCACATGGATATAAGGATATGATTCTTTCGATGAAGGCTTCGAATCCGAAGGTGATGATTGAAGCCTATCGCTTAGCCGCCGCTCGCATGGCAGAACTAAAAATGGATTATCCTCTTCACCTCGGCGTTACCGAAGCCGGTGAAGGCGAAGATGCCCGCATTAAATCTGCCATCGGTATCGGGTCACTCCTCGCTGATGGATTAGGTGATACCATTCGCGTCTCACTCACCGAAGATCCCTGGTACGAAATTCCCGTCTGTCGCGAATTAGTCGCCCGTGCTGATAAACTCATTCAGAACGGCAAAACAAATTCCGTTAAACTTAAAGACGATCCCGCTGATCCTTTCAGTTATGCACGAAGGATTGCCGATAGCATTTCTCTCTCAGAAAAATATCGCGCTGGCGCCACTGAACTTCCTCGCGTGATTGTGCGCAGTGTGGCCGGACTGCATAACTGGCAAGATGCTGTTAAAGAAGTACTCGATGCCCATAATCAACAACGCGAAGCCCGCGTTGAGGGTCTCCTCGTTCAACTGACTTCTTCCGAACAGATTCCTGCCCTTCAATCATTACGCAAAGCACTCGGACAAGCCGTGCCCGCCTTATTCGTCGAAACTGCGCTGTCACTCGACGCATCACTTTTCAAAGGCGAAGGCTCTAAACTAGTAATCGTTAGAACCTATAAAGCTAATCAGAGTTCTGAATTAAAATCCGACTCAGAAATCTGTAATAAAAACGGCGCAATTCTCGCTGCCGACTTAGATATCGAATCCACCAAGTCATTAGCCTCAGAGCTTTCAAAAATTGCCGCGGGAGAAATCATCGTTTGTGTCAGCCGCCCTTCTAACGGATTACATGCCATCGGCACGCATCGTGAAATCGTAAGACTTCTCACCGAAGCAAAAGTGCAAGCACCCCTTTGGATTCGTGCGACTGAAGCGAACGCTACGGTTTTAGATCATGGATTCCAATCGCGTCTCCTCGAGGCGTCCATCCTCGCCGGCAGTTTAATCGTTGATGGTTACGGCGATTTAATTTCCTGCGAAACACCTGATAGCACCGTGAAATCACTCACCCTCGGTTACGATGTATTACAAGGCGCACGTGCACGACAAACCAAGACCGAGTATGTGGCGTGTCCTTCGTGTGGACGTACCCTTTTCGATATTCAATCGACCACGCTTAAAATTAAAGCACGCACTGGACATCTCAAATCGGTCACGATTGCGGTGATGGGTTGTATTGTGAATGGCCCTGGTGAAATGGCAGATGCTGATTTCGGTTACGTCGGTGGCGCGCCTGGAAAAATCAATCTCTACGTCGGCAAGACACCCGTGAAGTTTAATATTCCACAAGAAGAAGCCGTCGAACGCCTCGTGGATCTCATTAAAGAAAAAGGTAAGTGGGTTGAGGTATAGTGTTACTTGCCTAATTAGGCCAAAGTCCTCTATTTAAGTCCTATTACTTTTATGAAACCTGTACTTCTTGTGATTCGTGATGGCTGGGGCGAAAATCATAACCCTAAGCACGACGCGTTCAATGCACTCAAGGTCGCCAACATTCCGGTGTCGCGCGAACTAACCAAGAATTGGCCGCGTACCGAAATCATGGCACACGGACTCGATGTCGGTCTTCC
>JAEMQU010000039.1 GCA_016463705.1 Opitutales bacterium | reverse complement strand
AAGCCCCAGGCTTTTAATTGGTCTTTAAATTCTTGTAAGGTTTTGAAGGTGGCGGGATCGCAAGCACCGAGACCATAGCACACGATACTCAGCTGACGTTTCTTTGCTTCATCGGTGTCGAGAAGTTTCACGGTGCCTGCAGCAAGATTTCTGGGATTGGCGTAAAGCGCTTCGCCTTCCGCTTCACGTTCGCGATTCAATCTCTCGAACTCACTATTCTCCATGTAGATTTCACCACGCACTTCGAGTAAATCAGGTGCGCCTTTGAGAATTCTCGGAATAGATTTAATTAAAGCAACGTTGTGAGTAACATCGTCGCCGCGTGAACCGTTTCCGCGGGTGACTGCACGGATAAATTTACCTTTTTCGTAGGTGAGGGATACCGCTACGCCGTCGATTTTTGGTTCGACCACGAAGTCCATTTTGGGGTCACCGAGGATTTTGAATAGACGATCCCCGAAGGCCCTGAATTCTTTTTCGTCGTAGGTATTATCCAATGAAAGCATCGGTTGACGGTGGTCGCGCTGTTGGAACCCTTCCGCTTGGTCGTCTCCAATACCGAGGTCAGATTCAGCAAATTCAGGGTGCAGGCGTTCCAGGTCGCGTAGTTGGTCGACCATTTGATCGAATTCGAAGTCTGTGATTTCGGGATTATTTTTCTTCCGATAAAGCTCCTCGTGGCGCACGACCTCTTTGCGCAGGGCGAGGATTTTTTGTCGGATATCTTCGGACATAATAACGAGTCTGATAGTAGAGAGTTGGGGCACAAAGGGGAAGGAGGTTTTTCTTCTAAGTTAAACACCCTGCTAAATCGTGCTGGATATGACACAAAAACATTAGGCAAATTGAGAGATGCTCGGACGATGGCTCAGAGGGTTGATTTCAAGATTTCGAAAGCCCGAAAGTTTGGGTCAACGCGGGGAGCGTTTGGCGGAGAGGCTTTATCGCAATCAAGGCTGCACCATCCTTGCTCGCAATTGGAGGTATGGGCAGGACGAGCTGGATTTGGTTGTTTTGGATGGAGTCGTCTTAGTCTTCGTGGAAGTGAAGACGCGATCGGTCGATTGGGGTGGGGTGGGTTATCGTGCGGTGGACCAAAGAAAGAAAACTGCCCTCCGTCGGGCGGCCATTGGTTGGTTGCGTCAAATAAGTCCGGTTCCGCATCGGCGTTTTGACATAGTCGAAGTTCTGGTTTGCCAACAGGGAAACGTACGCCTCCTTCAACATAAGGGTGTACCCCTTTTTCGAAAGCATCACACTTGAATCCGATGTCCGACACTGACCGTCATCCATTTCTCGCCGGTTTAAGCAAGCACCGCGGTGCCCAGCCCACCTGCCTCATCATTTTTGGCGCCTCGGGCGACCTCGCATCGCGCAAATTACTTCCCGCTCTCTACAACCTCGCCGTCGACAGTCTGCTACCTTCGGATTTTTATTTAATTGGGTTCGGTCGTAAGCCGATTCCTGACGCCGATTTCCAAACTTCATCGGCTACCGACATTTCCAAGTTCTCCCGTCGGGAATATCGAGCCGACATTTGGAAGCGCGTGAGCGACCAAACTTTTTACCAAGCAGGGGGTTATGATGAGCCCGCCGCTTACGAGAGTTTAAAACAGAAAATCGCAGTCGCCGAAAAATCCGCCGGTCGCCCTCTCCAATTAGTATTCTACGTTTCGACTCCGCCCACAGTCTTTGAATCGATTTTAGAAAATTTAGGAAAATCAGGTCTGGCGGCTCGCGGTCAAGGCACCGCCATCGAGAGCAAAGTGATTATCGAAAAGCCCTTTGGTCGCGACCTCGATTCTGCCGTCCAACTCAACAAAGTAGCCGCGAGTAATTTCCTCGAGCCACAAATTTATCGAATCGACCACTATTTAGGCAAAGAAACGGTGCAGGATTTACTGGTGCAACGTTTTGCGAATCCGATTTTCGAACCTCTTTGGAATAATAAACACGTCGACCACGTACAACTTACCGTGTCCGAAGAACTAGGCGTGGGTTCACGCGGTGGTTATTATGATCACAGTGGTGCGACGCGTGATATGTTACAAAATCACACGATGCAGTTGTTGGCACTCACGGCGATGGACCAACCCGCTTCACTTTCCGCTGAACATATTCGTAATGAAAAAGTGAAATTATTGAAATCCGTTCAGCCTTTGCGTCTCGGACCTAATGGTGACGCCGTACGCGCGCAATATACCGCGGGATTATCGGGTGGCGAAAATGTCATCGGATATCACCAAGAAAAAGATATCCCTAACCATTCCTCGACAGAAACTTTTTGTGCATTGCGTCTGACGATTGATAATGCGCGTTGGGCGGGCGTTCCATTTTACATGCGCTCGGGTAAACGTTTGGCCCGACGTGTTTCCGAAATTGCCGTGCAGTTTAAACAGCCTGTTACAGGCCTATTTGCTGGAGATTCGCGCTACGACATCGCCCCGAATCGCCTCGTGATTCAGATCCAACCCGATGAAGGCGTCACGTTGGTCATGAATTCAAAAGTTCCTGGTTTAGAGCCTCGCACGCAACCGGTACGATTGAGTTTCCGTTATGCCACGACCTTTGGTTCGAATACGCCTGAGGCTTATGAGCGTTTGATTCTCGATGCGATTGTCGGCGACCGTACTTTATTTATCCGTGGTGATGAAACGGAAGCTTCGTGGCGTTTGTTTACACCTCTCCTGAAAAGTTGGGAGCAGTTAGGTAAATCGGGTGTGGAGACTTACGCTGCGGGATCTTGGGGTCCAGCAGGGGCTGATGACCTATTATCCGCGCAAGGACACAGCTGGCGTAACGCCGGACGATAATCTATGGCTCATCCTATTTTAGATCACCTCTCGGGCTTCCCCTTAAAAGTATCGGAAGCGCTCAATGCGCTCAATAAGGCGTGGTCGGATGAGGGTGAGGAAGCATCGCGTGCATCGCAGATGAATTTAATTTTAATGTTTGGTGCGAAAGTAACGCCCGCTGATGCCCAAGCTCGTTTTGACGAAGCCGTTTTATTTGCGCAGCGTTATCCTTGTCGCGTCATCGTTTTAGCTGCCCGACCCGTTGCCGAAGCTCATGCACCGTTAGAGGCCAAAGTGAATGTAGTTTGTTTCTTTGATCCAAACCGTCGAGGTAAACGTTGCTGCGAAGCGTTGATGTTAGCACACGGAAAACCTACCAATGAACTCGAGTCGCTGGTTTCGACGTGGCTCGAAGGTGATTTACCGGTGAATCTTTGGGCTCATGGAGTGAGCGATGAAGAAATGGAACCATGGTTGATTTGGACGAAGCGCTGCCGACGTATTGTGGCCGATCGCACGATTACGGGTAATGATTTTTTCTCCCTTCCATTTCCGAAGCCCTCTGCCATTCGCGATTTATCGGTCGCTCGTTGTTTACCAGTACGTCAGGCCATTGGACAGTTTTTAGCGGCGCATAAACCTGAAATTTTAGTAAAAGGTTTAAAAACGGTTACCATGAATCACGCACCCTCGATGCGTGGTGAGGCGATGGGACTATTAAATTGGATGCGTGATTGCTTAGTCGAATGTTCCAAGGTCGCCCAGCTTCCATTACAGGCCGAATTTAAATTAGCGGAAGAAGCACCGGCGGGTGATAACTTGGATGCTGAATGGGTCTTTGAAGATGGCAGTCGATTTTCCTGGGAGCACGCTGATCAAGGCACATGGGCCGGGTTACGTTTTACCCGCGGAGAAGCCACGCAATCCTTGGCTCAACGCGTTGCTTTCATGGGTCCGGCCCAGGCCCTCTCCGAAGCGATTTTCTTTTAAGATCCTAAGTCGCACTCCTTCATCCAATGGACTAAATGGGCGAAGGCTTTAGCGCGGTGACTGTGTTTATCTTTGGTCTGAGGTTGGAGCTCGCCGAAAGTTTTATCGAATCCGCTCGGAATAAAAAGTGAGTCGTAACCAAATCCTTCGGTGCCGACTTCGGCTTCTAAAATACTGCCCCAGCACTGACCGAGAAATTTTTGTTCTTCGTTGTTCGGACCGAGGATGAGTAAATGACATTCGAAACGCGCGCCGCGTTTGTGGAGCGGAGCCTTCTTCAGCGCATTCAAAAGCTTCGCCCGATTTTCAGCGTCAGTCGCATTATTGCCTGCATACACTGCGGAGTCTACCCCTGGGCCGCCTTGAAGGGCGTCGCAGCAAAGTCCGCTATCATCCGCGAGTACCCAAGATTTATACGGAGCGATTCTTCGAAGGGCTTCTGCTTTCAACCGACAGTTTCCGGTGAACGTTCCAGTGATTTCTTCCACGTAGGGCATGCCGCCGATCTCTTTGGCAGAAAAGACGTTTATGTTTAGTCCTGCTTTTTTAAATAACCGACTGAATTCCTCGGTTTTATGGGCATTTCCAGTGGCTAAATACAGATCCATACCCCAGCGTGGGGATAATATTACGAAATGGAAAGGTCGAAAAGATTGAGAATGACGCCTTCACTCTCGCCCTCAGTGCCGCCATCCTCCAAATTATTTAAAGCAATGCCACTTCGCTGTTTAATCACTGCTGGACCCACCCGGGAATTTTTTGATCCCGTGCGCTTTGTG
>JAEMQU010000021.1 GCA_016463705.1 Opitutales bacterium | reverse complement strand
GCTGGCGTAACCGCTAAGGTCTCTAAAGAAATCGCCAACGGCAACAACACCGGCGCTGGTTTCTCAGACTTCGGTTACTACTACGAACTCGGTTACACCTACAGCATCGCTGCTGTTAAGGGTCTCGACCTCGGTCTCCACTACGGTTGGGCTGACAAAGGTACTTCAGCTGACGCGGAAGACTACTCCGTTGCTCTCTCTTACCCAGTAGCTGGTTTCGTTGCCACCGTTTCATACAGCAACACTCCTGGTAGCTACGTTGGCAACAGCCTTGCTGACAGCACCACTGCAATAACACTTAAGAAGTCCTTCTAAGGATTAATTAAGTCTTTATAGCAAAGGGGCGTTCTCGGATAGGAGAACGCCCCTTTTCTTTTGTTGAGTTGAAAACCCGCCAGAATCGATAATGGTGATTGTCCGATGATTGAGTCCGCCCGCAAACCCGATTGGCTCCGCGCCCCTCTACCCTCCGGGCCTGACTATCTTGAGACTCGTGAAAACGTAGACAAAAACAAACTCCACACGGTTTGTCAGTCCGCCCAATGCCC
This sequence comes from Opitutales bacterium, assembly GCA_016463705.1. Taxonomy (GTDB): domain Bacteria; phylum Verrucomicrobiota; class Verrucomicrobiia; order Opitutales; family UBA953; genus UBA953. Next base: position 18,972 of record JAEMQU010000021.1, on the reverse strand, counting down.
CAACCTCGGGGAATGTTGGTCACGCGGAACCGCTACCGTGATGATCCTCGGAAACATTTGCACCCGCTCTTGCACTTTCTGTGCCGTGCTCTCAGGTCGACCTAGTGAATTAGATCTCGGTGAACCAGCCCGCGTCGCCGAATCGATCTCCCAAATGAAACTGCGTCACGTGGTCATCACTTCAGTGGCCCGCGATGATTTAAAAGACGGCGGCGCTTCCGTCTGGGCCGCCACCATCCGCGCCACCCGTCACAGAAATCCAAACACCACCATCGAAGTTCTTCCCGCCGATTTTCGCGGAGAACAAATCCACCTTGATACCCTGTTAGACGCACAGCCCGACATCTTAAATCACAATTTAGAAACAGTCGAACGTCTCCAACGTCCCGTCCGCAAAACCGCCCGCTATGACCGCTCCTTCTGGGTTTTAAAATACGCTAAATCCCGCGGATTCATTACCAAAACCGGACTCATGCTCGGCATCGGAGAAAAGAAAGATGAAGTCGCTCAACTCTTAAAAGATATCGCCACAGCAGGCGTCGATATCATCACGATCGGACAATACTTATCGCCCAGCAAAGAACATGCCCCGATTGATCGCTGGGTTCACCCCGATGAATTTGCTGAGTGGAAAAACTTCGCACTCGGACTCGGCATTAAACACGTCGAATCAGGTCCGCTGGTCCGCTCATCCTATAAAGCAGACGAACAAGTCGTTAAATTTAATCTACTCGAACGTCGAAAGACTTTTCCTGCTTAAGCCGTGCACGGTTATCCTCCTGTCGACTTCAAAGCTGAACTGAACGAGGCGCAATACGCAGCCGTCACTTCACCCCGCGGACCCGCACTCGTCTTGGCCGGCGCCGGCTCAGGAAAAACCCGCACCCTCACCTACCGCGTGGCCTGGCTCCTCCATCAAGGCACCAAACCGTGGGACATCCTCTTACTCACTTTCACCAATAAATCCGCTAAGGAAATGCTCGAGCGGGTGGAAGATTTGACCGGCGTACCGCGCGGACAGTTCTGGGGCGGCACCTTTCACTCCATCGCCCAACGTATCCTGCGCCGAAATGCCACAGTCGCCGATCGTAATCCCGACTTCACCATCCTCGATCAAAAAGAATCCGAACAACTTTTTTCTGGAATCATTAAAGAAATCGACGGTGCTTTTATCAAAGATAAAACCAATCCCAAAGCACCCGTCATACTCGACGCCTATTCGCACGCCCGTAATACGCTCCGCCCAGTGGTCGATGTCATGAGCGAACGTTTGGATTGGATGAAGGGTGGACCCGAAAAATTAATCAAATTCTGCGAGGCCTACGAGGCCGCCAAGAAGTCGCGCAATGTCTGCGACTTCGACGACCTCTTAGTCCTCTGGCTCCAAGTACTCGAAAAAGACCCAGCCGCACTCGCTCATTATCGCCAACGTTTTCAACACCTTTTAGTCGATGAGTTTCAAGACACCAATCGTCTCCAAAGTAAAATCATCGATCTCTTAGCCTCCGAACACCAAATCATGGCCGTCGGCGATGATGCCCAATGTATCTACACCTGGCGCGGTGCCGACTGGGAAAATATCGTGACCTTCCCCCAACGTCACCCGGGCACCCAGATTCATACTATCGATATTAATTATCGCTCCACGCCCGAAATTCTTTCGTTCGCCAATGAAATTTTAGCCCACCGCCCGAGCGTCGATGGCTTTGAAAGAAAATTAAAAGCCGTCCGCGGTAGTGGCATGCAACCCACCTTATTCACGGTCGGCGATACTTCCCAACAAGCGAAACTCATCGGACGCAAAATTAATCAACTTCACCAAGAAGGACATGCCTTAGCCGACATTCATATTTTATACCGCGCCCACTATCAGTCCATCGAGTTGCAAATGGAACTCAACGCCCTCGGTATTCCCTTTGTCATCACCAGCGGACATAAGTTCTTCGATTTAATTCACGTTAAAGATATTTTAGCTCACCTGCGATTTATCCATAATCCGAACGACTCGGTCGCCCTCTCCCGCGTACTGTGTCTATTGCCTAAAATCGGTCCCATCGGTGCCGATAAAATTATCCGAGCCGCCCAAGAAGTAGAAGTGACCCAGCGACGTGGCCTAGTCCGTGCCCTGCGCGAACCCGCCGTTCTCAAGAAAGTCACCGATGTCGCCAAAGACGATTTCAACGACCTGACCATTACCCTCGAGGATATGCTCGAAGGTATTGAAAACGCCAAGCAAGTACCTACCACCATAAATCCTTCGACGGATTTATTCACCCGCGCTCGCGAAAAACATGAAGAGAAAATTTCGCGCACCCCAGCCGAAACGGTTCGCGTGTGTATTGAAGGTTGGTACGGCACACACATGAAAACACTTTTCCCCGATTGGAAAGACCGCGAACAAGATCTAACTGGCTTAATCGGCTTCGCCTCAAAGTTTTCCGACCTCGGAGATTTAATCGCTCAAGTAGTTTTAATGAATGGGGAAACTTCGAATAAAGATCCTGAGCCCGAAGAAGATATGTTGAAGCTGACCACCATTCACCAATCGAAAGGACTCGAGTTCCCGATCGTATTTGTACTGGGCGTGGCCGATGGACTCTTACCTTTGACTCGTGCGATCGAAGAAGGTGACGTCGAAGAAGAACGCCGCTTATTTTACGTAGCCTGCACACGCGCCGAAAATCTTTTGTATCTCTTCGCCCCACGTTTTACGACATCAGGCGAAGGCTACCGACCGCTCGACCCATGCCGATTTATTGAGGAAATGAGCCCCGATTGCTACGATTTGGCAGATTACGCCCATCGCAGGCTCTGAAACCCCTTTATGACAATAGTTTAGGGTATCTGCCTTGCCTTGCCAAAGGGCTCGTTTTCTGTCTCAAATCCTACCCTCTATGCCAAAGGTACTCGTCGCTGATAAGATTTCACCCACTGGGGTCGCCCTCCTCAAAGCCCAAGCCGGCTATGAGGTCATCGAAGCCTACGGTTCGTCACCCGAAAAGGTGCTCGAATTGGTTAAGGACGTGCACGCAATCTTAGTCCGCTCCGAGACCCAAATCACTCGCGAAGTACTCAACGCCGCACAGAAACTTGTTTGCGTCGGTCGCGCTGGCGTAGGCGTCGATAATATCGATGTCGATGCTGCCACCGAACGCGGTGTCATCGTGATGAACACTCCTTCAGGCAACACCGTCGCCACCGCTGAGCTCACTTTCTCCCACCTTCTCTCTCTCGCACGTCCCGTACCCGAAGCCGTTCAATCAATGCGCGAAGGTAAATGGGATCGTAAAACACTTTCGGGTACCGAATTATTTAGTAAAAATTTAGGAATCCTCGGACTCGGTCGCATCGGCGCCGAAGTCGCCAAGCGCGCCATCGCTTTCGGCATGAAAGTTTACGCCTACGATCCTTACCTCACCGAAGCACGCGCGAAATCCCTCGGCGTACAGATGTCGACACTCGACGAAGTTTTTGCCGTCTCCGATTACATCACCGTACACATGCCTCTCACGCCTCAAACTGAAGGCATGGTCAATGCTGATGCTTTCGCCAAAATGAAAAAAGGAGTGAAGATTGTAAATTGCGCACGCGGTGGAATTGTCGACGAAGCAGCGCTCGCCGCCGCTTTACAATCCGGCCAATGCGGTGGTTGTGGCTTCGATGTCTTCGTCGAAGAGCCCTTAGTTAAAGATCATATTTTAAGAACCCTTCCTAAAGCACACCTCTCACCTCACCTGGGCGCATCAACCGCTGAAGCTCAAGAAAACGTCGGCGTCGAAGTCGCCGAAGCTGCCATCGCAGTCTTAAACGGTGGCTCACCTGCGAATGCCGTGAACTTACCTTCGGTGGATTCTCAAACCCTCAGCACCATCCGTCCTTTCCTTTCGTTAGCTGAAAAACTCGGCGCGATTGTTCGTCAACTCGCTGCACCCGGTCGCATCGAATCCATTCGTCTCACCACTTATGGCACCGGTTCCGAACAAGGTGCGGGCGCGATTTCGCGCTCCATTCAACGCGGCTACCTCCGTGGTATTGTCGAAGGCGTGAACGATGTGAACGCCCCCAGCAAATTAAAGGCTCTCGGGGTTGAAGTACAAAGCGTCCGTTCGTCCGCTGAGGCTGACTACAAAGAGCTCATCCACGTCGAAGCTATTTTAGCCGGTGGAAAATCGGTATCGATTTCTGGAACCGTCTTGGGCAAAGCGCAATCCCCTCGCATCGTCTCCATCAACGGTCGCACGCTCGAATTTATTCCGGAAGGCAAATTACTTTTAATCGAAAACCAAGATCAGCCCGGAATCATCGGCGCCCTCGGCACCATCCTCTCCAAAGAAAAAGTAAATATCGCCAACATGGCCTTGAGTCGCACCGGCGGCACCAATGCTTTCGCCGTCTATCAATTAGACTCCGCCCCCTCTGCCGCCACCCTCGCCGAGATTCAGAAAAACTCCGCGATTGTGCGTGCACAATTAATCGACGCCTAATTAGTTTTCATGGATCCTGCTCAGATCATCGCTTACGGTTTATACCTTCTGACTGGATACCTCATTGGCTCGATTAATTTCGCTGTACTCGTCGCCAAAAATCACGGTGTAAATATTTTAGAAGAAGGCTCAGGAAATCCTGGTGCGACGAATGTCAAACGCGTGCTCGGAAAAGGCGCCGGCAATTTAGTTTTTGGGCTAGATGTCTTCAAGGGAGTCCTCGGCACCTTCCTACCCTTTTTCTTGATCTGGTGCCTGAACACTCGCGTGGAAGGCAGGTTGGATGATTTCACGAAAGTACTCAACGACCCCAATACCGATAGCATTTTTATCACCTCTTTTGTCGCCACACTGATCGGACACTGCTACTCGGTTTTTCTCGGATTCAAGGGCGGCAAAGGCATCGCCTCCACCATTGGCGGCCTCGCCATCATTTTACCAATACCCATTTTAGTCGGCGTCGTGGTTTGGGTCATCGCCTTTTACAATACCAAGTATGTTTCCGTTGCTTCGATGCTCTTAGGTGTCTCCCTTCCCATCACCTGTTGGGTCGTCAATGCTTCCAACACCCTAATCATCTTCGCCACCGTGCTCGCCTTTTTTAATCTCTGGAACCACCGCACCAACATTCAGCGCTTACAAGAAGGCACTGAAAGTCGCTTCGGATCACACAAAAAATAATTTATGTCAGCTCCACGCACCATCGGTATCGGCATCCTCGGCTTTGGCACTGTAGGCCAAGGCGTCTGGAAACATTTAACCGACAAAAAAGCAGATCTCGAATCACGCCTCGGTGTGAAAATCGATTTACGCAAAGTCGCCGTGCGTGACCCCAAAAAATCGCGCGCCATCAAAATTTCCAAAAGCCAAATCACCAAAAATGCCTTCGAGGTTATCGATGATCCAAAAGTCCACGTGGTCTGCGAACTGATCGGCGGAACCACCAAGGCCAAAGAATTTACCCTCCGTGCGCTCAATCAAGGCAAGGTCGTGGTCTCCGCCAACAAAGCATTACTCTGCGGACACGGCCCCGAAATTTTTAACGCCGTCCGCAAACACGGTGGTCAATTCCTCTTCGAAGCCAGCGTCGCCGGTGGTATCCCCATCATCAAAGCCATCCGTGAAGGCCTAGCCGCCAATCGTTTCGAACTCATCGTCGGTATCCTCAACGGCACCTGTAATCACATTCTCACTCGCATGGGCGAAGATGGTCTGTCTTTTGCTGACGCTCTCAAAGAAGCGCAAGAGCTCGGCTACGCTGAAGCAGATCCCACGCTCGATGTCGACGGTATCGACGCCTGGCACAAAGCATCCATCCTCGCTTGGCTCGCCCACGGAAAATGGGCACCCGCCAACCGCACCCTCGTTGAAGGTATCCGCAATATCGGCCCCGCTGATATCGACTTCGCTCGTCGCTTCGGCTTCGCCCTCAAACATTTAGCAGTCATTCAACGTAACTTCGAAAAGAATTGGATGACCGTCGGCGTCTACCCTGCACTCGTTCCTAATCGCGATATTCTCGCACGTGTCTCCGGCGTTAACAACGGCATTACCCTGCGCGGTGACGTCGTCGGCGCTACCACCCTCGCCGGTCGCGGCGCCGGTGGCGATGCCACCGCTTCAGCCGTCATTGGCGATATCGTGGATGCAATCGCCGCACTGACGGGCAATTCCAAACAAGGCTTAACGGGTGACGATTTAATCGCCCGCGAAAAACAAGGACTGAAAGTTCGCATGGGTGACCTCGATGAAATCGTCTCTCCTTTTTACCTCCGTCTTTCTTTACTCGATAAAGCAGGCGTTTCCGAAGGCGTGTACCGAGTTTTCTCGAAACACAAAGTTTCCATCGCTCGCGTCATCCAATACGAACACCCGAACAAAGGTCGCGGTACCGTCACCCTTTCAACCTACCCCGTGAGCGAACGAAAAATGGATGCTGTACTCAAAGAATTGCGCCGACTTAAAACCGTGCTCGAAGAGCCCTTCCTCCTTCGTATCTTCAACCCTGAATCGTAATTTCAGATGGCACTGATTGTTCAAAAATACGGCGGCACTTCCGTCGGCAATGTGGATCGCATCCAAAACGTCGCCGCCAAAATTAAAGAACAATGGTCCAAAGGACATAAATTAGTCGTCGTGGTTTCCGCACGTAGTGGTGTCACGAATGAACTCATCGGACGTGCTAAAGCGCTGATGCCTCTGCCCGACGAACGTGAGATGGACATCTTAATGTCCGTCGGCGAACAAGAAACCATCGCCCTCACCGTCATCGCCCTTCACGCCATCGGCGTCCCCGCAGTTTCACGCACCGGCGCCCAAGCCGGAATTATTACCGACGCCATTCATACTCGCGCCCGTATTATCAAGATCACCGGTGGCGATATCGCCGAACGCCTCGAAGAAGGCAAAGTCGTCATCGTCGCCGGATTCCAAGGCGTCACCCCCGATGGCCAAATCACCACCCTCGGTCGTGGTGGTTCCGATCTCACCGCCATCGCCGTCGCTGCCTCGATTAAAGCCGACGTCTGCCAAATTTATACCGACGTCGACGGCGTATACACCGCCGACCCTCGCATCGTTTTATCAGCTCGAAAAATGCCCGAGATTTCCTACGAGGAAATGCTTGAACTTGCCTCCAGCGGTTCCAAGGTCATGCAATCTCGCTCCGTCGAATTCGCCCAAAAATATAATGTTCCCTTTGAAGTTCGTTCTTCATTTAATGACCAACCCGGCACTCTCGTGAAAGCTATCGACAAAACCCTTGAAGACGCAGCCATCGCTGGCGTCGCCCTCGACCGACTCCAAACGCGCGTCACGGTGAATGACCTGCCCGATAACCCTCAAGCCATCGCCACCCTCTTCAACGACCTCGGTGAGTCCGGCCTCAGCGTCGATATGATCATCAAAAATCTCGGCAAAGATGGTAAGTCCAATCTCACTTTCTCCGTCAGCACCGACCAATTCGTCCGCGTTGAAAAAGTCGTCAGCCAAACACTCAAAAATCTCGGCTCCGGTACCGTGCGCTCCGCCGGCGAAATTTCCAAACTTTCTATCGTCGGCGTCGGCATGATCTCCCACCCGGGCGTCGCGGGTACACTTTTCAAAGCCCTCGCCTCCGTCGGCGTAAATAGCGAACTGATCACGACCTCCGAAATTAAGATTTCTGTCGCCCTCGATCCCGCGAAAGCCGACGCCGCCATCCGCGCCGTTCACACGGCCTTCGGCTTAGATAAGAAGGCGTAAGTCGCACGCACTCGCCTCTTGCCCGCAGCGTTCTCCTTCGCCACACTACGCGGGCATGTTACGCCATACCCTAGTCACCGCTCTTCGACTGTTCAGTCTGTCGTTGAGCGTCCTAGTCGCCCAAGATATTCCCGTCCCAGTTTTATCATCCATCGATGATAAATCACTCCCCTCCGCCCGCGAGCGTAGCCTCCTCCAATTAGCCCAACAAGCCCAAGAGGCGGGACTTTCCTCCAGCGCCATCCAACTGTTCAACGAAGTAATCCTTAACAAAAATTCGTCCGACCAAGATAAGAACGCCGCTCAACTGGGCCTCGCGACTTGTCTGATCGAACGAAATAAAAGCGCCGAAGCTAAAGCGGTGCTCAAAAATATTTCCGATTCTCCCACTAAAAATCTGCTCACGGGTTTAGTGGCTTTTCTCGAAAACGATTTAATCACCGCCGGCGAAATCTCCGATAAATTAAATCTTCCTTCACTCTCCCCCGCCGAAGTACCCTGGCTCCATACCCTCAAAGCCCTCCTCGCGAATGCCAAATTCGATAACGATAATTTTACTAAAAATCTTAATCTCGCCATCCAAAGCGCCCCCTCCGAAGAGCAACGTCAAAGAATTCAAGCCCTCTGCTACCGCGCCTCCGTCATCAGCGGAAAAATTAACGACAGCGCCATCAACGCCCTCCGCGATCTTGTTAAGAATAATAAAAATTCTGAATTTAATTTTACCCACCAACGTAACCTCGCCCTCGCTCTCGCCCGCCAAGAAAAAAAGAACGAAGCCCTCGCCCTCTTAAAGAATTTAGAAAACCTCACCGAAGCTCAAGAAGCGGAAGCAGATTTACTGTGTGGCCTGATTTCCGGAGCCGATAGCGCCGAGGGTCGAAAATTCCTCAAGTCCGCCGCCCAAAATCGTGCCAGCGACCGCCTCCGCACCACCGCCATCCAATCACTCGTCGCCGCCGCCAGCGAAGCCAAACCAGGTGATATTAATTCCATCGCCAACGAGGTTTATGATTTTCTCACCAAACAACGCGAAGGACAACTTTCCTACGAATGCCCGCGCGATCCGTCCGTGCTCGATACGATTCACCTCGCCCGCGCGCAGTTAATGTACCTGGCCGGAAATAATGAAAAGGCCCGCCAAGCCGCCACCGAACTGCTCAAAGAAGTTCCCGCCAGCCCTCTCGCCCGCGAAGCCACTCGCCTCCTCGCCGTCATCGCCTGGAGCGATAGTTCCTACCGCCTCGCCTCTTCCTACATCGATAGCTTAGTCGAAGGCAAAGAAGGTATTCCGCGCGATGTCCTCCGCATGGTCTCAGCCGACTGTCTCTACTTAGCCCAAGATTATGTTCTAGCCGAAAAAGCTTACGCCGCCATTCAGAATGAAACCCAAGGCGCCGACATCGCCTACACCGCCTTTCATCAACGTGTGCTTTCTCTCCTTTCCTCCAGCGATGATTTTAAAGTCTGGACGCAAACGACCGAAATTATCGAACAGGCTTTTCAAAATAAAAAAATTGCTTCGTCTCGACTCTGGATCGCCACCTGGTGCTTGCTCGAAGATATCCGTAAAGCCAATCAGCCCGATATCGCCCTGCAATTATTGGAAAGACTAACTCCAGTAACCAGCAAAGCGTCCATCGATTTCCAACTGCGGTTTAAATGGCAACGCGCCCTCATCACCCTCGCTAATCGCGATAATATTAAAGCCGCAAAACTCGCCGACGAAATCGCCGCCAGCCTCGAACGCTTACCGGCCGACGCCCCAGCTGATCTTAAAAATAACGCCCCAGTCCTCCGCGGACACATCGCCCTCCTCAAAGCCCGCACCGCCCTCGGCAGTAGTTCCACCGTCGGTTTAGTCGAATTAGAAAATGTCCGAAAAAAATACGGAAAAGTCCCCGCCGCCGCCGCGTCCTTCTTAGTGGAAGGTAGATATTTATCATCATTGGGTCGACACGCCGAAGCCCAGGCTCGCTTCCTCGAACTGGTCAAAACTTTTGAAGGCCAAGACGCCGCCTTAAATGAAATGGTCGAACTGGGTCTCTACGAAGCCGCCGAAGAAGCTAATCAACAAGCCATTGAATTAGGTGAAACTAAAATCAAAGAGGCCATCGAACTTTTCGAGAAGTTAAACGAAAATTATCCACAAAGCCCTCTCCTCTTTCGCGTCGCCCTCCGTCGCGCCGAATTATTACGCACCCTCGGCGATTTCGACCGCGCCCTCTTAGTTTTAAATTCCATCATCCGCACCAAACCCGATCACCCTAATCGCAATCAAGCCGAGATGGCCAAAGCAGATTGTCTCTTCGGACTCGCCGAACTGCGTCGCGATCGCAGCGGACAACTCGATCGACAAAAAGTAGCCCTCGCCGCCGCCGCTTACGAAAATGTCGCCGCCTCCTGGGCCCAAGACCCCGACATTCTCGTCGAAGCTCAATATAAATTAGCAACCACCTTACTCGAACGTTCCAAAGCGGAAAATGCGACCGACGCTCAATCGACCCGTAACGAAGCCCGCACTTTATTAATGAAAATTATTGTGAATATTCGCTCAACGAAAGCCACCGCCATAAATAACTACGGCATCAACGGACGCACCTGGATCGCTCGCGCTATTCTCTCCCTCGGCAATTCCTACGAAGAATCTAACGATTTGGGCGAAGCCGTCGCAGTTTACCGACTGATACCCGATTTAAATCGTAACCTCCCCGCAGGCGAAGCGCGTCTCCCAGGTCAGGCCGCCGCAGAAAGCAAACTTGCGACTCTCGGTATCATCCCTAATAAATCTATTAAATGAATCCCCCTTTCACTTTTCCAGCCGATGCCGGGCCGTTCGTGTGGGTACTTCTCGCCTTAGCTTTCATCGCCGTAGTTTTCGCCGTCGAACGCACGATGTTTCTCCACCGTGGTTTAATTCTTTCGTCCGACTTCATCGAGGGCGTGAAAAATAATTTAAAAGCGGGTCGTCCTATCGAAGCGCTCACGGCCTGCGAAGAATCACCCGGACCCATCCCTCGCGTCGTCAAAGCTGCCCTCCTTCGCTCCAATCAATCCGAAGCTTCCATGCGCGCCGCCGCCATCGAAGCCGCTCTACTCGAATTACCGGTGCTCGAACGTCGCCTGGGTACCATCGCCACCATCGGAAAAATCGCCCCACTCATCGGCCTCACCGCCGCATTATTTTCGGGCTTCCACTTAGCCAGCGCCTTGCGCGACGGTAGCATCTACGCCTCCGCTCAAAATATTTTCCCCGATATTCTCTCCGCTTTCGCTAACGCCGGTTTCTCTCTGGTCATCGCCATCGGTTGCTCCCTCTCCCACCACTTCCTCGTCGGTCGCGTTCGCTCCATCGTCCTCGAAATGGAAATCGCCGCCCACTCGCTGATCACCTTCGTGCATCACGAATTACCCGCTGAGAAAAATTCTGCTAAACCGTAATGCAAACCCCGTTAGGCATTTTAGAAAAGGTTCGTCCAGTAGATCGCAAAACCGATGCGGTTCCTTTTATTTTGCTACTCGTTTGCGGAGCCCTCCTCGCGATTCTCACCGCAAATTTTGTTTATGCACCTGGCATGTACATCGGTTTCAATACCGTACCAGCGGCTAATACTAAAAATCTTAACGTCCCGAAAAGTTCAACCGGTGACATGGCTCAGACCGCTACCACCGTCACCCTCCTCTCCGCACGCGGCACGGGCGTCTTCGTCGTCGCCGGTCGCGTGGTCGATAATGCCGGACTGCGCACCGAGCTCCATCGCATCGCCCAAATTAAAGGCAGCACCCTCCGCCCCGTCCTCGTGAAGGCCGACGCCGCCCTCACCCTCCAAAATTTTATTACCGTGTGTGATCTCGTCCGTGCCGAAGGCTTCCCAGGGGTTTTAATCGCCGCCGAAGAGCGTTGATTCACGATTGCCACGGCGCCAATTAAACTGACATTCTGCCCCTTAAGTGTCCGCCGCCCCATCCACTCCTAACCCCAACCTGCCCCGCCATATCGGAATTATTATGGACGGTAATGGTCGCTGGGCCGCGTCACGCAATCTCCCGCGACTCGAAGGACACCGCCGCGGCGCCGAACGGATTTTTGATGTCATTGATGAATGCATCACCCTCGGCATCCCCACCCTCACAATTTTTGCCTTCTCCGTCGAAAATTGGAAACGTCCCGTCGAAGAGGTCAGCGGATTATTTAAATTAGGTGAATTCGTCCTCCGCGCTAATCTCGCCCGAATCCTCAAACGAAAAGTAAAATTAAAAATCATCGGTAACCTCGAAGAGATGCCCGACTTCGTGAAGGAACCATTGAAGGACGCTTTAATTAAAAGCAAAGATAACGACGTCCTCACTTTAGTCGTCGCCCTGAATTACGGCGCCCGCCAAGAAGTTGCTTTAGCCACTCGCAAAATCGCCGAAGAGGTCGCCGCCGGAAAATTAAAGCCCGACCAAATTAATTGGGCCGAACTAGAAAAACATTTAGAAACAGCCGGACTGCCCGACCCCGATTTAATCATCCGCACCTCCGGCGAAGCTCGCTTGAGTAACTTCCTTCTCCTTCAAGCTGCCTACGCGGAAATTGTCATTACTGAAACTTATTGGCCCGACTTCACCAAGGAGGAATTCCAAAAGTCTTTAGCCGTGTTCGCTAAACGCGAACGTCGCTTCGGCATGACCGGCGCCCAAGTCCAACCTGCGAAAACCCTATGAAAGACCGTGCCTTAAGCACCATTACCCTCTGGGGCGCCGTCGGTGCCATCATCTGGATCGGTAGCCTCTTTTCCGCCTCCGAAATTTTTGCCTTCTGTATCCTAGCCGCCCTCACCGCCATCGCCCAATGGGAATTTTATAAACTCACGGAGTCCTGCAACGAACAACCAAACAAAACTCAAGGCATCATCATCGGTCTGATTTATCTTTTCTTCGTCTTCTTCTTTTCACCCGAAAATTATCGTCACTCGATTTTCCCCATCGCCCTAGCCACGGCCTTTGGAATTCATCTTCTAAGTCTTTTACGAAATCCTTCCGAGCGTCCAGTTTTACTCCGCAAACTTCCCACCTTCTACGGATTTCTCTACATCCCATTAATGCTATCGTTCTTAGTATTCATCGCGAAATTAAATGTCGGCTCCGGCCTTTCTCAAAAATCCATCGGCCTGGCCTGCGTCATCTGGTTGGTCGTAGCCGCCAAATTTACGGATGTCGGTGGACTGGTCATCGGCACCCTGTTCGGAAAACATAAAATCGCTCCTTCCATCAGCCCCGCAAAATCTTGGGAGGGTTGCCTCGGTGGTTTAGTTTTCTCCGCCGCCGCCGCCGCCCTCTTCGCTTGGGCCGTTAATGCCTTCTGGTTCCCGTTCATGACCCCACTGCGATCCGCTATTCTAGCCCTCCCGATTGCCATCGTCAGTATTCCGTCCGACCTCGTTGAGTCCGTCTTCAAAAGACAATCCACTTCCAAAGACTCGGGTCACACCATCCCCGGCATCGGCGGCGCACTGGATTTGATCGATAGCTTAATTCTCACCGCACCTTTAGGTTTTGTTGTCTTATCCTACGCTTACTCGTGGGCCTGTGGATAAATCACTCCCGAGTTTACACATCATCACCGGGCCCACCGCCGCGGGAAAAACCGATGCCTCACTCATCTGGGCTGCAAAAAATAACGCCGAGATTCTTTCCTGCGATTCAGTATGCGTCTACCGTGGCATGGACATCGGTTCAGCCAAGCCCACCACCCAACAACAGGCCCAGTGCAAACACTACGGACTCGATCTCGTTGATCCCACCGAACGTTACTCCGTCGTTCGCTATATCGACTACGCCAAACAGTGTATCACCGACGCCCACGCCCGCGGTAAAAATATTTTAATCACCGGCGGTAGCGGATTCTACCTCGCCGCGTTCTTCGGACCAGTCACCGACGAAATTCCCGTCAGCGACGCCGTGATTAATGAAGTGCGACTGCTTCAACAGCAAGGAATCGAAGCAATGCTCAACCGCCTCCGCGAAGTGGAAGGCCAAACACTTCCGGGATGGCTCGATACCAAAAATCCCATCCGCATCGCCAAAGCCCTCGAGCGCCGACTCTCCTCCGATCGCTCCCTCGATGACCTCCGCGTCGACTTCCTCCAAAAAGAAAGTCCCTTCGCTCAATACAAAATCACCTACGAATTAATCGAACGCGAAGACGCTGAATTAAAAAATCGTATTATTCAGCGCACGGATCTCATGCTGAAGTCCGGACTCATCGAAGAGTCCGAGAAACTTCTCCAGCTAAATTTAAATCCCGAACTCCCCTCCGCCCGTGCCGTCGGCTACCGCGCGACGATGGATTGGATTCAGTCAGGCCGCCAAGTCGCCCTAGATGGCCTCCGGGAACGAATTAACCTCGATACCTGGGCCTTAGTCAGAAAACAGCGTAAATGGTTCAATCGGCTGGGTCTGCATGCCGATAGCAGAAGTGCATAAAAAGCAGGGTTTTTGAAGTTTCCCAGTCCACGAGGTCAAAATAAGTAGGAAAAACCCCCTAATTCCTGCCTCCATCCTTGCCCTCTATTTAATTTTAGTATAATCAACAGGCCTTAACCCAACCCTACACTCCTATGCCACTCAAAGTCGGCCTCCCCCTCCCTGAAATTACCCTCAAACAAAAGACCGATGCCGGACTGCAAGATGTCAGCCTCCGTCGAAATGTTGGAAAAGGTAAGACCGTGATCCTCTTCGTCCCTCTCGCTTTCACCGACACTTGCACCGACGAACTCTGCAAAGTCAGCGGCTTACTCGATGATTATAAGAAACTCGGCGCCGACGTCATCGCGATCTCCGTCGACAGTCCCTTCGCTCAAGCAGCCTGGGCAAAACACTCAAATATCGCCGTTACCCTCGTTTCCGACTTCAACCGCGTCGCCCTCAAAGCTTTCAAAGTGAAGGACACCAAAGTGATTCCTGAAAAGACCGGCCTCTTAAACGTCGCTAAACGCTCAGTTTTCGTCGCCGATAAAAACGGTATCGTGATTCACTCCGAAGTGAAACGCGATCCCGCGACCATGCCCAACTTCGCTAAAATTAAAAAAGCGGTCGAAGCTTAATTTAAAAAAGTCTTCGACTTTGAAGGCGGTCGGGCTTGCCCCGGCCGCCTTCTTTGCTTTCTGCTATATGCTGTAATTCATCATGGCCCACCACGATCCCTTCAAAGCTCTCCGACCTTTCTCCGCCGCTGGTAAGTCGGGCTCCTTCTATTCCCTCCCCGCTCTCGAACAAGCAGGCCTCGGAAAAATTTCCCGCCTCCCAGTCTCCATCCGACTGGTCCTCGAATCCGTCCTGCGTAATTGCGATGGCATCGCCGTCACCGAGAACGACGTCCGCACGCTCGCCCACTGGAACGCCACTAAACCCGTCGACACCGAAATTCCTTTCGTCGTCGCTCGCATCGTCCTCCAAGACTTCACCGGCGTTCCTCTCTTAGTCGACCTCGCCGCGATGCGCGAAGCAGTCGCCCGTCTCGGTAAAGACAGCGCCGTCATCGAACCTCTCGTCCCCGTCGATCTCGTCGTCGACCACTCAGTCCAAGTCGATAGCGCCGGCACCGCGAATTCATTCCTCGAAAATCTCCGCCAAGAATTCGGCCGCAACACTGAGCGTTACGAATTCCTGAAATGGGGCATGCAAGCTTTCAAAACTTTCGGCGTCGTTCCTCCATCCATCGGCATCGTCCACCAAGTTAATTTAGAATACTTGGCGAAATTAGTTTTTGAAAAGAACGGCGTGTTTTATCCCGACACTCTTGTGGGTACCGACTCCCACACGACGATGATTAACGGTATCGGCATCGTGGGCTGGGGCGTTGGCGGTATCGAAGCCGAAGCCGGCATGCTCGGTCAGCCTGTCTACTTCCAAACGCCCGAAGTCATCGGCGTTCATTTAAAAGGCAGCCTCCGTGAAGGCGTCACCGCAACCGACCTCACCCTGCGCCTCACCGAAATCCTCCGTAATGCAAAAGTGGTCGGTAAATTCGTTGAGTTCTTCGGTGAAGGTACCGAAGCCCTCTCCCTCGCCGATCGCGCCACGATCGCGAACATGGCGCCTGAATACGGTGCCACGATGGGCTTCTTCCCCATCGACGACAAATCTCTCGAGTACCTCCGTCAAACGGGTCGCG
The DNA here is from genome assembly GCA_016463705.1 of Opitutales bacterium. Taxonomy (GTDB): domain Bacteria; phylum Verrucomicrobiota; class Verrucomicrobiia; order Opitutales; family UBA953; genus UBA953. The sequence goes on along the minus strand of JAEMQU010000021.1, from coordinate 3,087 downwards.
ATGAATCTCACGTCTCCTTCGTTCGCGAATATTACAAAGCTCAAGGGCTCTTCGGAATTCCTAAAGCCGGCAGCATCGATTACACTCAAACGATCGATCTCGATATCAGCACGGTCGTTCCTTGCGTGTCCGGACCTAAACGCCCGCAAGATCGTATCGACCTCCCAAAAATCAAAGAGTCTTTCAACACGCTCTTCACGACTCCTAAAGCGAAAAATGGTTTCGAAAAATCCGACGCCGATCGCTCTACCTCCGCTCCAGTCGGAAACACTGGCCGCAAATTAAATCACGCTTCAGTGGTGATCGCTGCGATCACTTCCTGTACCAATACCTCGAATCCTTCCGTGATGGTCGCTGCCGGACTGGTCGCGAAAAAGGCCGTCGAGAAAGGCTTAACGGTTAATCCCGACGTCAAATGCTCGCTGGCCCCAGGCTCACGCGTGGTCACGGATTACTTAAACGAAACCAAACTCACTCCTTACCTCGATCAACTGGGTTTCAATCTCGTGGGTTATGGTTGCACCACCTGTATCGGAAATTCGGGCCCGCTCGATGCCGATATCGAAGCCGCCATCAAACAGGGCGACCTCGTCACCGCCTCAGTGCTCTCGGGTAATCGTAACTTCGAAGCCCGCGTTCACGGCGCCGTTAAAGCTAACTTCCTGATGTCTCCTCCTCTCGTGGTGGCCTTCGCACTCGCAGGACGTGTAGATATCGATCTCGACCACGAAGCGCTCGGCACGGGTAAAGATGGTAAGCCTGTTTTCTTAAAAGATATTTGGCCTTCACAGTCCGAAATCGCCGAGCACGTCGCTCGCGGTCTCAAGCCCGAGATGTTCAAATCAAAATACGCCGCTGAATCTATGGCCAACGCCACCGCCGAATGGAAAGGCGTTCAAGGCGGATCAGGCGCTCGCTTCAGCTGGAAAGAATCGTCCACCTACATTCAAGAGCCTCCTTTCTTCAAGGGCTTCTCGATGACCCCTCCACCGGTTCCATCACTCCATAAATTACGCCCAATGGCTATCTTAGGGGACTCGGTCACGACCGACCACATTTCGCCCGCAGGTTCTTTCAAAGAAGAAACGCCTGCCGGAAAATTCTTAATCGCCGCCGGAGTGAACAAAAAAGATTTCAACTCCTACGGTTCACGTCGCGGTAACGATCGCATCATGACCCGCGGTACCTTCGCCAACACCCAAGTGAAAAACTTAATGGCCGACGGCAAAGAAGGCGGCTTCACCAAAGTTCAACCTGAAGGAAAAATCGAAGCAATCTACGATGCGTGCCAAACTTACGCCCAACGCGGTGAAGGTCTCATCGTGTTCGGTGGAGTTGACTACGGTATGGGTTCATCACGCGACTGGGCCGCTAAAGGCACCGCCCTCCTCGGCATCAAAGCCGTCGTCGCTCAAAGCTTCGAACGTATTCACCGCTCCAACTTAATCGGCATGGGCGTTCTTCCTCTCGAATTCGTCGACGGAAAAAATGCCGCGTCGTTTAATCTCGTGGGAACTGAAACCTTCGACCTCGAAGGCGTCACGGATCCGGTGAAACCACGCCAAGCCGTCACCCTCGTCGTTCATCGCGCCAATGGCACGGTTGATCGCGTTCCTCTCGTGGCACGTATCGATACCGCCATCGAAGGTGAATACTACCGTCACGGTGGTATTCTCCCTTACGTTCTCCGTCAGATTCTGAAGTGAACTAACTTCAGTTTCTCTTCACTGGGCGGGTAAAACCGCCCTTTTTTATGGCAAAATCGAATGTGACTTGTGCCAACGAAAACAATAGATACAACACGCACTATGGAAATTGGCATCATCAACGGACCTAACCTTGACCGACTCGGAAAACGCGAGCCGGAGGTATACGGCACGCAAACTTTGGGCGACCTCGAAAAGCTCATCGCCGCCCACGCCAAAAAAGCCGGCGCCAAAACTCGTTTCTTTCAATCCAACCACGAAGGTAAAATTATCGATACGATCGCTAAGTGGGCAGATGACGGTGTAAAATTTCTGGTCATCAATCCAGGAGGTCACACCCACGTCAGCGTTGCACTGCGCGACAGCATTGCGGGCAGCGGTCTCACCACCGTCGAGGTGCACATCTCCAATATTTATAAGCGCGAAGAGTTTCGTCATAAATCCGTCACGGCCTCCGCTTGCGTGGGCGTAATCACGGGTCTCGGATTCGAAGGCTACCTTCTCGCGATTGATTACCTTGCTACCAAGAAGGTTAAGAAATCGCCCGCGAAGTCTAAGAAGAAAAAGTAAAGTTACGCAGGCAACGCAAAGCGATTGAGATCACAGTCGCTCCGCAGTTTTCCGCCGTTAACTAAGTACTCAGCCATCTCATGTGCCAACGTGGGCGCCCAGAGCGTCCCCCGTGGCCCTAATCCATTGAATAAATGCAATCGCGGTTGCTTTGGATGTGTGCCCATGAACGGATGGTTATCGCTCGTGCACGGACGTACCCCAGCGACGTGGCCAGTCACCTCCACACTCACTTCGACATTAAAGTAGTCCTTAAATCTCTTCGTAAATTTCTCCGACTGCACCGGCGTCGGTGTTTCATTCATCTCAAACCAATCCCAATTCGTCCCCGATCGCCATTGTCCATTACCAAGCGGCAACGCCCAACCTTGTCGGTTTAAAACTACCGAAGAATCAGGCGCATCCGATTTGAAGTGAATCGCTTCACCCTTAACCGGCTGCCACGGCAGGTATTTAAAAGGTCCTTCGAGCGCGGAACGATATCCATCACAGAAAATAATCCCGCGAGCTTTTACATCGAGCCACTTCACACCTTCGCCCTCATAACTTAAATCGGATAATTTAAATTCATCTCTACGAATGGAACCCGACTTCGCTAATTCAGAGTGAACTTCATCCATCAGTTGAGGTAAATCAACCCACGCACCGTGCATCAACGCGCCGCCTTCTTTGTCATTCCATTCTGGCGATACCCGACCTGGCTCCTGCGTCATCGTCTCAATAAACTCAGCACACGATTTACATTCAGCTCGCTTCAGTCCCTTCCCTCTCTGTTCCGCATCCACGAACATTCGGTAGACCTTAATCGGAC
>JAEMQU010000038.1 GCA_016463705.1 Opitutales bacterium | reverse complement strand
AAGCATTTAATTGTGATGTGGGTGTTGCCACTCCAACGTGTCTCTCAAGGATACGCGCACCCTTGGCGACAGCGACTTTAACCACATCAACGTCGTTAGGCTCTTCATGTCCTGAGTAACCAATACGAAGCCAGTTATAGCGCTTCATCATTCGTTCCATGAAGTTAAGGTAAAGACCATCGGTAGGCGTTGGATATATTCCAACACAGTGAAGAACTGAAAAGTCAACTTTGCGGTGCTCTAAGAAGTTAACCACTTGGTCGATTTGTTCGATACGCAGGCCACCAGTTGAACAGATTACAGGCTTACGCGCCGCAGCGATAGCCTCTAAGAGTGGCCAGTCATTGGCACTACAGGAGGCAATTTTTATAATTTCTATTCCGTGATTTATAATATCCTTAACTGAAACCTCATCAAACGGCGTACACATCGTTACCAAACCAGCTTCACGGGTTGCTTCAACCAGCGTGAGGTACTGTTCTTTAGTTAATCTCGTTTCACGGAATCTCTTAATGTGTTTACTGTCACTTGACTGATGAGCGGGGTGAATAAAGGTGTCTAAATCTCGATACTGAAACTTAACCGCCGCGCGAATACCATTGTCGCGCGCAATTTTTGCCATCGCATCGATTATTTTTAGTCCATGTTGAACATCTCCTTGATGGTTGTTAGCCATCTCAAAAATGTAGAGTATGTCGTTGGGGGGATTCATATTATTGGGGGTTAAGAAATTTTGTCGATTTGCGAAAGGGTCTCTAAACTAATGAGTTTATCATCAATATAGTAATCAGCGGCGGGCTTGCCGAAAAACAACTTGTGGTGTTTAACTCCCCATTCTTTCATTTGGCGCTGGGTTGTCGTTGACCAATCAATTCCGGTAGCCGATCCACGAGCGGTAAATAAAACAATATGATTACCAGCCTCAAAAATTCTATTAATACGTTTAATATTATCGGTAAGTGGACCTGCTATTTCGTAGTTATTACCAGGCGTAATGGTTGCAATCACTCCATCGATATCAAAGACAAAAGTTTTTCCGGTTGGAATCCCATTAGACCAAATAAAAGATTCTTCAGCTCGGGCAAACTGCTCGTAGGTATCAATGTCGTGAATTTCTTGCATTAATAATGAACCGATCCGCTCACCAGCGACGGAGTTTTTTTCGAGGATTGTTCGCGAACGAATAACATCAATATTGGCATTTTGTAAAAATGTACTCGGAAGGCCTTGTCTAGGGCGACTATGGGCCTCTTTAATACCAGTATTTATTACTGGAGTCAGTTCTCCTGAATCATTTCGGAACCACATTTTATAGGGTGTCTCAGGTGCAGCTATAACTGATCGAATAGAATCCCATTCGGGGTGTTGTCTGAGCAGTTCAACCGCACGCGCAATGTCCGATGGGCGACGATTCGGATGAGTGGGGCGCAAATGAACAATAAATTCGGGCACTGCTCCTTCGTTTTTCGCCAACCATTCTAAGGCATGCTTAAAACATTCTAAGTCGGTTGATAAATCTCCAGAAATTTCGGCCGGTCTTAAAAAAGGAACGACGGCACCGTATTGTTTTCCTATTTGTGCATACTGTTCACTATCGGTACTTAAAAGAACACGATTTACCGCACCAGAATTTAAAGCCTGCTCAATCGAGTGTGCTAATAATGGCTTCCCCGAAAAAGTCCGAATATTTTTATGGGGCACAGTTTTAGAGCCACTTCGTGCAGGGACGATGGCAATGACTTCTTGGGTGTATTTTGGCATTTTGAAGTTTTTTTTTAATTTGTTTTTTTGGAGAATAATATTCTCACCCCGCCGAGTCCAATGGCTCGTCCAACGGTCTCCAACGTAACGATAACAAATAAACCGCTAGCGATTAATACAATAACATCAGCTATACGCTGGTTGCCAAATTGGGTTAAAGTTTGTGCATAAACTACATCTGATAAAACTCTCGCTGTTATTATGATCGCGATTGAAAGTATAAATGTTTTTATAAAATATTTATACGGTATGAGGGCCAACGGTTTAATGTTTGTGGTCATCGCTGCTAAAATATCGCTGATACTAAACAATATGATATTTATACACAGTACAGCAGCCCCACCCCAAAATCCAAAGGTCTTAACTACAGGTACTGTAATGAGAACCATTAACAATTGGACCACGATACTACCCATATACTGTCTACGGGCTGATCCGGCTGCGATTGTATTTTTTCTAAAGACTAAGCCAATCGCTCGAAATAAAGCTGCGCCTGCGAGAAGGCCAAAAATTTGTGATGTTAGAAGGACGCTCTCCCAATCGAATTTTTTGTTACCCCAGGCCAAAGATATAAGGGGGACAGCACAGGCGCCAACGATACAAAAATATAAAATCCAGTAGTCCGCAAAATGCGTTAGCGTGTTGGTAATTAATTTAGGTAATCCAGACTTTTCGCGCGTAAATTCGTGACTTGCATCCGTAAAAAAAACTGTACTTACGGGTCTTAAAACTAAAGACGATGTTCGCTCAAAGAGCAGTTCGGCATATTTAAAAACAGCGAATAAGACAGGCGATAAAAATGTTAGAGCGGCATTGAGCGATAATATATAAAATTGGGTAGCGATGACATAGGTGCTAGTTAGGCCTAATTCAGATAATAATTGCTTTGGACTATAACCCTTAATCCACAACGAAAGCGTCGGGCGACAGCCGAATTTATGCAGATAAAAAAGCCGCCCAATAATAGCAACTAGCTGGGTCAACCACGCTGACCAAACTAAGGCCCAAACGCCGACATGATTATGCAAAACTATGACCGAGACGGCGGCGACTAATTGCCCAAAAAATAACCATACTTCAAACTTACCATAATGTTTTTCGGCATTTCCGAGTGACTGCATAAAGCCGCTATAAACAATCACAGGAATCACTGGCATCAGCCCCCTGAATAACTCGATAACTTTGGTGGATTGAGACTCCTCAAAACCTGGTAATAATATTTTTGAAAAATAGGGAACAACAATGGCCAGAGTTCCCGATAAAATAATGGCTGCGATAGTAGCCCAATTAGCTAACAATGAATAATGTTTAAGCGCGTGACCAGCCCCAAACTCTTTTTTATCCTTGAGATATCGGGGCAAAGAAAGTTCCGCCAGTTGACCTGCTTGAAGTAATTTTTGAAAAGACGCGCAAACACTCCAGGCTGCAAAAAAAGCGACGGCTTCGGCACTTACGCCATAACACCAAGCGGTGGTCGATGTTACGAAAAAACCACCTATTGCCACAAGAATACCCACACGGAATAACCCAGCACTTTGAGTTTTTAAATTTTTGTTAGAATCTGAACTCATTTTACCGATACGATTAATCAAAGCAGAAAATATAAATCAATACGGAGACTCTATTTTAAGCGCTCTGATTTGACTTTCCAACGACCCAGAGGTTTAAACCTGCGGCGCGGATGGCGGTATGGTTCGTACAATTGCGAGCATCAAAAACCCAAGCACCCGATGACATTTTAAGGGCGATACTTAACCACTCAATAGACTTAAACTGATCCCACTCGGTTAAAACAATCGCCGTATCAGCACCTAAACAGGCTTCGGACGCTGAATTCACGCATTTAAACTGACTAGGCTGCGAAGAGAGATGAAGTAAGTCGTCGGCAACTTGATTTTCCGAAACCTTTGGATCAAAAATAACTACTTCAGCACCAGCTTTAAGTAGGGTTTCACAGACTGAAATAGCAGGTGCCTCACGGGTGTCATTTGTATCTTTTTTGAAGGCAAAACCGAGGACGGCTATTTTCTTCCCTTTAACCGAACCGCCTAGTTTTTTGATAACTAGTTGGGCGATGCGTTTTTTCTGCCATTCATTCATCACAATAACCTGCTCCCAATAGGCAGCGACTTCCGTCAACCCATAGTGCTCGCACAGATAAACAAGATTGAGGATGTCCTTTTGAAAACAGGATCCACCAAATCCTATTCCTGCTTTTAAAAACTTTGGTCCGATACGCGAATCACTACCTAAAACTTTAGCGACTTCATCAATATCAGCTTCGGTGGCTTCGCAAAAAGCGGAGAGTGAATTAATTGAAGATACACGTTGAGCGAGCATCGCATTGGCAGCCAGCTTGGCCATTTCGGCCGACCACACATTGGTGGTGATGATTTTTTCTTTTGCCACCCACTGGGCGTAAACATCCGACAACGCAGCAATCGCTTCAGGATTCTCGCCACCAATCAGAACACGGTCAGGATTTTCCAAATCTTTAACAGCTGTTCCCTCGGCTAAAAATTCGGGATTAGAAAGGACATCAAAGGTGTGTTTGCTGTTTTTGGCTAAAATTTCTTTTATTTTTTCTGCGGTACGCACGGGCAATGTAGACTTTTCTACGACAATCGTGTGATTTTGAGCCGAACGCGCAATTTGCTCAGCGCAGGCGATGATGTATTTTAAGTCGGCAGCACGACCGGCACCCTCTCCTTCTGTTTTAGTCGGCGTGTTGACCGACATAAAAATACAGTCGGCTGATTTAATCGATGCATCGATGTCTGTGCTAAAAAATAAATTTTTACCGCGGGCGCGTTTAACCACCACATCTAACCCGGGCTCAAAAATTGGAATATGGTCTGAATTCCAGGCCGCAATGCGGTCGGCATTCATGTCGACTACGGTGACTCGGATATCGGGACAACGATCTGCGATGACCGACATCGTAGGGCCACCTACGTAGCCAGCCCCAATACAAGTTATGTTTTTAATTTTCATAAGATTAAAATTTTTTACCATCTACCCAAAGTTCGTTATTTTGTAATTTAATCGTACAGCCAATGGCAGTCACAAAAATAACCGAAGGGGCACGGGTGGTGATTGTGCGAACCCAGGAAGGCTCACGGACTCCATAACTAGAGGAGTACCAACCTTCGCCTGTTTTTTCATTACCCGTTTGCCAATCTTCTTTTGATTCGGCCGAGCAAATAATGGATAACTGTTCGAGGGCTAATTTCGAACGCCCAT
>JAEMQU010000009.1:69290-71061 GCA_016463705.1 Opitutales bacterium | reverse complement strand
AGTTAGTCGCGATACGCTTCACGCAGTCGACGCACTTCCTCACGCAACTCTCCGTTGAGGATGATATCACGGGCGAGCTTCGCACCTTCGGCTGGATCTTTGGCTTTGTTCGCAACCCACAATGCGGTACCCGCACTGAGGCATAGAGTATCGAGCAGGCCTTCCTCAACACCGCCGACCAATAAATCACTGAACGTAACAAGGTTCTCTTCGGGCGTGCCGCCATTTAGATGAGTGCTGGGAGCCTGATTAAAGCCAAAGTCTCCAGGCAACCAGATGGCGTCCACATGAAGAAGTTCGCCACAACCACGCACGATGGTCGGGCCGGCGGTGGTGACCTCGTCCATCCCCTCGCCTACTTGACCATGCACCACCAAGCCACGTTTTACGCCGAGGTCGTGTAAGGCTAAGGCCATGGGCTCAACCCAGCGCTGATCATAAACACCCACTAACATGTAGGCTGGTTGAGCAGGATTAATCAGTGGACCTAAAATATTAAAAATAGTTTTTTGTCCACGTTCGGCGATTTTCTTTCGAACACTGAGAATCGATTTAAACGCCGAATGAAAAGCAGGCGCAAAAAGATAACAAAATTTCGCTTCTTTAAGAGCGTGATTTAATTTCGCATCAGTCGCATCGAGTTGCACACCTAAGCCGACTAAGAAATCGGCACTGCCTGATTTTGAAGTGATGGAGCGGTTGCCGTGTTTAATCACTGGCACACCCGCGGCGGCGACGATGAGTGCGGAAACGGATGAAATATTAAAACTCCCCGAACGATCACCACCCGTACCGACGATATCAATAGCCCGCGCTGGCGTATTTCCGAAATCGATTTTGCGAGCGAGTTGACGATAGGTGTATGCGAAACCAGCGACCTCTTCGGCGTTTTCTCCTTTTTGTGCTAACGCAACGAGAAACGATTCCTTTAAATCGTCCGAAATTTCGGGTGAAGCCATTAAGCCTGCAGCCACACTGGCTTGGGCCTTCGTCAAAGACTGACGGGCGAGCAACGCAGAGGTAAACTGACTCAGTTCATTCATAAATTTGGTAAAATTACCCAGGTCTATAATTTCTACGAGTAGGGGTTGCATCTACAAGATTTTAGGTAACAATGTTTAAATGCACGATGCGGACCAACCTCAGGGTGAATTCGACGGTTCAGGCAACGCCTCATGGAATGAGGCCAATTGGTCGAAATATCTTCAAAAGAACGACCAGGAGGTGGCTCGTTTTTTAAGTTATTATACAGAAATTAAAAACCTACCCGATCGGCTCGACGTCAGCGCACGTCGCATGGGCTGGGAGAATGCGGACTGGGGTCCGGGTGATAATAGTGATGACGACATAGATGATGATAACGAGTCGCTCGATATGCCCTACTGCGTTCATCAACATCCTATCTACATCGTCTCGCGGGCACTCATCATTCAACTCCATCGCTCGCTCGATACATTGTGTCAAAATGCCGGTACAAATTTAACAGCGCTAGAAGCTTCACATCTCGGACAAACCTTCGCCGACATTCATCACCAAGTGCTCATGGCCATCAATGCCACGGATACGGGCGACATGCAGTTGGCTCTCGTGCACATGAAGCGATCCCTTTCCGCCATCAACCGAGCCATGGGCAAAGTGGTAGATGTTCCTCTAGCAGCACGACTCAGTTCAGCTGAGCCAGTCAGCGACATGGAAAACACCCTCTTCGACTTACGAGAAATTTGTTTAAGAATTATGGGCGACTGTCGCTGGGACGGATCGCACAACTAAA
>JAEMQU010000009.1:34647-69190 GCA_016463705.1 Opitutales bacterium | reverse complement strand
ACTGGAATGGTCATGTGGGGCACTTTACGGCCTAAAATGGTGTAGCTATCGACATCTAAGCCTGAGCGTTCTTCATCCATCCCTGCTTGCCAAATGACGAAGGTGATGACGAGGTCGATACGTTTGTCACGACGGACGGAGCGAATACCAAAGATGGATGCGATATTAATAATACCAATACCGCGACACTCCATGTAGCCACGATTGAGTTCCTTGGAAGAGCCCTGCAAGTCACGATCGCCGATTAAATTAACGAGAACAAAATCATCGGCGACCAGGGAGTGACCACGCTCAATCAAAGCAAGTGCACATTCGCTCTTACCCACTCCGGAAGCGCCGCGTAATAAAACACCGACCCCTTTAATGTCGACTAACGTGGCGTGTAAATTGGTACGTGGAGCAAATTTTTCTTCGAGCAAGACCGTCGCTTCAGCGGAAAAATCTTTCGACTTCAATTGCGTGCGAATAATCGGCACGCGGTGTTTATCGGCAAGTGCTTTAATGGACTCATCGACAGGCAAGCCACGAGAGACAACTATCGCGGGAATTTGTTTACTGAAAACCGCTTCCATTAAGCGCAAACGCACATCGGGCTCTTGGTCCATCAGATAGGCCATTTCACCCGCACCGAGAAGCTGTAAACGACGATGGGCAAACTCTTTAAAATATCCGGTCACGGCTAAGGCCGGACGATTAATCGATTTTTCGGAAATCACATTATCCAAACCCTCCGCACCCGCGATGAGTTCCATTTGCAACATGTCGCGGTAGGTGTTGAAAAATTCACTCACCAAGACGGATTCGGGGCGAGTTTCTGGAGCGTCAGCAGGCATATTATAATTATAGTTTAAAACTTTCGCCGAGATAATATCGACGACTTTCTGGATTGTTAACTATATCCTGCGCCGTGCCGGAGACAAGCACTTGTCCTTGGTGAATCAGGTAGGCTCGGTCGACAATGGAAAGCGTTTCCCGCACATTATGGTCGGTAACGAGCACACCGATACCCTTATTTTTAAGGCGGCGAATGATGGACTGGACCTCCGCGACGGAAATAGGATCCACCCCGCTAAAGGGCTCATCCATTAGCAGGAATCGAGGATTGGTAGCTAAGGCTCGGGCAATTTCTAGACGGCGACGCTCGCCACCAGAAAGGGTGAAGGCTGGCTGCTGGGCCAAGCGTTCTAAGCCTAAGTCAGTCAGTTGTTGGGCGGTACGTGCCTCTGCCTCGCGCGAAGATAATTTCAAAGTTTCGACGACCGCCAAGACATTATCCCACACCGAAAGTTTTCGAAAGATAGAGGACTCTTGCGGCAGATAACCGATACCATTTTGGGCACGCTTCCACATCGGCATCGACGTGACGTCAACGCCATCAATAAATACATTCCCTGACGTGGCAGGAATCAAACCCACCATCATATAGAAGCTCGTCGTTTTGCCGGCGCCGTTAGGTCCGAGTAAACCAACAATCTCTCCGGCGCGTAAATCGAGACTTACATTTTTAACCGCAACGGCCTGACCGTAGTGCTTAGCCAGAGCTTGCGCGCGAACGAGAGACTTATCGTTAGAGGCAACCATAGTGTGATGAGGAAGTTGTTATTGGGCCTTGTCGAGCGTTTTGACCTGAGGAAGGAAAAACTCAGGCCCTAAAATGATTTTGGGTCGGATAACCTGCTTGGGGTTCTGCGGATTAACCACTTGATCCATTCTCCAAATCCGCTTGGGGTAATCGTAAACGATCGAATTAGCGGGAACACCTTCGTGGCCATCGCGATCACGCACCCGAGCATCGCCAAACAAACGAGCTTCACCGGTGTTGGGATTAATTTCCATCGTACGACCGACAGCCGTAGTTCCATCGGCCTTCACCGTCACATTACCACGGCCCACAATTAACTCAGGCGAGCGATTCCCTGCTTTATCGGGTCGAGCCAGACCTTCCAAGAGGTCGCAAGTAGCATTGATGTTGGGACTTTGCATAGCGACCGAACCGCGTAAAAACATTTTGGTTAATTCTTTAGTACTTAAAATCTCGTGGGCATCCGCGGTGAACTCGGAGACTTTCCCGTTTTCCATTTCTAAGAAAAGTTTAGGTCGGGTCGCTCCACTACCGCCACCCAGAGTAAGTAGTTCAACCTTACCTTTAAGACTATCATCCACCAAGATTTCCTGCACTTCGATGCTGGGTCGAAAATCGGCACGCTCCGACGTGGCACTTAACCCTGGCTGCGCAAATCGCACTTTGCCAGTCAGTATCAATTTTTGCAGATCAAATACGCCACTCTTGGTTTGGACGGTACGGGGTACTGAATAAGCGACTAAGCGATCCGACTCAGTTGTCATTTTATCCATCGAGTACTTCACCGCACCGGTTAAATCCGCTTCGGCGGACGTGCCTGAATTAGAAATAACAATTTGGTTAGCCTCTGCTTTGGCACCTTCGGCCCCCACCGACTCCGAACGGAATTTAATCGTAGCCCGTGTAGTGGAATCGGACTTTACGATAACTTTTTGCACCAACGAGTCGGAGAAAATCTGCGCCCCCATTAAATCGATTCCACGTTTATCCACTAAATTAGGTTTACCCGAAAGTTCCAACTGGCCCTTTACTTGAACCCAGCGAGCGTGCTCAGCATTAAATGAAGTCTCCTGAACCAATCCGCGGACGGACCCATCCGCAATCAAGACATTCCCGCCTTCACTCAGTTCTTTAACGGAAATTTTTTGCGAATTGAGCATTCCCTGTTCGGAAATAAAATTAGCCTGACCATCCATGACCACGGTTTGTAATCCTGATTTAAGATCGCGTTCAATACGACCGGCGCGACCCGTCAACTCCATCATCGACTTATCCTTACCTTGCGCTTTCACCGCGACGGTTGGGACAGTGGTCGCTTGTAATAATGTAATGCCCGTCCGTCCGTCATGCGCTAAAGTATCTGAAGTAATGTTCAAGGTTGGTTCAGTGAGTTTAACATTTCCGGCGACATTTAATTGATCCGTTTTTGGGAAATAGACAACGGAGTCTCCCTTGATTGTTTGATCGAGAAAGGTGCGCACCACCTGTCCGCGCGCTTTGATAATCTTGCAATTTTTATCACCGACACCGGAGTCATCTAAAATACAGTCAATCGCTTCGCAGATAATTTGTTCACCTTGACGGGTAAAGGTAACGCCACCCGAGAAGGTTAATTGGGTACCCTCACTCGTCGGTGTGACATCTAATCTCGGGGCCTTTACCGAAAATCTTTTTTCTTTGGGTTTAGTTAAATCAAGCTCCGCGACCACATCTTCTAAAATCGAAAACGTATCACCTGTGCTCGTGCCCTTCCAAGTCCAGCCGATACCGGCTAAATTAAAAGTACTCGAGAAGGCCTTGAATAACTCTTTACCTTCAGCGATTCGCTTAGTGGGATCGACCACGCCATTCGGACTACTAAAACTTATCGAAGGTTTTCCCGACTGAAAAGTTTGTCCCGATAATTCCTGCATGTCCCACTTACCGGAATCCTCACTGGGCTTCATCACCTTGGCATTCATCTCCCACGCCTTCTCCGCTTTTTCATCTTCCGTATATCCAGACAGCGAACCACCACCCACTTGTTCAAAGCGAATATCCTTCTGCTGAGCCAAAAGGCTGAGCGACAGCAACCCAAGTAGATACCTCGCACGCATGCGCTATGACACCTTAGGCGGGCGAGCAAATCAAGCGATTAAGACTTCTTTACTCTCGGAAATGGCTGCGACGAAACCAAAGGCGGCATGGAAAGTGATTCAATCACGGCGCCTTGAGCAATCGGACAACCAGCCAGAAACTCACCTACCGGTAACATTCTCCCACCGGGACGTTGCAAAGTCGTGAATAAACAAAATCCATTTCCGCACGCGACTTTCAAACCTTGCTTGTCCGCCTGTGTGACGGTTCCAGGTGTCAGGGTATGCTCTTCGGTTAATAAAGAAGCTGAACCGACTTTGATGATTAAATCACCCAGCGGAAAGGTGGAACCCGGCCAGCCTTCTAAAGCACGCACCCGGCCTACGATTTCTGCCGCAGGAGTATTAAAATCTAATGCACTGTCTGGGCGATCCAATCGTCGAGTATAAGTCACTAATGATTCGTCCTGTGGCTGAGGTTTGATTTGTTGATTAAGAATTTTATCTAGAAAATTATGAGAAAGTTCTGCCGCCGTTTTGCCCAAGCGCTGACGTAACGCGGCCCTACCCTCATCCGGTAAAATCGTTAATTCACTCGAAGCATAGAGCGGACCAGCATCAAGTTTTCGAACGACATGTTGAACCGAAATTCCCGTAGATTTAAAACCGAGCGCTAACGCAGACTCAACCGGCGTTGCCCCTCTTAATACGGGTAAAAGTGAACCATGAAAATTAATGAAGCCTAGACGGGTGGCGGCTAAAAAATCGTCTTTCAATATTTGTCCGTAGGCCATCACTACTCCCATATCGACGTGTAAATCCTTCAGTTGTTGAGCATCGATTTCCGCAAGTCGCTCGGGCTGTAATAATTTTAATCCGTTTTCTTTAGCCCATAATGCCACTGGATTTGATTTAATTTCCTGGCCGCGCCCAGCGGGTCGATCGGGTTGAGTATAGACCGCGACTACATCAATATTTTGGGAGGCATGCACGGCCGCAAATAACGGAAGCGCAATTTCATCTGAACCAAGCAGGATGATCCGGAAGCGTGACTGGGAAGGTGCGACCGACATGGTTAATTAAAGTTTTATTTTCGTGCTTGGCGAGCAGCACGGCCTTTAAGCGAACGAGGCTTGTCCCAACGCGTAAAAGCTTTCTTGCCCGACTTGCTGCCAGGCTTACTGCCGGGCTTACCTGTGCGTGGCTTGCTGCCCGACTTCGCCTTACCTAAGCGAGGCCCAGAACTTAAAGCACTGGGCTTCTCAATATGTCGCGGAGTGGATTCGCTAGAGCCAGCAGCAGAGTCAGGACGGGTACCTGGAGGTGCGAAATACTTGCGACCTTCCTGCTTAGGTTTGCCCACAACATCCAGGAAGACAGGGACACCTGATAAATCAAAATTCTCATGCACGCCCTTAACGAGATAACGCTGATAGGCATCTTCTAATCTCTCTTCCGAATTACAGAATAATCTAAAACGAATCGGACGTTTGGAAACTTGTGTGACGTAATAACATTTGAAACGACGACCCGACACCATGCGTGGGGGGCGTTTGATCATGAGATCTTGAATGATACGATTTATCTTACCCGTTGGGATCGTTGCCCCTGCACGAATAAATACACCTTCGGCAGCATCTAAAAGATCTTCTGCACGGAGACCCGTTTTGGCCGATACGAATAAAATAGGTGAATCAGGTAAAAAGAAAAGTTCGCGACGAACAGCGGTGCGGAATTTGGAACGAAACTCTTCTTCGTCATCATACCCACTGATCGCATCGGCCCGAAAAGCAGCCTTCGCTAAATCCCATTTATTAACCACGACCACGATACCACAACCAATCAAAGCCAGTTCACCCGCGAGCTGTTTGTCGATACGCGTGACACCCTGTTGCGCATCTAATACTAAAAATACAACATCTGTATCCGCTAAAATTTCGTCAGAACGAATTTGCGAAAAGAAATCTAAGGTATCGCGTTTATTGGCGGTGCGGCGTCCGGCCGTATCGACCAAGGCAAATTCCGTTTTGGATCCATCGGATTTAACACGCATCAAACGTGAACGCACAGGATCGCGCGTGGTACCAGCAATCTCGCTCACGATTAAACGCTCGCTGCCCATGAGACGATTACCCATCGAACTTTTTCCGACATTCGGTCGACCAGCTAAAGCTAAACGAATGGGGTGAGAAGTTTCGGTGCTGGGCGTAACGGGTGCCGGACCAATCTTTTTAAGGATGAGAGTTCTTAATTGAGGAATACCGCGACCGTGTTCGGCCGAAATTAAAAGAGGATCACCAAAGCCTAGAGTATAAAAATCGTCGATGTTTACTTCGCGTTCGGGAGTGTCTGCCTTGTTCGCAATGATGATGACATTTTTTCCGGCCTGACGTAATTTGGCAGCGACTTCGATATCCAGTGGCGCACAGCCTTCGGTAATATCGACGACTAATAAAACTAAACTCGCGGCAGCGAGGGCGAAATCGACCTGCTCTTCAACGGCCTCGGCAATGACTTTAGGTGTAAGGTTAGCTTTATATAAACCAATACCACCCGTATCCATCAAAGTGTAGCGACCTTCCGAAATTTCAGTGGTGATTAAATCGCGCGTTACTCCCGGTTGGTCATGGACAATGGAAATACGTCGACCAACGAGCGCGTTAAACAGACGACTTTTACCGACATTGGGACGGCCCACAATCGCAACTGCTCGAGATAATTCTGTATTCCGTTCCATCGTTGTACAATCGAAGTGTTACGAGCCGTTAGCAAGCGAGGATGCTTACTTTCGACTGGGCAAGGTATCGAGGAAGCGTGCAATCCGTTCGCCCGCTTCATGGATACGCTCATAACTCGTCGAGAAGGAGGCACGACAGTAACCTGCGCCTGCTTCGCCGAAAGCCGTTCCCGGGACCATCGCCACCTTCTGTGCTTCCAGAAGTTTGGAGGCAAAGGTCATCGAATCTAATCCCGTGCTGGTGATATCAGGAAAAGCGTAGAAAGCACCGCGAGGTAAGTGGCACTTTAAGCCTAGCTCATTAAAGCGACGGACAATGAAGTCGCGACGTTCACGATATTTTTCGCGCATGTGCAACATGGAGTCGCGTCCATTACGTAAAGCTTCGACCGCCGCTTCTTGGCTGATAATCGGAGCGCACATGATGCTGTATTGATGCACTTTGAGCATGCCATCGATCACCGAAGCAGGACCACAAGCATAACCAATACGGAAACCAGTCATCGCAAAAGCTTTGGAGAATCCGTGTAAAAAGACTGTGCGTTCGCGCATACCCGGCAACGAAGCGATGGAGACGTGGTCACCTTCGAAAGTGAGTTCCGAATAAATTTCGTCGGACGCCACAAGCAGATCTTTCTCAATCGCAAATTTCGCGATCTCTTCCAACTTCTTACGGTCAGCAGTTCCGCCGGTGGGGTTCGTTGGAAAATTCAGAATTAAAATTTTGCAACCTGGTTCCCAAGCAGCCCGTAAAGCAACTGGATCGAGAGCGAATTGATCCTTCGACGTAGTTTTAATCGGAATCGGTATAGCGTGACAAAGCGTAACACTCGGCGCGTAGGAAACGTAGCAAGGCTCGTGATAGAGTACTTTGTCACCAGGATTGAGGGTGGCGCGAAGCATAATATCGAGAGCTTCGGAAACGCCAACGGTGACCAAGATTTCACTTTCAGGATTGTAGGTTGGGCCGTAGTATTTTTCGACGTAACGAGAAATCTCTTCACGCAACTGGAGAGTACCGCGGTTATCCGTGTAGGAGGTGCGACCTTTTTCTAAAGCAGCCATGGCCGCTTCACGAACGTGAAAAGGCGTAATGAAATCTGGCTCACCAATACCGAGCGAGACGGCGTCTTTCATTTTAGACACAATCGCGAAGAAATCTCGGATACCGGATTTGGGAAGTGACGCTACATGGCGCGCCACAAATCGACCAGATTCATCCATGAGTTAAAGATTAGGGACTGACGGAGGGTTGATCGCGATGGGCGCCGCTATCCGTAATAACGAAGCCATCTTTTTTATAAGCACGTAAGAAGAAGTGCGTTGAGGTGCCCTGCACGCCATCGATTCGAGCGAGGCGTTCGTGCACGAAGCCAGCCACTTTGTAGAGATTATCCGCCGTCACCACGACGAGTAAATCGTAGCCACCCGACATCAGGTAACAGCTTTCCACTTGTTCAAATTGGCTGATGCGCTCGGCGATTCCATCGAATCCACCGGTACCTTGAGTTTGGATTTTAATTTCAATCACGGCACGTACGCGACGTTCCGCTTCGAAACTAGGATTGAGGACAGCGCGCCATCCGAGAAGGACGCCCTGCTTACGCAAGTCAGCCAACTGGGACTCCACGGCTGCTTGACCGAGATTCAAAATCTTTCCGATTTGTGCCGTGTCGAGAGGTTCACCCTCGAGGAGTAATTTTAGGACGTTGTTCATAGTGGTGACGAGAAATTAGACTTTAACTAAAGCGCGACGATGTCGAACGGCATCTGAAAGTTGTTCGAGGATGGGCATGGTTTGCTCAAAAGAAATACAAGCGTCGGTGATGCTGCAGCCGTAGGTGGAAGCGGCATGACCTTTCCAATCTTGGCGACCTTCGACGAGGTGACTTTCAATCATCACTCCACCAATAATTTTACTGCCACGTGAAACCTGTTCAGCGATATCGGCAGCGACGACGGATTGGCGACGATGATCCTTTGAGCTGTTACCGTGTGAGCAATCGATGACGATACGGGTAGTGATTCCAGCCTTCTGTAAACGTGTTTCCGCATCGGTCACAAATTCGGAACCATAATTAGGACCCGTGCTTGAGCCACCGCGTAATATCACGTGGGCATCAGGGTTTCCTGAAGTTTCAAAAATAGCGACAGCACCCTCTTTGGTGACCGAAGGGAACCAGTGAGACGAACGTGCAGACAAACAAGCGTCGACAGCGACCTGGATAGAACCATCGGTTCCGTTTTTAAATCCAACCGGCATTGAGAGACCAGAGGCCAACTCACGGTGGATTTGACTTTCGGTCGTGCGAGCGCCGATGGCACCGTAAGCAACTAAGTCTGCTAAGTACTGCGGAGTGATCGGATCGAGAAACTCGCTCGCTGAAGCCAGGCCGAGGTTTGCGATATCGGATAAAACTCTGCGACCTAAGCGAAGGCCGTCATTAATTTTGAAGGAACCGTCGATTTCGGGGTCATTGATTAAACCCTTCCAGCCGACGGTGGTTCGTGGCTTTTCGAAATAAACGCGCATCACGATTAAGAGTTCTTGGCTATACTTCTTGGACTCTTTGAGTAAAAGCTCGGCGTACTGCATAGCGGCCTTGGGGTCGTGCACGGAGCAGGGTCCGACAATGACTAGAAGGCGGTCGTCCTTACCCGATAAAATTGAGGAGATATCTTTGCGGGCGCTGGCTACCACCTCGGTGGCATGTTCCGTCGGGCGCAATTCCTGTAATAAGGTTGCGGGGGGCAGCAAAGGGAGGCGGCTGCGAATGCGTAAATCGTCCGTATTGTGGAACATAGGAATGTTCTTTCTTAATGAAAAAGGGGTTAAATCAACGATACCTCAAGCCTTATGTCAATGAATCGTCCCATGTTGACGAAACGGCTTTTAGTATCAAAAGTGTCTCAAGTCAGCATGCCTAAGCCCCCCACCAGCGATTCCGTCGAGCAATCTAACGCCTTCCGGGCTTACATTGCCAATAAGGGCTTGCGGGGGACCCGCCAGAGAATGGCCGTTTTTGACGCAGCGAGAAGCTTGAGTGGTCACTACACCGCCGAGGAATTATTAAAAAAAGCACGCTCGATTGATCGGACCGTTTCGAGAGCGACGATTTATCGCGCCCTCCCCTTGCTCATTGGCAGTAATGTGATTCGTGAAGTCGATGTGGGTCGCGATCACAAATATTATTTAACCGAAACAGGCGGCGCCAATTTTCGGGCACAACTAATCTGCGAAAGCTGTGATACGATTTTAGAAGTCGAAGCACCCTTTATGGAGTGGTATGGTAAAGCGGTGGCAGCGAAGCATGGCATGAAACCTATTTCCCAAAAACTCCAAGTGAACGCACTCTGCGAATCTTGCCAAAAAAGAAAATCTCCTCGCTCATGAAATCCTTTCCCACCGGCAGCGTTTTTCCCCCACTCCCTCAGGGCGGCAGTGTACAAACCGACTTACAACGCGAAGTCTTAAAATTAAAAAAAGAGAAAGACGCCATCATCCTCGCCCATAATTATCAATGCGAAGACATTCAAGTCGTCGCTGATTATGTAGGAGATTCCTTGGGTTTAGCCTACAAAGCAGCGGCCGCACAAAATTCGACTATCGTGTTCTGCGGGGTGCATTTTATGGCCGAAACGGCCAAAATCGTTAATCCAACGCGACGTGTTTTATTACCCGACATGGATGCGGGATGCTCGTTGGCGGATTCATGTTCGGCCGAAAAATTAGCAGCGGTCAAAGCAGCACAACCGAATCTCTATGTCGTCGCCTATATTAATTGCAGTGCGGCCGTTAAAGCTCTGAGCGATGTGATTGTGACGAGTGGCAACGCGAGTAAGATTGTGGAACAAGTTCCGGCAGACCGCCCGATTCTTTTTGTGCCCGATCAAAATTTAGGAAGTTGGGTCTCCAGTAAAACCGGTCGCGCGATGCAATTATGGCCGGGTAATTGCTACGCCCACGTTCAGTTCACACCCGCAGCCTTGTTACGGGCTAAAGCTGAGCACCCCAATGCACCCGTGGTGGCACACCCTGAATGCACTGAAGCGGTTCGTGATATTGCTGACATGGTTTGCTCCACCGAACTCATGGTAGATTGGTGCAAAAAACAAACGGCGGATACCCTGATCATTACTACGGAATCCGGCATGATTCACCGACTACGCCGAGAAGTTCCTCATAAAACATTTATCGCTGCACCCACCGATCGTTGTTCGTGCAATGACTGTCGCTTCATGAAAATGAATACCTTGGAGAAGGTTCGCGACTGCCTCATCAGCGGAAAACCTGAGATTATTTTAGATGAAAAAATTCGAGCGGCAGCGGAAATCCCCCTTCAACGCATGCTTGAATGGAGCAAAAGGTAGTTTTACGCCCTCAATTGCAGTCAATTAATGGAACATTGTGGGCGTTTACTTGTATTACTAGAAAATAGTTTTATAGTATATAGTGTATTGCTGAGGTAAACATTCCATAACGCAAGTTTGACATCTCCTATATTATAATAACTTGTTATAATTATAACCAATGAAAATAGACCTCAATCCTTCTGACTTTAACTCCAAAGAGCAGTTTGTTCGTGCCGTACTTGAGAGCGCACGCAACGCCGCACACCAATCTTGGGATGAAGAATTTTCCGATCGCTCGAAGAGCATCGAGAAAGAAGTCGCTGCCCTGTCCAAAAACGAACTCACTCGCCGCCTGGTCAAGTTACTTTCACGCTCTAATCGTGCCCGTGCCGTCATCAACGAATCGACCCGTGTTAAGGCTAAGAACTTACGCAAAAAGGGCTTAGATGTTAAGGAAATTGCCGTGGAACTAGGTATCTCGATTCCGTCGGTCTACAATATCACTAAGGGGTAACTTGCCAAAAAAGCTCCTGTCACTAGTCTGACCGGATGCTTAAGTGGCCCTTTGCTAATCCAGCAACTGCGTCGGGAACATCGGCGATCCACGTGGGTGGTTCGTTAGATCCTGAATTGCTTCTCTGTGCCTACCATCATGGGATTTTTCCGTGGTTCAATGAAGGTCAGCCCGTCAAGTGGTGGTGCCCTGACCCCAGGTTTGTGTTGCTGCCTTCCGAACTTCGCGTGACCGATAGTTTAAAAAAAGTAATGCGGAAGAAAGAATGGCGAGTGACGATTGATCAAGACTTCGAACGAGTGATGCGTGAATGCGCGGCGGTCTATCGTCCCGGCCAAGGCGGCACCTGGATTAGTGAGGAAATGATTAAGGCCTACGTTAGGCTCCATCAAATGGGCCATGCACACAGTGTGGAGGTTTACTGGGAAGACGAATTAGTCGGCGGACTTTACGGCATGGCACTCGGAAGAGTTTTCCACGGTGAATCCATGTTTCATCATAAGACCGACGCCTCTAAGGTCGGCTTCGTCACCCTCATGCATCGACTCATCAGCTGTAATTTTTCGTTGATCGACTGCCAAGTACCTACACCGCACCTCGAAAGTCTCGGAGCCATGCGCGTGGATCGGAATTCTTTTCTAGAAGCTATTAAGATCCAGAAAGAATTAAAGCCCGACGGACAGCCGTGGGTTAATCCTCTTTTAATTTCCGGGCAGCGTCTTGCTTAATACGAAACACTTCACGTTCATAAACGCGTTCAATATTCAGACATAATTGCTGCACGGTGCGACCGTCGGTATAAACCGCAATACCCGCACTCATGTAAGCTTTTTCGCGCTTTTTCATCAGTTCGCGAATCTTAACTTCGGGATCATCACCCTTTAAAAGTGGACGGCGCGAAGTGTTGGCGGTGCGACGGATGATGGTATCTACAGAAGCAAAGAGCGTGATGACCACCCCTTTCGTTTTGACGAGTTCGGCCATGCCTTCTGGCACAACCAATCCGCCACCACAGGCAATGATAGCACCCGATACTGGAATGAGTTCTTCGATTACCTTTCGCTCTAAAGCACGGAAATGTTCTTCACCCTGTTGAGCAAAAATATCGGCGATACTCGCCCCGCCTAATTTTTCGACGAGATCATCGGTATCAATAAAAGATCTCTGCCAACGGTGGGCTAACTGGCGACCTAACGCAGACTTCCCCGTGCCCATCATTCCCGCGAGAATAAGGTTAGGCAAAGTAGCATGATCAGACCTATTTAACATAAAAGTATCCTACAGCATACACCGATTGATGCTTACTACAACAGAAAGTCACTAAATCGATGATTTACTTACCACGGCTTGCGAAAATTGGTCTTTTAGATTAGCACTCAAGAGAGACGCATGATTTCGCCGAGCACGCATTTACGACTTAACCAATCCAAGGCGATTGACGGGGTAATCGCGCAAACACGGGATGTGCCCTTCTATGAACGCAGCGACTGGAAAGATGCGATTAGCAAAAATCCCGAACACTGGACTGCGCTACCTCGACTCACCAAAGCGGAACTGCGTCAGCATTCCCCGCAGGATTTATTACCCAAACATTTTAATTTAAAAGAGCTGGCCGACCAAGGAATCATTGAAGAAGAAAGCACCTCAGGAACGTCAGGCGCCAGCGTACGCGTCATCTTCGGAATCCAATGGTGGGCCGAACAAGAAGCCAAAGCCTTTCAACACAATGATTTAATCAAACAACTCATCCGCGAGAAAGGCACTTTGAAACGTGCTGTTTTAACAACTCCCGGCTGTAGCGGCGTAAGTTGTTTCGCACGCTGGTTAAATTTCGAACAACGCATCATCGACCAGACACTCTACGTAAACCAATCGCGTATCCCTTTCAGTATTCCCGAAGATAAAATTGAAATCATGGCGAGCGAAACGTTACAATGGGCGCCCGATTTTCTCGACGTGGATCCGGTGCACGGAATGTGGTTCGCCCTGTATTGTGAACGAAATAAAATTCGGTTACCCTCTCTGCGTTTTATTATTTCGAGCTACGAATACACCAGCGTCATCCATCGACGTATTATGGAACGCGTATTCGGAGTTCCCGTGATTAATTTATACGGTTCAAGCGAAACCGGACACCTACTCATCCAAAATGGTGGCGATGAACTTATTCCCAGTCCCGAAACAGCCTACCTTGAACTCGTCGAGGCCAATGCACGAGGCGTGGGTGAACTTTTAGTGACGACGCGCACCAATCCATACCTACCCCTAATTCGTTATGAGATCGGGGATTTAGCCGAAGCGACCGCTCACGGATATCGTATTCACGGAAGAAAGCGTGATGCCTTGATGGATAGTAATAAGCATCTGACAAGCACCCGCCAAGTGGATGAAGTTTTCAGTGATATTAAAAATATTTGTCATTATCAGGTCCGCCAATCGAGTGACGGTAAAGCCGAGGTGCTTCTGATGCCTGAGAATCCTGATTCACCCGACAGCGAAGTGGCGATCACGGTGACAACGAAGCTCGAAAAACTACTGGGCAATTCCGTAAATACATCCTTTGTTTCGCTCATTACCCCAGAAGATTCGGGTAAATTCCGCCTTACGGCCTGCGTGGTTTAAGTTTTTTTAGAGCAAAAGACTTAATTTATTCATTTTCTCTGCTTCGGGCTGGAAATGCTCCTCAATCTTGCCCAATCTTCGCACTACTACGATGGAAGTTTATATCGACGGAAAATTTTATCCTAAAGCCGAAGCCAAAATCTCTGTCTTCGATCACGGCTTCCTCTATGGCGACGGCATCTTCGAAGGTATCCGTCTCTACAAGGGCTGCGTCTTCCGTTTAGAGGAACACCTCGAGCGACTCGAGATGTCCGCCAAGGCTCTTTGCCTCAACATGCCTTGGACGCGCAAAGAAATCTCCGACATCGTTTGCGAAAGCTGCCGACGTAACAAACTGACCGATGGTTACATCCGCCTCGTGGTTTCACGTGGCTTCGGTGACTTGGGTCTCTCTCCGAAAAATTGTCCGACGCCTTCCATCATTTGTATCGCCGACAGTATCAAACTTTACCCCGAGGAATTATACACCACGGGTATGAAAATCATCACGGCCCCCACTCGCCGCGTCAGCCCCGCAGCGTTACCACCGATGATCAAGTCGCTCAACTACTTGAATAATATTTTAGCGAAGATGGAAGCACAACAACACGGCTTCCACGAGTGCCTCATGCTCAATGAACAAGGTTATGTCTCCGAATGCACCGGTGATAACGTTTTCTTAATCCATAAAGGAAAACTCATCACCCCAGCATCCTACGCTGGTGCGTTGGTCGGAATCACCCGCCAAGTAGCCATCGAAGTTGCTCAAGCCCTCGACATCCCAGTCGTTGAAACCAACATCACTCGTTACGATGTCTGGAATGCCGATGAATGCTTCCTTACCGGTACCGCTGCAGAGGTTATCCCAGTGATTGAAGTTGATGCTCGCACCATCGGAACCGGAAAACCCGGCCCGCTTACTGCCAAGATTCTTACTGAGTTCCGTAAGAAAGCTTCGAAAGAAGGCACCATGATTAACTAGAGATTACTTAATAAAAATCACTGCCCCACTTTGTCATCAAAGCTGGGGCGTTTTTTTGTCTTTAAATCAGGCTCAATTTTTTCGTCAGCTTTGTCGATGAGTGGCGGAAACTGGAGAGCGAGATTTGATTTAATGGGATCATCTGAATAAAAATCTCCAATGGGTGAAAGACGTTTAATCTTAATCGTAGCAGTGATTCCCTGTGTTTCAATGTTGGTAGAATTCTTGGGCGCGTTAAAATTAATTTCGCAGCTGATATTTTGTGTCGGTGGCCTGCCTAATAGTGTTTTAGTGTAAAAACCAGAACCGGGTCGGTATTTAAATTGCACAATACTCACTCCCTTTGGATTAGAGGTTAAAGGTAAACTCCACCTACCCGTTTCTGAAAAGTCAGGCGGAATTAAAACAAAGAGTCGACGAGTTTCCTGACTGGGATTACCGGGGTAGACAAAAGTCTTACGCCATAAAGGCCAATAACGACGGCCCTGTTCGTCGATTACTTCAAATTCACTCTGCCCTTTGGTGACCAACCATTTCTCTTTGAGCAGTGCCATTTCCTCATCGGATATTTTGGCGACATCTGTACCAGGTCGACGCACCGGAACTTCATTAGGTGCGACGTCAGCTGACACGAGTGCGATGATTTCAATCGGTCCAGCCAGTCGTGCATCCACCCACGCAATGAAGCCGTAGGGAATCGCCGTCATTGCACACGATAAAATCGTTCCAGCGGCGAGCGATCGACCTAGCGAGTGTTTAGTTACTAAAGCCGTCAACAAACCCGCACCCGCGAAGCCCGCAACGTGAATGGCCATCGTGGTACCCAATCTCCACGATGCGATGACGTAGTCATCAGCTGAACCGAACCAACGAACGTATAAAAGCATGAGTGAGGACCACACGATACCCAGCACAGCACCTAATAAGGGGGCGTAGCGGTAGCCTAATTTTTCATATCCACGTGTCGCGCTCGCTGAGAGCAATGAAGCAATAACGCCGCTGAAGAATATTTCTCTGACGGAGTGAACTCCGGTAAAAAGTGCAGCGAAGATTAAGAAACCCCAGGTAAACCAATAGGTGCGCGCAAAGGCGATCATTCTCCCACAATCGTACCTGGCGGAACTACCGCGCCTTTTTTGACGACGATGACGCCATCACGTACGTATAATGCATCGGTTTCCCATTTTTCGGGCAAGCCCGTGGGGGCCAAACGACAACCTGCACCAATCCGGGCATTTTTATCGATGATGGCATTACGAATATAACAGTTAGCGCCCACGCCGATATCGGGTCTGCCTAAATTATGATTCTTCAGAATATCCTGCGGACGCTCAAATGAGTCAGCGCCCATCATGACGACGTTTTCCAAAGTAGAGCCACCACGAATCACGGAACGAATACCAATCACGGAACGGTTGATTACCGAGTCATCGACAATGGATCCGCCTGCCATGAGCGCTTTATTAACGCGGCAGCCATTCAGTTTAGCGGTCGGCAAATAACTGACGTGAGTGTAAATAGGATTTTCGCTGTCAAAGAAATCGAACGGAGGAACCGGTTCCGTCAGCGTCAGATTACATTCCCAGAAGGAACCGACCGTGCCGATGTCTTCCCAGTAACCATCGAAAACGTAACCAATCATTCTCTTCGAACCTAATAAACCGGGAATCACTTCTTTACCGAAATCGGCTTGTTTAGGATCGGCCAAGGCCTCGCGCATCACTTTACCCGAGAACATATAAATGCCCATCGAGGCTAAACAGTATTTGCGGTCGGATTTATCGGATAAACGTGAACGCGCGTTACCCTTGAGCACCAGGGACTCGATGACGGCGGGGTCTTTAGGTTTCTCCACAAATTCACTGATTTTCAGGTCAGGACCCACACGCATGACACCCAAGGCAGAAACTTGTTCTGCGGGCATCGCTTTAGCGGCAATGGTAATGTCGGCTGCCGATTCCATGTGTTGCTTAGCTAATTCCGCGAAATCGAGACGGTAAAGTTGGTCGCCAGAAAGAATGAGAACAAGGTCTTCGTCTTTTAAATTATAGTGATGGAGATTTTGACGAACCGCATCGGCGGTGCCTTGATACCACGCTTCGCTGTCATCTGTTTGTTCAGCAGCTAAAATATCAACAAACCCACGCGCAAAGCCATCGAACTTATACGTTTGTTGAATGTGTTTATGTAAGGAAGCGGTGTTGAACTGAGTTAAAACGAAAATTTGGTTAAAGCCCGAGTTCAGACAATTGCTGATCGGAATATCAACTAAGCGATAATTACCTGCTAATGCTACCGCGGGCTTACAGCGATCCTTGGTCAGCGGATAAAGACGCGAACCTCGGCCACCTCCCATAATAATACAGATAACTCTCGGAAATGTAGGCATACTTAGTGGTGGAAGCATCGTTGAGAGTGGAGCGAGGCACAAGCGGAAAAACCAGAATGGTGGCTTGAAGGTTCACTCAAGTGTGTTTCCATCTGACCCGTCCATGTCGTTCGCTTTTCATATTCTCGGTACCAGCAGTTCGGGAAATTGCTCAATTTTACAAGCCGACGATACGCGTATCATGCTCGATGCGGGCTTCCAAGGTCCCCGCCTCGAATCTTCTCTCAACAAAATCGGCATCGAAGTACCTGCGATCGATGCTATTTTTATTACTCACGAGCACACGGATCATTGCATCGGACTCACTGCCCTGCTCCGACAAAATCCCTTATTAAAAGTTTTCGCCAATCGAGAAACCGCGCGGCGGATTCAAGCGACTTTAAAGATTCGTCCCAACTGGCAAATTTTTGAAACGGGAACGACGTTTGAGTTTCGTAATTTAAAAGTTACTTCGATTCCCATTCCGCACGATGCAGCTGACCCGGTCGGATTCGCCCTGGATTGTCCGCATGCCGATTCCGGCGGTCACAAACGCGTCACCTGGCTAACCGATTTAGGACACGCCACCGATGTGGTTCGTCATCACTGCGCCTTGGCTGATATTTTAGTGCTCGAAGCGAACTATGACGACGAGATGCTCGATTTATCGAAACGCCCGATCAATCTTAAGCAAAGAATCCGTGGTAATCATGGTCACCTCTCGAATCACGACGCTCGTGACTTACTGCTGGGTCTTAAAGAGTGGCAGACCAGCCATTTATACCTCGGCCACTTAAGCAAGGAGTGTAATCGAACTATTTTAGTGGATGAAGTCATGCAGGCGGTACGGAATCACAAAGAAGATCTTCAAGTGACGGTCATCGACCCACTTGAAGAAAGCCCCGTTAGCTACTGGTAAAAACTTATCGAGCGGGCGGCACAGGCACTTCGTCGGTCGTCGCAGGCGTTAAGGGCGGCACGGGGACCTCACTCGTCGCACGAACGTTAGAACCACCCGCGACAATGCGAGCTAGGCGCTTGATTGCTTCGCCACAGGCCAGCGAAGCAGGATTGATGTCTTGAGCCTGCAACCAGGCATTAAGAGCGGCCGCTTCAGCACCTTCCTTTTCAAATTTTTCAGCTAGGCCAATCAAACGTGCATAATCTGAGACGAGCGGCGCGATATCGGAACGAGTTTTAGCTAAAACTAGATCGTCAGACTCAGTCTTATTGGCTTCAACCAAAACATCCCACGCGAGATACGGATTATTCTGCGAGGCTAACACTGATGCCTTTTGGATATTGGCATCCAATTCGCCGACGCGGTTTACAATCTGACGCAATTTATCGCTACGTGCTTTGTCGGAGGAAAGAGCCAAAGCGAATTCGAGTTTCTTATTAAAAATATCTCTCCACTTGGCTTCCGAGATCAGACGATCAAACTCCGGAATCATCTGGCCCATCTTGTCTTGGCGATTAACCACTTGGGTTGCGAATTCTTTAATCTGCGGATTCTGTGGCCAAATTTTTCCAGCTCTCTCGAGAGCGGACTCTGCCTTAGCTGTATCGCCCGACAGGGCGCCTTGCTTAGCAGACAACACCGCCATGTTGGAAGCGTTGATGGCATTATTCACTTTAGAAAGAATAGAGGTGCCAGGGAAATCTTTCGCCCGACCTTTTACCTTGTTTACGTAACCTTCAACATTGGCTAAATCGCGTTCGTCGCCGATGCGTTGAAGTTCGCGTAAATCGCGCCATAAATCGAGCATTTCACGCTTCTTGACTGCATCAAATGTCATCACCACAGGTTCATATTCTCCGAGGAAATAAGTTTCTTGGAGGCGTTCGAAGGACGCGTAAATTTCGCCTTGTTTATGAAGATCATCCACCGTTTTCATGCCCAGGTTAACATCGTTCATCGCTTCACGCGCTAAAGTATCGAGCGATTCAAGAGTCGGAACGAAATCCGAAACAGGGAAAAATTCTTTAACTTCTTTCGCCCCTACTTTGATATTTTGATTAGCTCCTTTAAAGAGTACGCGATAGAAGGCACTCGTGATGACGCAATGACGGTAGCGGCGCTGTAAGAGGAAGCCGACCATTTGAGATTGGAATTCGATCTGGGCTTTTAAGCCTAATGCCGTCATCTCCGCATTCTTTGCTAAGATTTCGGCCTGCGTGCGTGATTCATCTTTTACTCGATAGCCAAGTTCAGTGGTCCCTTGTGAAGTTTTCTTAAGTTTGTTTGTCGAACCAGCGGTGGTATCATCATTGGCTTCTTCAATTTTCTGCGCACGATTAACGACGACACCCTCTTGCACCTTACGCAGGGCTTCTAGCTGATTCTTGGTGATGTTTAGGTCACGGAACTCAGCACGCATGGTCCAAATTTTCTTAATCTGCGAGGCGATGGTTAAACTATTATTGGCGTCCATCTCATACTGAGCTGCCTCAAAGAGAAGATTAAAGGCCTCTTGCTGACTGGTATAGTAATTCGCTGGAGTGATGGCGTTAGGGGCTAAAATTTTTTCAATCTTATCGAGGATTTTAATGTATTTTTCGACATCGTCACTCGTTTGAGGCGTCTGCAAATAGCGCTCAAAACGAGCACGCATGACGCGAGCATTTCCGAGGTTAAACGTCTTACCCTTCCACTGCATGGAACCATTTTCCATATCCACTGAATCGCTATTCACATCAAAAAGTCGATCCGCGCCACCTTCCACGGTTGAGCTCTTATAATCACCGCTGGTGGTCGCTGCCTTAGGCGGTTCCGCTTGGGCGAAGCCCGACACCGTAAGTGCTAAAATAAATAGGATATTAAGGAAGTGCTTCATGGGGTGGCTTTAGAATTTTTCGAGTTCTTCAACGACTAAAAGATCGCGACTCACGCGAACCTTGAACTTGTAGCGTTGTCCGACTTCAAAATTATTTCCGCCATTAAGGGGAATGAACACGGAAATTCGTCCGGCACCACGCGTGATGTCCGTTGGCTTTACCGCTAAGATACGTCCCTTACCTTCAACGAACGAAAGCTGTTGTTCGATTTGGCAATCGAGGCGGTAGACATTACCCTGCATCGTCGCCCAATCTTTGCGATAGCCATCCACGGAGAAGGCACTCAGGTCCGAAAACTGTCCGCCCGCTAAACGAGGTAAAACCACCGCGAGTAAAATGACGATCACGACAACCGGAATACCGAGCGCGTAAAAAATGGGTGGGATTTTAGACATGTGAATTATAAATCGGGTAAAAAATTATCATTATTTATCGTAACAGGCTTTAGATTTAGTTCCAGCGCTTTTGCTGACAACCTATAACCACGAGGCAAACTCCGAATAAACCCTGCACTAAAAGTAAAACGAGTGATAAGGTTGGAGAGGCAATAAAGGATGACTGATCAGGCAGACTGGAGGTGTAGGCCCCGTAGAGGTCCGTCGACATCATGGAATTGATATATCCCGACCAACCCCAGTAGGCGTTAATGAAGGGACGACAAATCCAGGTGAGTGCCGCGGGTAGAGCTAAGACTACGCCCGACAAAGGTAACTGGAAGCCGACTAAATAGATAGACAGCAGGGACGACTTTTCGGGCGAAGCCAGCATCGCGGAAAAACCGAGGCAGACAATCGACATCGAAACGCACGTCGCCGCGAGCATGACGATTTGCTCCGACCACGGACCTGGGAATCGACAAATAATTTTCACAAACACACACATCCAAACACCTTGAAATATCGCGATGAGTGAAACGAAAGTGATTTTAGAAGATGCGTAAGACCATGGGCGCAGACCCGTCATCCGTTCTTTTTCATACAAGGTACGTTCCGCAGAAATTTCTCGTCCCCCATTATTCGCACCCATCAAAGTGAGCAGGATCACTTGGAACATCACTAAGCCGGCGGCGAGACTGGCCACTTGGGCGTTGGAAATTTGAATCTGTAAGGCTTGCTGAATGTCCTGCATCGAAGCCACATTGCGGTCCATCGGAATTTTGAAAATGTCCCACGTGCCTTCGATATTAAAAATAATAATTAATAAGGGAAATCCGAAAGTAATGGCCAAGGTCAGTCCCAGATATCCGGTGTCGCGGAAAAATAATTTGAACCGACGGGACAAGAGGGTCAGAAATTGGGAGACACCATCGGGAATGGTTAAGTGAGATGGGACAATGTTTTCGGGCGAATTCTTCTTCACCTGCGCGTTGGCTTGAGCGAAGTCGTTCGGATTTTCGGCCTGATAAATCGCCCAGCGATTTCTCCAATGTTCTAAATTCTGGGCGTTGAGTACTTCGTAGAGTCTCAAGCCATCAGGAATTGCAAAATAAGTTAAGAGCGAAGCAGGCGAACCTTGGAAGATGACATCACCTTGATAAACCACCGTGACCCAATCGAACTGCTTCAGTTTTCCCAAATTATGAATAATGCAGACGAAACTCTTGCCGCGCGATTCAACCAACTGACGAAGCAGCGCGAGGATTTGGTCTTCCGATTGCGGATCGAGGCCCGAGGTCACCTCATCACAAACCATGCACGCAGGATCGAGCGTGAGTTCCAAGCCCAAGGAAAGTCTTCGGAGCTGACCACCGGAAAGTGATGAGACGCGTTTATCTTGGTGAACAGCGAGACCGGTCACATCGAGAACCGAGGACAGTCTTCGCTGTCTTTCCGCTGAATCTGGAACGGCTAATTCAAGCGCATAACTCAGCGACTCTTTGACTGTGAGTTGCGGTTGGGCTGTGGTAAATTGTGGAGCGAAGCCGACTTTGCCGATGAGGTCTTCGGTGCAGCGAATAGCTTCGTCATTTAAGTAAGCCTCACCCGTAGCAGGTAAAATTCCTAAAATGGCCTTCATCAGTGTGGTTTTTCCACAACCCGAGGGTCCAATCACTGCGTTTAGACCATTGGGCAAAAAGCGAGCGGCGGCGTGGTCTAATATAAAGGGACCACTAGGACCGGCCTGCACAGTTAGATTTTGGCAACTCAGCATCGGGTTGTAATCTTGCCTCGGAACCGACCCGCGTAAAGAATTAAGACTATGAGAAAATTTCTATTTATCGCAATAGCACTCGCGATTCTCAGTTCTGCCCCTCAGGCCTCGGCCTTCACCATGAAGAAAAAGGCTGTGCCCAACGGCGGCATCTTTGGCATCGAAGTTTCGGGCACTGACTTATCGTTCTACGGACGTGCCGATCGCGTGCTTTCGGTTTCGTTCCAAGAATACACCACAGGAACATTTATCGTTTCGGAAGTCGTCATCGATATGTCGAACTCCAATCAACAACTTCGCATCTACAATACCCGCACGCCTGGGTCGGGCGATGTGGCTGATCGTGCCAACCGTGCGAGTGCGGCTAATTCTGAAAATCGCGGACTGAATCCTGCTGACGCATCGAAGTTGCCGATTCCGAGCCAACTGTCGGCCCTCGAATCCAAGGTCACTAACTTAGCCACAGGCCCCACTACCGGATTAGTCGTCAAGACCTACCCTTCTACCACCCACGCAAAAACTGTAGAGATGGTCGTCAGTTCAAAAGCTGAACTCAAAAGTTTTTACGCTGCATTCAAGAATCTCCTGTGCGGTACGGCCGTCCCGGCGAGTTCGGGAACGACCACCGAGACTACGGATGAAGCGGGCGCAGCCACCATAAATCAAATTGGTGGAACCGTCTTCATCATCAAATAATTAAGGGCTTTAGAGCGTCCTATTCTTACTTTAACTCAAATTTGATAACTCCGGCTTGACCGTCCCCAGTGTAACGGCTTGCCTTCGACTTTCAACTTATGGCTACCCTTCAAGTAAATCGTATTAAAAAGAAAAATATCATGAGCTACAACGGTGAGCTCTGTATCGTTCTGGAATGTCTGGTTCGCACCCCTCCGAATAACGCTTCCTACGTTCAAATGGAACTGCGCTCGATCAAAACCGGTGCCAAAATTCCCGTACGTTGCGGCATTGGAGTCAGTTTCGATGTTTTTGAAAATTCGAATAAATCCCTCGAGCTTTCCTACCAAGCGGACGGCAGTTATGTTTTCTCAGACCCTAGCACGTTCGAAGAGTTTTATATTTCCGAATCCTCCCTCGAAGACTCGAAAGAGTTCCTCATTCCTGGACTTTCCTACATGGTGCTCTTCGTTGAGGACCGCCCTATCACTGTCGACCTTCCTCCATCAGTAACCGTTAAAGTCCTAGAAGCTCCTCCCGCGGTTAAAGGTGATACCGCGGGTAACGTTCAAAAGACCGTCGTCTGTGAGAACGGACTCAACGTGAACGTCCCCCTCTTCATCAAAGAAGGCGAAATGATCAAGGTCAGCACCGAGAACAAAGAGTACCTCGGCCGCGCGTAAGCCCAGCTAACCAAGTTAAATGAAAGAACCCCGGAGATCGGGGTTCTTTCGTTTAGCCAGATGAGGCCAAAACTGGGGACCTAAAATTATCTGTAGTCCGACCAGGATTCGAACCTGGACAAGGAAAACCAAAATTTCCTGTGCTACCGTTACACCATCGGACTGCAGACCCGCACTAAAGTGCTTTTGGGGGTAGAAAGTCAAGCGTGACAAGGCGAAGATTGACGAGAACGGCTCTCTCGTACATCTCCCCTATATGCCCGCAACTTCCCCCAACCAGCCGAAGTATCGCCGAGTAGTCCTCAAGATTAGCGGGGAGGCCCTTCGTAACGACCAAACCGGACAGACTATCGATAGCGACGTCCTCGACCGTTTAGCCGACGAATTAAAATCTTTAAAAGAAATTGGCACCCAAGTGGCCGTCGTTGTCGGTGGTGGAAATATTTTTAGAGGTCTCGCCGGTGCACGTTCGAATGGCACCGATCGCACCACAGGCGATAACATGGGCATGCTTTCCACCGTCATCAACGGTCTCGCCCTGATGGATCGTTTAGAAAAATCTGGACTCGCGGTTCGCGTGATGACCGCCATTCCCATGGACCGTATTGCGGAACCTTTTATTCAACGTCGCGCCACGCGCCACCTCGAACAGGGTCGCATTTTAATTTTCGTCGCCGGCACCGGAAATCCTTATTGCACAACCGATTACGCGGCAGCACTTCGAGCCAATGAAATCGGTGCTGATGCGATTCTCAAAGCTACGAAAGTAGATGGCATCTACGACAAGGATCCGCACAAACATAAAGACGCCAAGCGTTTCACACACATCACCTACCAAGACGCACTCACCCAACGATTAGGCGTGATGGATGCCGAAGCGTTCTCGCTCTGTGAAGCGAACAAACTTCCCATCATCGTCTTTTCCATGTCGGATCGCGGCGCCGTTAAAAAAGTAATCATGGGCGAAGCGGTG
This sequence comes from Opitutales bacterium, assembly GCA_016463705.1. Lineage (GTDB taxonomy): Bacteria > Verrucomicrobiota > Verrucomicrobiia > Opitutales > UBA953 > UBA953. The sequence goes on along the minus strand of JAEMQU010000009.1, from coordinate 44,658 downwards.
GGAACATTCGTAGGATAAATTTATGGATATTAAAAAAATTATTAGCGACGGCACACTCGGCATGAAAAAAGCAGTCGAGTGGACAGTGAATGAATTCAATTCATTACACACCGGCAAAGCTTCACCCCAAATGGTCGAAAACATTCAGGTTCATATCGAATCTTATGGCATGACCCAACGGATCAAAGACATGGCGGCAATCACCACCCCCGATGCCCGCTCCATCGTCGTTCAGCCCTTTGATAAAGCGGTCATGGACGATATCCGTAAAGCGATTCAATCCGCGAACATCGGTATCAATCCCGTCCCCCAAGGTAACTTTTTAAGATGTCCCGTGCCCGAACTTTCAGGTGAACGTCGCCAAGAAATGGCGAAAGTCGCTCATCGCATGGCCGAAGAAGGCAAAGTGCGTCTGCGCAATGCCCGACGCGACGCTCTCGAAATCGCTAAAAAAGGAAATAAAGATAAAGTCGTGACGGATGATGATTTGAAGCGCATCGAAAAAGAAATTCAGACCCAGACCGATAATTGGGCCAAGGAAATCGAAAAAGCTCTGAAAGCCAAAGAATCCGAACTGACTGGAAACTAATCCAGCGTGTCAGCGACTCACTCGATTCACTAACCCAGTGTAATCATTTTTAATTTATGAATATTCACGAATACCAAGCTAAGGAACTTTTTGAGAAGTTCGGCGTCGCTACTCCTAAAGGTGTGGCCGTCAGCTCCGCTCAAGATTTCGAAGCGGCCCTCAACAAAATCAATACCTCAGCCGGTATCATGGTTAAATCGCAAATCCACGCAGGTGGACGCGGCAAAGGCACTTTCACTAATGGCTTCAAGGGCGGCGTAAAATTCTCGCCCACCAAAGAAAAAGCCATCGAGAATGCCAAAGCGATGCTCGGTAATACCTTAGTCACCGCACAAACGGGTCCCGAAGGTCGCAAAGTTCAAACTCTCTATTTCACGGAAGCTGCTAACCTCGGAAAACGTCCCGATGGACGTGATGATGAATATTATTTAGCTATCCTTCTCGATCGCGCGACCTCCTGTCCGGTCATCGTGGCTTCGACCGAAGGCGGCATGGAAATCGAACACGTGGCACATCATGCGCCCGAGAAAATTTTCAAAGTTCAAATCGACCCCGCCGTCGGCATCCAAGCCTATCAAGCCCGCCAAATTGCTTTCGCTCTCGGTTTTAGCGGCGAATTATTCAAACAGTGCGTCGCGTTGGTGACCAAACTTTATCAATTCTACTGGGACAAAGATTGTGCGATGGTGGAAGTGAATCCCCTGCTCGTGACCCAAGAAGGAAAACTCTTAGCACTCGATGCGAAGGTTTCGTTCGATGACAACGCGCTCTTTAGACACCCCGACATCGTTGCACTGCGTGATTTAAATGAAGAAGATCATAAAGAAATTGAAGCTTCTAAATTTGGCCTGTCTTACATCGCCCTCGACGGAAATATCGCCTGCTTGGTTAACGGCGCTGGCTTAGCGATGTCCACCATGGACATCATCCAACACTTCGGAGGCAGCCCCGCTAACTTCCTCGACGTCGGTGGCGGTGCGAGCAAAGAACAAGTCACTGCTGCTTTTAAAATTATCTTAGGCGATAACAACGTTAAGGGTATTATGGTTAATATTTTCGGTGGTATTATGGACTGTAACGTCATCGCTACGGGAATCGTTGAAGCCGTAAAAGAAACCGGACTGAAACTCCCTCTCGTGGTTCGTCTCGAAGGCAACAATGTCGAAGCTGGCAAAGCCACTCTCGCGAATAGCGGACTGACGATTGTATCGGGCGATACGATGGCCGACGCTGCCCAGAAAATCGTGAAATTCGTTAACCAAAAATAATTACTCTTTAAAATGTCTATTCTCGTTCACGAAAAAACACGCGTCTTAGTTCAAGGCATCACCGGAGATTTCGGTGGTCGTCATGCAAGACTTTCCATCGACTACGGTTCGCAAATCGTCGCTGGCGTCACCCCTGGTAAAGGCGGACAAGTCTTCGAACACAACGGTGTGAAGGTTCCTATTTTTAATACCGTTGCTGAAGCTGCTAAACAAACAGGCGCAACCGTGTCTGCGATTTTCGTACCTCCACCCTTTGCCGCCGATGCGATTCTTGAGTGTTTTGATGCGGATCTCGACCTCGCTGTCGCCATCACCGAAGGCATTCCGGTACGTGATATGGTGCGTGCTAAACGTGCCATGCAGGGCCGTCGTACACGCTTAATTGGACCTAACTGCCCAGGCGTCGTAACTCCTGGCCGTGGTGATAAATCTCACGGTGGCTGCCGTATTGGCATCGCCCCTGGCTACATTCACAAGCGCGGAAAAGTCGGTGTCGTTTCCCGCTCCGGTACCCTCACCTACGAAGCCGTTTGGCAACTGACTTGCAAAGGACACGGACAATCCACCTGCGTCGGTATTGGTGGCGACCCGGTCAATGGCACCTCACACCTCGATGTGATTAAACTCTTCAACGAAGATCCTGAAACCGAAGCGATCATCATGATTGGCGAAATCGGTGGTAGCGCAGAAGTCGAAGCCGCACGCTGGATCAAAGCGAATTGCAAGAAACCGGTCGCTGGATTTATCGCGGGTGCCACCGCTCCTGCGGGTCGACGCATGGGTCACGCAGGTGCTGTAATCGGTGGAGCTGAAGATACTGCGGAAGCCAAAATTAAGATATTCCAAGAGTGTGGTATCTCGGTTGCCGCAACTCCATCGGATATGGCTGATGCATTATTACGCGTCTGGCGCGGATAATTCGGATAAACCTAATCAAACAAAAAGCCCGTTTTCACGGGCTTTTTTTATGGGTTTGAACTTAGAGTCGAATGCCGAATTTCTCGAGCAAGCGCGCCAAGTCATCATCCCCTTCATAACTAATAATGATGGTTCCTTTTTTACCCTTACGGGTGACTTGTACTTTGGCGGATAAGTGTGAAGCGATTTTCTTTTGGACATCTTCCACAACCGTTTTTTCTTTGTCGCGATGAATTTTCTTTTTATCGGTGACAAAAGTTTTCACGAGCGATTCGGTAGCACGTACGGATAAACCGTCCTCCACTACTTTACGAGTGGCTTGAATGCGATGAGCAAGATTTTCAATCGCGAGTAAAACCTTGGCATGACCCGCCGAGATTTGTCCTTTCGATAAGTAGCCTTGGATTTCACGGTCCAGTGAGAGCAAACGCACCGAGTTCGCGATTGTCGCGCGAGGTTTTCCGAGTCGATCGGCTACCGACTCTTGAGTCAGTGAGAAATCGCGCATCAAGGAGGCGATACCGAGAGCTTCATCAATCGGGTTTAAATCCGCGCGTTGTAAATTTTCGACTAAAGCGAGAACGGCACTCGATGCATCACTCGCTTCGAGGAGTCGGGCCGTAATCGTTTTTTGACCGAGTAACTTAAAAGCACGAAAACGACGCTCACCCGCAATCAATTCAAAGCCGTCTTTAGTTTTGCGGACTACCACTGGCTGTAAAAGGCCTTCGGACCTAATAGATTCGGCTAATTCCTTCACACTGGCTTCATCGAATTCGCGACGAGGCTGGCGAGGGTTAGCGACAATTTGAGTCAGTAAAATTTCCGATAAACTTAAACCAGGAGCTGAAGGTGCAGGAGCGACGACGGGAGCGGCTTCTGTATTGGACTTATTAATACCTGCACCGATGAGGGAACCGAGTCCGCGACCGAGCGATTTTTTGGGAGGAGTTGCCATGTAAAATTATTGAGCAGGAGTTTCCGCTTGGGGAACGAAAATTTCGACGTCGGCCTTCAAGGCAGCCGCATTAGGTAATTTATTCGCCTGTAAAATCCATTCCGTTTTGGAATTAAATTTCTTCGCAATACGCGTCACGGAATCACCACGCACCACTTTATAAGTCACACCGGTTTGGGGCATTTCCGTCGTAGCAGGTTCTTCGACCACCGCAGGAGTTTCCGCTGTTGCTACGGGAGCTGGTGATTTAGTCTTGGCTGGAGTTGAATTATTTTTCGTTAAAGTGGTATTCACTTGGCGGGTCAGTTCGGCCAAGGCCGCATTCACTTCCTTCGTTTGAATTTTTAAACGACGATCCACTTCGTCTAAAACTTCTTTACGCTGTTTGGCATTCGCTTCGCTGGGTGAGCTCGCGGGAGCGGCTGAAGCGCGTTGGCGCGATGAGGACTCACGGAGGTCCTGATTTTCTAATTTGAGTTTTTCTACTTCGGTTTTTAAGTCTGCAATATCCTGTTGCATACCCGCCACTTGGTTGGATTGGGCCCAAAGGGGGGTGAGACTCATCAGAAGGAAGGCTAGTCCGAGACGCATGAGCACACTAAAATCTATCTTAGCACCGCTGGCAAGGGACTTAACAAGCAGTTAGGGCCTGGGACTAGGTTTCCTTTCTCGCCCCTCGGGGTAGAATTTATCTAACTTATGAAAAGATGGCCAAAATCCTTGTAGCCCTTTCCGGTGGCGTTGACAGCGCCGTCGCAGCCTTGCTCCTCAAACAGCAAGGCCACGAGGTGCATGCTGCCTATTTCAGAACATGGATGAACGAAGAAGGCCTGCCCTTCCCTGGTGAATGTCCCTGGGAAGACGACGTCCGTAACGCCCAAGCAGTAGCCGAACATCTTAAGATCCCCTTCAAGATTATCGACCTTGTTAAAGACTATCGCGAGAAGGTCGTTGAATACTTGGTGGATGGATACCGTCGCGGGCTCACTCCCAACCCAGATATTATTTGTAATCGAGAAATGAAATTTGGAGTTTTCCTCCAACGCGCACTGCAAGAAGGCTATGACTCGATTGCTACCGGACATTATGTACGTCGACGCGCCAACGCGGATGGCACGTTTGATTTAATGGAGGGAGTCGACCCCCAAAAAGATCAGTCGTATTTCCTAGCGTTACTTCGACAAAGCCAAATTGCTCAAGTGCTCTTCCCGATTGGAGATTTTACAAAATCAGAAATTCGTAAATTAGCCGAGGATGCTAAACTGCCCAATGCTACGCGAAAAGATAGCCAAGGTATTTGTTTTTTAGGACAAGTACCGGTTCAGGATTTTCTCGAAAAACACATTCCTGATCAACCCGGACCGATTGTCAGGGCTGATGGCAAAACGATTGGACAACATCGAGGCCTACATCGCTACACCATCGGTCAGCGCAAAGGAATCGGACTACCCTCGAATACCGATAATGAATATTTCGTCGTTACGAAAAAAGATTTTAATGCGAATACGCTGCATGTGGCCTTTGATAAACCAGGTACGCCTGATTTATATACCAGCGAAGCCAAGGCCTACAACTTCAGCTGGATTAATCAGCCCGTCACCACTGCACAAGATATCGAAGTTCGCGTACGTTATCGCGATGCATCTACTTGGGCGAAATATATACCCGAAGCGGATGGCAGCGTCACATTCAAATTTAAAGATATCCAAAGAGGATTAGCGCCTGGACAGATGGTAGCGATTTACCGCGACCATGTTTTATTGGGCGGTGGAATTTTTCGTTAAGTGAGTGGATGACTTGACCTTCTACCCGATTCCTTGAAGCGTTGAGCATGGCTCAAGGCAATGTAGTTAACCAAATGTTTTCAGGCATTGCCTCGCGGTATGACTTGGCCAATAGAGTCTTAAGTTTTGGGCTCTGTGTGCTTTGGCGAAATCGACTCATCGCTAGCGTGGCCAAACTCAATCCCAAGGAAGTGGTCGACCTCGCCACGGGTAGCGGCGACGTGGCCATCGCCATGAGTGAGTCCCTCCCCTCTACGACTAAGATTACCGGATATGATTTTTGTGAACCGATGCTCGATATTGCCCGTAGTCGAGCGGCCCATGAAAATAAATCCATAGAATTCCTGACTGGTGATTGTATGAAGTTGCCCATGTCCGATGCGAGCTGCGAAGTCGTGACGATTGCTTACGGGGTGAGAAATTTCGAGCATCGTGAACAGGGGTTAAAAGAACTTGCCCGGATTACTCAGAATCATGGATCTGTTTTTATTTTAGAATTTTCGCAGCCCTCTAAACTCTTTTGGCCATTACACTTTATCCACGTACGAATCATTTCACCCATTTTAGCTGGCCTTCTTACCGGAGATTTTGGCGCCTATCGCTACCTCGGATCCAGTATCGCCGATTTTCCTGATGCCGATGGTTTAACCGTCGAACTTAAAAAGGTGGGTTTTAGCGAAGTGACTTATGAACTGTTTTTGTGCGGTACGGTTGCACTTCATAGGGCTAAAAAGTGATTTTTTAAAAATTCCTTGCCTTAGCCCCTGTAGTCAGTTCTTTTAACCCTTCACTGGGCTCGTGGTGAAATGGATATCATTTCTGACTACGGATCAGACGTTTGGGGTTCGAATCCCTACGGGCCCACCACTTTAAGCACCCCCTCGAGAATAACCCTCAGGGTTGGTTATTGTATAATTATTGTTGATTATAATGTAATGATTTTTTACATTATGAATTCTCGTTGATGTCACCTTTATCCATTTTCGCAGTTATCCTAGGTGCGCTGTGTTTATTAATCCTAGTGAATTGCGATCAAGATGCGACCAGTCACACCTCTATTGACCGTCAGAATTTACCCAAGTCCCTCCCGTAGTATTTTAGTCGAGTAACTTAGGAGTTGGATCAGGTAACTTATTTCCGGTCGGGTAAATATAAGTTCTATCTTCAAAATTCCTTAATTCTAAGACGCCATCGTGTATGGCTTGAACGTATTCAGGATTGAGCGGGATTTTGCCGCCGCCGCCAGGCCCATCGACGACTAATTGGGGAATACTGTAGCCGGTGGTGTGTCCACGTAAGCCACGAATAATTTCAATTCCCTTTTGAATCGGCGCACGAAAATGCGTCGACCCCTCGATCAAATCACAGGCATATAAATAATAAGGGCGCACCCGAATCATTAAAAGTCGGTGAACTAATGATTTCATCACTTCGATGCTATCGTTGATGCCATTAAGTAAAACGGACTGATTTCCTAGCGGCACGCCCGCTAAGGATAGATGTTCGCAAGCCACAGCGAGTTCTTGGGTTACTTCTTTCGGATGATTCGTGTGAATGCTCATCCAGATAGGACCGTGTTTGCGGAAAATTTCTGCTAACTCTGGCGTAATTCGCTGTGGAAGAAAAATAGGTATTCGTGAGCCCATTCTAATAAATTCCACATGCGGAATGGCGCGTAAGCGACCCAGCAAGGAATCGATTTTGGCATCGGAGAGTAATAACGGATCGCCCCCTGAAATCAGCACATCGCGGATCTCGGGGTGACTTTCAATATACTTCAAACCTTGTTCGAGCTCGGGATGAAAATCATAGGACTGGGCGTTCGAGACTAATCGACTACGGGTACAATATCGGCAGTAGGAAGCACAACGATCGGTCACTAAAAAGAGAACACGATCGGGATAACGATGGACGATTCCTGGAACGGGCATTGTACCCTCTTCGCCCACAGGGTCGGGCGATTCACCCGGAGCGATGTAGGATTCTTGGATATTGGGAATGACCTGTTTACGAACCGGACATTCGGGATTCTTCGTATCAATCAGATTAAAATAATACGGAGTAATGGCTAACGAAAGTTTGTTGGCGGCAAAAAGGCAGCCCTCTTTTTCATCAGGCGTTAAAGTCATCAGCTTCTCCAACTGAGCCAAGGTCGTGATTCGATTTCGCAACTGCCATGTCCAGTCGTTCCAATCTTTTGCTGGCACATCCGCCCACAGCCCTTGCCCTGAATACCAGTTTTTACGTTGATCGAGAGGAAACATGTAATCGAAGTGTTGAAACTAACCCAAATAAGTTTTCAGGCAAATCGTGAATAGGTTATTTAAAGTGATGGACGAGTTTAGGCACGCACCGAGTAGGCGACGTGAGATGAGTGAAATCCCTGCTCAAGCCCCAGAAAATCTCAAATAAATCAAAACCTTCATAAAATAGGGGTAAATTGAGCGATTTCAGTGTTAAGAGCTCCCTATTCCGTTTGCTCTACTGGCCCCAACTGTCCTATTTAGTTGGCATGTCTGTTACGAAGCCACGCTTCACTTTAGAGTTCGAAAAGCCCATCCGCGAGTTGGAGGACAAAATTATTGCCCTCCGTGCCTCATCGGAATCTGCGGGCATCAACGTCACCAAGGAAGCGAATTCCCTGGAGGCTAAGCTCGAACAAACCCGCCGCGATATTTACGGCAACCTCAACCCTTGGCAGCGGGTGCAGTTAGCACGTCACCCTCGTCGCCCCTACTCGCTCGACTACATCAATATGTTGTGCGACGACTTCCAAGAGCTGCACGGAGACCGTCTTTACATGGACGACGAATCGATTGTCGGTGGTACGGCGTTTTTTGAAGGTCAGCCGGTGATGATTATCGGACAACAAAAAGGTCGTGATACCAAAGAAAATTTACGCCGCAACTTCGGTTGCCCCAATCCTGAAGGTTATCGCAAAGCCCTGCGTCTCATGAAAATGGCGCATACTTTCAAGTTGCCGATTATTACCTTGGTCGACACTCCTGGTGCCTTCCCAGGAATCGGATCCGAAGAACGTCACGTCGCCGAAGCGATTGCCGTGAATCTGCGTGAGATGAGTCAATTCCAAGTACCCATCATTACTTTCGTCATCGGCGAAGGCGGTTCCGGTGGTGCCCTCGGTATCGCTGTATCTAATCGCGTCTTTATTTTAGAAAATGCTTACTACTCCGTGATTTCTCCTGAGGGTTGTGCCGCGATTCTCTTTAAAGACCGTGCTCATGCACCTAAGGCAGCGGAAGCACTGCGTTTAGATGCGCCTAACCTCGTTAAGCTCGGAGTCGTCGATGGCGTCATCAAAGAGCCTCTCGGCGGTGCGCAAGAAGACCCCGCCGCAACCAGTTCCAATATTCGTAAGACCTTACGCGAGACTCTTAAGCAGCTCGGTAAACTCTCGGGCGAGAAACTCGTCGCCGAACGTTACGCGAAGTTCCGTAAGATGGGCGTCTACTCGGAATAAGATATTTAAAATATTACCTCATAAAAAAGGCGTCTTTTCTAGACGCCTTTTTTGTTTTAGCCGCCGCCGTTGCCCAGCAGTCGGATATAGCGAGTGTAATTCCGTCCGTACTGATTAACAATCCGTCGGTAAGAAGCATTGGTGTTCAAGATGACACCCTGTGAGCTTTGCGCTTTGCCATCCAGTTTTTGTAAGGCACGCAATTCCTTGGAACCCTCGGGAGTTAATACAGTGATCGAGACTTCAATGGCCTTAAGTGTATACGGCAAATAAGGTAGTTGCGTAGCAGTAGGCGTCGTTGCTGAACTTAGTGCATCAGGGTAAATGCGATCGGAGTAAACTCTGAGACGACCCACAAAGGAATCATAAGGATGAGGTGTTTTCGCACCGCCGACGCCTTTGTTATCCGTCCAACGCAACGGTGCCGCATTGGAATCAGCACCGGCAACCGTATTTGCACTGTAGGAGGAAGGATAGCCTGATGCAGAAAATTTAAAGGCCGTATCTGTAGACTCTGCGAGGACTGGTCGGAGTAACTGCGCGGGACGTTTGAGCGGGTCAACACGTGCACCGGTCACTGCAGAGCTATCAGGCAAAGATGACGTGCACCAGAAAGTGAAATTCATCGCGACGACGTTTGATGCGATAAAGTTTGATTGATCCAATGTCCAACAAGGGGTGGAGGCATTCTGGAGAAAATCAATCAGGATACGTGAATCCGCTTTGATATCACTGTAGTTGGCAAATGAACGCGGGGTAGCGGTGGCTGCATCACCAAACCAATAATTCCATGGCGACTTTGGAGCGGCCGCCGTTGACTCCATGATCTTTGGAATAGCCTCACGGAAAGTATTCTCCGGATCGATGATGGTACGGTAGACACCGTAAACCTGTTGAATAGGATCACCCGGAGCGTCGAAGGGAGAAGACTGACCGATACGGTAAGCAATCGCACAGACATCGCCCTTCAACGCAACACGTGGGGATGATGTTGTGGGCGCCCAACGCGGACG
>JAEMQU010000009.1:15872-34547 GCA_016463705.1 Opitutales bacterium | reverse complement strand
TCGTGGGGGAAAAATTCAGCAACGACCGGTAAATAGGCTAAGGCGTAGAGATTTGAGTCAGGTAATGTTCCGGTGCCAGTCCAGGTGCTGCTCGATGGCTCAAGGGAGGTTGCATCGATAGCACAGCGCTGCCCGATGAGTAATTTCGAAATGGAAAGTCTGACGCGCATCGGAGTGCCGACGACATTACGGGCACTCGCAAAAGCGGGCGTAAATAAATCACTCTGGCAAATGGCGACTTCCATGACAGACGGATTAGAAGTCACATTGTAAGTCACGACATCCCCGACGACGGTGGTTTCACTGGAACTGGGTAGAACTTTACGCTCATAAACATAAAGCCAAACACCATTGGTAGAAGTGTCGGCGGCTTTGAGGAGGCGGTAGGAGATATCGAAATTCGTCGCGGGTGATGTCGTGGGATTGGGATCTACCAAAGCCTTATAGGTAGCCGATTGATGAACGTATACCTTGTTGGCTGAACTCGTCGCAGCTCCGGAATCGAGATAAACAATGGAGCGAGGATTATCGAGCGCTCCAATGAGACGGGTGACACCTGAAAGTGCTCGGTTGGTTTGCATGATGTCGTCCACCTGTTGGAAGGTGGAACCCAGAATACCCACGAGTGATAAAATCGCCATGCCCACGATACCAATGGCGAGCGTCACTTCAACGAGTGAGAATCCGCGACGGGGCGTGCTAGGTGTTGAAGAAGATTTCATTATTTAAGTTCTTTGGAATTAGAGGGAGTAATTTCGTCGGAGTCGTTGGAGATGACGACATCGCCATTCGGACGAACGGCAACGACAGCGAATTGGTTATTACTAAGAATGTCGAGTTCGGCGGTTTTACCATCACTACGTAAAGTAGCATTGGCAAAAATGAGTACTACTTTTCCAAGGTGATTGGAGGCCCCACTACTTTGCAATTCAATGTAATACCAACTCTTGCCACCGGCACTGAGCGCCTGGGGCTGATTCACGGGAGTAAATAACATTTTAGGCGGACTGGTCGTCGTATCTAAAACACCCGACGAAGATGTATCAGCAATCGGCCCAATGACGCTAAATTGGTTATTACTTAAAACTGCTCTCGTACCGTTATCGGGATTAACGGGTCCATTAATCGTAGTGGTGGAACCATTGGGCGGGATAAAATAAACGCCATTAGGAAGACTGGTTGGCTGTTCGGGTGCGTACCAAACATAGGCACTGTTAGCGGTATCGGAAATTGATGAGGGATCGACACCCGCTGAAACCTTGGAGGAATCAACACAGCCGACGGCGATAACGAATTGGTGCAGGTGATTTACAGGATCGGTCGGTTCATTTAGAATGAGCAAACGATAGCGACCGTTGTAAGTCATACCCGTGCTGTATGCACCGCGATTCATGAGCGCCATCGCACGCACGGAGCGAATGGTCGATGCGATGATGCGCTGGCCACCCTTCAGGCCTCCACCATCACCCGTTGAAATACCTAAGAACAAAGCAGAAATAAGCAGGATGATGGTGATAACCACCAAAAGCTCAATGAGGGTGAAGCCCCGTCGAGCACGTGCTATGATCTGTGAAGTACTCACTGTATAGCGATAATGTCAGCAGCGTCATCACCCGTCATCGGCGTGATTGTCGTACCGTCAAAACTAGCTGCTTCACCCGCAGCGGTAAAAATTATTACGCGAGCGGGAATTCCGCCCGTAGCAGAATCAATTCCTAAACCCGTGCCATTTTTGGCTGAATTAATATCGTCGGGAATAGTCACACCCGATATCTTTTTAATGCTTCCAGTGGAATCACTATCAAAAACAACCCTGATTTTATAGTTACCTAATTTATCGACCAAGAGAGTGTTGCCCGTATCAATACTCGAATCATAAAAAGCGTAATCTTCTTTGGAGAAGGCACAAAACTCTTCGGCATTCCGATTAAGCACGGTACGATCCGCAGAAATCAGGGCAGAACCACTGGGGTTCTTAGCAGAAAGAGCCTTAATGAACTTACGCGTGGTCGCGGTATCATCCAATTTATGGAGAGAATCAGCTGCACTAGAATACGTTGTACCGATGTTTGGATAGAAACCATAGACCGACTTGTAACGATTCACTGCTGTGCACCACTGCGAGAAAGTAGACTGAGATGTAGCAATTTTGGATTTTTTCCGAACCGCATTAATCGCCGGAAAAAGCATCGCAGCCATAATGCCAATAATGGCGATTACGGTGAGTAATTCGATTAGGGTAAAACCTCGACGGGATTCAGATTTCATAAATAGGGGTACTTGAAATAAGTAGAAACTAAACGGTAGTAAGCCAACGAAAATTAACCAGCCAAAAATGGCTGAAGAAAGTCGGTAGAGTAGCTGATTTTCTTAGAAAAATCGTTGAACCAGCCAAAAGGAAGCTGTCGCGATAATCGTAGGAAAGAGCGCCCAAAGTGCCAGTTGCAGTGGCGAAACTCCACCCTCAAAGAACTTCGAGAGCAAAGTCTGACCAGCCAAGTTAGGCGCATTGGCAATCACCGTCAATCCCCCACCCGCCAAAGCACCAGCAATCACGGCCTGACGTAACCCCGCCGCCGCTGATGTGTTTTCCGATAACTGCGGAACCTGGGCCGCTAAATAAGCAATGGTCGCATTGTCATTAAAGGCCGACAGAATAATCGTCGAGATCATCAAGGTCACTTCATCCAGTCGCACAAGGATCGGCGCAATCCACCAAGACTGCAGTCCGCCCAACACGACCAATCCAGCTAAGAAAAATCCGACTAAGACCGGACTCCGCCAAGCGATCGGCTGCTGATGCCCTCGCGTAAATTTTAAAAAGATTAAGAAACCCGTAAATAAAACTAAAATAGTAGCGAGCTGATGCTTGGTCAGAAATACCACAAAGGCCGCAATGAAAGCTAAATGAATTAAAACCAGCCAACCTGGACTTTGCAGAGACGACACAGTCTCAGATTTATTTTTGAAACTCAGAAGTTCTTTACGGAAAAAGAAAAAGTAAGCGGTATTAGAAATGAGTATCGTAAAAATAGAAGCCAAACCGAATTGATTAAAGACCTCGACCAAGCCCCAGCCCCAATGTCCGGCAACCATCACAATCGGCGGAGCCGCAAAATGCGTTAAAGATCCACCGACCGACGTATTGACAAATAATAACGCTAACGTCGCATAACTCAGCGAAACGCTTGGTTTATAAACGTAAAATTGAGATGCCAGCAATAAAGCCGCAATGGTCATCGCTGCTGGCTCAGTGATCAATGACCCTAAAAGTGGGCCGATGGTTAAAATGACAAACCAGCCCGCTGCGGGAGTTCCACCGAAAAATTTTACCAGTCGATTAAGTAGGAAAGAGGTGAAATCTAAGACCGGTTTAGTGGAAGCAACGACCATCACCACCATCACGAAAATGGGTTCAATGAATTTAGAGGTCGGAGCTGAGTCGGCACTCTTTAAATCACCACCCCGTAAATAATTAATCATTACCTCCCACCCTTTTCCCGGATACAAAATAAGAGTTAATAATAAAATAATAGCCCAAAATCCAAAGACTACTTCTACCTCACCTAATAAGTGAAGTGCCTGACTGATAAATTTCTTACGAGGAGATTGGGCAAAACTGCCAGCATGAGTTTCATCCCAGTGCTTCGCGTAAGCGGATATTTTGAAAACAAGAAAGGCATGAATGATCGCAACCAAGAAGATACCGCAGGCGACACTATTAAAATGATCAGCAGCGGCGGACTGAGTCCATTCCTGCCAAAGCGTAAGATTCATGTCATTCAAAAAACCTTTTTTGAAATCAAAGGCGAACCTCTTCTCTCTAGGCCAGGTTATTTAGTAGCCGGGACAAAATCAACCAGAGCACCGCCAATGAAGCCAATAAACGCAGACCCGTTATAAACTCCATGGTTGAGCCAAAGAATTAATGCTGCTGAAGGCTGTCTTCTCTCAAACCAAAAAGTTGGTGCCCAGGACCGGACTCGAACCGGTAAGCCTCGCGGCGGCAGATTTTAAGTCTGCTGTGTATACCATTCCACCACCTGGGCCAACAGAGGGTTCACCATTATACTTCTTAGCCACTTGGCAATACGAGAAATAATCCCCCATAAAATTGCTGAAAGAAAGCCTTAGTTCACCGCACCTGGGCTTGCTCTCAGTATAAAATCCGTCTTGTTCATAGTCCATGCAACGCCTGGCCGAAACTTTTGCTCGCTGTCGCTCCGAAGGACGTCCCGCCTTCGTCAGCTATGTCTGCGCCGGCGATCCCGACGTCGCTACCTCGAAATCAATCTTAGCCTCCCTCGCCCAAGCAGGTGCCGACATTCTCGAAGTGGGCGTCCCCTTCTCCGATCCTCTCGCCGACGGCTTAACGAACCAGCTCGCCGCCCAACGCGCTCTCGAAGGTGGTATGACTTTCAATCACTTACTCGAAATCATTCGCGATACTCGCGCCGTCACCGACAAACCGATCATCTTATATTGTTACTACAACTTATTGTTTTCCTTCGGCGTAGAATCGTATTGTGAAAAAGCTAAAGCAGCCGGCATCGATGGACTCCTCGTTTTAGACTGCCCACCCGAAGAAGCCGGTGAACTGATTGCGGCCTCTAAAAAATTCAGCTTAGCGAATGTTTTCATTATCGCGCCCACCACTCCACCCGCACGCATGGCACTGATTGCTAAACATGCTTCAGGATTTATTTATTATGTTTCACGCGAAGGTGTCACGGGTGAACGCACCGAACTCGCACAAAACTTACAGAGTGCCGTCAAAGAAATCAGAAAACACACCGACCTGCCTATTTGCGTAGGCTTTGGAATTTCTACCGCCGCACACGTTAAAGCCATTGGTGAAATCGCTGATGGAGTCGTCGTGGGTAGCGCTCTAGTAAATGTCGTCGCAGCCCATAAAGACAATCGTTCGCAAGCGGCTGCCGCGATCGGACAGAAGGTTCGTGAGTTACTCGGTGCGTAATCTTTAACGAACCCAGGGACCTTGGGCCACTTCGTCGACTTTCACTGAGTTGGCGGGAATGACTTTGGTTTCGACCAAGCTGGTAACTTCGCTCTCCACTTGTTGACGAGAAAGTACGCCGTAAACTTCTTGCATCGATTCATCGGCGGCAATTTTTGAATCAATCATCTGCTGACGACACCAAGTAAGAAATCCATCATCCAATTTGGGATTATCTCTTTTCATGAGGTCATGAGCGAGAGTCGGATCCTGGGTAAGGTAATCCTGCCATCCGCGCACATAGACCTTCAAAAACTTCGCGAGTACTTCCGGATTCTTTTTCAGCCACTCATCGGTCGTGAATAATGTCGCGGCCGACGAATAACCAAAATCAGACAATCGTAGATAGCGCACTTTCGCCCCAGCCTGCTGGAGAAAATACGGTTCAGCGGTAAAGAACCCTTCCTGAATCGCTTCGGGGTCACGAAGAAAATCTCCTTGTCCGTAAGTTTGTGGACGAATTGAAAAATCGGCGCCTAATTTATTTTTCAGAAAAGGAATCCACGCGGCTTCGGGTCGGGCAATAATGACTCGACCCACCAAATCACGATACGATTTCACCGACGAGGTTTCATGCAGGATTAAACAAAGTGGCATGCGTTGAAAAACAGCAGCCACATTACAAAGAGGCAAACCAGCTGCACGCGCTTGGATGACTTGCGTGGTGGCGGATTGACCGATATCAGCCCGACCCGTGGCGACAATCTGTGTCACCTTCACATTACCCCCGCCAGGAAGAAGAACTACATCTAAGCCTTCCTCTTTAAACCATCCCTTAGCGACAGCTTGATAAAGTCCGCCATGCTCTGGTTCAGGAAACCAATCGAGCTGCACCGTGACTCGCTGAAGTCCGTCAGTTTTAACACTCGGCTTACGAATAATATATCCAGCGGTTAAACCAACCATCACACAAACGCCCCAAATGATGATACGTGTGCTCCAGCTTATTTTCATAACGTCTAAATTAATAGAATACATCTAAACACAAGCCGGATGCCCAATTTTAGCAGGTTTAAACGAAAATGTCGGTTCTCTATCGATTCTTTCTTGCCACCCCCCTCACCTCTCTCACTTTTCCAATGGTTCTAGCCTACTGTTAGAGCCACCGGAACAAAACCTATGGCTCAACAAACGACCTGGACCAAAAAAGACTTAACCGGCATCGAGACACTTTCCCGGGCCGAGATAGAATTTCTTTTTGATCAGGCGGAAAAATTCCTACCCGCTCTAGCCCCTGGTAAAGGACTCGACCTCATGCATGGTCGCACGGTGGTAAATCTTTTTCTAGAACCAAGCACACGGACCTGCACTGCTTTCGAAATCTCAGCCAAAAAATTAGGGGCCGAAGTGGTATCGATTAACACCACAGCTTCATCACTGGTTAAAGGTGAAACACTGCGCGACACGGCGATGAACATTCGCGCCATGGGTGTGGATGCCATCGTGATTCGTCACTCCTCTGCCGGTGCACCGCGTTACCTCGGTGAAGTCTTAGACATTTCAGTGATCAACGCCGGTGATGGTGCCCACGAGCATCCCACCCAAGCGCTGTTAGATGCTTTCACGCTTAAACAAAAATTTGGTAAGGTTGAAGGGCTCAAGGTTACTATTTTAGGCGACATTCTCTTCAGTCGCGTCGCCCGCTCTAATATCCATTGCCTCACCAAATTAGGTGCCCAAGTCACGCTCGCGGGTCCAGCGACTTTAGTACCGTTATCCTTAGCTCAAGCCTTCCCTCAGGTTCGTATTGTGCACGACTTGAAAACGGCACTGTCCGATGCCGATGCGGTCATGCTCCTGCGCATTCAACACGAGCGTCAAACGACGACCCACTTCCCATCACTCGCTGAATATACTTCGCAGTTTGGTTTAAATGCAGAACGCGCAGCGTGGATGAAACCCAATGCAGTCGTCATGCACCCGGGTCCCATCAATCGCGGCGTCGAAGTCGATAGCGACGTGGCTGACGGACCTCGCTCCGTCATTCTCGAACAAGTACGCAATGGCGTAGCCGTCCGGATGGCTGTTCTTCACCTCTGCACCTCGGCCCTCAAACGATGAATCATAAAAAAAATATTCTCGTGCGCGGTGCCCGCGTGATCGACCCCGCCAGTGGTCGCGATGAAGTCGCTGATGTCTTTGTTAAAGACGGAAAATTTGTCGCGCAACTTTCAGCGGAAGAAATGAAATCCGCTCAAATAATCGAAGCGAATGGAATGATTCTTTCCCCTGGATTCATTGATCTAAATTGTCGACTCGGCGAACCGGGTCGCAGCGCACGTGAAACATTCCGCACAGGTACGCTTTCGGCTGCATCGGGCGGTTTCACCACGGTTGTGACCATGCCTGATACCATTCCGACAGCGGATAATGTCGGCACCATTCAATTGATTCGTGAACTTTGCGATGCACATGCTGTCGTGAATGTTCTACCGGCAAGTGCCCTTACTAAACAGCAAGAAGGCAAAGCACTGGCACCGATGGGCTCGCTCAAGAAAGCGGGAATCATTGCGGCAACCGATACTACATCGGGCGTGCAGAATAATGAAATCATGCGCCGTGCTCTAGAGTACGCTAACACTTTTAACTTAGTCGTGCTCGATCACTGTCAGGACAGTAGCATGACCGAGGGAGCACAAATGCACGAAGGCACATGGTCGCTTCGTCTCGGACTTCGTGGCTGGCCTCGTGCCGCTGAGGAAATTGTAGTGTCTAGTGACTGCGTTCTCGCGAGCCTCACTAAGGCACGTATTCACCTTCAACACATTTCATCCGCCGGTTCTGCTGAAATTATTCGTCGAGCCAAAGCGAATAAACTCCCTGTCACTGCGGAAGTCTCGGTCTTACACCTTTTACTCACGGATGCAGCACTGGCACATTATGATACTCGCCTGAAAGTAAATCCACCATTGCGCGAAGAATCCGACCGAGCCGCGCTGATCGCTGCGTTAATTGACGGCACCATCGATGCTATTTGCTCTGATCACTCTCCTTGCACGAGCACGGAGAAGGATTGTGAATTCGACTTAGCGCCCTTCGGTGCAGCGACTTTAGAAACCGCTTTTTCTGCGGCCTACGATGCACTCGTCGCCACGGGCCATTTAGATATTAAATTATTGATTACCCGACTCACCACAGGTCCAGCTAAAGTGCTCGGCATTGATGCGGGAACTTTAACCGTTGGGGCAGCGGCTGATTTCGTTTTAATTAATCCTAAAACTTCGTGGACGTTTAATACCGAAAATCAGTTATCAAAATCGGGCAACAATCCGCTCATCGGAAAAACTTTCTCGAGCCGTATCCATTCAACCTTCGTCGGCGGCAAAGCAGTGATCGCGGATAGCAAACCTGTCTAACTATGATTTTTTTGGCCTCAGCCGAGTTGAACGAGGAAGTGGTTTTAAGCAATTTAGACTACGCTTACTTTGCTTGGATCGGAATCCTTTTCCTCGTGGGTCTCGCCATGTTTCGAAAAGGCACCATCCATTACGGTGAAGAGCAACCCAGCGAACTACAGAACTCGTCTCAGGCCATCTATGGTCTCTTTGGCTTAATCAGTTTCTTCGTCTACGTGTCGGTGATTCCAAGCAGCTTAATTCCTGGTTTAAAAATTATTTTCACCGAAGGCGATACTGCGATCTATTTTGCGCAACTTATCGGGCATATTTTAGGTGCCATTACTTTAGTTACCTTCGCGTATCTTTGCCCTGGCTCACTACGCTTTGCTCCTTCAGCCAGCTTAAACAAAGCACCTCAACTTCCCGTTCAAACCTTTTCCGATGATATCAAGTCCGCTTGGCAAAGCTTTGACTTACGTAGCCTTTGGCAAAAATTTTTCAGTCTGTGTGCCATCGCCCTTTGTGCAGGCTTGGTTTGGAAATTATTTTATTATTTCAGCGAACAGTCCGGCCAGCCTCTCCCTGAGGATATCCAACCGCTCGTAGATTTTATTGCTAAATACGACTGGAGTGGGCCAATCAGTCCGATTGTTTTTCTGGGAATGAGTTGCGTGATTGGCGCTCCGATTATGGAAGAGTTGGTTTTTCGCGGAATGATTTATCCTTCGTTAAAACGATGGTTACCTCGCGGTTATGCGATTATCATTACTGGTGTATTTTTCGGCGTCGTGCACGGCAATCTCGCTGCCGTCTTTCCCCTGATGGCGTTTGGTTCGGTACTCTGTATTATGCGTGATCGTTTCGGTCTTTTCACCTGCATCACTTTACACGCTCTCTTTAATTTGCATACTTTCATTTGGCTTTATTTAGCGCCAAATGCCTCCAGCCAGTTATAATTTTCGAATGGGTGCCATCACCAGTCAGCCAAGCCGTAGTGTCGGACAACTCACCGAAGAAGAAATTATTCGTCGCGTCACCGCTAACCTGGGTCAGGCCTGTCCACCCTTCCCAGCCGGACCCGGCGGAGATTGCGCCATCTTTGAAGAAACAGTGGCGAGAAAATTTCGGGTGAGCACGGTCGACTCGGTGATTCTCGGCAGACATTTTGATTCATCTACCGCGGGTGCATTAGCGGGTGCTAAATTGGTAAATCGAAATCTCAGCGATTTAGCGGCCGCGGGTGCCATTCCGAGCGATGCATTACTTTCTTTATTAGTGGGACCTGATGTCGATAGCGAGTGGCTCGAAGACTTTGCCCGCGGAGTTGGCAAAGCGGCGCATCAATTCGGACTCCACTGTGTCGGGGGTGATATTTGTCGCGTACAAGCCGGCACGTTCGCAGCAACTTTAGCCGTACAAGGTTTTGCTCATCGAATCTTAACCCGTAAGACGGCGCATAACGGAGATGTTATTTTTGTGACCGGAAAACTCGGTGGATCTATTCTTGGACATCATTTAAGTTTCGAGCCGCGTCTGGCCGAAGGAGAATGGCTGAACGCCCAAAGCACAGTAACCGCCTGCACCGATTTATCGGATGGTATGGCCAAAGACCTACATGGGCTCATCAATCCGACTCAAGATGCCGTTATCGATTTAACCTCACTTCCTATTTCGGATGCGGCCCATCAACTATCAAAAGCTGATGGAAAGCCAGCGATTGAACATGCCTTACAAGACGGCGAAGATTATGAATTGTTGTTTACTGTCGCAGCCGAACAGGCCGATTTACTTGAAGCCAATTTCAAGAAAAAATTTCCTCTGACTCCTCTAAAAAGTATTGGAGTTATAAGTCACGGGACTGGATTAATTAAATCTCGTGCGGATGGTGCGGTGATCACCGGTCAAGGATTTGGACACTTCGCCTAAGCTTAGAGTGCTTTTCCGCGCGGGGTCCGACCTTCATCGACTTCGATATAATCAAACATCGTGTCGACTCCGGCGTCGGCCGTCAGTCCGTTTTCCTTGAGTCGACGGAGCAGCGTTTCGTTAGCCTCATCGCGCCAACCGCGCTTGGTCATGAACGAATTCCAAATATCGATGTCATTAGACGATAATTTTCTTCCGCGGGTTTGCGCCCAGGTAAAAGCTTCTTCATTCGAGGCTTGAGGATTTGCGAGTACCCAGTTTTTAAGTTCTTCATAAGGCACGCCTAAGTATTGGCAGCAACGATCATCAAAAGCTTTACCGAGATTATTGACGAAGTCGGCATGCAGTTTTCCCTCGGCATGGAGTTTTATTTTATCAAGCATCCGTGGAAGGTAGACGAGTCCATTAACCGTCTCATACGGGCTTCTTAATCCAGGAACATTGGGCATACGTCATTGTCTTATAAAAACTCCACGCTTACTTTCCAGCCCCAACTTACCGCTCTTCATGAAATTATTTACTTACTTACTCCTTTTCGTAACACCGTGGCTCGGTGCGCAAACGGCAACCGAAACTGCCCAGCCCAAGATTCGTTTTGCTGACGATATCGCCAAGTTTGTCGCTCAAGATAAGGCTAATCCGCCTCCCCAGAATGCACTCCTCATTGCTGGTTCAAGTTCAGCGCGCTACTGGATTACCGCTGCTGAAGATTTCAAACCCTATCCTGTTATCAATCGTGGATTTGGCGGATCCAAAACCACTGAAGTGCTCTCGACCATGGATCGTATCGCCTTACCCTATCATCCGCGCCTCGTGATCTATTTTGCAGGCACTAATGATTTAGGCGGAGGCAGTCGCGCTGAAGCCGTGGTCGAAAATATTCGTCAGTTCGTGGAACGTATCCGTAAAGAAAATCCGAAAGCCGGATTTGTGATCATGGCCGGACTTAAAACACCTAAGCGCCAAGTGCACTGGGCAGAATTTGATAAGTTTAATGCACTTCTGCAAAAATATTGCGCCGCTGGAAAAAATCTCACTTTCGTTGATCATAATAAAGTGATGAATAACGCTAGAGGTGAAGCGATTGCGGCCTATTACCGTGAAGAAGGTGATAATGCGATGCATGCAAATGCCGCCGGTTATGCTGAAATCGTTAAATTAGTCCGCCCAGTCGTCGATAAAGCGTGGAAGGCCAGCGACCCGGCTGCAAAATAAACGAGGTTTAGATTGTCCCCCCAGTCACATCGGCTTACTTGCTGAAAATGCAAGAAAAGGAACCAGCACTGGCGACGGAGGATTCGAAAGAGTCTATCCCTTTTCCCAACCCACCGTTTATTCGTTATATTATTGGTGAAGCCATTTCGATGACCGGAACGTGGATGCAGGCCATGGCGCACAGTTGGGTCGTGGTTGGTCTCACGACGAGCGCGGTCATGGTCGGCTGGGTAAATTTAGCGGGCGGTCTTCCCGTTCTCGCGCTTTCGATGATTGGCGGGCTGTATGCAGATCGGTATGACAAACGCGCCATCCTGCAAATCTGCCAAGTAGTTCAAATTTTCTTCTCGTTGCTTTTAGGTTATTTAGTGGCCCAAGGAGATATTCAAATTTGGCATATCATTCTCGCTTCGTTTTTATTGGGAATATCGGGTGCCTTTGAAATGCCTGCGGCGGCGGCCATTGTGCCCGAATTAGTGGGGCGAGCCAACGTTGCTAAAGCGGTTGCTTTTGATCGGGCAGTCTTCCACGGTACGCGCTTAATCGGCCCAGCGCTTGCCGGTTTTATTGTGGGTCACTACGGTGCCTCCTTTGCTTATTATATTAATGCACTTTCGTTTCTGGCACTGATGATTGCCCTGCTGACCCTACCTAAACGAGCGAAAGGTACAGTAGCTCAGGAAGAAAAACGTAAGCACGGCATCGGAGAAGGTTTTCGTCACGTGATCAATGACCGGCCCAGCTTCGCCATGATTTTACTGATGGCAACGAACACCGTGTTCGTTTTTCCCGTGATGGTTATTCTACTCCCCCTTTACGCCAAGTACACGTTACAGCTAGAACCCCAACAACTCGGGTGGCTCATGTTGAGTTCAGGTCTCGGCTCACTCACGGGTTCGATTGCGGTACCATTCGTTAAGCATAAATGGCGTCCTAATTTAATTATTTTGGCGGTTACCTTAATTTGCATCGCCCTCTTAAGTTTAAGTATGGCCGATGTTTTCCTGTGGGCAGCGGGATCGCTTGTCTGTTTAGCGCTGGGTGTTTCGACCCTCATTGGCATTAGCAATATCGTCATTCAGGAACGTGCGCCCGAAGAAATTCGGGGACGTGTTTCCGCTGTCGCCAGCTTAAGTTTTTTCGGACTGCTCCCCTTCGCCGGGATGGTCACCTCGGTCTTAGCCGATGTCTGGGGCATGCGCCCGACGCTTTTAACCTCGGCCTGCGCTTATGCTTTAATTGGAATAGGCGTGCTGAGTTGGATCGGCAAAGCCGCGAGCCACGAGTTAGAAAAATAAACTTTAAAGTGGTGCCCCCGTTGGGAGTCGAACCCAAATCGCCGGCTTCGGAGGCCAGCATTCTATCCATTGAAATACGAGAGCGTTATGGAAGAGATAATGAAGCGATTTCAGGTGAGTCAAACTAATCTAAATTAACCCTTAATTCACAGGGTAATTGACCGTATTCAGCGTTCCCAGATTTCGAAAGTGTAAGTTAAATCAGCTTGGCGACTTTCTTTCGACCAGACTAAACGGGTAAAAGTTTTTTGCCAATCTTTCGGAAAAGTTCGGTCACCCAAAAAATCTTGATGAATGCGAGTGATATAAAGTTTGGAGCAATGGGCTAAACCTTCAGCGTAAATTCTTTCTCCGCCCGTTATCCAAGTAGGGCCCGACCACGGTAATTTTTCGGCTTCCGCAATCGCCGACACCAGATCACTGGTTCGAGTCGCCCCAGGAAAAACTTTTTTCTCATCGCGCGAAACGACCACGGTACCGCGACCACTCAATGCTTTTCCCAGTTCTTGATAACAGGCCGGGCCTTCAATCATCACCCCACCGACCGTCTGATCGGTAAACCATTCCAAGTCTTCCGGAATATGCCAAGGCAAACGCCCCTCGCGCCCAATAACCCCATTTTGAGCAACGGCTACGATGCAATGTATGGGCTTAGGCACCCCGAAACCGTAAAGAAAACCCCAGTCCCTGCAAGCGTAAGCCAAAGCCTTCTCGACTGATTGACAGGCACCAAATCGCTAACCAAGGTGAGACCATGATTTCTTGGCTCCGACCAATCACCGACAGGTACCACAAAATAATCAAAGCGGTACTTATTTTAAGTGGCGTTGCATCACTTGTTTTCATGCAAGGAGGCATTTCAGATGGTCCATCGGGCGCCAACTCCCGTATTTACCTCGGGGTCGATCTCAATAATCCGAAGGTTCAAAACCAATACCGCGATTTGATTGTCTTCACCAGCATCAGCGGACAACGCGCTGACAGCCAAAGCCTCACCCAATACGTGGCCGAAATTCACGTCGCTGATACTCTAGGCATTCCCCAACCTTCCGATAATGAAGTGCGTAAAATTGCCGCGGCGATTACCACGCCGATCGACGGCAAAGAATCAGCGTCCGGACTTATTAAATTCGTCGAAGTAGCATCGAAACAACTCAATGCCTCTGAAGAAGAGACCCTTGCCCGGTTTGAAACTTTTATTCGCAACGCATGGCGCGTCAACAAAGCCGTCCAAATTCTCTCGGGCCCTGGACACGTCACCACTTCTCAATTACAACGCGTCCTCCAACGTGAAAAAACAATCTGGACCGTCGAGGTCGCCTCTTTCGATAACACGAAGTTCAATCCCGCCGTCACGATCGACGAAGCCAAAGTAAAATCGAGTTTCGAAACCAACAAAGAGAGCTACCGCCTGCCTGCCAAAGTAGAAGTATCCCTCGTTTCATTCAAAAACATCACGCCCGATAGCTCACTGGTGAGTGAGGACGATATCGTCATGGAAGGCTTTAATGTCGCCGAAAAACTGAAGTTTGAGCCGGGAAAAATACGCGAACAAGCTCTGGCCCGTCGCTCCGAAATCGAAAAAATAATTCGCACCAATCGTGCCATCCGTAATCTCGCTGGAAAAATCGGCGAAGAACTCGCAGATCAATTCCCGGTTGAGTCCCATAAATCCGACGAGCCCGCTTTCACCGCTTGGCTCCAAAAACAAAACGCCACCAGCGAAACCTTGCCAGCTTTCGACAGCCTTAATCCGCCCGAACTTACTAGCGTGCCAGTCGAAGCCCTCAAGGCCGCTGGTGAACTATCCGAAAAAGAATGGCGCACGGATATGTATCGTTCCGACGATGCAGCGGTCTTTGTCATTTTTAAAAAGCGTATCGATTCACGTATTCCTGATTTCAACGAAGTCAAAGACGCCGCCGCCGCTAACTGGAAACGCGATGAGCGTCTCCGCCTCATGCGTGATGAAGTATTCAAAATCAGCAAAGCAATGAAAGCTTCAGCCGCTGATAATAAAAACTTCGCCGAGAGTGCTGGAGCCTTGGGACTCAAGGTGAGTCAGCTCGCCCCCTTCACCACCGCCAATCTACCAGCAAACCTTACCGGCGTGAGCGAAAATACCGCACAGTCTCTCGAAGTGGCTGGCGCTGGTAAAATCGTATCTGGAATTCAAACCACCACCGGTGACACGGTTTATATCCATATTATTAAATCGGATCGCCCCCAAATCGATGCATCGTCCGAGGAAGTGAAGCAACTGGCAGAACGTTTTACCTCACGAAATGCTTATTTTATGGGCATGGGATTGTTGAAAGACCTCACCGCCGCGCCTGAGCCACAAGCTCAATAAGCTCTTTAGTCGAGTCACACCCATGTCCTCTGTCCGCGTACGCTTTGCTCCTAGTCCCACTGGCTTCTTCCACATCGGAAGCGCACGTACGGCTTTATTCAATTGGCTCTACGCTCGCCATACGGGTGGAAAATTTATTCTACGCATCGAAGATACCGATAAAGAGCGTAACTCCGAAGAGTATCTGAAAGTCATCTTAGATTCCCTTCGCTGGCTGGGTATGGATTGGGATGAAGGTCCCGATGTCGGTGGTGATTTCGGTCCTTACTTTCAATCCCAACGTACCGAACTTTATAAAGCCAAGTTACAAGAGTTAGTGAAACTCGGTAAGGCGTACGAGAAAGACGGAGCTTGGTGGCTTCGTCTGGATGGAAAACGTTCCACGGTATTCGATGACCACTTAAAGAAAGAAATCGAAAAAGTAGAGGCCGCGCCCATGGTGCTCGACGATTTAGTGCGTGGTCGCGTCGAACGCGCCGAGGATCGTGACTTCGTTCTCTTCCGCTCCAATGGAGAGCCGGTCTTTCACTTTGTGAATGTCGTCGATGATATCGAAATGAAAATCACCCACGTGATTCGCGGCGAAGACCACCTTTCTAATACCTCCAAGCACCTCGAAATCTTTAAGGCCTTCGGTGTAAAACCTCCTGAATACGCCCATATTCCTCTCATTTTAAAGACCGACGGACCCGGTAAAATGTCCAAACGCGATCGCGGTGCACTCATCGAAGAATATCAAAATAAAAACTACCTTCCTTCAGCCGTTCGTAATTATCTCTGCTTACTCGGTTGGACACCGGCGGATGGAAAAGAAATTCTGCCGATTGACGAGGTTATCAAGCAATTCGAACTCAAAGCGATTCACCAATCCAACGCGCGCTTTGATGAAAAGAAAATGTCACACATCAACGCGCAAACTTTGCGTGCCCTCCCCGCCTCTGAGTTCGTCGCAATTGCCAAACCGATTCTGCAAAACGCTAACATTCTGAATGATAATGTTTCGGATGCTCGACTCGCTGAAGTTCTTTCTATTATTCAGGAAAAAGTAAATTCCCTTGAGCACCTTCCTGAGTTCGTAGGTTTCTTCTTTAATAACGATTTCAAAAAAGACGAAGCTGCTTTCGCCAACCTCACTAAAAAAGGTGGCGAGCCCACTGCACGCGTACGTGAGATTTTAGTTCACCTGCAATCTATCGAATGGAATGTGGCAGCTATTGAAGCGGCGTTTAATGCCGCGGGGACTGAGCATAGTCGCAAGCCTACTGACTTCTTTGCGCCCGTGCGCTTTGCGGTGTCGGGCCAAGGCGGCGGTGCCCATTTAATCGGAGTATTACATGCTCTCGGTCGCGATTTGACCTTAGCCCGACTTCAATCCTTCATCGCGTAATTAACGATGTCCGAAACCCCTCGCCATTTCATCCAGCAGATCATCGATGCCGATATCGCGTCGGGTAAGCATCAGAAAATTGTCACCCGCTTTCCCCCAGAGCCCAATGGCTACTTGCATATCGGTCATGCTAAGTCGATTTGTCTGAATTCTGGTTTAGCGACCGAGTTTAATGGTCAGTTCAACTTGCGGATGGATGATACCAATCCGACCAAAGAAGAAATTGAATACGTCGACTCGATTAAAGAGGACGTGCGCTGGTTGGGTGCGGAATGGAATGAACACTATTACCAAGCCTCAGATTATTTTGATCGGATGCATGCGGATGCCATCAAGCTCATCAAGTTAGGTAAGGCATTCGTCTGCTATTTATCGCTCGAGGAAATGCGTTTGCAAAAAGGTGATTTCAAAACGCCAGGTAAGAACAGTCCAACCCGTGATACGAATGTTGAAGAAAATTTAGCGGCGTTTGAAAAAATGACGCGAGGTGAGTTCGATGAAGGAAAGGCGGTTTTACGGGCGAAAATCGATATGGCTGCGACCAACGAATACCTGCGTGACCCAGTCATTTATCGTATTCGCAAAGTCGAACACCACAACACCGGCAATAAGTGGTGCGTGTACCCGATGTACGATTTCGCCCACCCGCTTGAGGATGCTTATGAAGGCATTACTCATTCCATTTGTACTCTAGAATTCGAAAAGCACCGTCCGTTTTACGATTGGGTTATCAATACCGTTAATACGCCGGCTAAACCACAACAGATTGAATTCGCCCGCCTAAACATCACCTACACTGTTTTATCTAAGCGTAAGTTACTCGAACTCGTTAACGAGAAACACGTCAGTGGCTGGGACGATCCGCGTATGCCGACCATTTCGGGTCTCCGCCGTCGCGGCTACAGTTCATCCAGCATTCGTAAGTTCTGTGAAGTCATTGGTATCACCAAACATAACTCACTCAGCGACGTCGCCTTACTCGAACACGCCGTGCGTGATGATTTAAATAAGACGTCGCCCCGATTCATGGCGGTACTTGATCCCATTAAACTGGTGATTACTAATTATCCTGAAGGTCAGACCGAAAACCTTGAAGCGCAGAACAACCCTGAAGACCCAGCGGCTGGGTCGCGCTCAATCCCCTTCTCTAAGACGCTTTTAATCGAGCGTGATGACTTTATTGAGGAAGCGCCCAAGAAATATTTCCGTCTGACACCTGGACAAGAGGTTCGTCTGCGTTGGGCTTACTACGTTACCTGCACGCATTGCGTAAAAGATGCGACCGGTAAGGTTACTGAAGTACATTGCACCTATGATCCTGCGACTAAGGGTGGCGATTCAGCGGATGGCAGAAAAGTCAAAGGCACCATTCACTGGGTGAGCGCAGAACAAGCGGGCGATGTGGAAGTTCGCCTGTACGACCGCCTCTTCATGCATGAGAATTTGAATGACTTAGCGGAGGACGACGATTGGAGAAAACATTTAAATCCACATTCCATGCAGGTCATCCGTGGAAAAGTTGAACCAGCCCTTTTAAAATTAGGTCAAGGCAGTCGTGTGCAATTTGAACGTACCGGCTACTTCTGCGTGGATAAAGAATCCACCTCGCAGAAGCCCATTTTTAATCGCACTGTAAGCCTCAAGGACTCTTGGGCTAAGCAGGTCGTGAAATAAAATTACTTTTTCGAAGACTTTTTGGACTTCGCACGATCGGACGTACGTGGGCCCTTAGGACCGCGAGGCGCGACGGGTGATTTAGCACGGAAACGAGTAGGCTTTGAAAAGCTTTTGTTTATTCCCATAAATCGATAATGCCCCCAGTCCGCTTGATGATAAAGGCTAATTAACCCTAATACGCAGATGTTCCCCCTTGACGCCTAAAAGCCTGTGGGTTTGATGAACTTTCTATCTGGTAATTAGGAGAGATGGCAGAGTGGTCGATCGCGCTGCATTGGAAATGCAGTGTACCGCAAGGTACCGAGGGTTCGAATCCCTCTCTCTCCGCCAGATGGATATTTAAACAAAGCTCTAATGAGGGATGAGAACTCGGGTTCGGTGAGCCAAAGGCGAACAGACAATCCGTCAGGATTGGGGCGAAGCCCTGGAGCGAAGCGAAATCAATCCCTCTCTCTCCGCCAGGT
>JAEMQU010000009.1:4051-15772 GCA_016463705.1 Opitutales bacterium | reverse complement strand
GATTGGGGCGAAGCCCTGGAGCGAAGCGAAATCAATCCCTCTCTCTCCGCCAGGTGGACAATTTCAGGGGACACGTGGGCAAATTGGTACGTGGGCAAGGGGTTGTGTCTAAGCGACAAAGTCGCTCCTCTATTTTATAATAGGTTTTAGACATTACCCCTTGTCACCGTGTCCCCTCGCGAGCTTTGCTCGCGCTCTGTGTCCCCTCCATCTCTAATTGCCAAAGTAGTGCCTGTTATGTGACGAAAAGAATAAATCGTCTGTGCTATTTTGACATTACAAATAAACGATGCACCTAGGCAAAGTTCGCCTTAAAACGACCGTCTGCCGCTAAGTGATTTAACCGTCGTTTTTCGTAGATTTCAAAAACTCGTGTACCATCTAGATACTCCTTTTCCCTAACCCAATAAACCAAAAATAAAAAATGAACATCGTAGAAACCGCCGTGAATAACGGCTCATTCAAGACTCTGGTCGCCGCAGTTACTGCAGCTGATCTAGTCGCAACCCTCAGCGGACCTGGTCCGTTCACCGTGTTCGCTCCAGTCGACGCTGCTTTCGCAGCGCTGCCTGCCGGCACTGTGGAATCCCTAGTGAAGCCCGAAAACAAAGGTAAGTTAACCAGCATCCTCACCTACCACGTCGTGGCTGGTAAGGTTCTGTCCACTGACCTGAGCAACGGCATGAAAGCCAAGACCGTCAATGGCGGCGAAATCACCATCACCATTGCCGACGGCAAGGTGAAGATCAACGGCGCACATGTCGTGATTGCGGACGTAGCAACGAGCAATGGCGTGATTCACGTCATCGACAGCGTACTACTCCCTGCCTAATTAGCCTAAGCCAAGTCGAACAAAGCCCTGTCATCAAAAGTGACGGGGCTTTTTGTTTTCAAAAGAAGTCTATCACGATTTGACTCCGAGCGGGCTACTATTAGATTCAAGTTTCAACACCCCTTGCACATGTTCAACAAGTTCACCTTAACTGATAAACTTCTGTTTATTGCCTCTTTCCTGGTCATCATCTTCTCGAAGATACTTTACTGGAACGGTCATAAGGAGGACGCCATTTTTGTCGGGCTTTGGGCCCCTTCCATCCTCGCTTTCGGTATCTACTTAAAAGCTATCGGAAACTCCAAAGATGACTGAGTACGTCCCTTATTTCGCGCTCTTCATCTCTGTGCTCTTCGGTATCGCCTTTTTTGCCGCATTGCAGGGATTTAAGAAAAGATACAAGGACGACCGAGATGACTCTGATTCGAAATCTGGTAAGGATGCTTAAGGGTGTTAGGACGTAACGTGGCCTATGGCCACGAGTGGGCATGTGGGCAAGGTGACACGGGGACATGGGGAGATGAATGGACGCCACGCAGTGGCGCCCCTACCAGTTCTAATTGAGGGGACACGTGGGCAAGGTGACATGGGGACACGGGGTAGTGTAATAACTAATTTAAAATTCGAGAACGACGGAGTCGTGAACGAGCATTACCCCTTGTCACCTTGTCCCCGTATCACCATGTCCCCTCAATCTCAGTGCAACTTCCTGAAATTACCGGGGTATTATACATGTAACCCTATACATTACTATGAAATCCAAAATCCTCCTCCTCGCATTGTTGGTTTCGGTTGGCTCACTCTATGCCAATCAGCCACCTGCTAATCCTCCAGGCAATCCACCTCCCAAAGGTGAAAAGAAAAAACATAAGAGTCCTAAAGCTCCTGAAGGAGTTTCGGAAGAAGATTGGAAAAAATTACTCGAAGCCCGTAAAGCTTGTGCCAGCGATCCCGCTGTAGCTGCTGCGCAAGCCGCACTCGATACCGCCAAAGCAGGTACGGACGACAAAGCGATTTCTGAAGCTCAAGGTAATCTGGCTGAAGCTCAAAAAGCTGCGGTGACTAAAGCTAATCCTGGACTTGCTGATGCTGCTGATAAAGCGGCCAAAGCAGACAAAGAGCGCGCAGGATCCGGAAAGAATAAGAATCGCGACGGTGGTGCTACCAAAGCCGCAAAACCTGCTAAGCAGTAAGCTGTAATAAAACTTAAATTCAAAAGGCTCGAGGCGACTCGGGCCTTTTTTATTTGTACAGCTTAGGGGACACGTGGGCAAGGTGACACGGGGACAAGGGGTTGTGTCTAAAACCTATTATAAAAAATAACGGAACGACGGAGTCGTGAACGAGCATTACCCCTTGTCACCTTGTCCCCTCGCGAGCTGCGCTCGCGTTACCGCTTTAGTGGCGGTATTTTCTGCCCGACCCATCAGAATCATGAGAGGAAATAGGATTAAGGTACGCATTGACACAAACGAGTGAGTCAGTAACGCTCATTACATCCAAAACCATTTGCAATTAGCCCTAAAACAACATCATTAAAATCATGACTAAGTCATTTTTATCCATCTTAATCGGAGTGTTTATCACAAGCATAAGCCTGACGGCTCAGATGATTTCGGCACCAGGAATTAACTTCCTCAAGGCGGAGTATGGTCACACTTTTTCGTACACGGAAATAGGTCGAAGCTTTACCGGCTTTCGCTCCGTGGGTTTTGGTGGATATTATTTTAATACCGGTGAGGGAAAAAGTATCCAAGTGGAAGCGGCGATCGTGAACCAACTTCTCAAAAGGTGGAATACCGAAGACTCTCAGGCTAATATCATTGTCGGAGCAGGTATTGGGCGAGGTCGTACCGGAAACCGTGAAGGCTGGGCGGGCACGGCCTCACTTATTGCCGACTGGGAAACCCGTCGCTGGCATATCATGCTCCAAGAGCAGGCTGTCTTTGTCCCCTCTGCCAGTCGCCTCGTCAGCACGTTCATGGGCGGTTGGGCGCCTTGGCTTGCCGAGTACGATGAGTGGGCACCCTGGATTTACTATACGGTACAACATGAGAACGGTGACGGGGTTGGACTTGCCCATGGCCCATCACTCATACTCATGCACGAAGACCTATTGCTCGAATTACGAGTGATGATTTCCGACCACGGTACCCACGCCGAAGCGGGTGTTCGCTTACTTTTCTAAACTTATGAAAAAACTATTCGCTCTCATTATCACCAGTCTCTGTCTGATCTGTCAGGCAGACGACAAACTCCCTGCGGGCGCAAAACCCTACCCTCTCGATACCTGCATCGTCTCTGATGAAAAACTCGGTACCATGGGCAAGCCCGTGGTTTTTGTTTTTGAAAATCAAGAAATCAAACTCTGCTGCAAAGAGTGTCGTAAAGACTTTGATGAAAATCCTAAAAAGTTTTTAGAAAAAATCAATAAGCCAAGCAAAGAGACCAAACCCTCCGCACCTGCGGCTACCCCATCTCAATCCGGCACCGTAGTTCAATTAACGGTTGATGGATTAGTCTGCAATTTCTGCGCAAGTAATATCACCAAGACATTCACCAACCTCCCTGAGGTTTCAGCGGTTTACGTTAATCTCACTGTGAAGGCTGTCCTACTTCAATTAAAAGAAGGACAAAAACTCCCCGAAGAAAAAACGAAACAAATTGTCACAGATGCAGGATTTAATTTACGCGCGATTACTTACCCCAAAGATTCATTCAACTCCGTTAAAGAGACCTTAAAAAAGAGCACCCCATGAGCCGTTTCCAAAATTGGATTCAGGCTTTAGGCGTTCCCTTCCTTACGCTTTTTACCTCGGCCTCTACGCTCATTTGTTGTGCGATTCCAGCACTCTTGGTTTCGTTAGGTCTCGGTGCCACAATTGCATCCACGCTCAATCGCTTTCCACAACTCATCTGGATCTCCGAACATAAACCACTCGTTTTCAGTATTTCAGGTGTTCTGTTAGTCATCGGCGGCATTTGGTTACGGTGGGCACGCAATCTTCCCTGTCCCGCTGATAAAAAATTAGCTGATGCCTGTATTTTCGGACGTAAAATCTCTTACTGGATTTACGGTTTCTCCGTGGTGTTTTGGATTATCGGTTTTATTTTTGCGTTTTTATTAGGATAGCAGGACGCGACGCTGTCGCGCCCCTACCTAATTAAATTCATCCTCTGGTCGGGCTGGTGAGATTCGAACTCACGACCTCTTGCACCCCATGCAAGCGCGCTACCAGGCTACGCTACAGCCCGAGCAAAGGAAGATTTGTTAAGCCGTGTGGGTGGTGAGTTGTCAATCTGACAAACCACCCCTGGTCTTTTATCCCAATGAAATTAGAGATTATCGATATCCGCCCTTAAGGCATCGGCTTTTTTACGCACCGCACTCTGCTCGGCAGGTGACATATTTGCAGCCTGTCTTACGGCCATACCAATACGGGGATTATTTAAAAAGCGCTTCTGATGTCGTAACCAAAAATCCCAATAGAGTGCATTAAGCGGACAGGCCTTAGGGCCGTGGCGATCTTTAGGATCATAGATACAACCGGTACAATAATTCGACATCTTCGAAACGTAACTTGCAGCGCAACAGTAAGGCTTCGTCGCCAGAAAACCTCCGTCGGCGTGCTGACTCATGCCGATAACATTCGGTAGCTCCACCCATTGAAAGGCATCGATATAAACTCCGAGATACCATTTCTCCACTTCCGCAGGATCGATTCCCGCCGTCAGACAAAATGAACCAATAACCATGAGCCGCTGGATGTGGTGCGCGTAAGCTGTCTCGAGTGACTGCCCCACGGAATGCTTCATACAATTCATCTTCACTTTACCGGTCCAAAACCACGAAGGCAGAGATAACGTATGCCCGAGACCGTTTGATTTTTCGTAATCAGGCATCTTGGCCCAATAGACTCCGCGAATGTATTCACGCCAGCCGATGATCTGACGAACAAATCCTTCCGTTGCAGCGAGTGGATACACAGAGGAGTCTTTCTGATGGGCATTAACCGCAGCCTGAGCTACCTCTAAGGGCGAAAGGAGTTTTACATTTAAAGCGAACGATAGACGTGAGTGAAATAACCGATCTGAATCAGTGTGCATCGCATCTTCGTAATCTCCGAAATTCGTTAATCCTTTTTGAATAAAAGCTTTTAATTGAGCGAGGGCTTCGGCGCGATCTTGTGGCCAAGGGAAGTTGTCCGCGGAAGGATTACCAAAAGTCTTCGCTCCGCTCTTCTGAATCTCTGCCCAAATGGCTGAGTGATCATGCGATAAATCCCATGATTTTACTAAGTCGGGCTTACCCTTCCAAGGCTTACGATTATCGTGGTCGAAATTCCACTGTCCGCCCAGCGGCTCGCCATCATCCATTAGCATATCGGTGCGTTGACGCATCCGACGGTAGTACGACTCCATCACCCAGCGCTTGGCGTCTTTCTGAAAATGTTTAGCTACGCCGTCGCGCGTATCAATAAAGTGCTCCGAACTTACGCAGGCAGATTCTAATCCCAAATCTTTGACGAATAATTTCAGTTCTTGATCGAGACGATATTCATCGGGCTCTTGATATTCAAAACGCTTTGCCCCGATCTCTTTAATCACTTTCTTGAGATTCGTGGCGAAGTGGTGGGTGTTATCTTTATCTGAAATATGAAAGTACCTCACCTTATGGCCTGCCTTCTTTAACTGCTCGGCTAAGCGTCGCATACCCGCAAAAATAGCGATGACCTTTTGAGCGTGGTGCAGGACGTAATCCGTTTCCGAGCGCACCTCCATGAGGACATAGACTACATCGGGGCTTACTTTCTTAAACCAGGAGTGATTTAAATTCAGTTGGTCGCCTAGAATCAGTCGAACGGAAGTAGCCACGCCTGCATTAGACGTGGTTTAATTCCAAAAGCAAATCAGCGAACCGCTGTTTACTTAGGGCCGCCCGTACGACGGGTGCCTGGGCGTCCGAAAGGACGATACTTTCCTTGAGCGGCGCGGAAACCACCATGACGGCCACCTTGAGGACGGCCCGAGCGTTCGCTATTGTGGGCACCGGCACGAGGATCGCGTTCGCGCACAAAGTCATCGGGCTGACGGGCTGGGGCTTGTTGTGAGTAATCGAAATCTTTTAATTTACCGCAGTGTAAATGCTTACCGATGATTCTTTCAAGTCGACGAAGGTCACCCTGATTTTCACGTGTAATAAAAGTAATCGCTGTACCCTTCGCTGAGGCACGACCCGTACGACCGATACGGTGAACGTAGTCTTCGAGTTGATCAGGGAAGTCGAAATTAACGACGTGTGAAATTCCGTCTACATCGATACCGCGCGAAGCGATATCCGTCGCCACGAGAACACGGACTTCACCATTCTTAAAAGCTTGGAGCGCGCGTTGACGTTGAGCTTGGGAACGATTGGCGTGAATGGCAGCACAATGAATTTTATCGGCTTCGAGTTTACGACAGACGCGATCGGCGCCGTGTTTAGTACGGGCAAAGACGAGCACCATCTTGAAGTTTTCTTCGTCCTTAAGAAGCTGATTTAACATCACCTGCTTGAGGGATGAAGGGCATTCGTAAAGTAATTGCGTGACCGTTTCTGCAGGGTTGGAACGACGTCCGACCTCAATGAGTTTAGGATCGCGCTGATACTGTTTGGTTAAAGTTTCGATTTCGCGGGAGAGAGTCGCCGAGAACATTAAGGTCTGACGCTCTTTAGGAAGTGCGCGAACGATGGTGTTGATGGCAGGCAAGAAGCCCATGTCCAACATGCGGTCAGCTTCATCGAGGACGAGGCATTCAATCCCAGAAAAATCTCCGTGACCTTGGCTTCCGAGATCGAGCAAACGACCTGGGGTGGCGATTAAGAAGTCACAACCTTTACGTAGCGCAGCAATTTGAGGACGTTCGCTGACACCACCATAACAAGTAGCAACCGTTGCACCTGAGTAGCGTGAATACGCGGCAACGTTTTCGGCGATTTGCACAACAAGCTCACGGGTTGGAGCGAGAATCAAACAACGAACCTTTGCTTTGTGGGTGTTGGATTTTGTACGAACGAGACGAGTTAAAATAGGCAGAGTAAATGCGGCTGTTTTACCAGTACCTGTTTGGGCAATGCCGATGACGTCCGTACCTTCTAAGATAATCGGGATGGTGGCCTTTTGAATAGGCGTAGGGTCGGTGTAACCTTGGTCAGCTACAGCTTTAAGAATGGAGGCGTCGAGCCCTAGTGATGCGAATGGCATTGAGGCAAAGTGAGTAGGAGATTTAGAAAGTGCGAGATAATACGCTAAATCATATATTAGCGGTAAATGGGGGTTTAGCGAATAGGCACCGCTTGATTATGTAATCTTGCGAAATCAGCGTTTTATACTAGAAATTGGGCATTCCACTACCCCCCATGAGTATTTTTACCAAAAAGTGTGTTACAGAATTACATCGTGAAGCGGCACTCACCGGAAACGAAACACTGAAGCGATCCCTGAGTGGCTACAATCTGGTCATGATTGGCATCGGGGGAATTATTGGGGCAGGTATTTTCGTACTGACCGGTCACGCCGCAGCAGCGCATGCCGGACCTGCTGTCGTCATCTCCTTTATTCTGAGTGCCATTACCTGCGGCTTGGCAGGACTCTGTTATTCCGAAATGGCCGCGGCCGTTCCCGTGTCGGGCAGTGCATACACTTATTCTTATGCGACGCTTGGAGAATTGATGGCCTGGATTATTGGTTGGGATTTAGTTTTAGAATACGGTGTCGGCGCAGTAACTGTAGCCGTGGGTTGGTCGGGATATCTTAATGGATTTCTGGAAGGATTTGGTTTAGCGATTCCCGCAACCTGGGCTTCCGCCCCTGTTAATTGGGTGTTAGATGCCACCACGGGTGCTTATCATTTTGTCGGCACGGGCGCGGTGATTAATTTACCAGCGATGTTCGTCGTGGCTGCGGTAACCGCCATTCTCACAATCGGCATTGAAGAATCCGCACGCGTGAATGCTGCCTTCGTTGTTCTGAAAGTTACCATCATTGTTATCTTCATCGCTGTGGGACTTGGCCACGTGGCGCATTCTAATTGGGTGACGGTTAATAATCCTGCTGGTCTTTTCATTCCACCGCAAATGGGAGTCGGACAATTTGGATGGGATGGAATTGTGCGTGCCTCAGGCGTCGTCTTCTTCGCTTACATTGGTTTCGATGCGGTTTCGACCGCCGCGCAAGAATCTAAAAATCCGCAACGTGATATGCCGATTGGCATCCTCGGATCACTCGTCATCTGCACCGTACTTTATATTTTAGTAGCTTATGTGCTCACGGGCGTGGTGCCCTACGACCAACTCAACGTGGCCCAGCCCATTGCCAAAGGCATTGATGCCATGGGCTTACCTTGGCTCGCCCCTTTTATCAAATTCGGTGCTATTTTAGGGCTCAGTTCAGTCATTCTGGTTTTATTGCTGGGACAGACCCGAGTGTTTTTCGCGATGTCAAAAGACGGTTTACTGCCGGTGAACTTCGGCAAAATTCATCCACGTTTCCAAACCCCCGCGCGCATTACACTCGTCACCGGCATGGTCGTGATGGTCGCTGCGGGATTGGCGCCCATTGGACTCGTGGGCGAGCTCTGCAGTATCGGCACCCTCTTCGCCTTCGCCTTGGTTTGTGTCGGCGTGATGGTGCTTAGAAAAGTAAATCCTCAACTCCATCGTCCATTCCGAACTCCGTTTATTTGGGTCGTGGGGCCTGCCGGCACCGCCGCCTGTTTTTACCTCATGTATAGTTTACCACTCGATACTTGGATCCGTCTCGGCGTCTGGATGGCCATCGGATTAGTGGTTTACTTCCTATACGGAAAACGAAACGCTGAACTCGTTCGAAACAATAAAGTCTAATAATCATTTTATGAAATCAAATAAAAGTAAAATCACTCTCACTGTCATCGCTATCGCTCTCGCGATTTTTGCGCTCACCCAGTGCCAATCCAAGGATGCAGCGGCACCCACCACTACTCCCGCCGTTGCTCCCACTGAAACAAAAACTTCTGCGGTTAAAAAAGCTGTTGAGCCAGTCGCTCCTAAAGCTACTGAGCCTGCGACAGCCTCGAATCAGTCTAAGCCTGCGCAGAAATCGGAAAAGCCCGTGCCCGCAGCAGGACAACCGCCGGAACATCGTCCGATTTTTTAAACTCTAAAAGCCCAGTAAAAACTGGGCTTTTTTTTGGGGTTATCGGTGTTTTGGGCTTTGACCAAGGCACGCTAAGGGCATTAAGCATACCGTTCGATAAAGACCGACCCGTACCGCCATGAAACGCACACAACATTGCAATGCCCTCCGTCCTTCCGACGCCGGTAAAACCGTCACCCTCGTGGGTTGGGTAGATACTAAGCGCGACCTCGGAGGCGTGACCTTCGTCGATCTGCGCGACCGTGAAGGGGTGACTCAAGTAGTCTTTAATCCTGGCACCAACGGCATTCAAGAAATCGCTCAAAAATTGAAAGCGGAATCTGTCATCGAAATCGTCGGTAAAGTTAAGACCCGCACCGATGACACCGTGAATAGTAAATTAGCCACAGGTGGAGTCGAAGTTTTTGCAGAATCTATCCTCGTACACAATCATTGCGCCGACCTGCCCTTCCCGATGGATGATGATAAGGCAGACAAAGTGAATGAAGACTTACGTTTAGAATATCGTTACCTCGATTTACGCCGTCCGCGTAATTTCGGACTCCTTAAACTCCGTCACACCGCTTCGAAAGCGATTCGTGCACAACTCGACGACCAAGGATTTATCGAGGTTGAAACGCCTACACTTTTCAAAAGCACTCCGGAAGGTGCTCGTGAGTTCTTAGTACCTAGCCGACTCAACCCTGGCGAGTTCTACGCCCTTTCACAATCCCCTCAGCAATATAAGCAAATGCTGATGGTCGCGGGTGTTGAGCGTTACTACCAGATGGCTCGTTGCTATCGCGATGAAGATTTACGGGCGGATCGCCAACCCGAGTTCACTCAAGTAGACTTAGAAATGTCATTCATCGACCGCGAAGATATGTACGCGCTCATCGAAGGTATTCTTAAACGCACTTGGAAAGAAACGATTGGCGTCGATATCCCCACTCCCTTCCCTCGCATGATGTATGCCGAAGCGATGAATCGTTATGGAATCGATAAACCTGATACGCGTTTCGCGATGGAGATTCAGGACCTCACTCCGCTCTTCAAAAATTCTGCTTTCAAAGTTTTCCAAACCGTCGCCAACACCGAAGGTTCAGTGGTGCGTGCCATCAATGCAAAAGGCTTGGCTGATATCACCCAAGGCGAACTCACCAATTTTGAAACCATTGCGAAGAGCCAAGGTGCTAAAGGCCTTGCATTCATTAAGTGTGAAGCCGGTGAATGGAAATCGCCGATTACCAAATTCTTCTCCGACGAAGAAAAAGCGGCACTCAAAAAAGAACTTAATATTGAAGACGGAGATATCGTGTTCTTCGCTGCTGCACCTTGGGAACAAGCCTCAACGATTCTCGGACGTATCCGTCTTGAATCAGCCGCACTCTTGAAAGCTCGCGGCAGAATGAATTTACCGACCAATCAATATAATTTCCTTTGGGTCATTGAGTTCCCTCTGATGCTTTGGGATGCGGAAGAAAAACGTTATATCTCGGCACACCACCCGTTCACGGCACCCGTGATTGAAGATGAAAAACTTTTAGAAACTGAACCATCCAAGGTTCGCGGTCAGCACTACGACATCGTTCTTAACGGCGTAGAGCTCGGCGGTGGATCGATTCGTATTCACAACCCAGTGATTCAGAAAAAAATCTTTGAGGACATTCTTAAGATTCCTCAAGACGTGGTGGAAAGTCGCTTCGGTTACATGCTCAAGGCGTTTTCCTATGGTGCCCCACCTCACGGTGGCATTGCGCTCGGATTCGACCGCGTCGTGGCCATGTTAGCTGGACGCAGTTCGATTCGTGATATTTTAGCCTTCCCGAAGACTCAGAGCGGCCAGGACTTAATGGCACAAAGCCCAAGCCCGGTGACGGCTAAGCAGCTTCGTGAATTACGTATCAAGGTCGTCGACGAAGAACCTAAGCCAAAAGCTTAAAAGTCTGATTTTTAGACGGACAAAGCTCCGGGTGTCGCTTACATAGCAAACACTCCCCTATGCGCTACTCACCTGCCGTACTTGCCCTCTTATTTGTTCGTCTCTGTGCTCAAACACTTTCCACGGATGCTGCTAAGATCAGCGAGGTCACCGTTTACAGCGACCGTGCTGAAGTGGTTAAACATCTCGAAGGTAATCTTGAGGCCGGCGAACATGTTTTGAATTTCGATAATCTACCAGGATCCGCAGATTTAAGTTCCGTGCGGGTTCAAGGAAAGGGTGACTTTGCGTTGATTGATATCCGAGCCGAAGCGATTCAAACGACCGACACTGCGGATACTCGATTAAAAGATCTGGAAGACAAGAAAGAGGAATTAGCGAAACAACTGAAGGAGTTAAATATGAGTGATGCGCGGATTAATAATCGTAAAGCTGCCTTAGAAAAAATCCTTACGCGTTTAACGACCACCACCGCAACCGCGACAGCGCCGGCAGAAATGGATACTACCAAGTGGTCGAGTTATCTTCAATTTCATAGCGAGGCCTTAGAAAAATGTGATAAAGAAATTTTCGCTAATGCTCAAACTATACTCGGTGTGCAGAAAGAAATTAATCGGATCGTCCGCGAGATTGAGAATATGAATATTAAGCGTATTAAATATCGCAATGTGGCTAAGGTTAAAATCGATGTTAAGAAATCGGGTCTGATTCAATTAGACCTCTCCTACATTGTTACTGGCCCTAGCTGGAGACCTTCCTACGATGTTCGTGCTAACACCGC
Source organism: Opitutales bacterium (assembly GCA_016463705.1). Lineage (GTDB taxonomy): Bacteria > Verrucomicrobiota > Verrucomicrobiia > Opitutales > UBA953 > UBA953. The sequence goes on along the minus strand of JAEMQU010000009.1, from coordinate 4,061 downwards.
GCAAGGTAAT
>JAEMQU010000009.1:2253-3951 GCA_016463705.1 Opitutales bacterium | reverse complement strand
GACCAAATGATGAATGCTTATACTGCAGCCGATGAAAGTGGAAAAGACCTATCGGAGATGTCCGTTGCCGGTGCGACCGTCGTTACAGGTGCGACCGCTGAGACATACTTCATCGATCGTGTATCCGATGTTTTATCCGACAACAAAGTCGCCAAGGTTAACATCACCCAACAAAACTTCCCGACCATCTATCGTTACAGCAGCGTGCCCAAGTTATCACCTCACGTATATCTTAAAGCGAAGGCGAAGAATAAATCCGATTTCACCCTGCTTCCAGGTCAAACCTCGGTCTTCCTCGATGGTGCTTTCGTGGCCAATGCTTCGCTTGATTTAGTTCCAGCGGGTCAGGAGTTCTGGACTTACCTCGGTGTAGATCCTTCGGTGAAGGTTGAACGCAAAGAGCTCGGTCGTCGTGAAGAAACCAGCGGACTCTTCGGAAAGAAAACGGTACGCACGGTTTATGATAATATATTTAAAATAAAAAATTCGAAATCCACGGCCATTGAACTCGTGGTGTGGGATCAAATTCCGATTTCCGACCACGAAGATATCAAAGTCGTCCTCGAAGAACCCAAGTATGAGAAAGACTCGGAGAATCTTAAGATGTCGGACGGCAAATCCCTCGAATGGCGCTTTAATTTAAAAGCAGATGAGAAGAAAGATGTACCCTTCCGTTTCGTGATCGAGCGCCCCGAAGGCACGATTATCCAAGGACTCTAATTACTTCAGGATAATTCGCTGACCGTCGTAGCAGAGTCCCACTTTGGGATAGGCTATGGCTAGTTCGGACTCGGGCCACTTACCATAATCAGTCTGGTAAGTCATATGAGTAATATAAGCCTGCTTAGCGTTGATCTCGACTGACATTTCGCAGGCCTTGCCTATCGTCATGTGTGTCGGGTGAAAATTAGGTCTTAGTCCATCGAGGATGGCGACGTCACAGTCTTGAGCTAATGCAATCGCCTCACGCGTGAGCGTTTTACAATCGGTGTAATAGACGAATTTTTTTCCAGTGGATGGCTCGTAAAAAATCAGACCTAAAGTCGACTCACTGCCGTGAGGAAGGACTGTCGAAGTGACAATACCACCGCCGGGGAGTTTTAATTCTTTAGGAAAAAGGCTGACGTCTAATTCAATATATCCAGGTGAAGCCAGGGCGCCGATAGCATAGGGATAGATTGCTTCGATACGCAGCTTGCCCTGCGCGGTCGTATAAACCGGCATCGCCTTGCCGTTATTATTACAAAATTGACGAAGATCATCCATGCCAAGGACGTGGTCTGCATGGCCGTGAGTGAGAATGAACGAATCTATTTCATTAACACGATTAACTAAACACTGCATCCGAAATTCCGGAGCGGCGTCGACCTGCACATGGTGGCCTTCGATCATGACGTGGACGCTGGTGCGGGTACGCCAATTTTTGGAATTAGAAAGATCCAGGCCTGGATTATCATGGGCCACCAAGGGAACCCCTTGTGACGTACCACAGCCCATGACGATAATTTCCATTAAAACACCTCTGAATACACTCAGGAAAAATGCAACTTAATCCCGAATTTATCTAACATCACAACTTAAAATCCGATCCTAATTCACGTTTACCATTCCAATGAGATTTATTACCTAAGTGCACACAGGGTATGCCTAAAATTAGATTTCTGCCTGGAAATCTTTTTGCAAATTCATTATCACAAT
>JAEMQU010000009.1:0-2153 GCA_016463705.1 Opitutales bacterium | reverse complement strand
ATGCCTAAAATTAGATTTCTGCCTGGAAATCTTTTTGCAAATTCATTATCACAATTTGAAGCATCTCTCGAGGTATTGTAAAAAAACTTATCTTTGTACAATTGAAAGTAACCATCAACACGCTCACCATGCTCGTACTTTTTATAATTAGTGTAGTTGTGAAAATCTTCCAATGATTCAAAATCTAAACGCTCGTCCAGACCGTAAATTAAATTTACATCATAGGTAGGCAGAAAAACAGCTGTAAAATGTGAAAATTCTCTAGGCAGACAAATATCAGAATCAATTATTAGATACCAGTCATCAGGATATTTTTCGTAAGCAAAAGTTTGCGCATAACGAATCGCACCACCCTTATCAAAAATATTTCTGTGATTCTGAAAGTCCCAGAATAAAATGGTTACATTAGGTTTAGTTGAGAGAAAATTAATGGTTTCTGCATCACCCCGGTCTGTCACAAAGACCCAGTGTTTAAAATAGTCCTTATTGTGATGGTATACAATAGGCAGTAAGTCATGATAATTGGTGGATACGGTAATAGCGATCATGGGTGCTAGGAATAATATATCTAAATAAGATCTCTAAAATATTCTACAACAAAACTATTACATGGTGGCCTTCGATCATGACGTGGACGCTGGTGCGGGTACGCCAATTTTTGGAATTAGAAAGATCCAGGCCTGGATTATCATGGGCCACCAAGGGAACCCCTTGTGACGTACCACAGCCCATGACGATAATTTCCATGCCCCGAAAAGTGTGAGACTTAACTTAGAGTGCAAGAGACATTCTCACGACTTTTGCACAAAAAGCCATTAAACACCGCCTCCTTACTTGCATCCAAACACCAACCCTGTTTTCTTTGGGTCATCCGTGTTTAACAACTTAACTGAGAAACTGACCAAAGCTCTCCGCGATCTGCGTGGGCTCTCTAAGCTTACGGCTGAAAACATCGTTCCGGCTCTGAATGAAGTTAATTCTGCCTTACTGAGCGCCGATGTTAATTTCAAAGTCGCTCAAGAATTCACTGAACGCGTCAAGGTTGCGTGTCTAGGCAAAGAAGTCGTTGAAGCCGTATCACCCGGACAGATGGCGGTAAAAGTCGTCTCAGACGAACTTACTCGCTTACTCGGCGAAGGTGAAAGAACTTTAAACCCTCAAAGACCGTTACGTATTTTATTAGTTGGACTTCAAGGCTCAGGTAAAACGACGAGCGCTGCTAAATTAGCCCGACATCTCATCAAAAAAGAAGGGGTTAGAAAACCGAGTTTAATCGCAGCCGATTTACGACGTCCCGCAGCCATCGACCAACTGGAAACTTTAGCGAAGAACGAAGGGATTGATTTTCGCGCAGATCGTAATGCGCAAGATATTCCCGCCATGGTGGCACAATTAACCAAAGATGCCGAAGCGTCGGGTTCCGATGTCGTCATTGTCGATACAGCCGGACGTTTACAAATCGACGCCGATTTAATGTCAGAGATCAGTCGCATCCGCGATTTGATTCAGCCGCAAGAAATCTTTTTAGTCGCCGATGCAGCACTCGGACAACAAGCCGTCGATGTCGCTGCACAGTTTAATACCTCTACCCCACTCACGGGAATTATTTTAACCAAGTTAGATGGTGATGCACGCGGTGGCGCTGCGTTATCGATGAAGTCGGTTACCGGTGTACCCATTCGCTATATCGGAACGGGCGAAAAATCGGGTGACTTTGACACCTTCCATCCTGATCGCCTCGCTCAACGTATCTTGGGTATGGGCGATGTTGTATCGCTCGTGGAAAAAGCTCAAGAAGTGGTCGACCACAAAGAAGCCGCTCGCATGGTTGAGAAATTAAAGAAGTCGGACTTCGATTTAGAAGATTTCTTAGCGCAGATGGGTCAGATGAAAAAAATGGGGCCACTCGGTGATATCATGAAAATGATGCCGGGCATGGGAAATGTACAAGTCGGTGCCCGCGAAGAAAAAATGCTTGGTAAAACCGAAGCGATTATTTTATCGATGACGGTGAAGGAACGTCGCAAGCCCGACATTCTTAATGCCTCCCGTCGGGCCCGTATTGCCAAGGGTTCAGGCACGCAAGTGAGCGATGTGAATGCGATGATTAAACAATTTACGCAAATGCGTGAGATGATGAAGATGATGAAAGG
>JAEMQU010000037.1:4184-5487 GCA_016463705.1 Opitutales bacterium | reverse complement strand
CCAAGAATTGGCCGCGTACCGAAATCATGGCACACGGACTCGATGTCGGTCTTCCTGTTGGCATCATGGGCAACTCCGAAGTCGGACACCAAAACATCGGCGCTGGTCGTATCGTCGACCAAGAAATCGTCCGCATCGACAAAGGTCTCACTGATCCTCAAGCAATGCGCCAAATCAAAGCTTTCCGTGGTATTGTTGAAAATGTGAAATCCACCGGCGGTGCAGTTCACCTGATGGGACTTTGTTCTGAAGCAGGCGTTCACTCTACCCTGCCTCACCTCTACGCGATTCTTCGTCTCTTAAAAGAAGAAGGTCTCTCTAAAGTTTTTATTCATGCTTTCATGGATGGACGCGACAGTCCTCCTACGAGTGGCGTTGGCTATCTCAAACAACTCGAAGCGGAACTCGCGAAAATCGGCATCGGCAAAGTCGCCAGCGTTTCCGGACGTTTCTGGGCGATGGATCGCGATAATCGCTGGGAACGCGTAAAGACGGCCTACGATGCACTCACGGGCGCACCTGCACCTGAAGCCGCTTCAGCCACCGCAGCCGTTCAAGCTTACTACGATAAACCCACCGACTCCAATACCACGGGCGATGAGTTTGTTCCTGCTACACGCATCAAGGGCGGAGAATTTATTAAAGACGGTGACTCAGTTTTATTCTTCAACTTCCGCGGAGATCGCCCCCGCGAAATCACCCGTGCCTTTATTGATCCTGAATTCAATGGCTTCCCTCGCGCACACTTGCTCAAACTTTTCTACGCGACTTTAACTAATTACCAAAAGGGACTCTGTGCTAACGTCATTTTCGATAAACCGCCGAAGATGGTCAACATTCTCGGTGACTGGGTTGCGAAACAAGGACTCAAACAATTCCGCACCGCCGAAACTGAAAAATTTCCGCACGTGACTTTCTTCTTCAACGATTATCGCGAAGAACCTTTCACTGGCGAAGAACGCGGCATGGCCCAAAGCCCTAAGGATGTTTCAACTTACGATCAGAAGCCTGAGATGTCTGCTGACCAAGTTACTGCGATGGCCAAGGAAGCGATTCTTTCCGGCAAGTATGCACTCGTCGTAGTTAATTACGCTAATCCTGACATGGTTGGTCACACGGGTTCACTCGCAGCGGTTTGTAAGGCCTGTGAGAAGGTCGACCAAGGCGTCGGCGAATTACTTAAAGCCATTGATCAAGTGGGCGGCAAAGCGGTGATTACGGCTGACCACGGAAATGCGGATCAAATGTGGGAGCCTGAAGAAAACTGCGCTCACACCCGTCACACTTTAAATCCGGTCGAAGT
>JAEMQU010000037.1:0-4084 GCA_016463705.1 Opitutales bacterium | reverse complement strand
CGTCTTGGCTGTCGAATGCTCGAGTATAAGCAGCTGCGAGCATGAGGGATGATAACGGAATCGTAATAAATAAGCCAATGATACAGCCTAAAACCCCAAGCGCTCCAATCACAGCTGATACAAACAACAGCAGAAGCATCCAGCCCCAGTTTGCAGTGATTACTTGGCGACTGATCTCCATGCTTTCCCAAAAACCATATTTCTTATCGGCCAAAATCATCAGAGAAAATACCCAAGCAATCGAAAGATAGATGCCTGGTAGAACACATAGGCAAATCCCCAGAAAGACCAAAAGAAATTGCACAAAAGCCCATGCCAGTGATGGTCCGAATAAATCAAATCCTCTAAAAATATCAGAAATCGTGACGGACTGATTTCTAATACAACTTAAATTAAATCTGAACATACCAATATACATCGCAGGAACGAGCAAAATTCCAATCCAAGTTAATTCCAAAAGCACTACAGCAACCATCCAGATAAGATAGCCGATTACAATCGTCCCGAAATTCCGCTTCATCGCCTCCATGGCGGCATTAAAACAGAGTCCGATATCAAACGGATTCTTCGCGTTAATACCGCGGTTTACTAAATCAGTTTGTTCAGCGTTTAGACTCATAAAATGTTAATTAGAAGGAGACCTTAGGAGCGACGCGTTCGGCTTCTGTCTCAATCTTAAAGAAGTCAGCGGCCACAAAACCAAAGATATTCGCCACGAAAATATTAGGGAAAACTTCGCGGGCATTATTAAACTGCAGGACGCCGTCGTTGTAACCCTGACGGGCAAAAGCGATACGATTTTCAGTTGAAGCGAGTTCTTCCATGAGCTGTTTCATGGTCACATCGGCTTTTAATTGAGGATAGTTTTCGGCGACAACCAAGAGGCGACTTAGGGCACCCGAGAGTCCGGACTCCGCCTGCATCACATTACGAATGGCATTCGGATCATTAGGGTTTCCAGATAATTGGACATTGGCCTGAGTGGCCTTAGCACGTGCATTAATAACGGCTTCAAGCGTACCACGCTCGTGTGCCATGTAACCTTTAGCGGTTTCAACTAAGTTAGGAATTAAATCATGACGGCGTTTAAGCTGCACATCAATCTGCGAGAAACCATTGCGGAACAGATTGCGGAGAGTGACCAGCGTGTTGTATATACCGACCACTGCGAGGGCGATAATAACGAGTAGTACCAGAAAAACTAAAACAACTATGAGGGCTAGGTTCATGGGAATGATTTATTCGAAATTTAACCCTCTTCCCCCATTTCGCAAGTAAGATGGAAAGGTGAATCCGATAATTTTATATTAGATTTATAGCAGTTTACTTACTTTAACGCCTCTAATTTGACACAAACCTCATCAATCAAAAAAGCAGGTGTCGAGGCTCCCGCGGTAACCCCCACTGTTTGATATTTTTGCAACTGTGAGAAGTCTAACTCGGCAGCAGTTTCAACATGGTAACAGGGTAAGCCCTGTAGCTCGACTAACTTAGCCAACTTAACGGTGTTCGCGGAGTGACGGCCCCCAATCACCACAATGGCCTGGCAGCCCTGCTTGGTTAATTCAACCACATCCGATTGCCGGTCCTTGGTCGCTCCACAAATGGTATCAAAGATTTCTGCCTTTGGATAACGTGATTTTAAATCAGCCGCCAAATTCTGGAATTCATCAGTGAACATGGTCGACTGCGACACCATACAGACTTTGTCACCCAAGGCGGGCAGTGCCGCGATTTCTTCATGCGAGGTAATCACATGACCGCCCGCTTCAGCATAACCTAATAGGCCAATGACTTCGGGGTGTTTTGGATCTCCAAAAATCACCGTCACGTATCCCTTCTTCGCATACATGCGAACTTTACCGGCGATGATTCCGACATCGGGACAGGTCGCATCGCGAAATTCCATGCCGAGATTTTTTAAATATTTTCTGCGCTCAGGCGAAATCCCGTGCGCACGCACCACCATCACAGATTGTTCTTCCTTCTTCACATTCAGTTCCGCTTGGCTGCTGTAATCACCGACTTCACGAATTCCCTCTTTCGTCAAAACCTCCATCATCTGACGATTATGAATGAGCGGTCCGTCGGTATACACCGGACTACGACCCTTCGAAGCGTACTCACGTGCAATATCAATGGCACGTTCTACGCCCCAACAAAATCCAGCCGATTTAGCTCGAATGACTTTCACACCTTTAAAGTGCAACCTTCTCTCAAGCTTTCAAGCCTTCGGTGCATCTAAAGTACGAACCCGACGATGTTTCAGCGGAAACCGCAAGGTTACCGTCGTTCCCACATTGGGCGTACTCTCCATATCCACCATACCGCCATGGGCCCGAAGAATTTTGAGTAAAATCATCATGCCTAATCCACCACCCGATGCCTTGGTACTATAGTAGGCATCGAAAACTCGGGTGAGTTTATCCGCCGGGATTCCTACACCGGTATCTTTCACCGCTAAAATCACCCATTCATCATCCGTCGAAAAGTTAACAAAAATATCTCCACCCCGATCCAGCGCCTCGAGTGAATTTTTCATTACATTAAACAGGGCCTGTTTTATTTGATTTCGATCGGCGAGTATCAGTGGAATTTCACTACCTACATCAACCGACACTCGAATGCCGAGCTGCTTCAACTGGTCTTGCAATAAATTCATCGTCTCAGCCACGACTGCTACTAAATCGGTATCAACTAGGTTGGGTTTAGTCGGACGCACTGCTCCGAGAAAGTCACGGACGATGCCATCGAGGCGTTTAATTTCACCCAGACAAACCTCCGCCGCTTCGCGCACTTTTTTAGCTTCCGCACTTTCTCCCAGTTTTTCGGCTGCGCGCTGTAACACCTGTAAATGCAGGCCAATCGCATTGAGCGGATTACCAATCTCGTGCGCCACACCCGCCGCCAGCGCGACAATGGAATCAATCCGTTCGCTCTCAATCCGGTCTTCCGTTTGTACCTTCTCAGTGGTGACATCACTTAACACAGCCACCCGTCTGGAATTTTCAGAATCATTCACCGAACCCACGCGCGCAAGGTGCAGACGGAGAACGCGAGATTCCGGATAACGCACTTCAATCTCACGCGTCAATGCCTCTACCTGTTCAGGCAGTTCCAAGGCCTTGGCAATATCGGGCGAAATTCTTCTTAACTCAGCTCCGGTCACATCATCAACACTCACCCCGAGTAATTGGATCGCCGCCGAATTAGCATAATCAATCGAACCATCAGCCGATAAAACAATCACACCCTCACGCAATGTATCGAGAACCGTGTCCATCAAATCGCGTTCCCGTTCGAGTCGACGAACCAGAATAGATAGGTTTTGGGAGTCGAGCCCGTCGATGCGACTCAACACCTTATCTAAAAGACTGAAATGTTTTTTCTTCATACAGGTCGGGTCGAAAAAATATGACTGATTTGCTGAATTAATAAATCGGCAACTTTATCTTTGGAGGCCGGACCTAAGACCTGACGAAATCCATTATTTCCCAATAGAATTATGGTATTATCGTCATTTCCAAAAGCGCCCTCCACTCCCGCTACCGAATTAGCGGCAATCAAATCGATTTTCTTACGCTTCAGTTTTGCTAAAGCATGTTCCTCGATATTTTCGGTTTCGGCAGCGAATCCAACTAAAAGCTGTCCTGGTTTTCTTTGTGTCGCCATCGCCGCTAAAATATCAGGCACGGGTTCCATTTCTAAACTCAAGTCCGTACCCTCTTTTTTCAGTTTCTGGGGAAGTGTTTGTTTAGGACGCCAATCGCTGACCGCAGCGGTCATAATTAAAATATCGCACGGACCAAATAAAGCGTCGGTTTGGCGCATCAACTCCTCCGACGTAACAACTGGATAAAACATCACGCCTTCGGGCTCAGGCAGCGAAACGGGTCCGCTCACTAAATCAACCGTCCACCCGGCGGCCTTCGCCGCTTTGGCTAGCGCAAAACCCATCTTCCCCGTGGAAGGATTGCTCACAAAGCGCACGGGATCAAAAAATTCCCGGGTGGGTCCAGCAGTGATTAAACAACGAAGTGGCATTGCTTCAAATACTTTGGAGGATGGCGGCACTGAGGGCGAG
>JAEMQU010000020.1:10286-22068 GCA_016463705.1 Opitutales bacterium | reverse complement strand
GGCAAAGAGCAGGACCGTCGGCAGGTCGGTTTTCTTTGGATACCTTTGAGTAAAATAGACCAGCACCCCATTTCTCCCCCCGGTTTGAGTAAAATTATCACACAGAAAACAGCGGGTGGGACGGCACGATATTTGGGGGATGTTCATTGAAGGCTTGCCAGCGAGCGATTGCCTATCTTTGTTACCTTTTCTAAGTTTTGGGGGTATAGCTCAGTTGGTTAGAGCGCCTGATTGACATTCAGGAGGTCGGCGGTTCAAGTCCGCCTACTCCCACCACTTGGATACCGAGGGGACAAGTTGGCAAGGTGACACGGGGACAAGGGGAGATGCAAGGACGCGACGCAGTCGCGCCCCTACCTATTAATCAAATTGAGGGGACACGTGGGCAAGGTGACACGGTGACAAGGGGGAGATGCATGGATAAGGGGATTTTCAGTAAAATCTCCTCTTTTTTCTCGCACTAATACCCCTGTTATCCCTACCCCTATAGGTGATTAATTTCCTTCTATGAATAGCACCTCCATCACCCATGTTAAAGCCCGTGAGATTTTAGACTCTCGGGGTAATCCTACCATCGAAGTCGATGTGCACCTCGCTTGTGGTGCGGTCGGTCGCGCCGCGGTACCTTCGGGTGCATCGACGGGTACTTACGAAGCTCACGAACTCCGTGATGCCGATGTAAGTGCTAAACAATTCCCTAAAGGGGTTGATCCTAAAAAGCGCTACAATGGTAAAGGCGTTTTAAAAGCCGTTGCTAATGTGAACGAAGAAATTGCTCCGATGATTGTCGGACAAGATTCCCAAGACCAAGTCGGTATCGATCGCGCGATGATTGATCTCGATGGCACGAAGAACAAAAAGAAACTAGGTGCGAACGCGATCCTCGGTGTATCGATGGCCATTGCTCACGCTTCAGCGAAAGCCCTCGGTCAGCCTCTCTACCGTTACATCGGTGGACCTAACGCTAAAGTTTTACCCATCCCACTCATGAACATCATGAATGGTGGTGCTCACTCCGACGCGCCGGTCGACATCCAAGAATTCATGATTGTGCCTAAAGGTGCTAAATCTTTCAGCGAAGCACTCCGCATGGGTACTGAAATCTTCCACGCCCTGAAGAAAGTTTTAAAGGCTCAAGGCCTCTCCACTTCTGTCGGTGATGAAGGTGGTTTCGCTCCTAAGGTAGCTTCTAATGAAGCCGCCCTCGAAGCGATTGCTGCCGCGGTAAAAGCCGCTGGTTATAAATTAGGTTCTGAAGTTTTCCTCGCGCTCGACGTCGCTGCTTCTGAATTCTTCGACGAAAAAACCGGCAAATACACCTTCCATAAATCCGACAAATCTCAGCGTAACTCGGAGCAGATGATTAAGTTCTATCAAGATCTCCAAAAGCGTTATCCGATTGTTTCGATTGAAGACGGTTTCTCGGAAGCGGATTGGACTGGTTGGAAGAAAGCGACCGACGCGATGGGTGCGAATACCCAATTAGTCGGTGATGATTTATTCGTAACTAATACCGAATTCCTTTCACGTGGTATCAAGACCAAGACTGCTAACTCGATTCTCGTTAAAGTTAACCAAATCGGTTCACTCACTGAGACCTTCGACGCTGTAGCGATGGCCCAACGCGCCGGTTATTCCGCGATCATCTCGCACCGTTCGGGCGAAACCGAAGATGCGACAATTGCCGATATCGCCGTCGGCTTGAATGCGGGTCAAATCAAGACGGGTTCACTCTGTCGTTCGGATCGTGTTGCTAAATACAACCAACTCCTCCGCATCGAAGAAGAACTCGGTCAGCACGCACAATACGCAGGCACCACTTGTTCTTGGTAATTATTTACTAAGTTAAAATCAGACGGCTGTTTTCGAAAGGAAGCAGCCGTTTTTTATTCTGCTGTTCCCAGCCAGCCTTCAGCGGATCGACGCGAGGGATGGGTCTCACCATTCACGATGGCGAAGCCTGTTTTCCAGGGGGTGCAACCGGTGGCGATGACCGCGGTCGGCAGTTCGCCACTTTGGGTCCACGTATCTAATGATTTATTATAGATATGAATTTCTTTGGAGAATCCGGGATGTTTCGCCGCTTCAATTTTTCCAGAAAGTTTTCCGTCATCACCACCGAGTAAATAAATTTCATCTCCAATCACCGGGCAGGGTGTGGGTGCCGCGGCTAAAGCACTGGGCATGGATTCACATTTTCTCCAAGTTTTACCGAGCGTGAAGGCGTAGCAGTCGGATAAATATTCACGGACTAGGCCTTTCGGTCCGTTGTTTAAAGTGAAGCCACCGAATAAAAAGAAAGTATCTTTAATGCCGGCAGCTTGGGCGAGCATGCGACCGGAGCCGCCCCAGAGTGGAAGTTCTTTCCACCCGCCCGTGAGATTGGCGAGATCGAGTGCGTAGGCCGCCGATGAGGCAGCGGTGGCATCGGGTTTTTCGGTGCCGCCTGCGATGATTACTTTACTTCCGCAGAGTGCGCCCGCGGAGTAAGCGAGAGGACGTGGCAGAAAGGGATAAGGCTTCGTGATTAATTCTCCGTCTACAAGAGTGAGCAGATAGCAGTCGGGAAAATGTCTTTCCGAATTGGCTCCACCGATGACGAGTAGACCTTCTCGGATTGCGATGCTGGTGCCATAGCCGACAGCGCGAGGCAATTTGCCGATCGCTTCCCATTTACGACTGCGTGGGCCGAGTGCATAAACCGTGTCATGCCACATTTTGATACCGCCTTCCCAGGCTGGCTTTTGTGGAAAGTTTGCACCGCCTGCCAATAAAAGTGATTTTCCGGCCGTTCCTAAATAAGCCCCACCGACGCCTGGCGCATTGGGGGTTTCGGGTAAAGGGGACCACTGCATGCGACAAGGCAAAGGGTAAGCCCATGAACTGTCCAGAGATTAGGGTCTACACTCAAAGAATAGAGGGTTTTAAATAAATCAGACAAAACAAGGTGATGAAGTGAATGAGATATGTTTGACAGTAAGCCCCCCTTATTGCCTTCATTCAGGTCCTTCGCATTGCCTGGTAGCTCAGCGGTAGAGCAGGTGACTGTTAATCACTTGGTCGTAGGTTCGATCCCTACCCAGGCAGCCAGCGAAGGGTTTTTTTAAAAATCTAAACCCTCAAAAAAGGGTTTTAGTGCACCTTGTCCTTGACCCCATCAAAGGTTGAGTGAGGATGCATTCACTATGGGTCAGCAATCCAACAAAGTTATCAAACGTCGTCGTCGCCTCGCCTACCTTGAGCGCCAAAAAGACCGTATCAAGCAGGCCCGTGCCGCTGCGAGCAAGAAGAAGTCCAAGAAGTGAACTGTCGGGGTATCACAACTTCTATCAGGGCTGTGCTTTGCGCACTAGCACTCGTGGCTTGTGACTCACCCCCGCCCAATTGCGTAGAGGTGCCAGGCATCTCCTACGTACACACCCGCCGTCGCTCTGAAGATGACGTTTCTCGTGCGTCTGAACTTTTTTCAACGAAAGAAAACCACGGACAGGATATTGTTTTCCGCACCGTAGAAAATGTCCGCGCTGGATATTATTTTTATATTAAACTCGATGTAGATCCGCCCCGCGACGGTCGCCTTGTTTTAGAAATTGTTCGCACCGAAGAAACCGCCCCCGAACGTCACGATTTTTCTCTCAAATTACTCCCGAAGTTTCCTTTTGGAGAGTTAGTGATTGGTCTCACGGGTAAAGATGCCGGCTTGGGTCGCTGGACTCCGATTGCGTGGCGTTTAAGCGTGTTGGATGGCCAAGGCAAAGTGCTGGCCTCGGAACATAGTTTCCTTTGGGGAACTCGTATCGATTTAGAAACTAAGTAATTTTTATGATTCCCCTGGCGTGGACAGAGTGGCGGACTCTTCCCCTCACTCAACTCATCGCTAAAACAACCTTAGCCGAACAGTTGGACGGCGGACAATCTTTTCGCTGGGAAAAAAATAATACCGAAGAATGGGTCGGTCCATTAGGAAAATCGGTAGTGGGTATCCGACATCATAAAAATAGTTTAGAGTGGAAATCTTGTACTTCAGCACCGTGCTCCGAGGATTTTCTCTTAAGTTATTTCGATGCCCAAGGTCACCAGGCAATGCTCGTCGACCATCTGCCTTGGCGTTCAGACCCCGTACTCGATCGCGCCCTCAAAAATTTCCCCGGCTTAAGAATTTCAAAACACGATCCTCATGAAACTTTAATCGGGTTTTTATGTAGTTCGAACAAACGTATTCTACAGATCAGGAAAATGGTCGCCAGTTTAGCCAATCAACTGGGTGAACCAATCGCGGGTTCCTTTAATCAGCTTCCCAGTTGGTCAGTTTTAGCTCGAGCCACGGATGCCGAATTAAAAGCCTGCGCACTGGGTTATCGGGCAAACTTTATCCGCAACACAGCCCGGGTGTTAGAATCACAACCCCAGTGGGTCGAAGAATTTCAAAAACTTTCGACGCCTGACTTGATAGAAAAATTACAAAATCTACCTGGAGTGGGGCCTAAAGTTGCCGCCTGCGTGGCTTTGTTTGGCTTTCAGAGACTAGAATCTTTTCCAGTGGATACATGGATTGTGCAGGCTTTGTCCTCCGCTTACGGCTTGAATTATAAACGCCCGGCAGACTTCGAAACTTTTGGACGCATTCACTTCGGATCAGCCGCTGGGTTGGCTCAACAATACTTATTTGCGTCAGCACGCGCGGGTCAGCTGCTGCCGAGTGCCTGATTATTTATTTCCAATCAGCTTAATCAGCTCGCTTGGGGAAATGTCGGCGGGCGCATTTTTTTGGATGACTCGCCCGGCCTCTAAAACTAAAATTTCCTTGCAGGATTGAGCCAAGGATAGGTCGTGCGTTGCACATAAAACCGCAGCACCCGCCTCGATAAATTCCTGGATGGCCAAGGCAACCACGTGCGCGCGGTCATGATCCAGGGCGGCGGTGGGCTCATCTAATAATAATACTTTTTTAAAAGGACTACCAAGCAGACTGAAGGCTAAGCTCAGATGAACCGATTTTTTCTCCCCGCCAGAAAGTTGGGATAATGGTGAACCGAGTTTTTCGTTAAGCTTGAACCGATTTATCCAGTGTTTAAATAAATCAGGATGGGTCGAGAGTTCACCAAAATCACGAACGGTAAAATCCCACGCACAGGCAGGATTTTGTGGTAAGTAAGATAAAAATTCGGAAAGGAGGATGGGTGAAATACTTAAAGTATTTTTTCCTTCGATACTGATTGTGCCACGGGCGTGAGGAATTAAGCCCGCTAGGGATCGGAGGAGGGTGGTTTTTCCAGCGCCATTCGGACCGACAATCCCAAGACTGTGTCCGCTCAAGACCTCCAAATTAATTTCCTTCAAAATTGGAGAGCCCTGTTGCTCGACCGATAATTTAGAGCAATGGATGAGTACGCTATTCATGGTGGCGTGAGGCGATCCAGATAAATACCGGAGCACCTAAAAGAGCGGTCATCGCCGCGGCGGAGAGGGGAGTTTGTGGCCAGAGCGAGCGGCCCAAGGTATCGGCTGATAAAAGTAATAGCGCACCAATAAGGCCTGCTAGTGGGAGCATGAACTTGTGTCGGGGCCCGATTAACGAGCGGGCACAGTGTGGCGCGATTAATCCGACGAAGGCGACCTGTCCAACTAAGCAAGTCGCGGCGGCGGCGGCTAAGGCAGTAAACAAGATTCCTCGTCGACGAACCGCGTTCACATCGAGCCCACGCGTCTGCGCGACTTCTTCACCGAGTGATAATTGATCGAGGGCGCGCCCTTGGACTAACAAGAGAATGGATGCGGTAAGACAAAGTCCCACAGGCCAAGCGATACTTGAAAACGTTGCTAGCCCAAGCCAGTCGCCTGTAATGCCACTTAATAAAACATCGCGCGAAGAACTAAATAAATTGGCGATGATTAAGGTGCCAGCGGCGGCAAAGGCATTGAGTCCAAGACCGGTCAGAAGAAGTTTTGAAGTGGAACCGCGACCGCCGACCATCACGAGTAAAATTGAAATGAAACTAGCTCCGGCAAAGGCGGCCGCAGAAATTGCCCAGGTATTTTCCCAAATCCAGGAGCCGCCACCGGCCATCAATAGGGCGATGCCTAAAAGTGCTCCGCCAAAAACACCCGTTAATCCTGGATCAGCGAGTGGATTGCGAAAGAGCCCTTGTTGCGTGCCGCCGCCGATGCCTAAGGCGAATCCTGCAATCACCGCAGCGAACACTCGGGGTAATCGCAGGGCGAGAAGTTCATAATCTTTTCCCCAGCCAAAGCCGGCAGAACCTAGGGCGAGGGCGATGAGCGCTACGAAAACGATTATCAAAAATCCCCCACCGATGATGCCGAATTTATTTTTCAATTTTATTAGCGACCCAAAATGGAGTCAAGAGGGTTAACCCTTCTGGGCACCATGTTAGTAGGGTTGGGTGCGGTGGGAGCTCCCTGTGTCGGATTTTGATTTCCCGGATTCATGCCTGACTGAATATTATTAATCGCTGCTTGAAGTCGCTGTTCCAAGTCGTTCTTCAGATTGTTAATCGAGCCAGTAAATTCAACCCCGGGACCTTGGGTGAGTCCGTCCGGTGAAGGTTGGCTGTTGGCGAAACCTAAAGTCGTAAAGTATTCTTTATATTCACCAGCCCCGCGTAAATCTGCCTTAATGTTTAACGGCCAATCAATCATGGCTTTGCCACGATCCGCAGAAATTTTTCCGGCTGCGGAGAAACTTAAAACATCATTTTTGATCAGCGTCTTATTAATTTTTAAAGTTCCATCCGATAAGCGCTGAATTTGTACTTCGGCAGTTTTGTAATTAAATTGGGTGAGTGATTTTTGAAGTTTACCCACGGTGGCTACCGCTAATCCCATTTTCGCAATTTTTTCACCTTGCGCCTGATTTTTGGTAAGTGCTCCGGCCAAGATAGCGATTCCACCCAATAAATTAGCGGTTTCACCGGCTTTATTAGCGGAGAGCGACATCACGCTGTTTTGTTTACCAAAAGCTTGAATACGTCCGTCCTTAGAGAGCAGACTCGCGTTAAGATTTAATTGATCGACGAGTAGATCGCAATTCGGTGCAACGCCTTCAGCGGTCACCGTGGCATCGCCCTTACCTTGAATAAAGTCACTGAGCGCGGGGAAGGCAGTAGCGATAATGCCAAAGTCGAATTGGTTTAAACTGACTTTGCTATTTAAAATATAAGGTCCGCCGACCGTGGAAGGCTGGAAGACAAGTTTGCCACCCCCCGCTAACATTCCGCCCGCAAATTTTCCACCTATCTTCGAAAGAGTAATCTGATTGTCGGTAGCGTCTAGTTTCAGAGCGAGATTTTCGATTTGAATGCCCTGTAGCGTCGCCTGTTTGACTGATAACTGGGCGTTCCCAGTGTGATTAAACCACAATGGTACGCGGTCCGCTTGAGGATTCTTTTTGGCGGGCTTCGCATTTTCGTCCGTGCTCTTCGCTAAGAGTTGTAGCAGGTCGTCACCCTGAACGGATTCGAAATTAGCATTCACTTTCCAGTCGGACTTCGCTCCTTTTACTTTTTGAGTAATCGAGATTTTACCTTCAGAAATTTTATCGACCTGCATTTTTACCATGCCCTCAGCGGTTAAGCCATCGGAGCTCGGCGTACACTGGCCCACGAACGCGACATTTTTAATTTTTGCTGGGCGATCTTTGAAACTTAAATCAGTCACTCTGGCGGTGGTTGATATTTCTCCGCCGTTAACGAGGTTCGCTCTTACTTGGTAATTTCCGGTGGCGACATTTGAGATGGCTTCACCAAAAGGCTGTTCGGCGATGGCTCCCAAGTTACCGGTAAGATTTAACGACGTGCTGCCTTGGCCGAATCCAATCGTACAATCGCCTTCCGCTAAAGTCCTCGTCCGATTTTTCAAAGTAGCGCGGGTGAAATTCATGGTACTACTTTTCTCTCCGAAGAATAAATCAACCGACGCCGCTAAATCGCACCGCTTCACCCAGATTTTGTTTTTCCAGCCGACGGTCGTATCAACAAACGAAACAGGCGATCCCTCGGTGCGGATAAATAACCCATCGGCTTTGAAGCCCGCTACGAGTTCAGCTTTATCGAGGCTGCCCGAAATACTTAAGCCAGGGACGAGAGCGCCTAACGATTCGAGTGGTAACTTAGTCGCGGTAAGTTCTAAAAGTACGCCTGTTGGCTTGGGTCCACTCAAGGCGTAGGACTGACGAAGTTTAACCTGCAGTAATTCTAAGTTCTGACGGATGATTCGTGATTCAAGTTTTTTAACGGTAATATTTTGTTTCGCATCGAGGCCCACTTGGAACTGCGTCACCGCACGTATCCCTTTTAATTTATCGGCCGGTAAATCTTCCCAGCCGGGTTGGGTGGCTAGTTCAGCAATCCCAATATCCAGATTTCCGTTCGCCGATCCACTGCCGTCGGAGCTGTAATTAATTGAGGTTTCGCCTGAGGCGATGACGCCGCTTGGACAGCTCACTTTGAGTGGCGAGAAAAAGAGGGTGGTACCCTCGGCGCGTAGGGGAAGGTCGACGGTGATTCCTTGCACCAGAACTTTTCCGCTGCGCTCGACGGTTAGATTTTCAAAGCGGTGAGGCAGAATCGTTTTAATCTGTGGCTCGCCTTTAACTAAACTTACCTCGGCTTCGCCCGACCACTGTCCATCAATCACCGCTAAATCCATTGATGCCAACAGGGGATTCAAGGAAATCAATGGGGCCTGTCGAGCGACGCAGTTTAATTGGGTGTCCTTAATTTCTTGGCCGGGCTTCCAGGACAATGGCTTAACTAAACTTAAGCTAATCCCATTTCCTTCGATGGCTAAATTCTGAATCGTGAGACCCTCTTCGCTCTTTTTCGCTTCCGCTTTAATATTCCATTCCGATTTTGTATTATTTTTAATCGCTTTCGAATAACGAGAAAGATTGGACCAAGCTAAATTGCTGTCGGTTTTTACATACCACTGGCCAGTGAGTGCGTCCATTTCGGCCTCGAGTTTTCCGGTGATGGCACAAGCCGGTAAACTGTCGCTCAGTACGCCTAATTTTTTCGGATCGAGGCTGAACTGCGCGGTGCCGTTGATTTTACCACCGAGTTCGGTGAGATTTAATTGGGCGGCGGCTTGATTAAAAGTATCGCGCAGTGTGCCGTTGAGAATGAGTTTGCTTTCATTATTCCGAGCCCCCGCTAAATCGAGCGTCATGCTTCCTGCATTAAGTGGGCTGTCATCTTTGGCGACGCAGTGTAAATCGACGTTTCGAAAATCCTTCAGCAAACTATCGATGCGGGTACCGTCTCCGCCGAGTGGTCTTTGGAGGTCGGCCTTTAAAGTAATTTCGGCACGGGGGGATGTTTTATTTGTTCCGATGGTAAATCCGGGCCAGGCGATACCCGCGCGTAAATCAATGCGGCCATGGGAATCAAACGAATCACCACGCACACTGAATCGGATTAAATAATCATCAGCGAGTGTGGCACGACCAGTGATAGCATACGCCCCAATAGTAAATTTTGGTAGTTTAGAGGTTGAGTTACTTTCCGGAACTTTGGGTCCGGCGACTTGAACCGGGTGGGAGAGGTCGACCTCGATATTTTTAATCTCAATTTTATCTAAACTCAGTGTGCCCAGGACGGTAGATAAAATATTTATTTTTCCATCGAGGGCGACGACTTTGATTTGGGTGCCGTTTTCCAGGGTGAGATCGACGCCTTCTGCGCTGAATGTTCCGTCGAGGGCGGCTTGGACTTTGGTGACGCCTCCTTTAATTTTTGCTTCAGCGAGTAAAACCGCCACACGTTTGCCGAGAGGTTCGGGTTTTAGTTCTGAATCAATATACAGTACGACTAAGCCGAGTAGTAAAACGATACCTCCAAGGGCGATTAAACTGAGACGAAGGGCGCGGGACATGGGGAGCTCCCCGTCAGATTGAGGGTCGATTTAATTCGGGCAACAAAAAGCCCGATGAATTTTGAATCCATCGGGCTTTATCCTGAATTCTACTTAGAACCGCTTAGGCCTGTCCGTTATTAGCGTCGGGCGTGGCAGGAGGAGGGGTGGTGGGATTTTGGCGTTGGGCGCTGCGTCCTGAGATAATCTTACGGCGAATCACCAATGGCTCTAAATTCATCGTGCACTCATTCACTGACTCGGCCATTTCCTTAGCGGCTCTAGCACGTGCTGAGCGCACCATGTCAGATCGACCATAGCGTATTTCCTTCATCGCCATGACTGCATCTTGATCAAGCATGTCTTTGAGGTATGCGATTTTCTGTTTTGCCCAGCTGGTGAGATCTGTGAGGTTTTCGATTTCGGCAAACAACTCTTTAGCTTCTTTGAGTTTGTGACGACGGAGGAGGTCTTCGACCTTCTCAAGTTTCTCGGAAACACTCGCCTCGCTTACGCCTGCGGACACGTTGACATCCGCAATCAGCGACGCGTAGGTGGTGAGATCCACTTCGGGTAAACTGAAGACCTGAGGACCAAACTTTACCGTTTTGCCTTCTTTCGTTTGTGCGGTGAAGTTCACCGCAAATAACTCATCGGCTTTGGCATTCTGTCCGATTTTAATTTCAACCACGGCGACCAGTGCAGTATTCCAGGATAAGGTGCCGAGCTTACGTGTGCTGCTGATGGTATCTTCTAAGATTTCACCAACCAGGCGTACTTTTACATCGCTGCCGCCTTGAATCTTGATTTCGACTTGGCGCAGGAAGGTGTTCGAGAGAATCGCGAATTGTTGTTCGAAGGCTTCATCGAGATCTTCCGGTGTTTGACCGAAATTAGCGACACCTTCTCCACTCTTCGCCATACCAGCGAGAAGCGACTCATTAAAACCGTGTCCGAGGCCAATCGTCGAGGTGGTAATACCCGTACCGGCTAATTTTGAGACGTGCGTAAAAATTTCGCCTTCATTGATCAGGCCCTGGTTTGCTTGTCCATCACTCAGAAGAATGACACGTGCAATACGATCCTTCTTTATGAAGGGTGCTAACTGTTTCGCGCCTTCTTCCCAGCCTCCGAATAAATTCGTCGAGCCTCCAGATTGAATGGAACGAACGCGTGCTTCGATGTCTTTGGCATCTCCCACGGCGGTGAGCGCTTGTACGATATCGATCTCATCATCGAACGTAACGATGGAGATGCGGTCATCGGGACGCAGACCTTTCACGATGCGTACGGCGCACTCTTTGGCAGTCCCGAGAGGTTGGCCGCTCATGGAACCAGAGCGATCAATCACGAGGGCGATGTCGAGCGGAGTGCGGACGACGGATTCAGTAGCAGCGGGAGCTTCAGGAGCGACAATGCGAACGAGCGCATAAGTCGCGTCAGCAGCGGCACGGAGAAAACCCTTTTTCAAGGGCAGTATTTCGATAGTAGGTTGTATCATGGAGTTTGGGAAGGACCCGAAACATAACACGCAACCTTTTAAATGTCAACACCTGCAGAGTAACTATTTTATAATTAACACTAATTTGTAACTGTCGGTATTATATAAAGCATTTTAAATCAAGGAGTTACGGAATTTTTCGACCAATTGATTTATTTCAGATTCTTTTAATGAGGGCTTACCATCGATGTTTAGATGGATTTCACACCAATGGTTAAGGCGTAAGCGGCTCCAGCGTTCGCGCTTTGGTTCATCGCCTCGGACGGTGGGATTGAAGGCTAATAACTGTAAGAAAAGTTCTTTAGCTTGAGGGCTCAAGTCGTCGCGCATGAGTTCCTTTTTAACGAAAATTTTCAGGGCATCGGCTGGGCTTCTGGCCTCCGAGACATCGCGTATTTTTTGTGCTTCGCG
>JAEMQU010000020.1:0-10186 GCA_016463705.1 Opitutales bacterium | reverse complement strand
GAACTTATCGAACGAACTACTTTTGGTTTTGAAGAGGAGCTTTTCTGCCTCGGTGGGCGTGGCTAAACTATCGATGAGGCTATTTAATTTATGGGCAGAACTATTGTCGATGAGGAGGGATTTAATCCGGTCGAGATCCCAGCCGCGTTCGGAGAGCAGTCGGGCCAAAAGAAGTTGGCGAACTTGGGTGGGGCCGAAGTTGGCCTTGCGTCGATCGTCGAGGGCGCGGTCGGCCTTGCTGATGATCCCCTGGTAGACGTAGAAGCGGACGAGGCGCTCGCTCGTGTTGTGTTGGGCGCCGAAGCCCAGTTCGACCAGTTTATTGGAGACGAAGTCGGCCAGCTCTTCGGCTGTGCCCATAAACTCGTCGTCATTAAGAATGGCTGATGGTTTTAACATGGCTTGGGTTAATTAAAGACAGTCTACTGTCAGCATCTCCAAAATGGCAATATCATTATGACATTGAGGGGTTTCTGATTCTCAACCGTGCGAGAGGGGAGTGGGGGAGTGGGCCAATAAAAAGGCCGCTCATTGCTGAGCGGCCTCTGTGAGTTAAAATCCTAAGAGTAAATTAGGAGTTATAATTGTAACCTTCTTCACCGTGATCGGTGATGTCCAAGCCACGAGCTTCTGCTTCTTCAGTGGGGCGGAGACCGACGAGAGCCTTCACCACGTAAGCGAGAACTACGGTAGCAACAATCGAGAGTGCGAGGGTTACACCGATTGCTTTGAACTGTTCGGTGAGCAGAGTGTTACCTACGATATCTTTTAGGTTGAGATTAAGGTTACCGTTAACGTCGGCAGTTGCGAGAACGCCGGTCAAGATAGCACCTAAGGTGCCACCGACTGCGTGAACGCCGAAGGTATCGAGCGCGTCATCGTAACCGAGTTTAGATTTGAGGTAAACTACGGCGAGGAAGGGAACAACACCGGCGAGAACACCGATCAGCATCGCACCGTTAGCGGTGACGAAACCAGCAGCAGGAGTGACTACAACGAGACCTGCAACAGCACCCGAGCAGAAGCCGAGTACGGAAGCGTGACCGCGGAGAATCCATTCAAGTGCAGCCCAAGTGAACGCAGCCACTGCAGCAGCGAGTGTGGTGGTCATGAAAGCTTGAGCGGCAACACCGTCAGCAGCGAGCGCTGAACCGGCGTTGAAACCGTACCAACCTACCCAGAGCATTCCGGTACCGATTGCACAGAGAACCATGCTGTGTGGAGTTAAGGCTTTCTTGCCGAAACCAATCCGAGGTCCGAGAATAATACACAAGAGGAGTGCGGACCAACCTGAAGTCATGTGAACGACAGTACCACCAGCGAAGTCGATTGCTTTAATCGATGCAGCAGCATTCCAAACTCCGTTCATTTCGCCAGTGATACCCCAGATAGCGTGAGCCATAGGGAAGTAGACGAGGAACATCCAACCAGTCATGAAGAGCATGAGAGCGGAGAACTTCATGCGTTCAGCAATCGCACCGACAATCAGGGCAGGGGTGATGATCGCGAACATCAATTGATACATCGCAAAAACGTTTTGGGAGGTCCAATAAGCGTAGTCTGTATTAGGCAGAGCGTTTACTCCGTTTAAGAAGAAGAATTCGCTACCACCGAAGATGACACCTAAGGGAGTTCCGGCAAAGCTCTTGCCGAAGACAAAAGAATAACCGACTGCCCACCAGAGAATGGCGACGAGTCCAGCTAAGCCAAAGCACTGAGCAATGACCGAGAGAACATTTTTGCTACGCACTAAACCGCCGTAGAAAAGGAAGAGACCAGGCAAGGTCATGAATAAAACCAGCGCGGCACAGATCATCATGAATCCGTTGTGACCAGGACCGGCGGTGCTGGCGGCTGGAGTTAAAGCAACCGTGACGGTTCCCTTAGCATCTTTTAAAGGTGCAGAAGGATCGCCGTTGCCGAGGTAGGCTTCGAGACCAGCGACACGCTGTTCTAAGGACGGCGCGGGTGGCGGCGTTGCAGGTTCAGCTGCGTGGGCCCAGTAAGGTAGGGCCGCAAGAGCGATAATGGTTAGGGTTCTTAATAATGTTTTCATGGCATGTCCTTAATCGCAATGGTTGTGCCAAGTGGCCGGGATGATGCCGAACCGCTCATTTTGACTAAAATTAAACTTAAAGCTCAAAAAAGCATGTCACTTTTCAAGCAAATCGTGGGTTTATAACCCGCCAGACTGGGCTGCCGTCATTTACCGTTTAATCTTTAACCGTGATTATAGCCTT
The DNA here is from genome assembly GCA_016463705.1 of Opitutales bacterium. Taxonomy (GTDB): domain Bacteria; phylum Verrucomicrobiota; class Verrucomicrobiia; order Opitutales; family UBA953; genus UBA953. The sequence goes on along the minus strand of JAEMQU010000020.1, from coordinate 7,946 downwards.
CTTCGCCGTGGTCCGCGATATCAAGTCCTTGCGCTTCTTCTTCTTCGGTTGGTCTCAGGCCAATCGTTTTTTGAACGAGTTTAGCAATGAGCGCCGTGGCTACTATAGAAAGAAGAATACACGTGCCCATGGCGACTAACTGACCTTGGATCACGGATGATACGATTCCTTCCGTCGCTGGATTTATTTGTGGGGAAACGAGTAGAGCCGTAGCCATTGCGCCGATGGTGCCTCCGACTCCATGCACGCCGAAGGTGTCTAACGCGTCATCATATTTCAATTTATTTTTTAGGTACGAGCAAGCCGCGTAAGAAAGTGCACCCGCGATTATTCCGATAACTACGGCGGAACCTGTGCTGACGAATCCGGCAGCGTTGGTGATCGTGGCCAGTCCGGCAATCGCGCCCGAGCATAATCCGAGGACCGATGGTTTACCGCGATGAAAAATTTCTACGACGGCCCATGAGAGTGTCGCGGCCGCTGCGCCGAGTGTGGTGGTTAAAAATGATTGTACAGCGATGCCGTCAGCGGCGAGGGCGGAACCTGCATTAAACCCATACCAGCCTGCCCAAAGTAAGCCGGTGCCGAGTACACATAAGACCATGCTGTGCGGAGGCATTGCACGTTTACCAAAGCCTTCGCGCGGACCGACGATGAGACAGAGAATGAGTGCCGACCAACCCGAAGTCATGTGCACAACGATTCCGCCCGCGAAGTCGATGGCTTTGAAAGCGGATTGCGCGTTAGCGATTCCAGAAAAATCTCCCGACTGACCCCACACAGCGTGAGCCATCGGATAATAAACGAGCAACGTCCAGAGTGCGGAAAATAACATGACCGCAGAAAATTTCATACGCTCAGCGACAGCACCGATGATTAACGCAGGAGTGATGGCTGCGAACATCGCTTGAAAGATAGCAAAAGCACCCGACGATATTCTTCCGTCGTAATTACTCGCACCTGCACCGATACCCGCGAAACCAAAATGTTCAGTGCCACCAAAAATGTGACCGAGGCTTGATCCCGCGAGCGATTTACCAAAGACCAAGCTGTAACCGAAGCCCCACCACATCAGTATCCCCATCGCGGTGAGCGCCAGGCATTGTGCGGCAATCGACAAAACGTTTTTGCTCCGAACGAGTCCGCCGTAAAACAGGAAGAGTCCAGGAATGCACATGACTAAAACAAGCGCGGCACTGACGAGTACCCAAGCGTTGTCTCCGGCGTTTACGGTCGAGGTGGTAGCAAAAATAATCATGATGCTTTTTATTAAGCAAACATTGTGCCAAATTTTAAGCACACCCACTAACCCACTTGCTTTCGAATGAATTTAAGATAAACCCATAAACATTAATCCTAATGCTGACTAAAATACGACAACTTGCTATAATTTGTACAATGAGTTCGTCCTTAGTTGCTGCCGAAGTGGCCCCACCTAAGCCCTGGATTGTGATGTTGGATTGGCAGGATCAGTCGAAACAAGAGGTTTCCCATTCAACCATGGCAGGTAGCTATGGTCGGAGTCGCTCAGGCATCGAAGTGATTTATAAAACCGAAGACAGTGCTATCGATTTAGAATACTACAATTACACGCACGATTTTTCCGGAGCCCTCGCTTCCTCCGATCGTCAGTTTGGTAAGACCAGCGATTTAATGATCACGGGCTTCAAGCAGTGGAACTGGAATGAAAAATATGCGGTGCAATTAATTTACGCTTTGGAATCAGCGAAAGAGGATTCGCTGAGTATGTCCGATGGATTTCGCTGGGGCTTGGGTGGTGCGGCTCGCTGGAGACCTGACGCGGAAACTGATTTGTCTATCGGCTTATTACTCGAAGATCGTTTTGAAAACAGCGTCCTGCTTATTCCTTATATTAAACTCATTTGGGCACCCTGCCATTATGCTGAAGTCGAACTGCGCGTGAATGGCTTACAAAATGGTTTAATTGTTCGGAGCTTTTTAACGGAAGATAAATCAACGACTCTGGATTTCACCTTCGCCTATGAAACTTTAAGTTTCCAATTAGCGGATGCAGCTTACGGCAGTCGCGCCGTCGCCATCGGTGAAGCCGTGGCACGCGTGGGCATTACCCAGTTTCTAGAAAGTTCGGGTACTTGGTTTGTCCGTGGAGCGGTGGAGTGGACGCCTTTCAGTCGCTACACTTATAGTCACGATGGCGAAAAGCAGGGGGTCTTTCAAACCAGTAAGCGACTCGGCTTAGCTGCCCGCGTGGGCGCACGTTTCTAAATTTCCCGATGACGCCTTATCTTCAATGGGTAGAGGCCGAGGTTTCTTTTGGAGACCAAAAAATTTTAGAATCACTTTCGCTGTCCGTGCAAGCGGGCGAATTTATTTCGATCCTCGGTCCGTCGGGCTGTGGTAAGTCGACCCTCCTAAAAGTCGCTGCTCAACTCCAACCTTTATCCGCCGGACAATATCACTGCGCGGCACAGGAGCAGGGTTTTGTCTTTCAAGAACACACGTTGTTGCCCTGGCTGAACGCTCGAGAAAATGTCGAATTGCCGATGATCCTGCGTGGGGAGATTGCCGAAAAAATTTCTGAACAAAGTCAGCGTCTTTTGGCGATGGTCGGATTAGAGGGCAAAGAAAAATCTTATCCCGATCAACTGTCGGGCGGTATGCGGATGCGTGTTTCGCTCGCCCGAGCCCTCGCCCTATCTCCCGCCTTACTTTTATTGGATGAGCCCAGTGGGGCCTTGGATGAAATGACGCGTAATCAACTAAACGATACTTTGGTAAATTTGCATCAGACGCTTAATTTTACCGCACTGCATGTGACGCATAGCGTGCATGAAGCCGCTTATTTGGCGGACCGCATCTTTATTTTAGGCGGACAGCCGGCGAAAATCATCAAGGAATTACGCAATCCCTTACCGCGACCCCGCCGCGCCGACATGCGAGATTCTTTGGAGTATCACCACTTTACGGTAGAATGCGGACGCGCTTTAAGATTAAGTCTGCCTCAACTAACTTAAAGGGGTTTATCTGGTCACTAAGATGTCTCTCAACTCCCCATCCATTTTCTGTGTCCTGTTCTTCGCCACCACTTTGTCGGCTCGTGATATTGTGGTTAAAAATGCCATCGAATTTAAGGCTGCGTTGAGTGCGGCCGCGAGTGGCGATGTGGTTTTAGTGGAGAGCGGTACTTATTCGGATATTAAAATTAAATTTACCCGAGGCGGGACAGCAACGCGACCGCTTACTGTGAGAGCGAAAGTTCCAGGCGAAGTTATTCTAAATGGGAAATCAGATTGTAATTTTAACTTCCCGCACGTTGTGGTGGATGGTTTATTCTTCTACAAAGGCACGATTAATCCAGGCGAGGGTGAAGATAATTCAGTCATTAGATTTTCCTCGCAGCACGGCGTTTTGAAAAATACAGCGATCGTGGATTATAATCCATCAGACTTTAAAACTTCTTACTATTGGGTCTTTTTAGACGGAAGTAATAATACGGTGGAGCGCTGCTACTTTAAGGGGAAAAATAATAAGCAACCCTTGATCGGTAATGCGATTGAGGGGAGTCGCTACAATGCGGTAAAGTTTTCGCACTTTAAAAATATCCCCTACATCGTACTTAACGGGCGAGAGATTATTCGTGTGTGGGGCTCGGGTAAATTTGATGAGAAAGGTAAGGACGGAGCTTACTTTACCGTGGAAGGAAATCTTTTTGATCACGCGGACGGTGAGGGTGCAGAAATCGTTTCACTTAAGTCCAACTATAATCAGGTCTTAAATAATACGGTGATTGCTACGGCTGGGTGTATTAATATCCGACGAGGATCTAATAACCTTATTAAAGGTAATGTCATCTTGGGCCAGGGCGCTAAACAAGCTCAAGGCCTTCGGATGTCGGGTGCGAATAACACCGTGATTCAAAACTATGTTTCGGGTACAGAATATGGAATTCGTGTCTCGACTGGGGAATTCATTGGTAGTGCCCTGACTCCTGCTTACGAGCCCCACGTTAAAGATCGGGCGGCGAATGCAAAAAATTCCGATGGAACGGTGACCTCGTATCCCCAAGTTAAAAAACTCATGCTCGCCCAAAACGTCGTCGCTAATGTGAAGAGTAGTTGTTTAGAAATCGGGACCAATTATAAAGATAATTGGCCGGCTTCACAAATGATTCTTCTGCCGGAAGATTCGGACATCATGAATAACCGTTTTATTAATACCACCCCCGGTACAGTCGTCGAAGGCTCCTTGCCCGATGGCAAAACTCCCATGGGCGGTATCACGGCGAAACCCAATCGTTATAAAGGTAATGTTATTCTGGGAGAGGGAAAAATAAAATATCCCCCCGCCGAGAAAGGATTTAAAATTGAGGCACTCCCTTCTAATTGGTCAGAGAAAAAAGAGTTAAGTAATTTTACGGTGCTGACTCCGCAAGACGTGGGCCCCCCGTGGGTGGTTACGTTGCGTGACGCGAAAAAGTTTCCGATGGAAGATGATCGTTCCTGTTATCCGGCCGACGAGGGAACCAAGGATAAAGGTTCAAAAGATAAGTCCGAGAAAGATAAGTCCGAGAAAGATAAGAAGAAGAAATAATTTAACGGCTGTTGAGCTGAGCTAAAGAAGCCTCGATGATTGCGTCGCGCTGACGGATGGCCTCTTCGAGTTCGGACGTTTTGAGTGAGCGTCGAACCCGCCGCGCCGTATAATCGGCGAAGTGTAGGGTGTAGTGAATCCACCACGTACCGTTGTTATTCCAGAGATGGTGACGGCGGTTCGCTTCGTTCACGCGCAAGGAAAGACGTGACGGTGTGGCGGCTGGGAGGGAGGATGAGTCTGTGTTGATCATAGCGTGTTTGGATAAAGCGACGCATCACGATCGACCCAGAAGTGGGAAGGATTTGTGACCTTTCGGTCCTCATCTTAGAAACTTTCGGTTTCTAAAAACCACCGCGGCCGGTGAAGGCTCGGTTGGTGCAAAGGGGGCGGTTTGATGGCCAGCCCTTGCTCGTGATGTGTTATTAAAGAACAATGGTAGATATAGGAGTCGTTTTTAAAAAAGCAAGTCAGCGACTCCCGAACTTGTGTCATAAATTCTAAACCGAGGTTTCCCGCTTATTTTGGCTTTTATTCAAGGGGTGTTGCCAACGGTCGGGCCAGGCACTTACTCTTTATTTTTCAACCATGGGCTTTTTTCGATTTCGCAAAGTCGTCTCGCTGGGGAAGTTTTTTAAAATGAATATTTCAAAGACCGGCGTATCCGCTTCGGTGGGTCGACCGGGGGCGACGCTTAATATCAAAAAAGATCGGGTCGATGGGACGGTCGGTTTGCCGGGTAGTGGTTTATCGTATAAAGAAAATTTATCGAAACGTGGCTGTGCTTCACTCTTCTTGATTCTTGGTCTGCTCGCCATTGGCGCGGGCGCGAGCTGGAAAATTTTCAGTCACTTACTTTCGTAGTTCTAAAAATTCTCTCAATTACGCAAGTGCCCGGGAAAGGACTCGAACCTTCATGCCTTTAAGGGGCGGCGGATTTTGAATCCGCTGCGGCTGCCATTTCGCCACCCGGGCTTCTTGCGTAGAGACCATTCACTCCATCTCGGGGTGGCTCGGCAAGAAAATCCTCTTCACCGATTCACTTAGTTGAAAAATCACTCGTGATTTAGACCTTAAAACAAAAGAGGCGCCTCAATGAGGCGCCTCTGTTTGAAGAAAGTAATTCGAAAATTACTTAGTTCCGAGGATCGCGTCCTTCGCAGCTTTCGCTACGCGGAATTTTACGACCTTCTTAGCTTTGATCTGGATAGTTTCGCCAGTAGCAGGATTGCGACCGAGGCGAGCTTTGCGCTGAACGAGAACAAGCTTACCGAGACCAGGAAGCGTGAAGGAGTTCTTCGCGTTCTTGTAGGCGAGTTGAGCGATGCTTTCGAGAATCGCTACAGCTTGTTTTTTGCTGAGCTCATTCTTTTCAGCGATAGCAGCAGCGACTTGGGATTTGGTGAGGGCTTTGGACATAGTAGGTATTTGTTGGGTGCAGTATTGCGGGTTTATTTATTAGCCATGTGTGCGAATAAAACCAGCGAAAAATAAAGGTATTTTACATGGGGGGTGCGGGACGGACCAACAGGGTATCGCCCCGACTTGCGCTTACTCAATTTAGTGTCATCAGTATTTGAGAGTTTACCCCTCCACCCCCTCACCATGAAAATTGATTTCTTGATCGCTCTGCTGGTCGCAATTTTTTTGCCCAGCTCGATACTCGCTCAGACAGAAATTACCTATCGCGGTGAACCCGCTTTTGGTCCTCTGAAATTTGTCCAGCCTCTCGGAATCGTCTCAGTCCCTGGACGAAAAGATGAACTTTTAATCCTTGAAAAGTGCGGACAAATCCAACGTGTCAAATTGAGAGAATCTGACGCAGAAAAAACGCAGATTTTAGACGTCAGTAAGCCCAGCGACGGCGTATTTGAGCAGGGTGGCGAGTGCGGCTTGCTCGGAGCGGCGCTCCATCCCGAATTCGATAAGAATCCCTATCTCTTTGTTTATTATAGTCTTAAGATTAACGGAAAACTGCATCAGCGTGTCTCCCGATTCAAATTAGCCGATATTACATCGCTCAAGGTAGTTAAGGAGTCGGAACAACCCGTAATTACCCAATTAGACTCAGCAAGTAACCATAATGGGGGTGATTTACACTTCGGTCCCGATGGCTACTTATATATAAGCTGTGGCGACGGCGGCCAGGGCGATGACCGGCTTAAAAACTCGGGCGATATCATGAAAGGTTTCCATGCCGCCCTCTACCGGATCGACGTCGATAAGCGCCCCGGCAACCTCCCCCCGAATAGCCATCCTGCAGTTATCTTAGATGACAAGGGCGGGGCGTTTTATGCGGTACCCGCCGACAACCCTTTTGTGACGGCCACCACCTGTCGGGGGGTGAAATTAGACCCCTCTAAGGTCCGCACCGAGACCTGGGCCATCGGGCTACGCAACCCCTGGCGCTTCAGTTTCGACCCCCCCACTGGTCGAATCTTCACCGGCGACGTCGGCCAAAATCTCTACGAGGAAATCGATATCATCGTCCCTGGAGGCGACTATGGTTGGAACGACCGCGAAGGTTCCCGCACGTTTAATCAATCTACGAAGAAAGTGTATTCCGAAAAAAATAAACCAAATCCAAATTCTGGATACATCGAACCGATTCACGATTATGAACACAAAGAAGGTATTTCGGTCACCGGCGGATGTGTTTATCGCGGCGAAACTATTCCTTCATTAAAAGGCGCCTATATCTTTGCAGATTATGGGCGTGGCTGGTTGAAGGCACTGCGCGAAGTCGATGGAGTTTGGACGGATGAATTTTTATGCAATGATGTGACGGTGACGGGCTTTGGCTTCGATCCGCGCAATGGGGATATTCTTTATACGTCGCTCGGCTTAGGCGAAGTCCGCCGTTTAACCGTTCCGAAAAAATTGAAATAAGCATCACGCCCTCCGCACTTAAGGTAGCCCTGTCGGGCTAATGAGCGATTTTGATTTTAAACCATGTTTGCTATTCAGCGGGAGACTATCTAATTCAATAGAAAGTTACCCCCATTTTATGTTCCGACTTTCACTCCTCTTTTTGGCCACTACCGCCTGGGCCGCAGATTTTAAATTTTATGAACCAAAGGAGGGTGGTGATGTTACCCTTAATCTTTTCAAAGTACCTGAAGGCATGGAACTCACCGTGTGGGCACGTTCTCCGATGCTCGCGAACCCGACTAATTTTGACATCGATGCCCAAGGTCGTGTTTGGGTCACTGAAGGCGTGAATTATCGTGAGTATAATGTTGGCGGTAAACGTCGCCCCGAAGGTGATCGAGTAGTAGTCTTAAGTGATACGAAAGGAACGGGCCGGGCTGATACGGTACAAACTTTTGTGCAGGACGCCAGCTGGTCTTCGCCCCTCGGCATAGCGGTGCTCG
>JAEMQU010000036.1 GCA_016463705.1 Opitutales bacterium | reverse complement strand
TTTAACTTCGCGAGTAACTCTAAATATTTTTTCTGCAATTCGCCTTCACCTTCCGGTTTCATGGAGTCGATGACCAAGGAAAGTTTTCCGGACTTTCCGTAGAAATCTACTTTCGCTTTTACGACGACACGGAGTCCGTCTTTGATCGGAAATTTAATCCAGCGCGCTTGGAATCCGTAGAGGATACAATCTACTTTCGCCTCAGCATCTTTGAGGGAGAAGTAGTGATGTCCGGAAGGGTAAGTTTTGTAGCCAGAAATCTCCCCAACCACTTCAACAGTACCAAGCCCGTTGACGTGACCTTTGATGACGTCAGTTAAATCGGAAACCGTTAGCGGTAACGAGTCAGGCATTAAGCCATAGAACTACTTTGCCTTAGAGTCGTCAAGCGATGGCACGGCGCGTAGCTGAATACTGTCGATGACTTGAGGTCCGAGAATCACGTTGGTCACAATCACCAAAACTTGGCCAGGCTTGCAATGTCCGCCATCGCGTAAGTGCTTTAAGGCCGCAGTGATATTCTCATCTGCTTGAGGGCTAAATTTAATAAAGAAGGGCGTAACTCCCCAAAGTAAACCCATGCGACGGTGTACTTGGATATCTTCGGAGAAAGCGAAAATAGGACAGCCCACCGCACGTAAGGCTGAAAGAGCACGAGGGACATCGCCATTGCGGGTGAAGGCGATAATTCCAGTACTTCCTAAATCTTGGGCGAGGCTCGCGGCCGAGCGAAGTAATTTAACTTTTGGCGTATCGTTAGGCTGTTCGGCGCTCAGTTTTTTCGGAACATCTTGCTCGGTTGCCATCGCGATTTTCACCATCACTTCTACGCAACGAATCGGGTGTTTGCCGGTGGTGGTTTCGCCGGAAAGCATGACGGAGTCTGCTAATTCTAAGACGGCGTTGGAAACGTCGGTCACTTCAGCACGCGTCGGCACCGGATTTGTGATCATCGACTCCAACATGTGGGTGGCGACGATGACGGGCTTGCGGGCGGCGATTGACATCGCCACGGCGCGACGTTGAACAGACGGAAGTGTTTCGTAAGGAATTTCGATACCTAAATCTCCACGAGCGACCATGAGTGCATCGGAGGCATCGATAATCGAAGCTAAGTGTTCAATCGCTGATTGATCTTCAATCTTCGCAATAATTTGTGCTTTGGAATGTTCTTCTAAAAGTAATCGACGAAGACACTCAACGTCGCTCGCTTCACGGACGAATGAAAGTGCGTAGTAATCGATGCCCACTTCGCAGCCGACTTTGATGTCTTCACGGTCTTTATCAGTGAGGGCTGGAAGTTCGATTTTTATACCAGGTAAATTGATGTGGCGGCGGCTGCCCATGGAGCCGGGTTGTTCGACCTTACAGCATAAACGATCTCCTTTTTGATCGAGGACGCGTAATTGAATGAGGCCGTTATCAATGAGAACTACTCCGCCGACAGGAACCGAACGGATGATGGGAGGGTAGTTGGACGTGATTAAAACTTTATCACCGTCAGGTTTAGCGTCAGGCGCTCCCGTGACGTCGACCAATTGCCCGACGGTAAGGTTAATTGACTGTTTAAGAGCCCCGGTACGAATTTCGGGCCCTTTGACGTCCATCATAATGGCTAGGTCGACACCCATTCTCTTACTCACCAAGCGCACTCTTTCGACGATTTGGCGAACCCAAGCGTGATCCGCATGGGCCATATTCAGGCGCACTACATTCGCGCCTGCCTTGATTATTGCCTCCAAATTGGCCTCGGACTCAGTCGCGGGTCCAATCGTAAAAGTGATACGGGTGTGTCTGTATGGCTTCACGAGTTTATGAGTAGTTGTGAAGACTCACTAATGGCAAGTGAAACAATACCTTATGCAAATAATTGTCAGTTTTATGAAACTTTTTGAGCAATTACATCTCTTTTCACCTTCGTCAGCTCTTCAAAAAAAGTAGGTGTTTCAAATGGCCAGGTATCCTCTCCACAAATTTGCCAATCGGGGTGGGTTTTAAGTTCTCTGACCGTCCAGTCGAAATAATCCGCGTCGTCGGTTCTAAAATAGAGTTTTGCGTCGGAGGTTGAGGCCTTGGCTAGGCGGCTAAGGTTTTCCGCACAAAGGAATCGGTTTTTGTGATGCCTTCTCTTGGGCCAGGGGTCTGGATAGAGAATGAATACTTTTTCTGTCTTATGCGCTGGCGTTAACGCATCTAAAACTTCGGTGGCTTCGGCTTTTAAAAAAGAAATATTTTTAATACTTTGAAGTGCTTGTTTACGGAGCGATTTTGCAATGCGGCCGGTGATTAAATCGATTCCCAGACAAAATTCATCAGGATTGGCTTTTGCATAAGCGGCCAACCAGTGGCCATGTCCGCAGCCTATTTCTAAGGTGAATGAGGTGCGTTCGCCGAGAACTTCGGAAAGTTTGGTACGGAGTTTTTCAACATTCGTCGCGCGAAGGTTGTCGGCCCATTCTTTACCAAAGACTTTGTTGTCAGATGACACGGGGGCAAGTTGGCACGGTGACAAGCGGAAGGCAAGGGTAGGGGGTATACTGACAAGGGTTAGTTTAGGACGCGACGCAGTCGCGTCCCTACCAAAATCCCCCCATGTCCCCTCAAATTACCACTAGGGTAATTTGCGAATAACTCCGGCTTTCCAAATGTCTGGCGATGGGCTCTCTCATTGCATGGCCAAAGTAGATATAGAAGTCGTCCAAAAGATTCTCAAAGAGAACGGTATCGATGTTCGCGTAGCGGCGGAAATCTTAAACCAAATCCGCGAGGTTGTCGCTGAAGATGCCGTCGAGCGCGAAAAGCCTGCAAAGAAACAACACCTGGTTTTAATCAGCGAGCCCGAAGGTGGTTTGCCCAAAGATCTGGTGGGCTGGGTGGTGCAAATTTTGGAAGACGACGATCCGCGCGAAGCTGCCCAAAAAATTACGGAAGTGGCAGGAGTATTTAATGGTACGCCGAAAGGGCAGCGCTTACCGGTCGCAAGTTTTGGCGATGCCTGTCAAAGTTTGCCCGGAAAACTTCTCAAAGAGAATAACGTTTGGATTAAGACGCGTGAACCCGTTCGCGTGATTGCGGTAAAAAATTCTCTCGGCCGCCGTCGCGGATAATTTTAGTTTAGACAAAAATACGCACTTTTTGTCATCTAATTTCCTAATTTTAGCCCATTTGGGCTTTAATTGAGGGACCCTGAAAACAGTCAATTCCGCTCGCATTTGAGCAAAGACCTCACACACTCACGGAATATATGAAGTTTAAGAACTTTCCAATTTACCGCATCGAATGGGTAACTTCCATCTTCTTGATAACCACGGCGCTCCTCTCGCTCACGGTTGTACCTTGGTTCCTATGGACCCAATACAACCTGCCGGTCGATGCCGTTAATAAGGTTCAAGGCTGGGGCTTTATCTGGGCTTTATTCGTATTTTACTACTACGCGACGGGCTTCGGTATCACCCTCGGCTACCACCGCCTATTCTCACACATCTCCTTCAAGGCTAAGTGGCCAGTGAAGCTCTTTGTGCTCCTTTTCGGTGCCGCCTCGTTTGAAAATTCGGCCCACGATTGGAGCGCCGATCACCGCGTCCACCACAAGCACGTCGACGAAGATGAAGATCCTTATGATATCTCCAAGGGTTTCTTCTACGCCCACATCGGCTGGTTGCTCTTCCGCTTAAAACCAAAGCCACCAGTTACCAATGTTAAAGACTTAGAAGCCGATCCGTTAGTCATGTGGCAACACAACTATGTTCAGTGGATTGCAGTCTTCATCGGGTTCGTCTTACCTTCAATCTTGGGCTACGCCTACGGTTGGGCGATGGGCTTTTCTAATCCTGCAATGACCGCTCTGGGTTGCTTCTTAATCGCCGGATTACTCCGCACCGTGATTGTTCAACAAGGCACGTTCTGCATTAACTCACTCTGTCACATGTTCGGCCGTCAGCCTTACTCCCGCGACCACAGTGCGCGCGATAGCGGTTGGGTAGCGTTGCTCACTTTCGGTGAAGGCTACCATAATTATCACCACGAATTCCAACACGATTACCGCAATGGCGTCAAAGGTTGGCAGTTCGATCCTACTAAGTGGATTATTTGGACCTTATCAAAAGTCGGTTTAGTTCAAGATTTACGCCGTGTTTCTGACTCTCGTATTCTCGCTGCTGAGTTGAAAGAGAAGAGCCGTACCCTCGGTATGGATGTCGAAAAAATCGTCAGTCGATTCGACGCTAAAACGCGCGAAATCAAGGCTTCAACGATTGCCGCGGCTGACCAATTAGCAAAAGACTTAGCGGTCCGTGCTGAGACATTAAAAGAACTCGCCATCACGAAAGCCGACGTGGGTAAAGATACTTTAGAAGAGTTACAGGGCTTACTCAATGAAGCTGCGGAAATTTTAGAATCGCTCCGTCGTTCCGACGCTGCCGCGATTGCTTAATTAACGTAGTTTAATTTTTTCTACCAGATTGCGGACTTCGTCTTCAATCTTGGGTAGAACTGTGTGTGGCTCTTCGAAGTCGATATCGTGAAAATGCCAGTAATGAATTTTGTCGGCCCACTCAGGATGGGAACTTTGCATCATCTCATAGTGTTCATCTTTTTTAAGCGCTACGATGTGGTGGGCTTTTTCTAAGTCGTCGAGTTGAAGTTGTACGGGCGCACGGCCCGTGAGCTCTAGGGGGACGCCCAGAGTGGTGAGACGCTCATGCGTGTCGGTCGAGATCAGGGTGGGCTCATCGGCGACGATGGAGGTGAGCAAGCCCCTGGAAAATGCCCTCGCGGACAGGCCTTTTTCGAGGGCATGCCAATTAAAAATAGCCTCGGCGTGGCGACTTCGGTAGAAATTCCCAGTACAAATGAATAGAACTAGGGTTTCCTTGTAATCTGCGCTTGTGCGGGAGGGCATCGTTAGTAGAGTTCGTGAACATAACTAAATCGCCATGGCACGCAAACTGTTCGTTCTTTCTGTTCTCACTTTCACTCTCGTAGGCTGCATGGGCCCTGAAAAAGGTCCTAGCCCTGTTACCGACACCGGTCTCTCGGGTTTCGGCAACGCCCCTGCTTTTGATACGCTGACTCCTCTGAGCCCAGATTCGAGCAAGTCGACTACGAAGAAGTCCAAAGGTAAGTTACCTCTGAACAGTTCGAGCCAGAAGTAATTTCTTAAGCTCTGATCAAAAATCAGAGTAACGAAACTTCGGTCACAAAAGTTTCTGTCCGACCGGGCTCCGCAAAACGGAGCCCATTTTTATGCTCGGTGCTATTGGGTGGGCCCATCCAAGGTTCGACGCAATAGAATGGCGCTTCCGCATCAGGCGTCCAAGTGACCACCGCTGCCCAACTATCCGGTATGGGTTCTTCTCCCACCTTCACAGAAATATTTTCTTCACCCGACTTTGGTCCGAAAACGACCAGCGAATCTTTGAGATTGGTAAAGATGCAATCGGGGAGTCCAGGATTATCGAAAGTGAAATCAGTCGCCCCTTTGAGATCCGCAAACGGAATGAGTTTTCCGTCGGCCGCATGTCTCCACTGTTTCTTCGAGGGGATTTTAATAGTGTAATCGCTGCGATTTAAACCCTTGTGCCAAGGTAAAGTGAAGTAGAAGTGATGTCCGGC
>JAEMQU010000035.1:1552-5693 GCA_016463705.1 Opitutales bacterium | reverse complement strand
ATAGCAAACTAATATGACCCTCCTTAATTATGAGTCGGTACTACTTCGCCTACGGTTCAAATCTCGACAGCAGTCAAATGGAGCGTCGTTGCCCGGGACAGCAGTATCGCTGTAAAGCATTTCTCCCGAAACATCGTCTAGCCTTTACTCACCCGAGCACCACTTGGGGAGGCGGATCAGCCGATATCATCGATGACGAACTTTCACCCGGCGTGTGGGGATGCATCTATGAACTCACCGCAGACGACTGGGTAAGATTGTCCACCGCCGAAGGTCCTGGCTATCGACGCACAACCATCACCGTCTGGGAAGCTGGCGTCGAAGACTGCCCCTTCGAATGCGATGCATTTAAAGTCATCGATCCCACTGGACCTCACCTTCCCGCCAAAGCTTATTTAGATACAATTATTAGAGGGGCACTTGCGCGAAGTCTACCCGCGGGCTGGACCACTTGGCTTAAGGGCTTATCCCATAAAGGTTAAGTGATAAAACCAGGCGGCGTTCAAAGATTTTATTCACTTTTAAGGGAACTTTCTCGACTGTTTTACAATCTCAGTATCCATCAATCTACCCCTATTTATGTCACCCCTCAATCGTCGTTCCTTCATTAAGAATACTGCTCTGGCCGCAACCGTGGCTGGATTAAGCGCTCGTAGCTTTGCCCAATCGACGGGCGCCAATAGCGAAATCCGCGTCGCCGTTGTCGGCTTTCGCAGTCGCGGCCTCGAACACATTAAGGAAATTAAAAAAGTTCCCGGCGTTCGCATTGTCGCACTATGCGATGTCGACTCAGACATCTTAGCCAAAGGTCTTTTAGAATGTCCGGGTGCCGTCGGTTACACCGATATTCGTAAGATGCTGGAAGATAAAAATATCGATGCCGTCTCCAACGCTACGCCGAATCATCAACACGCCATTCAAGGAATCTGGACACTGCAAGCCGGCAAACATCTCTTCATCGAAAAACCTCTTTCCCATAATATTTTCGAGGGACAACAATTGGTTGCCGCAGGAAATTATTTTAATAAATTAGTCATTCAGGCTGGTACCCAGAGCCGATCAGGGGCCGGCATTCGTGCGGCAGTCAAAGATGTTCACGCAGGCGTGTACGGAAAAGTAAAAGTAGCTCGTGGAATTTGTTACAAACGTCGTAAATCTATCGGGCCTGCTAAAAAGACCCAATTACCCAGCAACATTGATTATGACTTGTGGAATGGCCCAGCCGACATTCAAGAATCCATTCGCGGAAATCAAACCGACCCAGTTAACGAAACCAAAAGCTTCGGCTCAGTACACTACGATTGGCATTGGTTCTGGAACTACGGTGGTGGCGATATGTGCAACCAAGCCATCCATGAAATCGATATCGCTCGCTGGTTCCTCAACACCCATGAAGTCGCTCCAGAAGTGATGTCCATCGGGGGACGCTTATCCTACAGTGACTGTGGCGAAACACCGAATAGCTTCCTCGCTATTTATAATTATGCAGCAGCACCTTTAATTGCAGAAGTCCGCGGCCTTACCTCCGACGGCACCTTGGATGGCCCCATGGATAGGATCCATAAATTTAGCAAAGCGAGCATCGGTATCGTGGTTGAATGCGAAAACGCGACCATCATCGTTCCCGACTACCACTCTGCCAAAGCTTATGATGCCTCAGGTGCCGTGATTAAATCCTACGGTAAAGAAGTAAGCCAAGTAGACATGTCAGGCGGCGCCTCCAGTCACCACGCTAACTGGATTGAATGTATTCGTGCGGGTTCCAACTCCAACATTCATGCACCCTTACACGAGTGCCATATTTCGACGAACCTCGTTCACGCGGCGAATATTTCGTACCGTCTCGGTGCGAAGAAAAATAGCGGCGAAATCACCGATGCGATTAAATCAAGTTCGGGTCTTTCCGAAGCCTACAATCGCATGAAGGATCACTTGGGTGTTAATGGGATTAAAGTTGATCAATCCAGCTTAACCCTGGGCACTCCGCTCTCCCAAGATCCCAAAACTGAACTCTTCACCGGAGCAAACTCCGAAGCCGCCAACCGCGACCTCGTGGCGAAACGTGAAGGCCGTGCCGGATTCAAAATTCCTACTAAATTCTAAATATGAAAAAATATTTATTAGCCGCACTGATTCCCCTCGTCGGTTTTGCCGGGGATAATGAGTTAACCGACACCGAAAAATCAGCGGGCTGGAAATTATTGTTCAACGGAAAAACCACCGAAGGCTGGCGCTCCGCTAAAGGTCCTGACTTTCCTAAAGCAGGCTGGTCCATCGTCGACGGTCAGTTCCACACTGAATCCACAGGCGGAAAAGAATCGGCCGCCGCCGGCGATATTATCACAACCGATAAGTTCTCGAAATTTGAAGTCAGCGTAGATTTCAAGTTAACCAAGGGTGCTAACAGCGGATTAAAATATTTCGTCCAACCTAACCTCAATCAAGGGGCTGGTTCAGCCTTCGGCTTAGAATTCCAGATGCTCGATGACGAAAATCATCCAGACGCTAAACTAGGTCGTGATGGCAATCGCACCATTAGCTCGCTGTACGATATCATCACCGCCAGCAAAGATAAAAAGCCTAACCCTATTGAACAATGGAATACTGCACTGGTTAAGACTGATGGAAAGAAAACCGAACATTGGTTAAATGGCGCACTCGTTGTCTCCTACGATCGCACGACCGATGAATTCAAAGCCCTCGTCGCTAAGAGCAAATACGCTGATAAAAAATACGGCGCAAACTTTGGCCAATGGGAGTCTGGCCACATTCTTCTCCAAGAACACGGTGACGAAGTTTGGTTTAAAAATGTTAAAATCAAAGATCTAAGCTCGAAGTAATTTAAGCCTAAATCGCACGAAATGCCCAATTTTATTGGGCATTTTTTATGTCCAAATCCCTCACTACCCTCGCTCGACTTTTAAGCCCAAACTCTTATTAAGTATTCCATGTCCAAAAAACTTTCGCCGACTGGCTATCCTGAATTCCTCAAAGATTTACTCGATGCCAAATCTCCCACGGGTTATGAATTCGCCGCCCAAGCGGTAATCGACCGCTATGTAAAAGACTCAGCCGATAATTATCATAAAGATACGCTCGGTAATCGCATCGCCGAATTAAAAGGTAAAGGCGGACCAACCTTAATGTTTGCGGGTCACATCGACGAAATCGGTCTCATCATTTCACACATCGATGACAAAGGTTTTCTCTACTTCGAATTTTTAGGCGGTCACGACCACGTCATCCCTTCTGGTCGTCGCGTTCACATTCTCACTCGTAATGGCGCCGTTCTTGGCGTTACCGGAAAACGGGCCGTTCACCTGCTCTCGCCTGAAGATCGCAAACGCGTTCCTGAGCGTCACGACATGTGGATTGATATCGGAGTGAACAATCGCACCGACGCCTTAAACATCGTGCGCATCGGCGATCCCGCAATCTATGTCGACGGTCCAGAAATTCTTCGTGGCTCCCTCGGTGTCGCTCGCGCTTTCGACGATAAAGCAGGTGCCTACGTCTGTATGGAAGCTTTCCGTCGTCTCGCGAAACAAAAAGACCTCGTCGCTCGCGTCGTCTCCGTTGCCACCACTCAAGAAGAAATCGGTACACGTGGCGCTCAAGTCGCGGCCCAAGGAATCAATCCACAAGTTTCTATCACCGTAGATGTCGGGCATGCGACTGACCACCCCGACGCCGATAATCGCAAGTTCGGTAAGTTCACTTTATCAGGCGGACCCATCATCAGTCGCGGTCCTAATATTAATCCACTCGTCTTCGACCAAATGGTAGCCGCTGCCGAATCACTCAGCATCCCTTATCAAGTGGCTGCTGAATCTCGACCGACCGGAACCGATGCCCGCGCCATCCAAATGGCCAATGGTGGCGTGGCCTGCGGTCTCGTCTCCATTCCTCTGCGTTACATGCACACCCCTGGCGAAGTCGTCGACCTCGCCGTCGTTGAGCAGTGCGTCCAGCTTCTGGTTGAATTCGCCTGCCAAGTGAAGAAAAACCAAAATTACACCTGGTAATAAATGCGCGGTGCTATTTGCACCTTTTAGTGCATCCCTCACTCTAACGCTATGCCTACCCTCGTCTGGTTTAGACAAGATTTACGTCTCGCCGATAACCCAGCCCTGCAGGCAGC
>JAEMQU010000035.1:0-1452 GCA_016463705.1 Opitutales bacterium | reverse complement strand
ATGCGACAACTTTTGCTGACGGGCTGGCAGCATAATCGCGTCAGAATGGTTGCTGCCTCTGTGTTAGTGAAACATCTACTCCAACCCTGGCAGGATGGGGCGAAATGGTTCTGGGATACCTTAGTGGATGCCGATTTGGCATCTAACACCCTCGGCTGGCAGTGGGCGGGTGGTTGTGGTGCCGATGCTGCGCCGTACTTCCGAGTTTTTAATCCTGTCCTCCAAGGCGAGAAGTTTGATCCCAACGGTGACTACGTTCGTAAATATGTTCCCGAGCTAGCCAACATGCCAGCGGAGTGGATTCATAAACCCTGGGAGGCGCCAGCCGATGTTTTAGCCAAAGCAGGTGTCGTCCTCGGGAAGAATTACCCCGTGCCCGCTATCGGACTGACGGAAGGTCGCGACCGAGCCTTAGAAGCGTTTAAGAAACTCCGAAGTTAACTAAAATAGTCTACGCCACCTTCAAACAGTGGCTGATATTTATTACCTGGAATATTCTTACCCACATCGCGTCCATGACGCTCACTGTGACCCATCTTACCTAAAACCCGTCCACACGGACTAGTAATACCTTCAATCGCCTGAATGGATCCGTTGGGATTGAAATCGATTTTATGTGAAGGCTGACCCGCAGTGTCACAATACTGGAAAGCAATTTGTCCGTGGCGGGCTAATTCATCAATCATTCCCGGCGACGCGACAAACCTGCCCTCTCCATGGGAAAAGGGAATGGTGTGTTGTTGTCCGACCAACATCTTCGAGAGCCAAGGCGATTTTACTGAAGAGACGCGAGTATAAGCGTAGCGTGAAATGTGTCGGCCGATGTAATTATAAAATAAAGTCGGAGCGTGGTGATCGACGTCGCGAATTTCACCATAGGGAACTAAACCCGTTTTAATCAGAGCTTGGAATCCATTACAAATACCCAGAATTAGGCCGTCTCTCGATTTTAATAAATCCATCGTCGCATCACGAACCACAGGCGACTTAAGCACTGCTGCAATAAATTTACCTGAGCCATCGGGTTCATCCCCGGCCGAGAATCCCCCGGGAAGCATAAGTATTTGAGATCGTTTAATCGCCTCAGCCAAAGCTTGAAGGGATTCACTTAAAACTTGGGCATTCCCATTTCTTAATACTAATATTTCTGATTCAGCTCCGGCGAGATTAAAGGCCTTAGCCGTATCGTACTCACAATTACCTCCCGGAAAAACGGTGATGACTACGCGTGGACGAGCTACTTTAATTTTTGGCTTATGAATTAAGCGTGTATTAAAATCAAACGTGAGTGGCTCACCTACGGGTTCGTTAGCTTTAGTCGGGAAAATAGATTCTAAAACGCCTTCATTGATTTTTAGTAGTTCATCAATAGCAACGCTTACTCCTGACCATGAAATAACGGGGGCAGGCTGAGTCTTTCCTAAAATGCGATAAGACAATTCGCCCAGATCA
>JAEMQU010000034.1 GCA_016463705.1 Opitutales bacterium | reverse complement strand
ACTTCGATCTGACCGAAAGTGCCGGTCAGACTTACAGCACGCTCTACACGGGTGGCGCGTTGGATCTGACGGGTGTAACCGCAGGTGGAATCACCATCGAGGTTGTCTCGGCTAACGCGAATACCGCTGGATTGCTCTTCGATCCGTTCTACGACTTCAAGTTCCTCGAAGCAGTTTCAGTGAGTGGTCTCGGCGCTGGTCTTAACATCTCGGACCTCTTCACTATCGATACCACTGGCCTGAAGTACGCCACCGGCTCGAACTCCGTAGCTGCTCAGTATAACGGACAGAGTCTCTCGGAACTCATCAAGGTCTACACCGTCACCAGTGGTGGTAACACCGTGCTGATGATGTCGATTCCTGAGCCTTCGACTTACGGTCTCGCTCTTGGCGCCCTCGCTCTCGCAGCAGTCGCCATCCGCCGCCGCAAGCAGAAGAAGTCAGTTGCCTAATCCGGATAAGACCTAAGTAACATCAGGATCAACAAAAAGGGGTCTCAGAAATGAGACCCCTTTTTTATTGGGTAAAATATCTACGGTATAAAACCGATCGAATAATTATTCGGAGAGTCCGCCGCGCTTGCCACCGAGAATCGCCGCACCAATTAAAGCGACCGAGAGGAAGACCATCGACCACACCCCCAGCGCTGCCGCAAGTTGCGTGCCGTTACCGAGTGAACTGAGCAACGCAAAGGTCGCCTTCGTAATCGGGAAGTGCTCCGCACGTTGCGCGAGAATTAAACTGTCACTCACTTCGAGCATCGAAAAAGCGAAAGCTAAAATCGTACCCGCCGCTAAGTGCGCCGCGAGAAGTGGGAGTGAAATGCGACGGAAGGTCGACCACAGCGTCGCCCCCAACGATCGCGCTGCTTGTTCTAACATCACATCACTTTGCTGAAGTCCGGCAATCGCCGCACGTGTGACGTAAGGTAATCGACGAATGGTATAAGCCAAAGTAAGTAGAAGGAAGGGACTGCCATTCGCGCCAACGAGACACGCAAAAGGTTTTCCTTCTTGCGAGAGTGCTAAGTAACCAAAGGCCATCACGAGTCCAGGCACCGCTAAGGGTAACATGGTGAGCGTGTCTAAGAGATGTCGCATTCTTAAATCCGAACGCACAATGACCCACGCCGCGGTTAAGCCCATAATCAAGGCCAAGAAAGAAGCACAACCCGCGTACAGCAGACTGTTCTGAATCGATGGAACCACGAGCGCACTGCCCAGCGCTTCTTGCCAGTGACCTAAAGTAAATTCAGAGGGCAGAATGGTTCCGTGCCAGGCGTTCGATACGGAAAGGAAAATCACACCGAAGTGAGGGAGCGAGGCAATGAGCGTGGTACCTGCGAATAATCCCGCACAGCTCCATCCGAGCCACGTGGGTAATGGCTTAGGCGTGGAACGTAAACTGGGGCGAGGAGCCGCTGCGTGCTTCGAACTGCCAAGGACGAGTTTTGAGATTAAAAATACCAGCGCAGCGATGACTAACACAATGCCCGTGAGCGCATAGGGCAGGGGATTGCGATCGAGGTTCTTGATGCCGTCGAGAATTTGCACGGGGGCCACACGCGGGAAATCGAAAACAAGTGGCACGCCGAGTTCGGTGAACGCCCAAATG
Organism: Opitutales bacterium; assembly: GCA_016463705.1. Lineage (GTDB taxonomy): Bacteria > Verrucomicrobiota > Verrucomicrobiia > Opitutales > UBA953 > UBA953. Next base: position 4,163 of record JAEMQU010000034.1, on the reverse strand, counting down.
AAAACGAGGGAAGCTCCCGCAAATAATCCCGGAAGAATGAGGGGCAGGGTGATACGGAAGAATCGACGTGCGGGCGAGCAACCTAAATTCGCTGCGGCTTGTTCGAGGGCTGGATCCACTTGGGCCAATGACGCCGCTGCATTGAGATAGAGAATCGGATAAAGGTGCAGCGCGTTCATGAGCACGATGCCCAAGAAACGATTTTCCGCTAACCAGTCGCGCGGGTTTTCGGGCGACATCCATCCGAGATTAAAGAGTAATCCATTAAGCGAACCTTCGGTGCCTAAAATACATTTAATACCCACCGCTCCGATAAATGGAGGGAGAATCATCGGAATCAAAAGTGCTAAGGAGAGGAATTTTCGACCTGGAAAAGCATACTTATTATTAATCACTGCTAAAGGCACCGCAATCAACACCGCCAAGAGCGTACTGACTAAGCCTAAATTCAATGCATTGATAATTCCTTCTCGGTAAACGGGGTCGGTGAGTACCATTCCGAAATAACTCAGCGAGAATGTCTGATCATGAGGATTAATAAAAGCTTCCTGAAGGACACTGATGGCTGGATAGACAAAGCCGACGGCCATGATGGCAGTTAAAGTAATTAAAAAAATCCAAGCGGTGCGACGGTTCATGGCTTTTTAGAAGAGTGGGCGCGAGCAAGGGCTTCCGCGCGTTTATAATTTTCTCGGAAGATTATACCGAGTTGCGACATGCGTTGGGCCGATACGAGTGGATCCGAATTATCGAGTTCAGGATCGCCCTTACCGCCATCGCGATAGGGCAATGTAGAAAAGTCTTGGAGCGCGGCGATGGCATCGGCTGGCATACCTGCTTCGATAATCGCCTCCCACGCTGATTTTAATTCTTCGTGATTATCAATACACATCACGCGCACGAATCGACGGAGGGTACCGAAAGATGCCGCGGTAAGTTCGGGGCGATAGGTTTGGTATTCGCCAAAGACGTACGGAGAATCGGGCGCTGGTTTTCCTGTACCAATCGGGAAGGTATCACGTCGAACGGGTGGACGATACAGCTCGCGACGTTTGGGTCCGCCTGGAGTGCCTGGTGCCGAATTCCACAAGGCCTGACCTGCCGGACTTAAAACATACTCCACAAACGCCTGGGCAAGTTCAGGTTCGCTGGTTCCACGTAATACGGCAATCGGGTCGCCGCTGACGGTGGTACCGTTGATGGGGGCAATCCATTTAAGTCGCACTTCTGTTTTGTTTACCTGATTCGCAAAAGCTTTTCCGTAATAATCCACACACATGCCGGCGACGGCATTTCCGTCTGCAATATCGAGAGGGATTTTCGTAGAGGCATCCGCAAAGTAGCGCGCGTTAGCGGCCAGACCTTGTAAAACTTTGAGGCCATTCTTCCAGCCACGCGCTAAGCGTTCTTTTTCAGGCAGATCTTTCAGTGCAGGGTCTTCGAGCGACTTTTGCATCTCGGCTTGTACAATGAGTTCAAACGCACGGGCCACCGATCCGCTCTTCGTGGGATCAGCGAGAGCAATCATACCGTAAAGTTTTGGATTCATTAACTCATTCCACGTTTTGGGCTCAGGTAAATCCAAGTACTTTAAACGAATCGGATTATAACAAATACCGAAACGCGAAAGGCAGGAGCTGATCCAGGTTTTATCTTTCGCGTAGAGACGCTCGCCCGTGTAGATTTCAGGAATCGCACCGTCTTTGCCAAACCACTCTGGATGTTTATCAAATAATTTGAGCGGAACTAAGCGACCCTTCTTGGATTGATTAGCGAAGTCGGGCTCACCGCCTCCAAAGAAAATATCTGCACCGATGCCGGGACGCTTTTCTTCGTCCGCCGCTTTATAACTCGCATCGAGCACGAGACGAATTTCGGAAGTACCGCCGGGACTTCGCCAATCGATATAAACTTTTTCCTTATGTTGTTTTTCCCAATATTCGGCGAAGGCTTCGGCAAACTCGCGACGGATGGATTCACTATGCGGAGTGTAAATGACCAAGCGACGAGCATTCGTGTTGGGCATTTGATTGGTGTCTTCGCGTAATACCAAAGGCAGTACGACCAAGAACAGCATCAGGCCGAGAGTAATCCAAATGGTGCGGGCTTGGCTCATTCTTTCGGAACAAGGATCACGTCTTCGTGGGTGGCGGTGAGGGTGAGTGAATCACCTATAACTAAAGGCTTCTTCGGATTGAGCATCACGACCTGTAAATGGCCGAGCGGGCTCGATACTTCGACTTGTTGGCGCTGACCGAGATAAGTTTTTTCTAAAACTTTACCACTGGTCGTATTAGCCGTTGCGCTGGTGACTACTTCCCAAGCTTCAGGACGAATCGATAATAAAACTTGTTCACCCGTTGCAGGTTTCCAATCGGTCTGGCCGATGTGTCCGGTGAATTCACCTGCCGCAGTAGATACTTTATAACTATTTCCAGTTTCAGAAACTACCGTAGCTTCGATTAAATTCGTTTCACCGATAAATTTAGCCACGTGGGCTGAGGTGGGTCGGCGATAAATTTCTTCGGGTGTTCCCACTTGGGCGAGACGTCCTTTGTGCAACACTGCCATACGATCCGCCATCGCAAGGGCTTCTTCTTGGTCGTGCGTCACGTAAATAGCGGTGAGACCGTTGGCTTTGACAATGCGACGGATTTCACGGCGCATTTCGATACGCAATTGGGCGTCGAGATTCGAAAGCGGTTCATCGAGCAATAAGCAACGAGGACGAACGACGAGGGCGCGAGCGAGGGCGACGCGTTGTTGCTGTCCGCCCGAAAGTTGATCGATGGCTCGGTCGTCGAGGTTGTTGAGTCGAACACCCGCCAAGGCTTCAGCGACGCGTTGTTTAATTTCTTCTTTTTTCACGCCGCGTTCTTCGAGTCCGAAGGCGACATTTTGGGCGACGGACATGTGCGGCCAGAGGGCATAACTTTGGAAGACCATCGCCGCTTCGCGGAGGTGAGGGGCGAGGCCGGTGACATCACGATCGCCGAAGAAAATTTTTCCAGAGGTCGGGTGTTCGAGTCCCGCGATGCAACGGAGCAGGGTGGTTTTGCCACAGCCTGAGGCGCCGAGGAGGAAAAAGAGCTCACCCTTTTGGATGGTGAGGTCGATCCCTTGCAGGGCGATGTGTTCGCCCGTGCTCGGTGAGTTAAAAACTTTTACGACATTTTGTACATTCAGTGCTTCCATGGGGTTTATAAATTAGATTTCTGATTTAGCTAACCAGCGAGCCGAAATAATAACAAATCGTCGGCCGAGGAGAGAGTTGATATTTTTAGCATCGGACTTCACGAGATCTTCGATGCGTTCGTGGGGTTGGGTTTTATTGTCGATGTATTCAGGTGTTCTTTGTACCACCAGTTCGATGACGCAATTCGCGTTGGCTCCGGAATTATCGGTGGATTCGCCATAGGCGCGAATGGTAAAGGTGTCTGAGCGGGTCGCGAGGCGAGGTCCGAGCGATTGCAGTAAATCCCCTTGGAACAGGCAACCCGCCGCACCGAATCCATTGTGAGTACGGTTGGTATTATCATCAGGGGTCAGGATTTCGACATTTCTCCAGAAGACACCGGGAGGCATGCCCGTTCTTCCACCATTCGTACCACCATCATTTTTCCAATTGTGACTGACGGCGGGATCGATGATGGCTCCGTTACTTGGAGTGGAAGCTAAAGTAGCCGAACCTAAAGTTTTATCGGCACGTGCAATGGCTGATTCGAGTACGCCCGAACGAATCATCCATTTATATTTCTCAGGGGAGGCGGCGGCAGTGGATACGGTGGCGGGGAAATTATCGGGATAAGCTGCACCGGTGTTGGAGGTTGCGGCTGTGGGCAATGGATAAAGTGAATACGTAATATCGGCGCTGAACCTTTTGGTTGGGCCGAGGAAACGATTAATAAATTCGCACATACCTAGGAGAGGTGTCGCAGGTTCTTGGGCGGCTGGGAATCCGAGGAAGCGACGGGTGAGCGGTGTGTAATCTTGATCGCGTTCAGTGCGGTAGAAGAATTTGGCGCGGGCTTTGACTTCGGCGACGGTGGCTACGGCAAGCGCTTTAATTTGAGTGTCAGATAAATTTATAAATCCATTCCAGTAACTGGATTTCTTGAGATCACTTTCGGTAACAGCTTGTCCAGTGGGCCCGATGATACGAG
>JAEMQU010000033.1 GCA_016463705.1 Opitutales bacterium | reverse complement strand
GAGTGAATGACTTGTGGGCTGAAGAGGTGACCTTCACCTTCACTGCGCCATTGGTAATCACCACCGACTTCGAGCGTTTGTGGATGTTCCACGCGCTCAGGGAAGGCGTTAGCGTGACGGCTGATAGTTTCTTCCGCAATCGCTGATAAATCCGCACCTTCAATACGGGTTGCGGTACCTGTGAAATATTGATCAACCACTTTTTGTTGGAGACCGACGCACTCGAAGATTTGTGCACCGAGGTAACTTTGAATGGTGGAGATCCCGATTTTGGAAGCGACTTTCACAATACCTTTAGTCGCAGCCTTCACGTAATTCTTACAGGCGGTGTAATGATCAACACCTTCCAAGAGTTTTTCTTGGATCATGTCATCCAGTGTTTCGAATGCCAGGTAGGGATTGATCGCGGCACAACCATAACCGATGAGGGTACAGAAGTGGTGAACTTCGCGTGGTTCGCCCGACTCGAGAATTAAACCTACTTTGGTACGCTTACCTTCGCGGATGAGGAAGTGGTGAAGTCCAGATACAGCTAAGAGGGCAGGGATGGCAGCGTTGCTCCGATCGACGCCCCGGTCGCTGAGAATAATAATATTAACTCCTGCATCGATCTGCAGGCTGGCCTGACGGCAGATTTCATTCATCGCTTCTTCTAGACCTTTAGCACCTGCTTTGGGACTGAAGAGGGTTGGAATCGTCACTGAGCGGAATTGACCATGCGTCACGTCGCGTAATTTTGCTAACTCTTCATTGGTTAAAATCGGAGTCGTTAATTCGATGAGGTGACAGCTGTGTGGATTAGGATCCAATAAGTTGCGCTCAGGTCCGATGGTGGTGACGGATGACGTCACAATTTCTTCGCGGATACAGTCAATCGGAGGATTGGTCACTTGGGCGAAGAGTTGTTTGAAATAATCGTAGAGTAATTTCGATTTGTTGGAGAGAACCGCTAAAGGAATATCCGTTCCCATCGAACCCATCGCTTCCACGCCGTCTTTGGCCATCGGGTGTAAAATTTTACGCTGATCTTCAAACGTGTAACCAAACGCTAATTGACGCTGCAGAATCGTTTCGTGGTCCGTGATTGGAGTTTTTTCAGACTTAGGAATTTTATCGAGCTTGATGAGATTACCATCGAGCCATTGACGATAGGGTTTTTCGGTCGCGATTTGTTGTTTGATTTCTTCGTCGGCGATGATGCGTCCTTTTTCCATGTCCACGAGGAACATGCGTCCAGGTTGGAGGCGGCCTTTGCTTGCCACTTCTTCTGGAGGAACAGGAAGAACGCCGGCTTCCGAAGCCATGATGACTAAATCATTTTTGGTGACGTAGTAGCGAGAAGGGCGGAGACCATTACGGTCGAGCGTCGCACCAATCATCGTACCATCCGTAAAGACAACCGATGCAGGGCCATCCCAAGGTTCCATCACGCAAGAGTGGTATTCGTAGAATGCCTTCTTTTGTTCGCTCATCGATTCGTGACCATTCCAAGGTTCTGGAATCATCATCATCATGGCTTGAGGTAGTGAGCGACCGCCCATCACGAGAAGTTCTAAAACGTTATCGAACTTAGCAGAGTCGGAACCGTTCGGATTTACGATCGGCTTAATTTTCTCGATGTCTTTTCCAAAGAGCGGGCTCGCGAGCAATGGCTCACGGGCTTTCATCCAATTGACATTACCATTGAGCGTGTTGATTTCGCCGTTGTGCGCGATGTAGTGATAAGGGTGCGCACGTTCCCAGCTGGGGAAGGTGTTGGTCGAGAAACGCGAGTGAACCAGCGCTAACGCGGTGTCCATGCTCGGATCATTTAAGTCAGGGAAATATTTTCCAACCTGCTCAGGCATTAACATGCCTTTATAAATGAGAGTGCGGCAAGAGATGCTACAGGCGTAGTAATGGTTATCTTTTCCAGAGGCGCGGATTTCGTTATGAGCGCGTTTTGAAACGATGAAAAGTTTACGCTCGAAATCTTGGTCGGTCGCACAATCAGCTGGACGGGCGATAAATACTTGGCGAACGGTCGGTTCGCTTTTTACGGCTGTTTGTCCGAGTGATTGATTGCTCGTCGGAACCGTGCGCCAGCCGAGGACGGTGAGGCCTTGGGACTTTGCGATTTCGGTAAATGTTTTTTCGGACTCGGTGCGGATTTTTGCATCAGGCGAAACGTAGAGCATGCCGACGCCGTATTGTCCGGGCTTGGGCAGGGCACTGATGCCTGCGTCTTTGGAGACCTTGCTTAAGAAAGTGTGAGGGAGCTGAATGAGAATACCTGCGCCGTCGCCGGTGTTCACTTCACAGCCGCAAGCCCCGCGGTGATCGAGGTTAACCAAGATGGTCAGCGCTTGCTGAATGATATCATGGGAACGCTTACCCTTCATTTGACAGACGAAGCCGACGCCACAGGCATCGTGTTCAAACTGCGGGTCATAGAGGCCCTGTTTTTCGGGTAGTCCGGGATTATTCATTCTTGTAAGGTCGAAAGTGTCGAAGAGGTGACAGGTTTATGAAATTGGTGTGTGAGACCCCCCTTTGGTAATCCGCAAGGGTGTTAAATCTAGTGAACAATATTTGGTCTCTGTCAAAGGCAACTTATAGGGGCAGATTTTTAGATTTTCTGACGCTGGTTTGGCTCGGCAAGTTCTCGGCGGGCGGAGGCGGGCTGAATGCAAATAATTTGTCCCAAAATGGAGCAATTTTTAGCCTAAAATGGATACTTTACTAAGGTTTGAGCTCAAATCGCGTTTGAGCCTTAAATTTGGTCACCCTTGACATCACTGCCCAGCAGTCCGACACACTCTTTGTTATGAAAGCTGATAATGACTTGTATCGCCGACTCCGCGAGTTGTCAGCCGACCAACTTTGGACCGTCGAGGTACCCAAATTCAACAAGGCCAGCCAAGTGGAACGGGGCCGCCAGGTCGCCCTCATCCGCGCCGTCGGTGTAGTTTTTGCTAATAGCCAAAACGAAAAACAGAAAACCGAAGTGAAGTCTTGGGTGAAGTCATTGCTGACTGATCCCTCCGAAAAGGTGCGTCGCTATGCGATGGCGGCGATTCCGAAACTGGGTGGCGATGTCGAAGCCGAAAAAGAAATTATCACTATTTTAAAAACGAGTTCGGTGGAACGTGAAAAAAAGAAAGCGGGTTCGGCTCTCGAAAAAATCGCCGGCGAAGAAACTTTAAAAGCGGTCGGTGGAACTAACGCACTTCCGATTTCGGAACAGAAGGTTCGAGCCAATGTAGCGCGTAAAGAAAGTCCGGCTAAAATTCGCATGGATGCTGTTTTGGATCGCTATGATACTTTAAGAATCAGTCTCCGTTGTCGCCGTGGTTTAGAAGCTATCTTAGCTGAAGAAGTAAAAGAAGCGGAGGCGAAGGGTGGTAAATTTAAACTCTTAGAAATTCGTGGCTGTCACGTCGTAGTCGCGGCCAAATCCCCATTTTGCTTGGCTGATATCTATCAGCTGAGATGTTTTGATACCGTCGGTTTTTACATTGGTCGCGTGCGCGATCCGCAGTCGCCTGATGCGGTGAATGAATTAGCCAAGGTCATCGCATCACCACTTACGGAACGTTTAATGGAGCACTTTACCGAAGGCTCTTGGCGTTACCGTTTAGCTTTTTCGGGAAGTGATAATCAAGATGCGGTTGTGGAGAAAGTAACGCAGGCTGCTTTCAAAATTAATCCAAAGATTTTAAATGACGCGCGCGAAGCTCCGTGGTCGCTCGATGTATTTTTAGCACCCGGTGCGACGATTGCAGAAATCCGTCCGCGTGTTTCACCCGATCCTCGTTTGGCGTATCGATTGAAAGCCGTGAACGCAGCATCGCATCCCCCTATCGCAGCTTGTATGGCGAGACTGGCTGGAACGGATGATCAAGAAATGGTTTGGGATCCGTTCTGTGGATCTGGACTCGAACTCATTGAGATGGCCATGCATGCGAAAGTGAAATGCGTCGTGGGGACGGACTTAAGTGATTCGGCCATTGCGATGATGAAAGGTAATTTTGCGGCGGCTAAACTCGACGGTGTGCGGGGTGCCTTTTACACCAGTGATTTCCGAAACGTGGACCTTATTCCTGAATTAAAGAAGAGAAATGTATCGCTCATTATTTCCAACCCGCCTTTAGGTCGTCGCGTTCGCGTGCCCAATTTAGAAGGCTTATTTGAAGATCTTTTTAGAGTAGCGGGCGCGGTCTTACGTCCGGGCGGTCGACTCATTTTTGTGAATCCAGGGCGCGTTGAGCCGAAGGATAAGTCGCTGCGTCGGGTGTATCGTCAGATCGTCGACTTGGGTGGTTATGATTGTAAGATGGAAATGTATTTGAAGATGTAATTGGGGTAAACGACATCAGCCCATTCCCTGGTGGAGAATGAGCTGAATCAAATGGTGGAGGTGGTGGGAGTTGAACCCACGTCTTCCTACCCGTACGTCGCAACTTCTACATGCGTAGCTGCATCATTGATCTCGACCGCGTTTGGAGATGAGCATCCGTGCGGCCTATTCTCATTCTCACTTACCCCGGAGATAGAGACGAAAGGAGGGGATCGCCTGCGTTAACCGAACTGATCTAGGGATACAGGTCAGGCCCTAGGGTCCGTCGCTGTAATTAAGCAGCGAGTGCGAGAGCGTTACCGTTCTCGAACGTGATTGTGTTTTTAGCAGTTATATGCTGCCAGTTGGATTTAAGAGGGAACTGACTTCCTCTGCATGCCGTCATGATATCTTGGTGGGAATCGAATCCGGAACACCCCCGAAATGGTTACGTCGACAAAATCGGGATCGACTGAGAAGGAACTAGTTAAGTATCGCCGAAAACGCTGATAAGTCAAGCGACCCGAAAATACTGAGATAAAGCCGACTTTTACTCTTTAAAATCAGTGCAGAGTAGGGTGGGCTATCTCTGCTAATGAATTTCTTTAATATCGAATTTGCGCAGGCCCTTTTGAATGTGTCTCTGTTGGTTGCAATCGGTTGGTTCATGGCGAGTCGCAAGTGGTTGGGCCCGGCTTCGCGCTTACCGATCATGCGCTTGGTGATTTGGGTATTTTTTCCGGCACTCATATTTTCCCGTGTTTGTAATAATAAACTTTTGAATTCTAGCGCTCAGGCGGGTTTGTATTTGGGCACTGGATTTCTGATGATTGTCGGGGGAATTTTAATTGGCAGATTATTGTCGAATCTATTGGGCTTTGAAGAAGGAGTCGCGAAGCGCACTTTTGCATATTCTGCGGGTATTAATAATTTCGGTTATCTCGGTATTCCGATTACGGCTGCGTTATTTGATAAGGATGTCGTTGGGGTTTTGTTGGTGCACAATGTGGGCGTCGAGGCTGCTGTGTGGACGTTTGGGGTGGCCTATTTATCGGGCAAGAAGGGCTGGAGTAGTTTAAAGAATTTACTGCAACCCATGACGCTGTCGCTGGCCATTGCGCTAACCATTAATCTTGTGGGTTGGGGTGACGCTGCCCCGGTGACATTTACGGCGGAGATTTTAAATTGGGTAGGCCAGTGTGCGATTCCCGTTGGGACGATTCTTACTGGGATTTATTTTCATGAAACCATGAAAGGGTATAAGTTCTTTGCTGAGGGAAGAATTACTTTAGGAATTATTTTAGCTCGCTGGATAATCATCCCTGTGGCGTTGCTACTTGTGGCTGCGTATTTTGTGCAGGATCCCGAATTACGGAAAGTCATGTTAGTGCAGGCTGCTATGCCTGCGGGAATCTTTAGTTTTCTCATTGTGGAAATGTATAAGGGAGATGTACCCATAGCCCTGCGCTGTTCTGTGTTCACCATGGCCTTTTGCCCCATCATCACGCCCCT
>JAEMQU010000008.1:47537-79449 GCA_016463705.1 Opitutales bacterium | reverse complement strand
ATGCGATGATTAAACAATTTACGCAAATGCGTGAGATGATGAAGATGATGAAAGGCGGACGCGGACATGAGTTGATGCGTAAAATGGGCCAAATGGGCGGGGGTCGCGGCGGCTTCCCCGGCGGAGGTTTCCGCTAAAATGTCGGAAATGATTTCATTCGATCCTGCTCTGTTAAAAAAGAGAGGTTGGATTTTCGATTGCGATGGAACCGTGGCTGAAACCATGCGCATCCACCATCGCACTTGGACGCACATCATCAGTAAACAATTAGGAAAGTCTTTTGATTTTCCCTGGGATCTATTTTGTTCGATGGGTGGTATGTCGGCCCACGACACCTGTAAGAATCTTAAAAAACTTTATAACGTCGATTTAGATGTGCCGTTATTATTAGCCGACGGACACGACTATCTAGAAATCCACTTAGCGAAAGATGTTCGTCCACGAAAAGCCGTCGTGGCTGTGGTTCACCACGTTAAAAGTCTCGGACACCGCACGGCGATTGCGTCGGCCGGACGCAAGAGTCACGTCCACACCTCGCTCACGGCCATCGATATCATGCATCTCTTCGATGCGATTATTACGGCAGAAGATGCGACGCGCTTAAAGCCACACCCCGACCTGTTTTTAGCGGCAGCTGCGCGCATTGGAATCGATCCGTCGGACTGCGTAGTCGTCGAAGACAGCCCGCGTGGTAAAGAAGCAGCCGATGCAGCCGGGATGGAATGCATCTTAGTCGACCCGGCCTGAACCTAGGGGACAAGGTGGCAAGGTGGACGCGACGCAGTCGCGCCCCTACCTTATTTCCTTATACCTTTTTAAGTTTACTGCAAAATCTCGCGAGTCGCTCTAAACCCTTAGCAATTGTCTCATCCGACGTTGCGTAACTCATACGGATATAACCTTCGGAGCCGAATGCGGAACCAGGGACAACGGCCATGAGTTCTTCTTCGAGTAAGCGATCGGCGAATTGAACTGAGGTGAGGCCAAACGACTTAATATTTGGGAAAAGATAGAATGCGCCCTGGGAGCGGTAGCAGGTTAAACCTGGAATAGCGTTTAATCCGGCAAGTAAGTTTAGGCGACGACGGTCAAACGCTTTGCACATTTCGGCGAGCGAGGCTTTAGCTTTGTCGGGATGTTGATGAACCGCCAATGCACCAAACTGAGCGAAGGTAGTGGCGTTAGAAGAAATTTGGCTTTGTAAATCGGCCACGGCAGCGGCGAGGGCTTTATCACTCGCTACTAAAGTACCTAAGCGCCAACCGGTCATGGAATAACTCTTAGCATAACCTGAAACGGTAATCGTTAGACGTGCCGCTTCCGGCGAAAACGTCGCTGGGCTACAGGTGGTTTGATTATCGTAGACGAGGTTTTCGTAAATTTCGTCGGACATGATCCAGACGTTGGCTTTAACGCAAATGGCCACGAGGTCTTCTAATTCTGCACGAGAATAAACTGCACCGGTAGGATTGGAAGGGCTGTTAAGAACCACCATGCGAGTCTTCGGAGTAATGGCAGCGGAAAGTTGTGAAGGCGTGACTTTAAATCCAGTGACGTCTTCAGCGTTAATGAATTTAGGAACGCCGCCCGCGAGTTTGACCATCTCAGGATAGCTCACCCAGAAAGGTGCAGGGATCACGACTTCGTCGCCAGGGCTGATTGTTGCAAGGATAGCAAGGTAGCAGGACATCTTACCGCCTGGGCTGACGACTACGTTGGCATCCGCAATTCCAGTAAAGCCACGACGCGTATAGTCTTCAGCAATGGCCTTACGCAGGGCCGGAATACCAGGAGTCGGTGCGTACTTAGTTTGGCCTTCAGCGAGAGCCTTAGCGCAAGCGTCTTTAATGAATTGGGGCGTATCGAAGTCAGGCTCACCCACACCGAAGCCGACCACGTCTTTACCAGCGGCCTTGAGGGCTTTGGCCTTGGCATCGACAGCGAGCGTTGGCGAAGGGGCGACATTGCGGGCCCAGGAAGAAAGCGAGGCTAGGTTGGACATAGTTGCGACATCGGGAAAGCAATGGGAAGAAGCCCCGATGGCAAGAAAGAGTTAACAGACCCTCCCCTGACCTAAATATCAATAACGTCTTTGGGTGGCTCTTTACCGTCTTTGGCAGCCTGGGCGCGACGCAGGGGCTTCAACTGATCGATGCCCACCGCGGAAGTTAAGAACCAGGAACAAACTGAAATGGTAATGGTGGCATAAGCCCATTGGTTAACTTCAAAATTGGACAGGAGTTTATCCGTCAGTGCGAGGATAGCACCATTGGTTAAAAACAGAACGATGTACGCGCCTAAACCGAGCGTCACAATTAAAATAGGAATCGAGACGATGAGAAAAATCGCCAGTAAGAAAGGACGAAGGAAAGAATTAAAAATACCGAGCACTACAGCGACCACGGCTAAGGTGTTGTAGTCTTCATGATAGTTAATAAATCCAAAATGGCCTGCGATATAAACACCCAGTGCCAAGGACAACCACTCGACAATTAAGACACCAAATCTACGGATAACTTGCATTAGTAAAACTTAGCAAAAACGCCGTTCGTGGTCGAGTGAGAATATTACAACCTTAGCGGGCGTGGCGGATATCTTCGCCGGACAGAATAAAAATGACCTGTTCAGAGATATTTTTACTATGATCACCGATACGTTCTAAAGCTTTAGAAATGAAGATAAGCTCAACATTAGAAGCCGAAACTTTAATCGAATCGCCTGAGCGGCCGAATAGGGCTTCGTAGTTTTTGCGATTAAGCAGGTCGATTTCAGCGTCGCGTGTGATGACGAGTTTGGCCTTGGCGAGATCGCCCTCCACAAAACCATCTAAGGCCAAGCGAAGAACTTCAATAGCGATGCGACCTTCTTCAGGTACATGCAGTAAGTCTTTGAGGGGTCCGCGTTGAGAAATAACTAAAACACGTTTAGCGATGACGGAGGCTTCATCCGCGATGCGTTCTAAGTCATGCGCGATATCGCGGGCAGCGAGTAATAAACGAACATCGCTACCCATCGGACCAAAGAGTGTGAGGTAGCGCATGATTTCACGATCCACCTGTTTCTCTAAATCATCCACCGCGTCATCCATACCGCGTACTTGGAGTGCCAACTTGTCGTCGCCCGTTTCCAATGCTTGCATGACCAGGCGAGTCATATCAATCGAACGCTCCCCCATCAGAACTAAGTTATCCTGAAGTTGACGGAGTTCGTCGTGGAAGAATCGTTGCATAGAAGTAGTTTGTTATAAAAAAAATGAGAACTCAACCAAAACGACCAGAAATGTAAGCCTCGGTTTGAGCTTGGCTTGGGTTCATGAAGATCTTCTCGGTGGTGTCGTACTCGATGAGTTCACCTAAGTAGAAGAAAGCGGTACGATCCGACACGCGAGCGGCCTGTTGCATCGAGTGAGTCACAATCACGATGGTGAACTGGGTTTTGAGTTCGTGGATAAGCTCTTCGATTTTGCCTGTGGCGATGGGGTCAAGTGCGGAGCAAGGTTCATCCATGAGCAGGATTTCAGGGCGATTGGCGATGGCCCGGGCGATACAGAGACGTTGCATTTGGCCGCCCGAAAGTCCGAGAGCGTTGTCATTCAAACGGTCTTTAACTTCCTCCCAGAGGGCAGCTTTACGAAGTGAAGTTTCGCAAGCCTCGTCGAGGATAGCGCGGTTAGACACCCCCATCACGCGAAGTGCAAAAACGACGTTCTCGTAAACGGATTTAGGAAAGGGATTGGATTTTTGGAAAACCATGCCGACGCGACGGCGCAGCGAAATGACTTCCAAGCCTGGATCGTAAATGGACTGACCTTTAATCGCGATATCTCCTTCGTGACGAATACCATCCACCAAATCGTTCATGCGATTGAGATTGCGGAGGAGTGTCGATTTACCGCAACCCGATGGACCAATAAAAGCGACGACGTGGCGCTCAGGAATGTCGAGCGTCATGGACTTGAGGGCCTTCTTGTCTCCGTACCAAAAACCGAAGTTCTTGATACTGATAAAGTCTGGGCGACCGGTTATATCAGCGGCGGGACGGGGTTGGATGCGGGCATTACTCATGGCGTTATAGAATTAGAAGGAAGCGCCCTTAAAGCGGGCACGGAGTCGATTGCGAATGGTGATAGCACCGAGATTCAAGCAGACGACTAAGATGATTAAGAGGAGAGTAGTTGCAAAAACCATCGGGCGAGCGGCATCGGAATCAGGCGACTGGAAGCCTAAATCGTAAATATGGAAACCGAGGTGCATGAACTTACGATCGAGGTGAAGGAAAGGAGCCAGGCCATCAATCGGCAAGGTGGGAGCGAGTTTAACCACACCGACAATCATGAGTGGCGCAACCTCCCCTGCCCCACGAGCCATCGCTAAAATGACGCCGGTTAAAATACCAGGGGCCGAGGCAGGTAATAAAATATCGCGGACGGTTTGCCACTTGGAAGCACCCGCCGCGAGCGACGCTTCGCGCATACCACGAGGCACGGCTGATAAAGCTTCCTCGGTCGCCACAATCACCACGGGCAACGTCATCAAAGCCAGCGTCAATGAACACCATAATAAGCCACCCGTACCAAAGACCGGAGTATTGTTATTATACTTCAATTGATCCGAGAAAAAGAGTTGGTCGATGGTACCCCCGAGAACATAGACGAAGAAACCAAGGCCAAAGACCCCGAAGACGATGGAAGGAACACCGGCTAAATTATTAACGCAAATGCGGACGACGCGTAAGACCGTTCCATCTTTCGCATACTCCTTTAAATAAATCGCGGCAATCACACCCACTGGCGTCACCAGTAAACTCATGAACACCGTCATCACGAGCGTGCCGAAGATGGCAGGCATTAAACCACCTTCGGTATTCGCCTCGCGTGGGGCATCGAATAAAAATTCGTGCATCCGGCTAAACATTAAACCGATACGATCCATGGTGGTCATCCGATTGGGCTCCCAGGCTCGCACAATACCAGCAAACGGAATCGTGACGGAGCGACCTTTGGCATCAACGCCTTCAAGCTGTGCCCGAGCGGTAAGTTTTGAAATTTCGTCAGCCTCTTTTTTTAGTTCGGCAAATTTTGTGTCTAAAGTTTTAAGCTTATCCGTCAGCTCAACGGTTGGTTCTTGGCGATCTTCGGCACGACGTAATGAGATCCGGGTCTCTTCCATTTCAGCATTCACGAGGCCGATTTTGTTCTGGTTAATATCTAACACACGCTCACGAATCTCGGACGCATGTTCCACTTCGGCCCGAATCATGGAAAAGGTGGTGGCATCCATGGCGTGCGGTTTTCCTGCGGCATCGACAATCGTTTTAGGCGTAATAAACGCTGGACCGTTTTCCATTCTTTCTAAGCCCAGTGTTTCAGGAGCGATTTTTTCTTCTGTGATATTCAGCTCATCGACCCAAACGTAAGAGGTGCTATTTAATTCACGCAGACCGATTTGATATTGGCGCTCGTATTGCGGATCTGAAGCGGGTGAATTAGGACGGACACGACGCTGCACAAATTGACCAACAATTTCAGTACCATCTTTAAATTTTACGGTCGGCACTTGGGGTGCCCAGAATACGGAGAAACCATTAATTAAAACGAGGCCGAGCAGTCCCGCGACCATCGATAGACCAATCAAAAGTCCCACGCTGGTAAACCAAACCCAAGGCTCTCCTTTCGGCGTAGAATTATCGGAAGATGGAGAGGCCATAATTAGTTCATTTTAAAGCGCTCCCTTAGACGCTGACGAAGAATTTCGGCAAAGGTATTAACAATAAAGGTCAGCGCGAATAAACAACAGGCACCCAAGAAAAGCGCACGGAAGTGAGTTTCACCCGCCGCGGCCTCGGGCAGTTCGACCGCAATATTTGCTGAAAGTGTACGCATACCATTGAACGGATTGGCTTCCATCACGGCAGTGTTTCCGGTGGCCATCACCACGATCATCGTTTCGCCGACGGCACGGCCAAAGCCAATCATGATCGCAGAAAGGATTCCGGAAATAGCGGTGGGTACCACGACGGTCCAAACTGTTTGCCAGCGACTTGCACCCAAGGCGAGTGAGCCCGAGATGAGAGAGTTAGGCACATTGGATAAGGCATCTTCGGCAATCGTGAAGACGATAGGGATGACGGCGAAGCCCATCACAAATCCCACGACGAGTGAGTTACGAGCATCGTAACTCAGTCCAGTGCTTTGACGCCACCATTCACGGAAGTCAGAAATATTTTGTCCCGAGGCCAAATCTTTCACCGTAAAGAAAGTAGATTCAATGATGGGGCCGAGATGCCAAGCGCCATACGCACACAGCACGATGAAAGGGAAAAGATAGGCGAATTCCCAACCTGCACCGACACGACGACGAACGGGCTGCGGCAACTTCGACCAAACATAGCCAGCAATCAGTGCACTCGGAGCGAGTATCGCAATGACGCAAAGAATCGGAATTAAATGGGTGTCGACGAGTGGAGCGAGCCAGAGACCAGCGAGAAAGCCCAATACCACGGAAGGCAGGGATGCCATAATCTCCATCAGAGGTTTAATCACATTCTTCCACTCGGGTCTTAAAAAATGTGAAACGTAAATCGCGGCTAAAAGAGCAATGGGGATGGCAAATAATAAAGCGTAGAAAGTGCCTTTGACCGTGCCATAAATTAAGGGAACCAAGGAATATTTCGCTTCGAATTCATCTGAGCCCGAACTCGATTGCCAAGTGTAATCAGGTGCTTCCGCACCTTCATACCAAATTTTTCCGAAGAAGGTACTCCACGAAGCTTCGGGGTGGTGATCGTTAATGGACCAGCGATAAAGTTTTCCGTCCTCACAAAGTACGGAGAATCGATTATAATTTCTGGAAAAAACAACTTGTTTAATCGGCGAAGCAGGGGCAGCGCCCTCCCAACGGATTGATTCATTCGTCATATTACGAATTTGCATACGACCACCCGCCACCGAGAGATAACATTTATTACCCGCCGCTGGGAAAACACCCTGCCCTACTCCCGCGAGTGTTTCGCAATCATGAATTTTGCCCCAGCGACGAAGCATTTGTCCATCAGCCTGTTTTTGGGGATAAAGTGACCAAACGACTTCTTCATTTTGATTGCCCTGGAATACGACGGATACATTTCCGAAAATAAAACCTGCCGCGGCAATTGGTGGATTTTTCGCCTCACCGAAAGGCTTGAATGACTGCATTAGAGAAAAAGTGTTTTCGCGGTTGTCGTAAACTCTCACTTCACCTGTTTTGCGGATGACTAAAATTGAATCGGCTGTTGAAGGAACTAAGACACGTTCTAAATCAGTAACATCAGCGGCGATCGGAAAAGGTTCGCTCACCGTAACCTTGGCTTTGCCACTCAAGCCCTTGCGTTCAACTAAACGACGCCCCGTGATGACGTCATGACCGTCTTTTTGTTGACGACTGAGATAGAGTTTACCCTCAGGGCCTGTAACACTCCAAGCTTCTAAAATCGGCCCATTCAAGTCGCTGATTTTACCTGCATACTGCAGATCTACAGTCGGCTCGAGCTCACGAATACCATTTTTAGCGAAGGTAATTTTGTAACTGATTTTTAATTCTCTGACACTCCCATCAGCTAATCCCAGTAAAACTAAACCGTCGCGTGAATAAGTTTTAACCGCGGTAACCGGGATCGAAACTGCGGGCGTGGTTTGACCCTCAATCGTGGTTGGCGTCGTTTTAAAATCCGCTGTCCAAGTTTTGACGAGTGAACCATCCTTCGCTTTACGAAACGTAATATTTCCTTTCGCATCGCAACTGAATGGTAATTCTCCGTATTCGTCTTCGCCCCAGGCGACACTGCTCGCTTGCGTGAAATCTACCGGAGTCAGCGGTTCAACTTTAGCCTTCGAGAATAATGGGAAAATTTGGGAGACTAAAAAACCCAACATACCGAAGACCGCGACGACGACGCTAATGCCGCCGAGGCGGATGATTCGTCCCATCCACAAATCCGCGAGCAAAGTCGACCGGCTCACCTGAAATCGAGATTCAGAGAGTTGTTCGGTAGACTTGGATTGATTTTCCTCCATGTAATTTATGCAGAACGGTTGACGGAGGTTAAACTGAACATGGCAGAAAGAACCGCCAATCTAAAAACAGGAGGACCCGAGTCCGTACCCATTGCACTTTATTAACCGGCCAAACGGCGTGGTGGCAATGGGACGGATCGAGACCAAATTACTCAGCGCTGTAATACTTCAGAGAGATGCGGCTTTCGTTAGCAGCATCAGCAGGAAGTGGGTAGTAACCATCTTTGACCGTGATTTCTTGGCCTTGTTTGGAAACTACGTAAGTGATAAATTCGCTGGTAAGCTTGTCCATGTCCTTGTTCGGAGATTTGTTAACATAGACGTAGAGGTAACGAGCTAATGGATAGGTACCATTGAGGCAGTTTTCGTAATTAGCCTCAACGAAAGATCCACCATCTTTAGCCGCTAAAGCTAAAGCCTTAACGCCTGATGTTTTGTAACCGATACCGGAGTAACCTACAGCGCTAAGGTCAGAAGCTACACCTTGAACAACCGCGGAGGAACCTGCTTGTTCTTTTACAGAGCCCTTGTAGTCGCCATTCGATAAGGCTTTTTCCTTAAAGAAACCGTAAGTACCAGAAGCGGAGTTACGACCGAAGACTGAAATGGTTTTGCCTGCGAGATCACCTTTAGCACCGACGGCACCCCAGGTATCAGCAGCTTGACCACCACGTTTACGGGTCGATGAGAAGATGGAGTCAACTTGAGCGAGGCTCAGTCCATTGACTGAGTTGTCTTTGTGAACGAATACGGCGAGCGCATCAATCGCTACAGCGATCTTCGTAGGCTTGTAACCAAACTTACCGGAGAAGCCTGCAACTTCGCTGGACTTCATTTCGCGGCTCATCGGTCCGAGTTGAGCGGAACCGGAAGTGAGAGCGGTTGGAGCAGTGGATGAACCCTTACCTTCAATTTGAATATTTACGTTAGGATATTTAGCTTTGAAACCTTCAGCCCAGAAAGTCATCAAATTATTAAGGGTGTCAGAACCGACAGAATTTAAATTACCAGAAACACCAGAGGTGACTGCGTAGTCAAGGAGTCCGGCATCAACGGTAGATTTTGATTTCGAAGCATCTTGTGCGGAGAGCACTGAGGTTGCGAAAACTAGGAGAGATAATGATTTGAGTGTTGAGTTCATAGGTAGGGATGAGCGGAAAGGAAGAAATAATAACATTCAATTGTGACGAACCCGTGACGGAAATGTACCACTTGGGCTTAATTTATTAGCCCTATAAACCACTAAAATAGTCTTTTAAATATTCTTTAAAGCGCATTTCGGCAGTATCTAGAGGTAAGCCGTGATTGACCAAGGGGTGATTAGACCCCGTTTCCGACAGCCAGGCATTACGAAGTACGACCATACTCTTATAAAGTGGCCTATTTTTGGTACCATCGGAAATCAAGGGGGTATCCTTCACCCAGAACATACTGGGTGCCAATCCACCCCAAACGGAACGAGCAATCAGACTGTGCCCTTTTTCTGTTGGGTGCACTCCGTCATGAGCAAAAATAAATTTCGGATCCGCACGTTTAGCATTATCATATTCTAGCATTAAACGTGAATGCACATCAATCACCTGCCAACCGGCTTTACGCTGGGCGACCATCCACGCCGAATACGTCCGTAAAACTTTTTCATACTCTTTCACTTCGGGAAGTTTATCAGCCGCATAGAGCGAGGGTGTTAGTAGAATAATTTTTGCGCCCGACTTGATGCAGTCATCTCTTAAATTTGTAATACCCTCTTGGAATGCTTTGAATCGGTTCTCATCCAGCGGTAAATAAAGGCCGTCATTCATTCCGTACTGAGCGATGACCCATGTCGGTTTATACTGAGCCAAAACTCGACTCAGTCGGTTCTTCAAATGGGGTCGGGTAAAACTACCACCCGCATGCCCCGACTCGGATAAACCTGAAACGGTTTCACTCAACAGTCCCATATTAACAATACTCACACGGGCATAACCTTTTTGCGCACGTATGGCCGACTCCACTTCAACCACCCAGCCACCATGATAGGTATTATCATCTCCTAAAAAGAGAATGCGTGGCTCCGAGCTATCCGCGTAAAGGGCCGGATGTATCCAAATCAGACAGATAAAAAGCAACCATGGCATGACCCTTACCATGAACGTTTACAACCGAGAGAGAAAGTGATTTAAATAAAAGTTATTAACGACCAGCCAAAGTCATTAATTACATTCTGGCTGATTTGCGGTTTTTCCCTAAAAAGCTAATTAAATAAGAGTTTGAGTTCACCTATCCACATCAAGGGCGCCCGCACCCATAACCTCAAAAACGTCGAACTGATTATCCCGCGACATCAGTTGACGGTGATTACGGGCGTAAGTGGGTCAGGTAAATCATCACTCGCATTCGACACCTTACACGCCGAGGGCTCTCGCCAATACTTGGAATCCCTTTCCGCCAAAGCCCGCGGCCTCCTTGAATCTGTCAATCGTCCCGACATCGATTTCATCAAAGGCCTCTCCCCTGTCATCGCCATCGCTCAACGCACTCAAGGAAATACCAATCCGCGTTCGACCATCGCGACCCTCACCGAAATCGCCGACCACGCTCGCCCGCTTTGGATTTTAGGCGGTCAACGTTTCTGTTTAAAAGACGGCGCTCCCATTAAACAGCGTTCACTCGATGACACTCTCCGGAGTTTAGAAAAAATTCCCGCGGGTACCAAAGTGATCATCATCGCACCGGTTAATCACGATCGACCTTCCGTACTTCTTGAAAATTGCGCTGATCTAAGTCGACGTGGCTTCACCCGTGTTCGTCTCAATAAACAAATCGTCACCACCGAGGAAGCTGAAGGCATTCTCAAAGGTCGCGAAAGTTTAACGCTCGAAGTCGTGGTCGATCGCCTCGTCACGGGTGTCGATCAACGCAGTCGCCTCGCCGATTCACTGGAATTAGCTTTTCGCGAGGGACGGCAAAGAGCGGTCGTTTTAGCTGAGTCCGCGGACCAAACCTGGAAGGAATATCCAGTATCACTTAATTTATCCTGTGAAAAATGCGGCGAGGTCTCCGAGCCTTTAGAGCCGCGAGCCCTTTCCCATAATCATCCCACGGGTGCGTGTCCTGATTGCGGTGGACTGGGTCGACAGCTTAAATTCCAAGAAGCTCTGTCGATTCCAAACGAAAAACTTTCCATCGATGACGGTGCCGTAAAACCCTGGAAATGCGCAACGCGTAAAACTTTAATTCGTCGTAATGCGATTACCCGCGCACTCGCTGAACAGTTACCGTTCGACCTTAAAAAACCTTGGTCCGAACTTTCTGCTGAAATAAGAAAAGTATTATTACACGGAGACCCTCATAGAATTTTTTTACTCCCTCCGAAAAAAGGTCGCAAACTCATTGAGTCAAAATGGGACGGGATGTTTGCCGAACTGGCTGAAGCCTTTCGCACAACCACGGGCGAATCTCTCCGTCAAAGGCTCTTACAATTCCAATCCGGTTCAACCTGCACCACTTGCCACGGACAGCGTCTCAACCCTGCCGCCCTCTCACTTAAACTCGCAGGAAAAAACATCGCTGACTTTTTAGCGCTCACCATTCCTGAAGCTTTAGATTTCACGCAAAAACTTTCTGAGTTAGATTCCGTTAAAAGTCTGGAAGAAGCCCGACGTGGACTCGAACAAAGACTCACCTTTTTAAATGATGCAGGCCTAACCTACCTCACGCTTAACCGCGAAATTAATTCCCTCTCCGGCGGGGAAGGTCAACGAGTTCGCCTCGCTACACAACTCGGACTGGGCCTAGTCGGCGTCACTTACGTTCTTGATGAACCGAGCATCGGACTTCACCCAGCTGATCATAGTCGACTGATTAAATCACTGCACGGATTGCGTGACCTCGAAAACACCTTGGTGGTTGTTGAACACGATCGCGATATGATGCTGGCCGCCGATCACCTCGTAGAAATGGGCCCGGGAGCCGGTATCGACGGGGGTAAAGTCATCTTCGAAGGCACGCCCGATGAGTGTAAAAAACATCCTACTTCTCGGACCGGGGCCTACCTATCCGGTCGAGCCAGCTTAGAAAATATTATTAAACGTAAAGCGATTGGCCAGGAATTCATCACCGTCAAAAACGCCAAGGAGAATAATTTAAAAAATCTTACAGTGAAATTCCCGATTGGAAATATTACGGCGGTCTGTGGCGTTTCGGGCTCAGGAAAAAGTACCCTCGCAATCGATATATTATCCGCCGTTGCTGCACGTAAAATTAATGGGGCGAAACTCATTCCCGGAGTTCACGGAGGGATTGAAGGACTCGAAAAAATCAATGCCTTCACCGCCGTCGACCAAGAACCCATCGGACGAAGCCCTCGTTCCAATCCTGCAACCTTTACGGGTATTATGGATTTAATGCGCGAACTCTGGTCATCACTCCCACTCGCGAAAGTACGTGGTTACAATGCGGGAAGATTTAGTTTTAATGTGCGCGGGGGACGTTGTGAAACTTGCACCGGCGAAGGCTTTGTTGCCCTCGACATGCAGTTCCTCGGCGAAACTTTTGTCGAGTGTCCCAGTTGTGCCGGACGCCGATTCAATCGCGAAACGCTCGAAGTGCGCTTCAAAGGTTTAAATATTTCCGACGCTCTAAAACTCTCGGTCAAAGAAGCGGTTGAAGTCTTCAAAGCCCAGCCCCGCTTGGCGGAAAAGCTTCGCACCCTCGAAGAAGTGGGATTGGGCTATTTAAAATTAGGTCAAGCCGCCAACACGCTCTCAGGCGGCGAAGCTCAACGCTTAAAGTTAGCCTCGGAACTCTCCCGACGCGATCACTCGGGACGACTCTACGTACTCGATGAGCCGACGACGGGACTACATTGGGACGACATCGCCAAACTCTTAAAACTTTTAGGAAGACTGCGTGATGCCGGTGCCACACTCATCGTCATCGAGCACCAATCCGATGTTATTTTAGCCGCCGATTGGGCGATTGAGCTGGGGCCCGAGGGAGGCAAAGAAGGCGGACAAATTATTTTTGAAGGCCCACCGGAGAATCTCAAGAAGACCAAGGATTCACCTACGGGCCAGGCCTTAAAAAATTAAAATCCTTTTTGGATAATTTTTCCAACGTGATTAATTCGGGAAATCTCTTCATCCGAAAATTCATAAGGCTGCATTTTTCCAATTCCTAAAACACCGACGACTTTATTTTCGTCATTGATTAAAGGAATAGCTAAAGCGCCTTGAACATTGGTTTGTTTAGCTGCTGGTTTAGCCACACCCGTCGCGTCGATTTGCAAATTACAAAGTTGCACGGCCTCGCGACGTTCCGCGGCACAACCCGCAATCCCCTTTCCAAATGGTATTGTCTGAATCTTATCCAAAACAAAGGGCGGAATGCCTTGGTGGGCCGTCAAAACGAGCACCCCAGTCTGAGTATCAGTGCGGTGAATCGTTCCCGTGACGCAGTCAAAATCCTTTAAAACATTGGCTAAAACCTGAGTCCAGTCGACGGGTGACTTAATCAGATCATTCCATTTTTCAGATGGCTGGCTCATTTATAAATTATTTTTAGATAAATATTCTTTTAGCCAAATGAGCCCGGAAGACTCATCGGTAAATACTCCATCCATTTGTGCTTCGTTCGCATCATGGAGAATTTTTGTGAACAGACCGGAAGGCTGATGACCCAAGGCGATGAGGTGCCGTCCCATCAAGAGTGCTTTAGGAGCTGAGGCTTCGACATGCAGTGCCTGAGAACGCTCGAGTAGCCAGGCACCTTGAGGAGATGGCACACCGCGAGAAGCCGGACCACGGCCCTGACGATCGGCTGAGTCGATCCGTATTAATCGATCAATACGATTCACCTTTTTGGCCAATCGACGCACCGAGGCGTCGCCTGATTTAGTTTTCCATAGTTCGTACGGTTGTCCGTGCCAGCGCACCAAAGGTAAAATGGATTCTAATAATTTAGTTTCGCGCGTCATTTGCAGCAAAAACTTTTCCGCCAAGGGTACACTTTCAGCCTCATGCCCGTAGGCATGAATACGTCCGTCAGCCTCAACTTTAGTCGTCACGGCTTTACCTAAATCATGTAATAATACAGCGAGGCCGACGATGAGGTCTTCATCGCGATCATTGAGTCTTTCAGCCGCAAAAACATCCATACATTCAAGGGTGTGGACCCAGACATCGCCCTCGGGGTGCCATGTTGGATCCTGATTAACGCCAATCATCGCGTGCAATTCGGGGAAGAATTTTGTCCACCCACATTCACGCAAGAAATTTAGTCCCAGCGAAGGCTTCACTCCGCGAAGAATTAATTTACTCCACTCTTCAAATAATCGCTCGGGTGGAAGATCGTAAGGATTAAGTGAGGCACAAAGTTTTACGGTTTCTGGTGCGACGGTGAATTGTAACCGCGCAGCAAATTGCATGGCACGCAGCACGCGCAATGGATCTTCGCTGAATTTTAAAGAAACGTGACGCAGTACTTTTGCTTTGATATCGGCTAGGCCATTATACGGATCAACAATTTCACCCGTGGCTGGATTCCAGGAAATGGCGTTGATGGTGAAGTCGCGACGTTCGGCGGCGTCTTTCGGCGTCATCGTGGGATCCGCTTGCACTTCAAAATCTTGGTGACGGGCGCCCGTACGATTTTCACGACGAGGTACCGAGACATCAATCGGCATATCTTTTAATTTTGTGACACCAAAAGCCGCACCCACAGTGATAATTCCAAATCTTTTACGCAGGGCGTTTTCGATTTCGCGCGTGCCGATGCCGAAGACTTCGATATCTAAATCTTTTATCGGCAGGCCGAGTAGAGCATCGCGCACGCAACCACCGACAACATAGGGTGTACCTCCAGCCTTCCGTAAAAGTTCTAAGACTTCGACGGTGTCGGCATGTTCGCCCGTGAAGGCGATGAGATTCGGTCTGACGTCAGGCACAATGATAGGTTTAAACCTCTCACCTAAATGTGGCGAGTGGTTTTAGTGATTAAAGATTCGTCGTATAGCCCTGCTTAATGAGCCAAGCTTTCGCAGTTTCGCGTCGATCACCCTGCAATACAATTTCACGGGCCTCTAATGCACCGCCTGTGCCCAAGGCCTTTTTTAATTCTTTCAGTAGAGCATCACGAACCCGCATTTCTTGAGATTCGATCCACAGACCTTTAATAAGGGTGACCTCTTTTCCGCCACGGCCTGCTCGCTCATACTGTAAAATAAGTTTTCCGCGTTTAGGTTTCGCGGGCTCGACTGGTGCAACCGGTTTAGGTGGTGGACCTGGGGGCAGACCCTCCGAGGGCAAAGAATCAAATGGGTTGTCGCTCATCAGCCGCGTCCGCAGGTACCCGCGCCAGGTTTACCGCCTTGGAGAGAAATAAGTGCTTTTTCGTAGGATCGACGGCGCAGAAAGTGGTCGAGGTCGGCCGGCAGACCCGAATCAGGCGAACTGATTTCAGCGTCTAATGACTTAAGAGCCTGTAAAATATCGTCTTTGGAGGCCTTGGCGGACGTTAAAGATTCGAGGGCTAAAATGATACGCTTTGTGCGTTCTGGGTCCATTATTGGGAGGTTAGTACTTAATTTAGGATGGGGCAAGCCTAGCAGGTAGTTTTCATTGTGGACAAAAGGCGGGGAGATTCCCTATACCAAACCTTCCTCTGGATGGATAGCTCAGTTGGTTAGAGCGCCTGCTTTACACGCAGGATGTCGTGGGTTCGAGTCCCTCTCCGTCCACCATTTTAATACACACCTATGACTGACGCCAAGAAGAAGCACACCCTCTCCGCCCTCGTTGAAAACAAGTTCGGTGTCTTGGCTCGCGTCGCTGGAATGCTCTCCGGTCGCGGTTTCAATATCGAAACCTTAAACGTCGGTCCTACGCACGACCCTGCTTACTCACGCATCACTGCGACGGTTGTTGCCGATGACGCTGCCTTGGATCGTTGTGTTAAAGCCCTCGATAAACTGATTAACGTTATCTCGGTTATTGATTTTTCTCGCGAAGATGTCGATCACGTCGCCCGTGAACTCATTTTGTGCAAAGTGAAGTGTGATAAAAAATCACGCACCGAAATTTTAGAAATCGCCGGATTATTCCGTGCGAAAGTAGTCGACGTTTCACACGATTCTCTGGTGATTGAATTCACCGGTAACGTTACCAAAATCACTGCTTTCCTTGATTTAATCCAACCTTTCGGAATTTTAGAAACTGCTCGCACAGGTGCTGTTGCCCTCTCGCGTGGTTCTAAAAAGAAAGTTTCTTAATTTTTTCTATCCCTACCATGCCTGCAAAAGTGTACACCGATAAGGACGCCGACCTTGGTTTCCTAAAAAACAAAACCCTCGCCGTTCTGGGCTTTGGCTCACAAGGCCACTCCCATGCGATGAATCTTCGCGATAGCGGACTCAACGTGATTGTCGGTCTCTATAAGGGATCCAAATCCGCTGCTGCTGCGAAGAAAAAAGGCTTCAAAGTCTACGAGACTGCAGAAGCTGTTCGTCGTGCTGACGTCATGCTCGTGGGTATCCCCGACATGAAACAAGCGTCTGTCTGGGAAAAAGATATCGCCCCTAATTTAGGTAAAGGCGGTAAGACTGTTCTCTTCATCCACGGTCTCTCCATTCACTACAAGCTAATCAAGCCCGCGAAGAATGTTGATATCGCGATGGTCGCTCCGAAAGGTCCTGGCCACGTGGTTCGCGCTCAATACGTCGAAGGTAAAGGCGTTCCTGCGCTTATCGCAGTTGAACAAGATATTTCAGGTAAAGCTACCAAGACTGCGCTCGCTTGGGCCAAAGGTATTGGTTCAACCCGCGCTGGTGTAATCAAAACCTCTTTCAAAGAAGAAACCGAAACCGACTTGTTCGGTGAACAAGCCGTCCTTTGCGGGGGTGCTTCGGAACTCGTTAAAGTGGGCTACGAAACTCTGGTCAAAGCCGGTTATCAACCCGAGATGGCTTACTTCGAGTGCTTGCACGAATTAAAACTCATTGTCGACCTCATGGTTGAATCCGGCATCTCCGGCATGCGTTTCTCCATCTCCGAAACCGCCAAGTATGGTGACATCACTCGCGGACCTCGCGTGATTAACAGCGGATCGCGCAAAGCGATGGAACAAATTCTCAAAGAAATCCAAGATGGTACTTTCACCAAGCAGTGGGTGAACGAATACAAGGGTGGCTTAAAGAATTACAACAAACTGCTCAAGCAGGGCGAAAATCATCCGATCGAGAAGACCGGACAACGTCTCCGTGCGCTCATGCCTTGGGTACAAAAGCGCAACATCAAGGGTGCTCAAGCCGAGTATACGACCAAATAATATTGGTTTTATTACCTCTAAAGGGCCGACGTTGTCGGCCCTTTTTATTTTGCAGTTTTACAATGGGCGAAAAATAGTTGTTTTAGAAGCACCCCACTATGAGCTCCGATCCTATACACACGGACGGCTTTTTGGCTCGTTTGATGCGAGACCAATTAAAGCTGTCGATTACCTGTGCCCTGTTTTTCGTCACCGCGTTAATCGCCCTTCCCCTCCTAAATTATTTTCAACCTGAGTGGATGGCGCAACGTGTGGCCGGATTCACACTCACTTGGCTTATCCTCGGAGTACTCTTCTTTCCCTTCGTTTGGATCATCTCTTTCTGCTTCATCAAAAAATCAATCGCTTTAGAAAATGCTGAAGCCGCGGCTGCGAAGGACAGCCAAAATAAATAAGTCATGATCCTCGCCGAAGTTTCCCAAGTAGATCCATGGATTGCCATCTGCTCGCTCATCACCGTCGCCATCACCGTCGCCATGGGTTTTTGGTCCGCCGGTAAATCCAAGAACGCGGGCGACTTCTTTGTCGCGGGTCGCTCCGTCTCGGTCGGTTGGAATGCCTCAGCCATCTCGGGCGAATATCTCTCCGCTGCTTCCTTCATGGGCGTAGCGGGTATGGTCATGGCCACAGGCTATGATGCGCTGTGGTACCCCGTTTGTTACGCCTGTGGTTACTTATTTTTATTATTATTTATCGCGGGTCCGCTTCGTCGCTTTGGGGCTTATACCATTCCCGACTTCGCTGAAGGCCGCTACGACTCACCCGTCTTCCGAAAAATCGCGGTGTGCTTCGTCCTCTTCATTGGTTTCTTCTACACGATGCCGCAGATGAAAGGCGCGGGCACGACGTTGTCTTATATTTTCCCTGATCTTCCTTACTGGGTCGGCGTCGCCGTCGTCGGTGCAGTCATCACGCTCAACGTTTCTCTCGGTGGCATGAAAGGAATCACGTTAGTCCAAGCCTTCCAATATTGGCTCAAGGTTTTCGCCATCACTCTGCCGATATTTATTTTAGCCTCAGTCGTCGGACATTACGAACATCACCTTGATGCCAATAAAACTGCGTTTGAAACTACCGCACCTAACACCTCACAAATAGAACGAAAAGTTTTACCGGCGAAAGCTCCCAAAGACGAACAGTGGATTGCACCGTTTGGTAAGCTCACCACCAAGGCTGTTGATGCGTCTATCGCAGCGGCTCCGACTCCTGAGGCCAAAGCGACTATCGAAGCGAACAAGAAGCCCTACTCTCTTCTCTATACTTACTCGTTAATCATCGCCTTGGTGTGTGGTACCGCGGGTCTGCCTCACATCTTAGTTCGCTTCTATACTAATCCCGATGGCGTAGCGGCAAAACGCACCACCATGTGGGTCATGATTCTGATCGGGGTCTTCTACGTTTTTCCTCCTGTTTACGGGGTGATTGGACGTTCACTGACACCTGAACTTTATGACGCGGTCGGAGCCAAAGGTACCGATAAAGTAGTGCTCGAATTACCTACGCTGCTTGCCGGAAAAAATTATCCGCTTCTTGGTTCAATTCTATCAGGCATTACCTGTGCCGGTGCCTTCGCGGCATTCATGTCCACTTTCTCCGGACTACTTGTGTCGATGACCAGTGCACTTGCGCACGATGTTTATGGTCGAATGCTGAAACCCGACTCCACACCCGAGCAACGCCTCACCGCTTTCAAGTGGGCTGCGGTGATTATTGGTGCCGTGGCCATCGGACTCGGCACACAAGTCGAAGCTCTCGAAATTAATTTCATGGTCGGTCAAGCTTTCGCTATCGCCGCCGCCAGTTACTTCCCACTTTTATTCATGAGTGTGTGGTGGCGCGGTATGACCATGAAAGGCGCAGCCACAGGAATGTTAGTGGGTGGACTCTCTGCACTCGTTGCGATTTCTCTCACCTCGATTTCGGATGTCGCCAACGCCGCCGCAAAGAAATTACCCGAAGCAGAACGTGCGGCCTATTGGGCCGATCATTGGATCTCTAAATGCATCGCCGATTATTGGGTCGTTCACCCACTCGCCCGTATCCTCTGCGAACAGCCAGCGATTTGGGCTGTGCCTCTTTCGATTACACTGATGATTGTAGTTTCGAAATTAACGGCACGTCAGATTCCCGGCGATATTCGGATGAAAATGCTTGTTCTACATGCCCCTGAAGCACTGGGACTGAAGCAAGAATACATTAAGGAACAAGAAGGCCTGGGCCATTAATTAGGGAAGTAAAGACGTTTAAGCCCCTTAAAATCGTCGGGGACTGAAGTTGAAACTTGGAAGTCTCAACCAGAGGGGCTTGGATAGTTGTGTGGACAAACAACCCGAAGAAGAAATTCCTGGCCATCGCCTGATCCAATCATTGGCAATCTTCATGGCTGGGGTCGCTTTGGTCTCATCCATCATGATGACCTACAAAGGTGGTCGCGTTTATCTGGGAATCGGAAGTGATCCCTTCGGTCGTGATTTAATCGTTGGCACATGGATTGGTATTCCCACCGCAATCGCGGGCGCCATCAGTGCCTACATGGCACTTTACGGACGCGGTTGGAATTTTTTCCGAGTAACCAGCATCGTTCTCATGGCAGCCAATTTACTTGTGCCGCTCAGTTGGATTATCATGTCATTAACGAAATCTGTTTAATTTAGAATGACCTCACCGCTCATCATTGTTACGCGAGGTAGTCCACTAGCCCTTCAACAAGCTAAGGATGCGGCACAACATTTAGAAAAATCTTTACAGGTAAAAACAGAAATTAAAATTCTTACCACAACGGGCGATCAACAAGCAGCCTGGTCGTTAGAAAAACAAGGAGGCAAAGGTCTTTTTACCGCTGAACTAGAACAAGCCCTACAAAAGGGTGAAGCCGACGTTGCGATTCATAGTGCGAAAGATCTGCCCACTGAAATGCCGGAGGGTCTGACGATTGCATCCTGCTTACCTCGGCGCGATCCACGCGATGTTCTCGTTCGCCAAACACAAATTCAGTCACCGCAAAAAATTGCCACAGGCAGTCCGCGCCGTCGCGCTCAGGGTGCTCATATTTTTCCCCACGCCACTTGGACAGAACTGCGTGGCAATGTAGATACCCGACTCAAGAAAATCGTCCAAGGTGAAGCCGAAGCTACTTACTTGGCTGCTGCCGGACTCAGCCGTCTGGGTATAGAAAAATGGGATGGTTTAGTTTTCGAACCTGTAGAGATTGCTAAAATGGTGCCAGCAGCCGGACAAGGTGCAGTGGCGATTCAATGTCGCATCACCGATGTTGCTCGCTACCAAACCGTGGGCTGTGCTTCCACGAGTTTCTCCGTGGCGATTGAGCGACTCTTTCTCAGTAAGCTCGGGGAAGGCTGTCACACCGCCTTTGCTTGCTATCATCATGCTGATAAAATCTACCTCTATAGGAACGATTTCGGATATCGCGCCTATCCTTTCATTGCATCGGATTTGACGATGGCATCATCACAAGCAGATTTAATCTTAGCTCAATTACTGAACCGTTAATCATGTCCAAACTCCCTTTAAGAGATCGTCACATCGTCCTGACCCGCCCCGAAGGACGCGGTGCTGACTGGAAAGAATTATTAATGGAATCGGGCGCCTCGGTAGCCGAGCTTCCTTTAATTGAAATTTCTTTTGAGCCCGATGCCATGGTCCTCACGGAAGTCTTAGATGGCATCGGCGAGTATGATTGGCTTGTTTTCACCAGTCCCAACGGCGTACGCGGATTTTTTAATCGCTTCTTCGAACGCTTCGCGGACATCCGCTCCATCGGAGGACTAAAAATTGCCTGCGTCGGACCCGCTACAGAAAAAGCGGTGCGGGCTTTACATTTAGAGCCCGATATCACCTCAACGCAGGCTGATGGACTTTCTTTAGGCAAAAAGATGATGGATTCGTATGATATGGAGAATCAGAAAATTTTAATGGCGACGGGGAATCTGAGTTCACCCGAACTCGCTTCCCTCCTGCTCGATCAAGCGATGGCAATTGTCGATGTACTCAAAGTCTATGCGACCGAAGAAAGACCGGTGACCGAGTCACCTGAAGCCGCAGAGTTTCGCCGTCGCGGTGCCGATATCATAGTTTTCGCCAGCCCCTCAGCCGTAGAGTCCTTTATTCACCAGGCCGCCGCACTGCGTCCTGAGTCAGGAGCTAAACAACCTAAGGCGGTTGCGATCGGACCCACAACAGCCGATGCGATGAAGCGTTCAGGAATTCCTCTGGCCGCGGTGGCGAGTGCACCTACCGCCGAAGCGATTCGCGATGCGGTCATTTCCGCACTTCGAGAATGATCGGTTCCACTAAAATAAAAGTGTGTGGCATCATGCATGCTGCAGATGTCGCTACCGTGAATCATTTTGGGGCAGACTATCTGGGCGTCAATTGTTGGGCGGGGTCACCGCGCTTTGTTCATCCTACTTTACGTAAAAATCTTTTACGCGAAATCAAATCCGAACAACGCATCGCGGTTACGGTCAATCCCACTTTGAGCGAAACGCAGCAACTCATCGATGAAGGTTTCGCCGCAGTACAAATCCATTTTGATCCCAGCACTAAAGCGTGTGATGTGCAGGCTATCTCAAAAAAAATCGGCGTCGAAAATATTTGGTTAGCGCCGAAAGTTCCTCACGGCATTGATTGGCCTGAAGAAATTATTTCTTTAGCAAAAACTTTTTTACACGATGCCCACGCTACGGATGCGTTTGGTGGCACGGGAAAACAATCTGACTGGGAGCGCTTTAAAAAACTTAAAAACTTACACCAAAATAAGATCTGGGTATTGGCCGGCGGACTGGGGCCTAAGAATATTCTCGAGGCATTGGGGTCAAAAGCTGATATTTTAGACCTTAATAGTGGGGTTGAAATCAGTCCTGGGTTAAAATCTGCTGAAAAATTAGCCGAAATTTGTTCCCTCTTGCTCAATAATAAGCAATCATAGTCCGTAAATCTCCTGGGCCCGACTTGGCACAGCGTGTGCATAAGTGGACTTGCTCAACCGAAAACCAAACTTAACCTAAAACACACAAAACTATGAAGCTCGTCACCGCTATTATCAAACCCTTCAAACTCGAAGAAGTGAAGGACGCTCTCGCCGAAATCGGCATCGAGGGTATGACCGTTACCGAAGTCAAAGGTTTCGGCCGTCAAAAAGGACACACGGAAATCTACCGTGGTTCTGAGTACACGGTTGATTTCTTGCCTAAGGTAAAGATCGAAGCTGCCGTCTCCGACGAGCAGGTCGAAAAAGCCGTAGCCACCATTTCGAAAGCCGCTCACACCGGTAAGATTGGTGACGGTAAGATTTTTATCACCTCCCTCACTGATGTTATCCGCATCCGTACGGGCGAGCGTGGTAATTCAGCAATCTAAGCGACTGCGATATTACCTCGAAAAGGGCGACTTCGGTCGCCCTTTTTTGTTTCTGCTTCAAATCGACACGAGCTATGCCTTGCACTGGCAAGACGTCCCCGACTAAATAGATTTCATGTCCACCCCTGCATTCGAGCAGCGCATACTCCTCTTGGTCGCTCTCTGTCTTTGCCTCGCAGGCTGTGGTGAAAAGGAAACAACCGTCGCAAAAAAAGCCCGCGAAGGAATTTTAGTGATCAATAATTCCGCCGAGCCCTCGGCACTCGATCCACAGGAAATCACGGGCATGCTGGAGTCGCGCATCGCCTACTCTCTTTTCGAAGGCTTGGTTAACTTTGACCCTAAAGATTCCCACACCATTCCCGGTGTAGCCGAAAGTTGGTCTTGCTCGGCTGATGGGAAGGTTTGGACATTCAAATTAAGAAACAATGCACGCTGGTCCAACGGCGACCCCGTCGTAGCCGCGGATTTCCTTTTTAGTTTTCAACGAATTCTCATGCCGACCTTTGGAGCAGAATATGCCTCCATGCTGCACTGCGTTAAGGGTGCCAAAGATTATACGACTGGAAAAATTAAAGACTTCAAAGAGGTCGGCTTCAAATCGCCCGACCCTCATACGCTCATTGTTGAATTAGAAAATCCTGTCCCCTACTTCCTCCAACTGGTTTGTCACAATAGTTGGTTACCGGTTCACCCTCCCACGATTTTAAAATTCGGAAAGATTGACGAGATGCACACACCGTGGACGCGACCCGGTAGCCTCGTTGGCAACGGCGCCTTCATCTTAGATAGTTGGGAAGTCGCCCGCCAAATCGTGGTTAAGAAAAACCCGTATTACTGGGATGCAGCCCAAGTCTCCCTGAACGCCGTAGAGTTCAAAGCCATCTCAGATCTATTCGCCGAAGAGCGAGCCTACCAAGGGGGCGAGCTGCATATCACCGGTTCAGTTCCGCCTTACAAAATTGTGCAACTCGTCGCCGACAAAGCGCCGGATTTACGCCTTGATGCGTTTCTCTCGGTTTCATTCATCCGCATCAACACGGTGGTAAAAAATAATGATGCTGTGCAAAAAGCACTTTCGGATACGAGAGTGCGACGCGCCTTGGGTATGGTTATTAATCGCCAGCAAATTGCCGATCGGGTTTTAAGATCGGGCGAAACACCCGCCTACTACTACACGCCCACGGGCACGGGAGGATTTACTTCACCCGCCCTATGGAAGGAGAATATCGAGGAAGCAAAGAAGCTCATGGCCGAAGCGGGTTATCCCAATGGGAAAAATTTTCCCCAATTAGAATATCTATTTAATACGTCGGAAACCTCCTTGCTCGCCGCCCAAGCCTACCAAGAAATGTGGCGTCAAAATTTGGGTATCGAAGTGGAATTAAAAAATCTGGATTGGAAAGTCTATCTCAGCGCACTGCATTCGGGTGACTATCAACTGGCACGCTCCGCCTGGAGTGGTGATTACAACGACCCCAATACATTCCTCGAAATGTTTATCTCGGGTAATGAATTAAATCAGACTGGCTGGAGTGATTCACTCTACGATGAATTCATTAAGTCTGCCGCGGTGGAACAAAGTCCGGCCAAACGCCTTGAATTATTTGGTAAAGCCGAAGCACGTTTAATCGAGTGCGCACCAATTATTCCCGTCGTTTTTAATAAAAATAAGTTTTTAATTCGTCCCGAAGTTCAAGGCTGGTATCCGACTTTACTCGGCGAACACCCCCTTAAATGGGTCAAACTAGTCCCTCTCGAAAAATGAAATTGATTAGAAAGTTTATCGGCGGACAAGAAAAGCCTCCAGCTCGGTCTGATCTTAAGAAAATATTTATAAGCTCTCTGGCGGTGGGTCTAGTAATCGCTGGCCTAACCTATCTTGATCGAGAAATTGGGACATTGTTACTACTCGGAACGTTTGGTGCTACTACTTTTATTGTTTTCACTTATCCGGATTCCCCTTTTGGCCAACCGCGCAATGTCCTGGGTGCTCATATCATTGGAGCAACCATGGGTTTGTTATGTTTAAAATTTATTGGACCTCAGTGGTGGAGTCTGGGTATCGCCGTAGGATTAACCGTGGCCCTGATGAAACTCCTTCGAGTTGTGCATCCACCCGCTACCTCCAATCCCATCGTCGTATTCCTCACCAACCCTACTTGGTTTTTTCTACTTTGCCCAACGATTGCCGGCGCCCTCATCATTGTAGTTTTGGCTTTATTTTATCACAATATGTCTCGTGAAAGTAATTGGCCCACCTATTGGTAAATTTATGAATCCTGAAAAAAATCTTCAAGAACTCGGACTCACCCTACCTCAGCCTCCTGCGGCGGCGGGTGCTTACGTTCCTGCCGTCCGGACGGGGAACTTGCTTTATTTAGCGGGAACGTTGCCGATGCGTGATGGAAAAATGGTCTACGCTGGTAAAGTCGGCCAAGAAATCAATTTAGTGCAAGCTGCGGAAGCGGCTCAGCTTTGTACCCTCAATGCCCTCGCTAATGCCAAAGCGGCCCTCGGGTCGCTCGATGCGGTTGTCCGCGTTGTCATGGTCAACGGCTTCGTCAATGGCATCGACGGCTTTAGCGACAGCCCCAAGGTACTCAACGGTGCCTCGGAGTTTTTATTAAAAGTATTTGGCGACGCTGGCAAACACGCACGCGCTGCGGTTTCCGTCAACGGTCTGCCTCTCGGCGCGGCCGTGGAAGTACAAATTGTTTTAGAAGTCCGTTAAATTAAAAGTCGCTCAGCGTAATACTCGTTAAATCAATTTGGAATGCCTTCTTCGCTGGGGGGCTTCCACAATTGCCGATTTGCGCAATGGCTTGTTTAACCAGTGTAGCGATCTGTGAATTTTTGGGCTTTGTAAGCCAACTCGAAAAATTCACATTGCCCGCTGCGTCGACTCTTAAAACAACGCCGCAGTTTCCAGATCCTAAATCAACCTCAGCAGAAGCGAGACTAGTTAAAGCTGATTGAAAGCGGGCCTTAACTTCGCCTGCATAAATTTGGAGTTCACTCGCACTACCGCCCTCGCCACCGTTATCACCCTTACCGTAGTTCCGTCCGGCTTTGACGGACACACCACTGATTCCAGCGACTTTTGAGGAGGTACCTTTTCCGCCTTTGGAATTATTGAACTCACTCAAAGTTGTTTTCGAGCTAGTCGATGAAGAACTCTTCGCGGTACTTTTACTCGTCGCATTTTTTGAACTCGGAGAACGACTCGCTTCACTTTGGGGGGCGGACTCTTGCGTGTTTTTTTCGAAATCAAATTTTTTCATTTTTACCATCGAGACGCCTTTTTTCGTTCCCGTTTCTTGTCCTTGAGCCACGCCATCGGCTTTGCCGACCTCGCCCGGGCGACGTCCAGGAATACCATTTAAATCAACCAGGAGAGGATCCACTGGTTCGAGCGACTTTCCTGATTGTCGGGACGCATACCACGACGCACCTACCAGAACGGCTATAATACCAATGTGAACGGCGATTGAACCAATGACTCCTTTGCTCTCACTTGCCATGGTTAGCGAATTTCCGTGTCTAAGCCAACTTTGGTTAAACCTTTGGCCTTCGCCAGCGACATGACATCAATAATTTTTTGATAAGGTAAAGTAGCATCACCACGAATACGAACGATGGGCTGCACGGAGTCCGCCATCCCAGCGATCAAAGCAAATTCACTCTCCAATTGTGACTTGGTTAGCGATTTTCCGCCCATCGTATATAATCCATCGCGACCAATAGATACGAAACGATACTGCTGTTTTGATTCCGCAGGTTTACCAGAGCCTTTTTCTGCTTTGGGTAAATTAACCGCCGTCGTTTGTTCCAAAACAGGCGTCGAAATCATGAAGATAATCAGCAAACAGAAACACAAATCCAACATGGGTGTGACGTTTAACTCATTCATCACATGCAACGGACGGAGCTTGGAAAAAGAACGGGCCATAAACGATTACGCATCCTCCCAACCAGGAAGCGCCGTGTTTTGACTAGATAAATCCACTGGATTAACTGTCGGTTGAATGATGGGAGTAGGCGTGCTTACTGCTGGGCCCTGTGCGGCCTGAGCAGCGCGACGTAATGCTTCACGTTCTTGTAGTTGTTCGAGGTTAGCACGCGCTTCACCTTCGAGTTCTAGCTCAATACGATCCGCCAAAGTACTCGCAAAGTTTTCCAACTCGGTGGACATAATTTTCACCTGCGTTAATAAATAATTGTATCCGAAAGTTGCGGGGATAGCGACCAATAGACCGAGCGTAGTGGTGACGAGCGCTCCACAAACACCCGGTGCTAATTGAGCGATACTCGCTTTTTCGGTTAGAGCACCAAATGTCACCATCACGCCCCAAACGGTTCCGAGCAGACCTAGGAATGGACCACCCGAAACGAGCGAACTCAGCAGAACCATTTTATCTTCATACTTCACCATCGTACGCGATACACCACGCTGCAGTGCGTTTTCCACGTGACCCATGCACAAGCGAACATCGGATTGTTTTACCAAACGACCCTTGTGTCTCTGCACAGCAGAAATCGCTTCGGCTACTAAAAATTCATAAGGTGAAAGATTAGTGCCTCCGGGAAAATTCAGAGCGACGACAGAAGTTTGGTCGCGTAGTCGACGATCAAAACCGTGATTACGACGGCGAAGCTCTCGCACATCGGACCATTTTTGAATCATCGCACCCCAACCAATAAAAGAACAGATTACCAGAACGCCTGCCACCGCGAGGCCAGCGCTGTCCATTTGTTTGAAATACCAGATCGCGCCTTTTTCAGTGTCGGCGAGTATCGCAGGAAGAAAGGTTAAATACATCGTAGACTAGGCAATACGGACTTGGCTTGGCTTCAACCGAAAAGAAAGCCTCTGGCTTGTATTAGAATCAAATAGTTCTATAGTCTTAACCATGGAAGCAGTCTCTCCACTTTGCACCCAATGCAAAAAACCCTCCACACTTTTCATTACTTTAGTGGCGGGAGGAAAGGCCATGACTTACACTTACTGTGCGCACTGCCCCAGTGCCATGACCTCCCCCTTGGCGGGTAGCCTACCCTCCCAAATCCTTGGCATAAAGCTCGAGATACCTATGCCGAAAATCCAAGGATCCTGCCCGTCCTGCGGCTTCCGTTGGGCGGATTTCGAGCGTACCCATCGTATCGGCTGCCCTCAATGCTACGAGGCCCACACGCAGGAACTTCTGCCTACTCTCTCGCGAATTCAGCCAGGTATCTCGCATTCGGGTCGCCGTCCGCAACCTTCTGAAACCGATTTAAAGAATCGCCTGCAAAAAGCGAAAGCCGAACTCGCTGAAGCCGTTAAAAATGAAGAGTTTGAAACGGCGGCGGCCTTGAGAGATCAGATTGCTCAACTAGATACGCAGGTTTCAGCGAAATAATCTTTGCCTTCCGCATTGCCCGTGAGCCAAGTATTAGCACTCTTCGGCTCATGATTTCAGCTCCCACGGTTCTGGTTACCAATGATGACGGCATCGGAGCTGCTTTTTTTCAAAACTTAGTCCGCTCCTGCATTAAACAAGGATTTCATGTTTGGGTGGCGGCACCCTCCGGAGAAAGAAGCTGGATTGGACGTGCGTTTAGTCGCCATCGCGAAGTCACCGTTTCATCCTACCCCAATTGCGGACACGAAGCGTGGTCGATTGATGGCACCCCTTCGGATTGCGTGAATATCGCACTGGGGAATCTTTTCAAAAAGAAACCCGACGTCGTACTTTCCGGCATGAATATTGGCTTCAACGCCACGATGCCCTTGTGTTTAAGCTCGGGCACACTGGCTGGGGCGACCGAAGGAAGCGCCTGGGGCCTCCCCGCCGTTGCTTGTTCATTCGACTTAGAGAAAAGCGTCTTCGAAATCGTTCATCGTAACCCGAGCGTTTGCCCCAGCAGCATACAGCCTCATCTCGATGCGGCCTGCGATCATGCCGCTGCGTTTGCTAAAAGTTTAGTCGGTAAACCCGTCACTGGTTTACATGTTCATAGTTTAAATTATCCGAGCAAGGTCACTGCGGAGACGAAAGTTAAGAAAACCATTCCGGCAATTGTTCGACATAACTCACTCTTTAAACCTTCAGCCTTCGGATACAGTTTTGCCTGGAGCGACGGCGACGTCATTAGCGCAGGAAAAGACACCGATTTAGCAGCCATTGAAGAAGGCCTTATCAGTCACACCGTTTTTGATTTCGGCCATGTCAGC
The DNA here is from genome assembly GCA_016463705.1 of Opitutales bacterium. Lineage (GTDB taxonomy): Bacteria > Verrucomicrobiota > Verrucomicrobiia > Opitutales > UBA953 > UBA953. Next base: position 50,497 of record JAEMQU010000008.1, on the reverse strand, counting down.
CGACTCTAAAAATCAGTGAGCGTCTTCGGTGTGACTTTGATTTTCACCCTTGAAAAATAGGGGTAAAAACAAAACTAGGCCGATGATTCCAGCGGGCGCCCATGTCTTGGTCAGCTCGTGATGCGTTAAGAATGGCTCAAAGGCAACAAAGGTAGCGTAGGCCAATGCACCTGCGATAGCGATGAACCCTAAAAGTGCCGAGGCAGCGGCATCGTTCACGCGACGTAATAGAGCAATGGATAGAAAACCAGCGAAGAAGATCGCCGATAAAATGAGCAGGAAAATCGCAAACGGTGCCCAAAGTTCAACGGCTTCGTGGTGGATTTTTTTAGCTTCTTTAGCAGCTGCTTCGAGACCCTTTGTTCGGGCTTCTTCAAGTGCTGCTTTTTCGTCGAAAACTTTTCCTTTAGCTGCCGATTTTAATTTTGAAAATGTTTCATCCTGAACTTTTTGCGCAATCGCTTGCTCCGCTTCGTGAGCCCCAGAAGTCGGCAAGGTGTTGGTCATAAAACCAAAACTTAACCACGAAATTGCGGAAAATACGACGGTCAGAAAAACAAGGTTAAGGACCAGGCCAACACGGCTAAGAGGTTTAGTTAAATCGAGCGAGAAGGTCATGGGAATATCGGAAGAAGTAGGGGTAAAACGCTTTTCTTCAATTCCAAACTTGGAAAGACGCCCATTAACGTCTCAGTTATTCTTAGCATGTCAGCCCAACTTCCCGAAACCGTATTATTCGACCTCGATGGCACCCTCGTGGATAACTTTGAGGGCATCCACCAGTGTTATAATGATGTGATGAAACTGATGGGCTTACCGGGTGTAAGCTACGAACAGATTCGTCGCGCCGTGGGTGGATCCGTCAACGTCACTGTGCAAAAATTAGCGGGCGAGGAGAATGCCGCCACCGCCACTAGACTTTTCCGCGAACATTTTCCATCAGTCATGCTCCAAGGGGTTAAAACTTATGCGGGATGTGAAGAGATTCTTACAGGCCTCAAAGCCCGCGGAGTACGTACGGCTGTTTATACCAATAAGGATGACACTCACTCTAAAAAAATAATCAGTTATCTAGAAATCGATCATCTCGTCGACGGCGTCTTCGGCACCAATGTCCACCCCTGGCGTAAACCGCAGCCAGAGTTCACCCATTTCGTCACGAGCACGCTCGGAGCCAAACCCGAAAGAACAATCATGATTGGCGATTCGCCTTTTGATATCGAAACCGCACGAAACGGTAAACTGGCCGCCATCCATTGCGTGGCAACGGGTAGTCATACCGTCGAGGAGTTATTACCGTACGGTCCCGACACGGTGCATATCGACCTGCCCACGCTGCAAAAAACACTCTTTGGATTTTAAGGTTTTGTTTCGCTCATTAGACTAAGGAATGATTGGCTTAAACCATGTCGCCCCCGCGCCAAGAATCTCGCGGACCTGAAATAACGCTTTCAGGTGTGGTCGAACGCATCTTGTGGTTAGATGAAGATACTTTTTTTACGATTGCAGAATTAAGTCCAGAGACCGGTGATAAAATTACCATTCTCGGAAATCTATCCGGAGTCCAATGCGGCGAGACGGTTGAATTAATCGGATTCTGGGAACGCCATCACCAACACGGTGCCCAGCTTCGTGTAAAATCTTTTACCTCACGCCTCCCCTCTTCCGTTCACGGCATCCGTAAATATTTAGGCAGTGGTTTAGTCAAAGGCGTCGGCAAAACTTACGCGGAAAAAATTGTCGCAAAATTCGGTGTACGTACATTTGACATTATTTCGAATCAGTCAGCGCGACTCCGCGAAGTCGAAGGCATCGGCCCGGGTCGTGCAAAATCCATCAAAGCAGCCTGGGAAGAGCAAAAAGCCCTTCGAGAGGTCATGGTATTTCTCCAAACCTACGGCGTGACCAACGCACTTTGCCTGCGCATTGTTAAGGCTTATGGCAACGATGCTAAAAAGATCTTAATGAATGAGCCGTATAGGGTTTGTCGTGAAGTCGAAGGCGTCGGATTTAAAACGGCTGATAAAATTGCCCGAAATCTTGGACTGCCCACCGCCGGCCCTCAACGAGTGGATGCAGGTATTATGCATACTTTAGAGGAACTGGAAGGCGAAGGTCATAGCGCCTTCCCTGAAGTCGGTCTTTTAGAAAAAGCCACCGCTCTACTCGAAGTCGATTATTCCATCGTGCAAGATCGATTAAAGGTTCTGATTAAAGAAAATTCTGTATGCTTATTGGAGGCGAATGGCGTACGCCTCATCCAACTTCGCGCCCAGGAAAATGCTGAGCGTTCCATCACCGCTTCGCTTCGGCGATTAACCAATACTCCAAGTAATCTTCCTCCCATCATCGCCGATAAAGCTGTGGCGTGGGCGCAAGAACGCGCGGGTTTTACTTTTTCGGAAGCCCAAGGTCAGGCCGTGATGATGGCTTTAAAAAATAAAGTCAGCATTCTCACCGGCGGACCAGGCACTGGAAAAACAACGATTCTCAAAGCCCTGTGCGATATTTTGGTAGCGAAACGTGTTAAGATTTTATTAGGAGCTCCAACGGGTCGAGCCGCTAAACGCATGCATGAGGCGACGCGCGTTCCTGCCTCTACGATTCACCGCTTATTAAAATTTGATCCCAGTGCGGGCGGATTTACCGCCAACACAGATAATCCACTCAGCGTAGATTTTATCATCATCGATGAATCGAGTATGTTGGATACGAAACTCGCGGCGGCATTATTACGAGCGATTCCTGGTACCGCCCATTTACTTTTAGTCGGCGATGTTAATCAATTACCGTCGGTCGGTGCCGGAAATGTTTTGAGTGACATCATCCAATCCAATATCGCTGCCGTAACTCGACTGGATAGCGTCTTTCGCCAAGGAGCACGTTCGGGCATCGTCACCATCGCTCACGGGATTTTACATTCCGATGCTCATCCGCCCCACCCGGTTGAAGAATTTGAT
>JAEMQU010000008.1:22019-47437 GCA_016463705.1 Opitutales bacterium | reverse complement strand
GGACGAATTACCATAGGCGATAAAGTCATTCAGACCCGAAATAATTATGACAAATTGATATTTAACGGCGACTTCGGTGTGGTTCTCGAAGTTCAGCCCGAAACTGGAAATATGCTCATTGATTTTGATGGCACCCGCGTGGAGTTCGAGCGCAGTGAACAATCCGACCTACAGTTAGCCTACGCCGTGAGTATCCATAAATCGCAAGGATCCGAATTTCCCGCCGTCGTTATACCACTCCTCCGACAACACAGCATCATGCTGGCCCGAAATTTAATTTACACCGCCATCACACGTGGTCGCAAACAGGTTATATTAGTGGGCGATCCGACAGCCTACGCGATGGCGGTAAGAAACATTTCAGACTCGGGTCGAATCACGGGACTGCTCCCTCGGCTCAAAGAAGAAATTTAAATTTTAGCCCGCAAAGTTCCGCGCGTGACACCCAACTGATTTAAAACTTTTAAATCATTCCAGAGCTCGGTACCGGTAATCTTTCCGTCGAGTAATGACTGATATTTTTCAAGCGTCTGAGTGACCGTAGCAGCATTTTCATCAACAAATTCAATACGGAATCGTTTCACGCCGAGAGCTAATAAATCGCCCATGTATTCAGCCCCTGTTTGTGCCCTAGAATTATATAAAGTGTTTCGGCAGCCAGCGTCGGCTTTCAAAATATGTTCGGCACCTACTCGATCGCGTAACTTCACTCGATGCTTATCGCAGGGACGACCACAATCGCGGTAGTCTTTACCTTTCGACATGAAAGCGCAAAAGACGCAGTGCTCCATATGGAACATCGGCATATGCTGGTGTAAGGTAACTTCAAACCACTCAGCAGGAGCCGATTTAATGAGTGCCGTTAACTGATTTATATCTAAGTCGTACGAGGCGGTGACTCCTTCAAGTCCATGGTGACGGACCAACCATTCAGCGGTAAGTCCATTGGCGATATTGAGGGAAAAATCTCCGCGGCGACGATGGCCAGCAAAGGCTTTTAAATTGTCGTGATTACGCACCAGGTAGCCATCGGCGTTGGATGATAAAACAATTTCGGTGAGGCGATCTTCGCCTTCCTTGTGAATGCGTGGACCCATGGCCCAGAACTCGCATTTCTTTCCCGTTTCCTTTTCAAACTCACGCACTCGGGCTACTGCGGCCCGGAATTTTTTCGGATCTTCAAATTCGGCGTAAATCACACGTGCGCCCCATTGCAAAGCTGGCTCAAGTTGTTCGGGCTCACGAATGACTGTGATAAGCTCGGCACGAGCACTGGATTTCTCAGAAGTTTTTTCTACCGTATAGGCTTCTTCACTAAAGGTATTTAACTTCCACTTCGGTGATTGTTCACGGAGTTCCGTTAAGCGCTCAATTAAATCTCGGCGGATGCGATTAATTTCGCTCATCGGCACGATTAACGAGCCCTCTAAGTCTAATTTTAACTCCGTAAGTTCTAAACCGGTCTCACCTAATCGACCCAGTTGCTCCTGCAATAATTCCTGAGCTAACGGACGCTTCTCTGCTGCGACACAGGGCATCGTCGAATCCGCCGAAACCACGTGACCTTCGCCATCATTAAGTTCAATACGTAAAGGCTGATTCAATCGACCAATCACTTTGGCAGAAATGGGTCGACGAAAGTTGGGGCGCTCACGATCCCAGGAATCGTGCAGGCGTTTATCCAACTCTTGATCTTTAGTTTTCCAAAGAAGTGCACCGGGTACGACTTGTGACCAGTCCACGTCTTCGCGTCCGAATCTCACAAAAGTTAAGTCACCACGGGCAGGTTCGAGACCATGAACAAAACCACCCTGTTCGCGTTCCGCTGGTTTTCCTTGATCGAAAACCACGCCGTCACCCGGTTTGAGCGGTCCTTGTAATTTTAAAGTGACTCCATTCGTCGACACATCAACCACTTCGCCCAAATACGCTCCACGCTTTTTTCCAAATCGTGCGTGGACTAAATTTTGGTTATCAATTCCGCGAAGCCATCCGCTGTAGAGTCCGCGAGAGAAAGTCATCTGCATCGCATACTCTTCTTCCGTATTAATGCGATGAGCGGCTTGGTCAGCATTTTGTCCCGTTTGTAGGGCTGCCCATGCGGCGTCGACCGCTCGACGATACGCACGCGTAATCGCCGCTACGTATTCAGGTGATTTGAGCCGTCCTTCAATTTTTAAAGATTTTATTCCCGCCCGAATTAAATCGGGCACTACTTCGATTCCCGCAAGATCTTGGGGTGACAGCAAATAAGCACGATCGCCTAAATCTTTGACTACGCCGTCGACGACTAATTCATAGGGCATACGACAAGCTTGGGCACATTCACCGCGATTGGCGGAACGACCGCCGAGAGATTCACTCGTGAGACATTGGCCAGAATACGCTACGCAAAGTGCACCATGCACAAAGACTTCTAAATCGAGCGATGTATTTTTGACCGATAATTCAGTCTGCATTTTTTGCATTTCAGGAATCGAAACCTCGCGACCCAAAACGGCGAGGGATGCACCTAAGTCTTTTGCATATTGCGCACCCTCCGCACTCGTCACCGTCATTTGGGTTGAAGCGTGAATAGGAAAGTCGGGTGATATTTTTCTGATTAAACGACAAATGCCGGCGTCCTGTACAATCGCGGCATCTACCCCTGAAGCAATAATCGTACGGAGCATGCGGGAGGCCTCGGCGAGTTCTTCGGGAAAAATAAGGGTATTGAAAGTAACATACCCTTTCACGCCTCGACCATGCAGGTAAGTCATGAGTGCGGGTAGATCGGCCTCTTCAAAGTTATGGGCACGGACGCGGGCATTGAATCGACCTACACCGAAAAATATAGCGTCGGCGCCATTCTCCACGGCAGCCTTTGCACAATTCCACTCTCCCGCCGGGGCTAGAACCTCGGGTTTTCTTAATTGTTTTATGGGCGGGACGGACAGCACACCCCGAGCAAGGCATACTCTAGCGAATCTGCAAAGACGAATTAGCAAGGTGCCACGGATACAGGGTTGCCCCCAACCCCTAAGACCATTTGATGGGCTTATGGCTGACAAATTCGAGGAAATCTTCAAAATGCAATCCGAACTCAATAAGCGCATTGGGGTCATCACGGAAGGCATGACTGAAGAAGAGAAAATCAAATGGACGCTCAACTACCTCCGCGCCATGCAGCAAGAGATGGCTGAGTTAACGGACTCGGTACCTTGGAAGTGGTGGGCCAAGTATCAGAAGTTTGATGAACAAAATGCCCGCGTCGAAGTAATCGATCTCTTCCACTTTCTTATCTCCATTGCCCAAGTCTTAGGAATGTCCGCCGAAGATGTTTATCAAGCTTACCTAAAAAAGAATGCCGTGAATCATCAACGCCAAGATTCTGGCTACGTCAAAAAAGACGAAAACGATTCACGTCATATTTAATTTAATAACCTACCCCATGTCCCCTCGCTCTCTTGTCCGTCGCGGTTTCACCCTCATCGAAATTTTGCTGGTGATCGCCGTCATTGGCATTCTCAGCACGCTGATGTTTAGCCTCTTTAAGGCGGCTAGAAATGGTAATAATAAAGCGAAGGCCCGCGGCGAAATCCAAGGTCTTAATATGGCCTGCGAGGTGTATCGTAAAACTTATGGCGATTATCCCTGTGGCTCAACCACAGCTAAGACCAACAGCGCACAATTCCGTAAAGATTTCTTCGACCAAATGGCGGGGCGTAAGAGAATTTATAGCGTAAATCTATCCTCGGGTGGAAATGCCGTTCAATTACTCAATTATACCGACACCAAATTGCCTGGTGGAAGTAATCGCAAAATGAAACCTTTCTTAAGCAACGGCGTGGTCACATCGAATGACGATAAATCGTTCGGGTTGGATGATTGGACGAAGGCTTATGAGTTCCGCGATCCTTGGGGCAATGCGTATGACTATCGCTATCGCGTTCTACCAGGAGACAGTACTCCCATTCAAAATTTAACCACCGGCGCCTACGATACTAATTATGGAGCCTGGAAATATCCTGGCTTTCTCATTGTTTCATGTGGAGCCAATTATGCCGAACCAACGACTGAAGGTACACCCCTTGATGTAGAATACTGGGACGGAACGGACATGCCTAAGTCAGGTACCATCACGACCACTTACTTCAACGACGACACGAACAGCCCTCCCTCATTCCAGCGAGCTGACAATATCGTTAACTGGACGAATAATTAAGCCGCAGTTTGCGGCGGCTTAATCGCTATCGCAAGTACCGCAGAAAGAAGCCAAGCTCCTCCCTGCCGTAGTCGTATTTTTTTGCGCAGAAAATTTTGCATAATCAAAGTGTTCTGGGGGCATCCTCAAAGAGCGAGGGATATAAGTTTTATTTAGGCAGGAGGAACATCGTCGACGCCCGAACCACCCAACGGATTACACCGCACGATGCGCTTTATCGAGAGCCAAGCACCCTTGAAAAAACCGTGTCTTTTCAGGGCAATTACCGCGTAGGCGGAGCAGCTTGGATGAAATCGACAGCCCGATCCTGGAACTAACCAATGGAGCGGCTTGGAAACAAATCGTTGATAAAAATAAATCGGCTGCAAGGCCAACCAAACCACGCTGCTGCGAAGTCGATTCATCATTTTATTTCACGGTCGATTTTATCGCGGTCTCGTAAATTTTCTTTAAGTTCGCAAAAGATTTTCTGAGGATACTGGGGCGGGCAATTAAAACGCATTCCCACCCGACAGGTAAGAGATCGGCATCACTGCGAAAAAGCTCACGGGCTAATCGTTTCGCACGATTTCGGTTCACGGCTAAAGGAATACTCTTCTTGGCAACAACCACGGCAAATCTTGCCTTGGTTTCAGGGGATCGGCCCTGACCAAGATTCAAAAGAAAAGGCCCGCAGTCGAGCCGCGAGCCATTTTGGCGGAGACGCGAGAAATCGGCTGAAGCACGAATTCGACGCTCCCGCGGGAGACGCATCCGATTAAGATGCGCCGAGGCGCTTACGACCAATCTTGCGACGATTGGCGAGAACTTTGCGACCACCAGGGGTCTTAGAACGAGCACGGAAACCGCACTTACGGGCACGGGAAATCTTGGATGGACGGTAGGTGGGATGCATAAATTTAGATGCATTACCCAAATAGACCCCACCAATAGTGTCAAGCCCCACACTTCCCTTCTTGGCAGATAGCTAAAATTACTGAATATACCGCAATATGAGTCCAGAAAAAGCCCCCTTACGCCCAACCCCCGTTAAGGCCTACCAAAACGAAGAATTTTTATTGAGCCCACAGGCCCGGACTCTGCGAGTCATGGCGGAGCTCACTGAGCCCTACCACCGCTTCAAAAAATACGGCGTACGCAACACGGTCGTGATGTTCGGCTCTGCACGTACCCTCCCGATTGATCGCGCACAAAAAGAACTCGAAGATGTGAAGATAGCGATCACTAAGGGAGAAATTAGTCCCTCCGAAGCGAAGGCCCGATTACGCCTCGCTGAAATTAATTTCAAGAGCGCACCTTATTACGAAGCCTGTCGTGAATTATCTAAGGAGATGACAAAGTGGTCGATGAGTCTGCCTGATTGGCAGAGATTCTTTATCTGTTCAGGTGGCGGCCCCGGAATCATGGAAGCCGCGAATCGTGGAGCGAAAGAAGCCCATGGTCGCTCGATTGGCCTAGGCATCGCTTTACCCTTTGAACAAGAGCATAATCCTTACGTTACCCCTGAACTCGATTTAGAATTCCACTACTTCTTCGTCCGTAAATATTGGTTCCTTTACTTAGCGAAAGCGCTCGTCGCATTTCCTGGTGGCTTCGGTACTTTCGATGAACTCTTCGAAATGTTGACGCTGATTCAAACTGGCAAAACTAAAAAGAATTTCCCCATCTTACTTTACGGTTCCGATTTCTGGAAACGCGTCACCGACTTCGAAGTCTTCCACGAATGGGGCATGGTCTCACCTGAAGACCGTGGACTCTATCTATACGTCGACTCCGTTAAAGAAGCGCGCGATCACTTAATTCAAATCATCACCGATAAGTACCTGAAAGAAGACGGCTTATCGTAAGCTTCGATGACCACCCATTTAATTACCGATATCGTCTATCTGCTCATTGGGTTGGGTGTAGCGTTTGCTTGGTTCAGCGAGTACCGGAAACGCCAACGCAATCCCGGGCCAGAACTCTTTTGGCCGGGTACGACGCGGGCCCCTATTTCAGGCATCCTCATCACTGTTTCCGGCATCCTTCTGTTGACCGTCGCAGAAACCTGCGCCGAAATTCATTTTCAAGTCACTGCTAATCAGTCGATCAGTAATTTACATATTCTCGGAGCAACCCTGGGCGCTGCCATCGTTGAAGAAATGGTCTTTCGAGGCTTCGCCGCACCGAGTCAGTTAAGAGGCATCAAATTGCTCGGGCTCATTATCATCGGCTCGCTCATTTTTAGTGCGATTCACGGATTTGATTTTAGCACCGTCCAAGGAAGAATTAGTCTCATCACCACTTTCTTTATTTCCGTTTGGTTATACCTCGGACGTTACAATCCTCTCAATCCCGAGCGATCCATCCTACCCTGCTTAATCGGACACGTTGTACGCAATGTTGCCGTCTTCGGAGTTAAGTGGGCCCAGGGTTTTGTTGATTTCAATTCATGAAGTCACCGAAGACACTGAGTGACTGGACTCAAGGCGTCATCACACATTCCGGGGAAGCCACCGAAGAGATGGCAAAAGAGTTTGCGCAGCTTCTTCCCGCTGACACTACGCTGGCGCTGGAAGGCAATCTAGGAGTCGGTAAAACCACCTTTGTGCGCGGACTCGTTAAAGGCTTCGGCATCACCGAAGACATCACCAGCCCCTCTTTCTCATTACTTAATGTTTATAAGGGTAGACGTATGATTTTTCACGTCGACGCGTATCGCCTCACCCAAGAGTCGAGCTTCGATGATTTAATGATTTGGGATTCCGCCGTCAGCCCCTGGAATGTCATCGTCGAATGGCCCGAGAAAGTTGCCTCACGACTCCCTCGTTCTCTGTGGAAACTAAAAGCCACCATCCTCGCGGACGGTGGCCATCAGTTTACCCTCAGTGTAAATTAAACTTACTGCTTACCGAAACGCTTACGCTCGTTTTCCGTGAGGTAACGTTTACGCATGCGGATGAAGTTAGGAGTCACTTCCACTAATTCGTCGGACTCAATATACTCTAAGCAATTTTCGAGAGACATTTGGCGCATCGGTTTAATCTTCGCCATGTCGTCCGAGCCAGAAGCACGAACGTTGGAAAGCTTCTTGTTAATGACCAAGTTAATTTCGAGGTCATTGTCCTTACAGTGTTCACCGACTACTTGACCCATATAAATTTCATCGGTGGGCTTCACGAAGAAGTCACCGCGGTCATAAAGACGGTCGAGCGAGTAAGAGGTAACTTGACCTCCCTCACCACCGATCATCACACCCGCAGCACGGCGAGGGGCATCGCCCTTCACTGGCTCATAACCCAATAAATTGTGGTACATGACCGCGTCACCACGGGTAGTGGTCAGCATCATCGTACGTAAGCCGAACAAGGAACGAGAAGGGATTTTGAATTCCATGTGAATCCAACCGCTGGTGCCAGCCTTGGCATCCATCGAGCGTAATTCGCCACGGCGACTGAGAACCAACGCCATCACATCGCTCTGCGAAGCTACGGGGCAATCGACCGCCAAAGTTTCCACAGGCTCGCACTCTTTACCGTCGATCTGCTTCATGATAACCTGAGGCTTGCCGACAGAAAGTTCATAACCTTCGCGACGCATGGTTTCGATTAACACGCCTAAGTGCATCAAACCACGACCGGAAACCTGGAACGCATCGGCACCGGCTTCACGTTCGACGCGAAGCGCCACATTCTTTTCAAGTTCTTTAGTAAGACGCTCACCGACTTGTCGGCCAGTAACGAATTTTCCATCGCGACCAGCAAAAGGTGAATCGTTCACACGGAATGCCATCGTCACGGTAGGTTCATCTACTTTAACCGGAGGCATGGGCTTGGGGCTTTCGATATCCGTAATCGTCGCACCGATTTCAACGTGATCTAATCCGATGACGGCACAGATGTCACCCGCGGTGACTTCTTCTGCTTTCACGCGACCAAGAGCTTCAAAGACTTCCACTTCTAAAGTGCGTTGTTTAAATTGTTCACCTGCTCGGTTGATGAGCATGACCGGCATGGAAGGTTTAATGCGTCCAGCGGTAACCCGACCCACTGCGATACGACCTACGTAATCACTATACAGAATCGCGGTAACCATGATTTGCAGAGGATTGGCGAGCGCTTCTTCGCGACTCTTGAATCCAGCGGCAGCACCCCGGGAAGAACCTTCAGCATAAGGCTCAGGAATGTGATCAACGATGGCGTAGAAAAGTTCTAATAAATCTTTTGGACGTTTACCCTCTTCAGTCTTCGCACGATCCACTGTGGCCCAACCATCACGACCGGAAGCGTAGACTACTGGGAAATCGAGAGCGGATTCTGGAGCATCGAGCGCCACGAGTAAGTCGAAAATTTCGTCCACGACGGCGTCAGGACGAGCCGAAGGTTTATCAATTTTATTTACGACAACAATGGGTTTAAGACCTAAGGCCAAAGCTTTCGATAAGACGAAGCGAGTTTGGGGCATCGGACCTTCAAAGGAGTCGACCACGAGTAAACAACCGTCAGCCATATTTAATACGCGTTCAACTTCGCCACCGAAGTCAGCGTGACCAGGGGTATCGATTAAATTAATTTTGTACTCATCTTTATTGCGTGGATCGGTCCAGCGAATGGAACAATTTTTAGCAGTGATGGTGATACCACGTTCACGCTCGAGATCACCCGAGTCCATGATCAGGCCGTGCTGACCACCCGCGAGCTTGTCGAGGTCTTCGGCGCGGAACATTCCAGACTGGTAAAGGAGGCGATCGGTCAGGGTAGTTTTTCCATGGTCGACGTGAGCAATGACTGCAATGTTGCGTAATTTCATCTGTTAAAAGCCCTACGCATAGGAAAAATCGCTCCCCTGCAAGGGGATAAAACAATTGTGGCAAATTGGTGACGGCTAAAACCTGATTTTCGACTTAATTAAGCCAATCCGTCGCGCACTAAAACGGCTTCAGAATCGAGGTTTCGACCCATAAAATCGCGGAAAATCTGATCAGCAGGCTCGGAATTACCCTTCGAAAGAACCTTTTCCCTGAGCTCCCTGCCCACTTTAGAATTTAAGACCCCCTCTTTGAGGAAACGGGTAAACGCATCGGCCTCTAAGGCCTCGGCCCATTTATATGAATAATAACCGGCAGCATAGCCCGTAGCATCGGAGAAGAGGTGACTGAATCGACGAGCCATGGAAGGAACGCGCTGCGAAGTGCGAGTCTGCCAAGAAGCCATCGCATCGTTCCAATGCTTATCGAGATCCGCATTTTTGAGTTCGTTTGCGCGAATGTGTAAATCTAAATCCAGTTTAGAGAAACAAAGTTGGCGCATACATTGTGAGGCAGCACGGAAATTCGAAGCAGCGTCCAATTTCTTTAAAAGGTCGGAAGGTAATTTTTCGTCGGTCTGATGATGGCGAGCAAACAGGGCGAGTGACTCTTCTTCCCAACACCAGTTTTCTAAAAGTTGCGAAGGGAGCTCTACGAAATCCCAAGCCACGCGCACACCCGATAAAGATTCTACTTCCACCTCGGATAATAAATGGTGAAGCAAATGTCCGAACTCATGGAAGACCGTGGTGACTTCATCATGCGTCAGCAACGCTTGCTGGCCATTGACGGGAGGGGTGAAATTACCGCACATCAGCCCTAAATGCGGGGCAAATGAGCCATCGGCACGCGGCCCACCCGTCCGGAAAAAATTCATCCAAGCACCACCACGCTTTGATTCGCGCGGAAACCAATCAGTATAAAATGAACCGAGATGGCGCGATCCATCATGCACTTCGTAAAATCGAACTTCCGGATGCCAGACGCTGACCGGTGAATTCTCTACGCGGGGAGCAGCGGCTTTAAAGACTTCGGCCTTCCCCGTTGCATCAACATAAACCGTGTCACGAGCTACTACCTGAATTCCAAAAAGATTTCCAAAGAGTTTAAACATACCGGCAATGACACCTTCGACGGGAAACCACGGGCGCAGCGCTTCGTCATCAAAGCCGTGATATTCGCGACGCATTTTTTCGGAATAGAAACCAAACTCCCAAGGATGCAAAATACGCACCGCATCTTTTTCAATTTTAGCGCGATACTGTTCTAACTCTTCCACTTCTTTTTCGAATTTAGGACGAATGCGCACTGCCATGTCTTCAATAAATTTAAGCGCCTGATCGCCGGTTTGTGCCATGCGACGGGCCGTCGTAAAATCCGCAAAATGCTTTTTGCCCAATAAACGGGCCTTTTCATCACGCAAGGAAAGGATTTCGGAAACCAGCAGAGTGTTATCCCATTTTCCCTTGTAACCCACTTGGCTCAATGCCTCCCAGCATTTTTGTCGAAGGGCGGCATCTTCTCCATATTGCAAAACAGGAAAAACGGACGGCTGTTGTAAAGTGATTCTCCAGGAATCCGGACGGCTTTTGGTTGTCGCCGACTGCTTAGCTAAGGCGAGCGCACTGGGGGGTAAGCCCTTCAACTGATTTTCGTCATCAATAAAAATTTCCCAGTCATTGGTAGAATCTAAAACGTTCTCGGAATATTTTTGAGTTTTTTCGGCGAGCGCGGCATTTATCTCGGCCAATCTCTTCTTTTCTTCAGGAGGCAGGCTGGCACCATTCTCTTCAAAATCCGCAATCGTTTCCTCGAGAAATCTCCGCTTAATCCCTTGCAGAGATTTTGCTTCGGCGGTGTTTGCATAATTTTTGAAAACCTGCCAGATATCGGGATCGAGCGTGAGGGAAGTATAAAACGCAGTGACCTCAGGCAAAAGTGCATTGTAGGTTTTACGAAGGTCGGGCGAATTAAGTACTGAGTCGAGGTGACCCACTAATCCCCAGGCACGTGACAGATCTTTCGTCGCACTTTCAAAACCAAGAAGAACATGAGTGTAGGACAGTTGCGGACCAGAAAGTTTTTTGAAGGCCTCGATGTTTGCTTGGGCCGATTTCAAAGCTTCGCGAATATCGGGCTCGATGGCGCTGGATTGCAACTGACTCCAATCGAAGAGGAAGTCGTCTTTGAGAAATGGGTGCACCTGACCATTAAGACGATGGTACGATAAATTTCAAGGGGACTCCTGCAATTCTCGGGCAAACTTCTTCAAGTATCGATGACACAGGCTTGCGCCATGAGCCCTGAGCCCAAATGTATTAGGGATGAACAAGAAAGAGGCGATTCCCGTCACGAGCATCGAAGTGATTCCGACTAAGGGCGGAACCGCGGTGTTTCTTGTTACTGAAAACAAAACCATCGTCATCCAGGTCGATACTTTAGTGGGTGAATACCTTCTGGCGGCCCTCGCTAATAAAGTCGCTGAACGCCCGCAAACTCACGATCTCATGCTTCACTTGCTGCTGGGTCTGGATGCCGACATTTCCCATGTGACCGTGGTGGAAATGAAAGAAGGCGTTTTCTTTGCCCGCATTGTGATCAATCAAGTTGGACCCGTGGCACGCAAAGTAGCGGAGGTCGATGCCCGCCCCAGCGATGCACTCGTCTTAGCGGTGAAAGCCAAACGTCCGGTATTCATTATGCCTGCCGTGTTGGATGCCTGCGAGGATATGACTGAGACTTTGGCCCGACTCCGAAAACAATCGTGAACTCTGCCCTCCCCCCATCGTTAGTCAGTGGCACACGTCCATCGGTCTTAGCACCGATGCAAGATGTCACGACGACGGGATTCATGAGAGTCATCGGACGTCGCGGAGTACCCGATTGGTTTGTGACGGAATATTTTCGAGTTCATGAAACCTCGACCCCGGAAAAACATATTCTAGATTCCATTCAGAATCACGGCACGGCTCGACCTGTCTTCGCTCAACTGATCGGTGAAGATGTTCCTCATATTATTCGTACAATTAAACTGCTTCAGGCCTACCCTATTGCAGGTATTGACCTGAATATGGGCTGCCCAGCACCCAAAGTTTATCGCAAGAACGTAGGGGGTGGATTACTCAGAGACCCAGCAAAAATCGATGAAATCTTGAGTGCGATGCGCGCGGAGATTGCGGGAACCTTTACGGTGAAAATGCGAATCGGTTTTGATGGTATGGAAAATTATGAAGCGATATTAGATTTAATAAATAAACATAAAGTCGATTTACTCACCGTGCATGGTCGTACCGTCAAAGGACTTTACTGGTCGGAAGTAAACTACCCGGCGATTACCCAAGCGGTTAAAAAAGTAGCGTGTCCAGTCATTGCCAACGGTGATGTCACCCAAGCAACTAAGGCCACCCAACTCATCCGTGAAACGGGCGCCTATGGTATGATGATGGGCCGACATGCGATAAGAAATCCATGGATCTTTCGTCAGTGGCGCGAGCTGCAACAAGGTCAGCCAGTCTATCAGCCTAAACTTTCTGACGTCAGAACTTATATCCAAGAACTCGCGGATGAGTGTTGCGACTATTCAATGCATTCGGAGCGACAAGCGGGGCGACTGAAGAAATTCTTAAACTTCATCGGACTGGCTATCGATACCGAGGGAAAGTTTTTATACGACATGCGTCGCACAGAAAACTTAGGTGACTTGTTAAAATGCTGTGATGCACACCTCATGGGGACACGCGCGAATGAGATTTATCCGGACGAGCCACACCGTGGCCTCATTGCTCGACCCACCCGAGAAACCCAGCAAACCTGCGAATTATAAGCCGAAAATGGGTCGTTTGACTCCCCCTCCCAAACCCCTAACTTTAACTCTATGATCAATCTCACCGAAGCTGCCGCGGTTCAAGTTCGCAAACTTCATGCACAACAGGCCAACCCTGAATCCTCTTTGCGCGTCTTGATTGAAACTGGTGGATGTTCGGGCTTTGAGTATGGAATGTCCTTCGACGTTAAAAAAGATAATGACTTAGAATTCGTCAGCCAAAATCTTAAAATTCTGATTGATCCAGCCAGTCACGCTTACCTCGAAAATTCGACGATTCATTTTGATGATGGGCTACACGGAAAAGGCTTTGAAGTAAAAAATCCGAATGCCACATCGACCTGTGGCTGTGGAAAATCATTCAGCTAACGTGGTACTGAGAGCTCTTCTCTTTGGGGGAATTTCTCTCGCATTCACCGCATGCTCACCTAACTCATCGCCTACCCTTTCTCCCATGTCGTCATCCGAAACCGTCACTGTTCGTCTAGAAATTTCACCCGGGCAACTCGGTGAACCACAAAAAGTTAAACGGGTGGTCAAATCCGACGAAGAATGGGCGAAGCAACTCACTCCGAGTCAGTATCACGTCTGTCGATCCAAGGGCACGGAAAGACCCTTCTGCGGCAACCTACTCGATAATAAGAAAACCGGAGTTTACACCTGTGTTTGCTGCGATTTACCGCTCTTCGCCTCTAACACTAAATTTAACTCTGGTACCGGCTGGCCGAGCTTCTTTCAGCCGATTGCGAAAGAGAATGTTTTAAATATTGTAGATAGCAGTCACGGCATGGAACGGGTTGAAATCGTCTGCGCACGTTGCGACGCACACCTGGGACACGTCTTTGAAGACGGACCCAAGCCCACGGGGCTTCGTTTCTGTCTCAATTCTGAATCGCTGAACTTTCGCGAGACTCCGAATCAATAAAGCTTAGCGCTTAGATTTTTTAGGAACCTTTTTAGAGACTTTTTTCTTCGCCTTTAAAACCTTTTTCTTGGTTTTAGGTTTCGAAATTTTCACTTTGGCTTTTTTCGCTACAGCTTTTTTCGCTTTAGCTTTTTTGGCTACAGGCTTTTTGGTCGTAGTCTTTTTCGCTTTGACCGGTGAAACCTTCACTGCTTTCCAAAGTTTTTCTTTCAAGTCTTCCAAGCCGTCTTGGGTATAACAAGAAATGGGAATCACGGGATCCTTCACCTTATTCTTAAACAGTTTCAGGTTTTCTGCGGCTTTGGGTAAATCCATCTTATTGGCCACAATCACGCGGGGTTTACCGGCGAGAATTTTCGAGTACAGGCGGAGTTCGCGTTCTAAAATACGGTGATCATCCCAAGGCTTACGATTTTCGCTACCCGCCATATCGATAATAAAGACAAGGAGAGCGCAGCGTTCGATGTGGCGAAGGAACTGGTGGCCGAGACCACGATTTTCGTGCGCACCTTCAATCAGCCCAGGAATATCGGCCATGAAAATACGGCCGTGGATAGCTGGGTATTCAATCACACCGACGTTTACATGAAGTGTTGTAAATGGATACGGCGCCATTTTCGGACGGGCAGCCGTGAGTAAATTAGTCAGCGTCGATTTTCCAGCGTTGGGATATCCGACCAATCCGATATCGGCGATGGTCTTGAGTACTAAGCGAAAATTACCTGATTCGCCAGGATAGCCAGGAGTGGTGCGACGGGGGGCTTGGTTCACGGAACTCTTAAAATTCATATTACCCATTCCACCCTTGCCGCCTGCTAATAAAATAACGCGTTCGCCGTGTTCGGTGAGTTCGGCGACTAAGCGACCCGAGATCTCATCGACTACTTGAGTGCCTGGGGGCACGGGTAAAACTAAATCAACTCCATCGGGTCCGGCACACTGACGACCCATTCCGGGAATACCGTTTTTGGCGGAGCGGTGTGGTTGCCAGCGGTAGGCTTGTAAATCGCCTTCATTACGATCGCAGAGCAAAACAATATCGCCACCCTTGCCACCATTGCCGCCATCGGGTCCGCCCTTCGGAATAAATTTTTCACGACGGAAACTCACGCAGCCATGACCGCCTGCGCCGGACTTCATAATAACTTTAGCTTCGTCGATAAACATGTGACTGCCAATTAGGGGAGGCGAACGCCCAAGAGCGAGGGGAAAATATTCTTAGCGCTCTAAACCACGAGAAGAACGCAACCAACGCTCTAAAGGGGCGAAGAAAATAATGTCAGCCAGAAGTCCCACCCCAACGACCACAGTCATGACTCCCATGACTTGATCCATGCGTAATAATTCACGTCCGGCGTGTAATAATGAACCCAATCCAAAACCGGTGAGAATCACCACGAAAATTTCAGCAGCCATCAAGGATCGCCAGGCAAAGGCCCAACCCTGTTTCATGCCGCTGACAATTCCAGGTAAGGCTGCTGGGAAAATAACGCGTGACCACAAATGCCAGCCTTGTGATCCCATGGTCATACCTGCTCTTAAATAAAGCGGTTGGACTGAAAGTACGGATTCTTGAACGGCAATGACGACAGCCCAAATGGTGCCCATCACGACGACGAAAAGTACGGCGGATTCTTCTTGGCCAAACCAAAGTAAGGCCAGTGGTACCCAGCAAACAGAGGGTAAGGTTTGTAAACCCAAAGCGAGAACGCCGAGCGTATCACGAATCCAACGCACCCGTGCGCAGAGTGCGCCGAGTGGAACTCCTAGTGCGGCACCAATCGCAAAACCAATCATCAGGCGACGCATCGTCACCCAAGTTGCCGATAATAATTCCCCGTTAACTAAGGATTCATAAAACCATTTAAAAATATGGGAAGGCGATGGAACTAAAACCTCATTAACATGACCCGTACGAACATACCATTCCCACCCGCTGAGAAATGCAATGGCGAGGAGCGTTGGGATAACTGGACGTGGAAGTTTCATTTTATGAATTTACCCCTTCATTTATGTGCGAAGATAAGGCAGCGGTAACTTTTGCGGCGAGCGAAGCTAATTCGGGATCATTGATGCGACGCGGGCGCGGTAAATTGATTTCAAACACCTCTCGAACACGTCCGGGATGCGGAGAAAGTAAGACGACCCGATCACCCAAACAGACCGCTTCACGAATATTGTGCGTTACTAAAATAATAGTTTTCTTTCTCTTGGTGAAAATCTGTTGGATATCACCGTAGAGCTGATCGCGCGTTAAAGCATCGAGGGCGGAAAAAGGCTCATCCATCAAAAGCACGCGAGGGTTGGGAGCAAGTGAACGTGCTAAGGCGACCCGTTGACGCATACCGCCGGATAATTCGTGCGGACGGGCTTTTTCTTTATCGGCCAGACCGACTAACGACAAATAATAGCGGGCAGATTCTAATCTTTCTTCCTCGGTTAAACCCGGCTTTAGGCGCAGACCGAAGAGAACATTTTCTAAAACGTTTAACCAGGGGAACAACGCATCTTGTTGAAACATCACGAGGCGATCTCGTCCGGGCAAACGCACGGGATCTTCACCAAGTAAAATAGAGCCTTCGTTGGTTTGTTCTAATCCTGCGAGCAAACTGAGCAGAGTTGATTTACCGCAGCCTGAGGGGCCAACGATGACCAAGAATTCTCCTTCACGCACATCGAGTGAGATATCCTCAACGGCGGTCACGCGACCGGCGGCACCTACGAAACGTTTGGTAACGTTACGAAGCGTCAACGCAGGGGTGATGACTTTATCGTTACTCATTGAACTAGGGGTAGATAAGAATGCGAGTTATACGGCTAAGTTGGCAAGATAAGAGGATACCATTACTTTTGCACCGGAGCTGGATCCGCGATGAGCGATTCTAACAAAGGCTCAATGGGGGCATCGCCATTAAGTAAACCCGAGGCTTGGGAATCCTTCAGCGCCTGGGTCAAAGCAACGGTCAGACGTGCTTTGCGAGTAGCATCGTCTTCACGTGCATCAAAGACGACTCGACTTAAAGCAGTGGAAATTAATTCAGCTTTAGGAATGGTGGAACGCGTTTCGCCACCGATGCCATCACGCACTAATCTTTCGTGCCATGATTGATCGGCCAGTAATTTATCACGCAGTAAATAATGCGACTGCACAAAGGCTTCGATCCCGCGTTTATTTTTGGAGAGCGCGGTTTTAGATGAGGCAAGAATCGTGATAATCGATTCCTTGTTTTCGAGTAAAATTTCTCCGCCAAATTCCGTCGTGAGACGTGTCACCCAAGGTTCAATCGTCCAGGCTGCATCGACATCGCCGCGCGAGAATAGTAGAACAAGTTCCGCATTAGCAGCCGGAATGATTTGGGCATCACCACCATTGAGAGCGACTTTTAGCCCACCCTGCTTAAGCCAAACACGCGCATCAATATCTTGCGTGTTGCCGAGCTGAGGGGTTGCTATGCGACGACCCTTAAAATCTTTTGGAGTTTTTAAATTCAACCCCTTACGCACCACGAGAGCATTACCCGCATGGGCTACGGGAGCTAAAATACGAATCTGTTGTCCTTTGGTGCGGACGTGAGCATTGATCACAGGTGATGGCCCCACGTAGGTGAGATCAATCGCACCAGCGAGCAGTGCTTCCATAGCCGAGGGACCTGCGTTATAGGAACGCCATTCAATCTTGGAACCAGGTGGCAAGTGAGCCAAGTGCCAGTCAGCACCTTCCCGCTCGAGTTGACGCGCAGCAATCGCCGGCGAATGCGTCAGGTTGGGGAAGAAACCCACCCGTACCGTTACGGGCTGCTCGGCCGCGCTCCCCATGGAGGCAACAAAAAGTAAGGCTATGGCGGCGAGATGACGCATACAAATTAATTAAGATTACATCTTTAGTTATATTATAATGATTAGAATACAATCTAATAAGTCATTTTTCATATTATCCTAACTATCAATTATTTATAAAAATCAAATTACCGAAAGAACAAACCAAACACTCGCAGAAACAACAATAATTGTGCCCATAATACCTAAATATTTAACCCATCCAGGTGCAACGTATATGCCCATCATCTTTTTATCGGTGGTGATGCGCACCAGCGGCCAGCAGGCGAAGCCAAGTTGCAGGCTGAGGATTACTTGGCTCCACAGTAAAAGTTCAACGGCCTTCCCTTCTCCTGCATAAGCGATCACGAATAATGCGGGAACTAATGCAGCCAGACGTGTGCAAGTTCGGACTATCCAGGCTTTACCTTTAATTTTTAAAAAACCTTCGAGGACAATTTGTCCAGCGAGTGTTCCGGTGATGGTGGCATTTTGACCTGAGGCCAAAAGCGCTACGGCAAAAAGTGTCGCTGCAATCGTCGAACCTAACGCACCATTCAGCAATTGATGGGCCTCGCGAATATCGGTCACGGGAGGTTGTCCGGCGTGATGGAAGGCCGCCGCACTTAAGATCAACAACCCGGCGTTTACAAAGAAAGCAAAAACGAGCGCTAAGCTCGAGTCGTAGGTTGCAAATCGAATTGCTTGTTTACGCTCTTCCACCGTTTTTCCTAAATCGCGCGAGCCGACTAATGAAGAGTGCAGATAAAGATTATGTGGCATGACCGTCGCACCGAGAATGCCTAAGGCGATGAAAAGCATCCCTGGATTTTTAAAAATTTCTCCGGTGGGGATAAACCCTTGTAATACGGAGTGAATCACTGGTTGAGCAATCAGCAGTTCAGCCCCAATACACAGGGCAATAGTCAATACTAAGACAGCGACAATTGATTCGAGCCAACGGTAGCCTAGACGCATCAAAGCCAAGAGAAGTAAGACATCTAAGGCGGTAATGAGAGACCCGATAAAAAGTGGAATTCCAAAAAGTAATTGTAAGGCGATGGCGGATCCGAGCAGCTCGGCTAAGTCCATTGCGATGATTCCAATTTGCGCAGAGATCCAAAGAAAAGTAGATACTGCCGGCGAATAGCGCGCCCGACAGGCCTGCGCGAGGTCTTGTCCGGTGGCGACTTGTAAGCGCACACAGAGATGCTGGAACAATATCGCCATCAAGTTAGCTAATAAAATTACCCACAGCAAAGCGTAGCCGAATTCCGAACCACCCGCTAAGTCAGTCGCCCAATTACCAGGATCCATGTAACCCACCGCGACTAAAAATCCTGGACCGACGAAGCCGAAAAAGCGACGCAGTGCCGTCATGCGAGAAGCTGATTTATTTACTGGGTCGGACGGATGGGACACGAAGGAAAAATCTTTCATTCGTGTCCCAGTGTCAACCTACGGCATTTCTTAACGAGTAAATCGCTAAGCCCGACCAGATTAATGTTCGGACAATATGCGTCCGAGTTAAGTGATTAATCACCTCTAAGTTATAGCCTTCTTGTTGCAATCGACGGTGGGCGGGGATGGAACAAATCGCTGTAAAAACCCAAGTCAGAACGACCAAGACAAAGCCCGTCACCGCGGCGCCGTTTCGCCACACCAGAAAATGTCCGACGATTTGCAACAAGAGTAAAGGACCGACCACCCAGCCCACGCGACTGGTATAGCTTTGGTGATGCTCGCGAAAGTTCTCACTGCGCCAACGAGCGAAATCGGGATAGGTACAAAAATAGATTAACCAGGCGACTGCGGCCATCGCCAAGTCGATCGAGGGTAGAAGTTTAAAGAGTAAAGAGATTGTCATCTGGATTAAAGGGTTGAAAGAAGTTGGCGAAGTTCGGCTTCAGGATCCTCGTGGCCTTGCGCCACGGCGAGTTGCAGTGCTTCTTGAAAAGCAATTTGGGCTAAATTCTTTTGGGCTAAATGCAAATAAGTTTTTCCGAGAAGAATGCGAGGCATCATCCAATCGGCCTTACCCTCCGCAGCTTGATGTAAATGTTCTACTGCCGCTGGAAAATTACTTTCCTGAAAGAGCGCTTGGCCTAACGAGAAACGGAAGAGTGGATTGGTGGGGTCAGACTCCACCCGAGCACGAAATACTTCAGAGCGGGGAATCATGTTTAGACTTTTGTTTTCTGTCTAAAAATGACAACGGAAAGTCCGGGCAGGCAAACTTCAATCGATTGCGAGCGACCATGCGCTGCGATTTTTTCGGAAACCACGCCGCCTAAATTTCCACTACCCTTGCCAGCATAATAACTGGAGTCGGTATTAATCGCTTCTTCCCATTTACCCAAACAAGGCACGCCAAATCGGTAGGTGCGTTCAACGGGTGTGAAATTACCCACGACCACCCAAGAGCAATCATAACCATGACGTTCAAAAATGAGGACACTTTGGTCACCATCATCGGCATGCACCCAATTAAAACCTGGAGAATCAAAATCTCGTTCGGCGATGGTTTTATCTTTTTGATAAAGTGCATTTAGATCAGCGACTAACTTCTGAATGCCTTCGTGAAGTGGATACTGTAAGAGGTGCCAATCCAGGGAAGAAGAGTGACTCCACTCTGCTACCTGTCCGAACTCACATCCCATGAATAAAGATTTCTTACCAGGCCAAGCCCACTGCAGGGCTAATAAGCAGCGAAGATTGGCGGCTTTATGATGAAAATCGCCCCCGCCCATTTTGCCCATCAGTGAACCTTTTCCGTGGACTACTTCATCGTGTGAAAATGATTGGATAAACGCTTCCGACCAATGGTAGAGCATCCCAAACGTCAGTTTGTTATGATGGTATTTTCGGTAAAGCGGATCTTCTTTAAAATAATTTAAGCTATCGTGCATCCAGCCCATGTTCCATTTGTAATCAAAATTCAAACCTCCCTCGGCAATCGGTTTAGTCACGCCCGGATATGAAGTAGATTCTTCGGCGATGGTAATTGCGCCAGGGTGATAAAGATGCACCAGGGCATTCGTTTGTTTTAAAAACTCAATCGCTGCTAAATTTTCTCGTCCACCGTGTTCATTCGGAAGCCACTCACCGTGCTTCCGAGAATAATCTAGATAAAGCATCGAGGCGACGGCGTCAACGCGCAGGCCGTCGATGTGAAAGAGGTCTAACCATGAAAGCGCTGAGCCCACCAGAAATCCGCGAACTTCGTGACGTCCGTAATTAAAAATCAAGGTGCCCCAGTCTTGATGTTCGCCCAGGCGCGGATCGGCGTGTTCGTACAGGTAGGTACCATCAAATTGGGCGAGCGCGAAAGTGTCTTTGGGGAAGTGCGCAGGAACCCAGTCCATAATCACACCGATATTGGCACGGTGTAAGGTATCGACGAGCGTCATGAAATCCAACGGCGAGCCAAAGCGATGGGTGGGGGCGTAAAAGCCGGTGACTTGGTAACCCCAAGAACCATCGAACGGATGTTCCGTGGGTGGCATCAATTCCACGTGAGTAAAACCTAGTCGATTACAGTATTCGGCCAACTGCGTTCCCAATTCTTTATAATTTAAGGAGCGATTATTATCTTCGGGCACTCGACGCCATGAACCCAAATGAACTTCGTAAATCGATACGGG
Source organism: Opitutales bacterium (assembly GCA_016463705.1). Taxonomy (GTDB): domain Bacteria; phylum Verrucomicrobiota; class Verrucomicrobiia; order Opitutales; family UBA953; genus UBA953. The sequence continues at coordinate 26,239 of JAEMQU010000008.1, read as the reverse complement.
CTGTTGGTGAGAAGGCTGCAGGCATCTTTTTTTCATCCACTCCGAGTCCTGCCAATCAAACGTCGATAAATCACAAACCACGGCGGCGTGATGCGGTGGAGGTTCGAAACTTAAGGCGCAGGGATCAGTTTTTAAAAACGGAGTTTCGTCAGCCGGGCCAAGGATTTCATATTTATAACACGCACCGGCGGTGAGACCTGGAATAAAAATTTCCCAAATCCCTGAAGCGCCCAAAAGTCGCATGGGATGGGTCCGACCATTCCAAAAATTGTGATTACCTACTAAGGAAACGCGGCGAGCGGAGGGAGCCCAGACGGCGAAGCGAACTCCTTTGACTCCATCAATGGTCGCCAGGTGCGAACCTAGCTTATGATAAACTTTATGATCATCACCCTTACCTATTAAAAATAAATCCGACTCAGACAGCGTTGGCAGAAAACGGTAAGGGTCTTCGAGGAGGTGAGTAATTTTTTCCCGATAAGTAGCTTTGAATTGATACCGAAAAACGGATTTCGATTTAATTTCTGCCTCAAAAATCCCTAACGAATGAATTTTCTTCATCGGGATACCCTTGTTCTCACCTTCCATCATCAGTTCACAGCTGATGGCGTCAGGTAATAATGCCCTAACCATGTACCCCCCCTGTGGTAATAAATGTAGCCCTAAAAAGCGGTGGGGGGAGCTTTCCTTGCCCTCAACGAGGCGAGTTAGCTCAACTTGGCTTAGGTGCATAGGTCGATAATCTACGACAATCGTATGCCCGCAAGCGCTCATTGCCCGAAAATACTTGAGAGAATGCCCTAATCGCCAAGTCTGGAGCAAATGCCTGGTCGAACTCTCAGCCCACTCCTTGCCTTCCTCTTCTGCAGCACCGCAGTCATGGCGGCGGACTCGACCACCAAAGTCGCACCTGAGATTGCCAAGAACTCAAACATCCAGGGAGAAAGTTTTACTTATGAAGAGAATGGAAAAGTTCTCGTCGCCGTAGATGCCAGCGTGGAAGCGAATGGCGCTCACCTTGCTGCCAAGAAAATATCTTTCAATTCCGAAACCGGGATTATCAACGCGGAAGGCGATGTCGTTTATACGACAAAAAATCTACGTATCATCGGCGAGCGATTAACCATGAATCCAAAAATCGATTTAGTGTTAGCCTATAATGTAAAAATCGGTCGCAATCCCGTTTACTTCACCGCGGAAGAAATTCGGATTCAAAACGGTGAGCGCACGATGAAAGGGGTACGCATGTGGAATAACGAGCCGCACGCTTATGGCATGAATTTAAAAATCAATGAAGCTCACTATTCTGATAAAGAGGATTGGTTAACCTTTAGAGGAGTCGTTCCCCATCTCGCTGGTATTCCATTTTTTTACCTGCCCTATTATGGGCAAGAAGGTTATCGCGACATTCCTTATGATGTTGAACTCAATACCGGCTCGCAGGAACCTCAGGGACGTTACCTCCGTACCACTACTTTAGTCCGTCAAAGCAAGTCCCTCTGGGTCGGCGCATTGTTAGATTACTATAGCAAATCGGGCTTTCTGATTGGTCCTGCCCTTCGTTACGACAATAGCAAAACGACTCAGGATGGAACGGTTTGGCGGGGGGATTTAAAATCCGGATACATCAATGATGGCAATGTCGTGGAGAACGATATTTATGGCCGCACGCCTGATGCGAATCGTGGTTTTCTTGTCGGAAATATCAACGGACACACCAAGAATGATTTCGATTTTGCAGGTCAGTTTTATTTCACCTCGGATCCTAATTTTGTCCGCTCCTTCCGTCCGCGAGAAATCGTCGAGATTGGTCTTCCGCAAGCTAGCTTCGAAGTAACCAAACCATTAGGAGAAGGCTATCTCTCAGCGACGGTGATTGCGAAGGCTGATAACTATCAAGACGTTGCTCAAAAATTACCCGAACTGCGTTATGATTTAACGGAGAGAGCGATTACGGGAACACCCTTCAATCACCGTGCGTTTGTTTCGGCTGCTTATCTGACGGAGCGTCCCTCGGCGGCTCTACCCTTACCCAATTTCACCACTGAAACAGGCGCCACCGAAGCCTGGTCGACCGCGCGTTACGATGCCTACTACGGTATCACTTATCCCTTAACCGTCCGCAATTATCTCACCTTTAAACCTGTGGTCGGCGCGCGGGCGACTTCATGGTCATCCAATTTAACCAATACCGGGGGTGTTTCCAAGGCCGTTGGACAAGTGGGCTTCGATGTTGAAGGTCTGGCCACTGGTTCCTGGAATCTCAAAGCCGACCATTGGTCGATCAACGGAATGCGTCACGCGTTTCGTCCATTTGTTCAGTATCGCTATTTACCCGGTGCTGATCATGCGATTGGGAAAATTCCACTTTCGGAACGCGATGTAGCCTTTTCCGCCTTCCGCGAATTAGATCTCGCTGATCGACCAGACGCCGCAGCGAACACGGCCACCCAAATGGGGCGGATTGGATTTAGAAATACTTTAGCCACGCGCGATACCGCCATGGGGACGCGTGAATTAGCTCGTTTCGATATTACCAAAGACTGGTCCAATGCGGATAGCTCACTCGGCCAAACGGATTCAGACGTTCAAACTCATATCCGCTTAACACCGGCCAACTGGGTCACGATTGATTCCTATTCCCGTTACGCCAAAAACGACGGAGGTAATGTTGAGTCATTACAAACCATCGCTTTTAATTCGGGTGATTTCTGGAGAGCCTCCGTCGGCTGGTTCGATTTAAAACAGAGTAACGACCCCGCCAAACAGCTCTGGATCATGGGTGAAGTTAAATTAAATTCTACCTTCTCCGCGATAATGACCCTTAATTATGACGCCCTCGCTAAAGCTTATACTTATCAGTCGATTGGACTGATTCAGCGCATTGGAAATTCCTGGCAAATTGAATACGGTTTCCAAAAGCGCGTTTCGGCGTTTAATGATGGCTCACTTGGCGCCCAAGTACGGGTGCGCCTCTTCAAATTCTAAACGTGTCGGACTCTACCGAAACCTCCTCCACCCTACCCACTGATGGTCTTTTACCACCAGCAGACTTATCGATTCGTCTCGATAATTTTGAAGGCCCGCTCGATCTTCTGCTTTTCTTAATAAGAAAAAACGAAATCGATATTTATGATATACCGATTGAGAAGGTCACCCTTCAGTTCCTCGACATTCTGCGCAATCAAGAAAAAGATAACCTCGAGTTAGCTGGTGAGTTCTTCGTGATGGCGGCGACACTGATGTATATTAAAAGCCGGATGTTACTCCCGGTGGAAAGTCGCCCCGACGAATTAGAGTCAACCCACGATCAAGGCAACGACCCGCGTTGGGCCCTCGTGCAACAGCTGATTCAGTACAAACGGGTCAAGGAAACGGCCGCCATCATTCGCCAATTAGCCGATGAACGCCAAGGCCTGCTCGCCCGCTATGTCTTACAGCCTCAAGGCGAAGATGCGGTGATTCGTCCGGTGGCGCCCGCCGATCGCATCGAACTCTGGAATACTTTTAATTTAGTGCTTCGGCGACTCGCTGAAAAAATTCAGCCAGGTAATCTTTCTGTTGAAATCGTGACCGTATCCGATCGCATGGAATATATTTTAAATCGATTAAATACTGAATCGAAATTTAATTTTACGAGTCTCCTACCCGAACGTCCGACGATTACTTATTTAGTAGCTACTTTTCTCGCCTGCCTCGAACTCACGCGTCTCGGTTCACTTGAATTGGAACAGGAAATAAATTTCCAAGACATTTTCTGCTCCAAGCCTTTAAAAAACTCGGCCGACAGTTCTTCGCAGCCTTTGGCGACTACATCCGAATTTGATGAGCCCACGGGAGATTCAAATTAGGTAACGATTTGAAATTTTACATTTTCCTCTTTAGGTATTCTCTATGGCGGGCAAACGAAAGAACCAGCATCACCTACTCGGTCTAGGGTTGGATCATGCCGATAACCATAAGCGCATTACCAAGGGTGAAGGCTTCTCGTTAGTGGGTGGATCCAATGAGACCCACGAGAGAATGACCGAAACGGTGATTAAAACCGTCGAAGACCTGCAACGGAAGGGTCGGACAATTCCAACGGCCGACCCCAAGGAAATCGCTGACCTTTTGCGTAAACATGAACGGGCCGAATAAGACGATAAAATCTCTTACTGACTGATTGACTCACCCCCATTCCAGCACTTGATAAAGCAATTTGACCCGTAGTCACAAGA
>JAEMQU010000008.1:0-22009 GCA_016463705.1 Opitutales bacterium | reverse complement strand
ATAAAAGACTTCAACGATGAGCTTAGAGACCCCCCCTCCACCACCTCCTCCACCCCCATCTTCTGAGGGTGATGCTAATTCGGCTCCCAAGTTGAAGCTCAATAAGCCTGCTGGTGCGTTTGTTCCACCACCGCCTCCGAGTGCTGGTTCAATTCCTCCTCCCCCTCCTGCGGCTGCCATTCCTCGCCCACCGGTGGTTGGAGCTAGCGCACCAAGAATCGCGCCCACCATTTCATCTGAACCCAGTGCAAGCGTTTCGACTTTAGAAGCTTCGTTTGATGTTCTCGGCGTAGTCGCTTCCACCGCCGCATTTGTCTTCTTATTATTAGAACTCTTCGTTAAAACTAAGGGATAATTTCTATGGCTTCCGATCTCATCGACAACCTCGACGCAACCACGTTTGAGTCTACCATCAAATCAGCATCCGTACCGGTGCTTGTAGACTTCTGGGCCACCTGGTGTGGACCCTGCAAGCAATTAGGTCCCGTCTTAGACCAACTGGCCACTGAGATGTCGGGCTCGGTCAAAATCTGTAAAGTAGACGTCGACACCAATCAATCCTTAGCGGCCCAACTTGGCGTTACCTCCATCCCTGCGCTGTTCCTTTTTAAGAACGGACAAGTGGTTGATAAAATCGTCGGGGCACGTCCGAAAGGCGATATCGCTGCCTTCATTAAGAAGCACGCGTAAGTCAGTTTATATAAATAACAAAGAAGCCCGAGGAATCTCGGGCTTCTTTGTTTATAAATCTATTATGAGTTCTTATTTAGATTCTAACGGGTGCTGATCGAGAATTTCTTTACCACTGTACTGACCACGGGCACCGATGGCTTTACGGACTTCAGCGACCTTAGTATCCATGACTGGTCCGCCTTGGTTACCCCATGCTGAACGGACGTAAGATATAATATTGGCAACTTGGGCGTCTTTTAGACCCGCACCAATGTTGGACATATTGCCGACATACTTTTGGCCATTCACTTCAATTTCTCCAGCTATACCCGCGAGGACGATTTTGATAACGCGCTCTTCGTTACCCACAGGCCAAGCCGATCCAGCGATGGGTGGAAAGGCACCAGCGACGCCTAAACCAGTGGCTTGGTGACAAGCGGCACAATTTTGAATGTAAAGTTTTTCACCCTTAGCGAGATCAGGCTCAAAAACCATAGGACCAATGTCGGCGACTAATTTAGGTGCATCGAGATCAAATGTACTCGCCGAAAATTCACCCGAATTACGGGTCAGATAAACACCGGCCCAGAAACCAAATCCACAAAAGATAAATACGATCACGATAGGCAGCATGGAAAAACCCTCAGCAGGCTCCTCTTTGTCGCGGGCGAGGTGCGAGTGAATCTCGACGAGGCGACTATCGGAAAGATTACCCTGCTCACCAAAGGAGCGGTTAGGCTTATCGTTATTTTGAGAATGTGGTGACATGGGATTACTGTTTCAATTTCGCTTCAGGCGAATTGTAGTCGATGCGGAGAGATTTTAGGTACGCCACCAAGGCTTGCGCCCGCTCGGTGGGTTGGGTGATGCCGTTTTTGTCTACGACATATAAAAAATGGTACGCAGGCATCGTGCTACCTGCGGCGGGTGAGCGAAGGTGGCCATGAATTTCGTCATCGGACTTGGCACGGGCACCGTAGTTTGCGAGGTCAGGACCGTTGCGATGATTACCCAAGAGTAATTCAGTCTGGAGAACGTAGTCGCGGGCAACAGTCGGGCGAGGACCATAGCCCTTAGCGATGTCGTTACCTTGTCCGGCCGGACGTACCTGTTGCGTGTGGCAGGTGACGCAGCCTAATTCGAGATAAACTTGGCGACCTTGAATCGCTAGACCCGTTTCAATGGGAGGAAAAAGTGGACCACCCTCTTCAGCGGGTGCACGGCCTAAAGATCCTAATTGGACTTCACTGCTAATCAGCAAACCACCGAAGGAAGCTGCTAAGGTGAAGAAAATACCAGAGAGAATGAGATTAAAGTCCTTCATGTTCAGGGCAATTTAAGCGTGAGGGTTGTCGTTTGTATTTCGCGCAGATGCGAAGAGCATGACGCATGAATTAATCGCGAAGGCGAGGTGTCCCACCAATTGTAAAAGCACGAAGAAGATCACAGGGATGTAATAATAGCTCATGACTCCACTATTAACCGTGGGGTAACCACAGATTAAAAGATGGAGAGCCAATCCGAGACCTCCGATAACACAGGACCAGAAATGGAGGTGAACTAGTTTTGCCGAAGGCCAGAATGAACCCGTGACGCGTGGCAGAATATAATAAGCGGCACCGAAGAAAACCATGGATACGAAACCATAGTTGACGAGCTGCTGCTGTCCGACGGTGAAATCGGTAAAGCGGACAACTGCATTGAGGGAGCGGGTGGAGAAAACAATATTTAATGCAGAGGAAACCGCAAAGCTGACCATGCCGACTAAGACGAAGCGGAGGGTCGTGTTATTCCAGGCGTAAGCGAATCCGCGACTGTAGGAAAGTGTCCCAAAGAAATTAATCCCTAAGATAATTGCAGGAACCAACATCATGAGTGCAGTAGTCACTCCGACGGATTGAATCCAAACAGGAATAGGGCCGCCGAGTAATGAAGCGGGAGCCGTCCAACCCGCAAAAAGGAAGTAGGTCCAGAATCCGACGGTGGCCAAATAGTAAGCCGAGATAGTGCGACCCGACTCCTTGGAGATGAAATAATAAGTCGCAGAAATCGCCGAAGCCCCGATCCAGAGTAATTGGATATTTTGGATGAACCAACTATGGATGAGCGCCTGAAGGACTCCAGAAGTCGGATACCAAAGAACCAACAGTTGCGTAATACCAAAGGCTACGGGGAAGACGAACGAGGCGCCGATAATATACCACTGCGATACGAAGACGTGTCCGGTAGGACGACGAATAAAGGCAACTGAGGGCCACAGTGCAGCAAAGAGGAAACTGATAAATAAAGCTGGAGCCACTTCCTTAGGCATTTCTAAAAGTACGTAGCCATTGAGATGACCGAGAAAAATTGCCCCGAGTCCTAAAGTCAGAGCGAGATTCCAGCCCAACCAACCACCGACGGCTAACCAGCTATCTTTAAATTCAAAGCGAGCCAGTGCTGACATGATCCATAAGTTCACTCCGAAAATTGCATTCGCAATCCAACCGTAAGTGAAAGCATTGCGCTGAAGAACTTCTAAGCGACCATAAGTGAACCACTCACAACCGGCCATGAAAGTAGGAGTTTGTAATTTTAAACTTACGATGAGTCCGAGAACCGATGAAATCATTAACCAACCCAAAGCAGAGGCAAAAAATAAACGGACAGGCAGGGCACTTCCGGTATCGCTTGGGGAAGAAGGTGCTTGGCGGTGATAGTCCTGGCTCATCGAAGATTATAAAATTATTTAAGACCTAATTCGGCGGTGGTCCACGGTGTGTTACGTGAAGCATTGGCATCGCGCACGGCTTTAACTTGTTCAACGGTCACCGGGCCGGAATTGTTGCCAAAACTAGCACGCACGTAAGTGGTAACATCAGAAATATCTTGGTCGTTCAGCCCTGCGACGGCAGGCATCATACTATTGTAAGTTGTTCCTGCGACGGTGACTGGTCCGATTAATCCATGAAGAATGAACTTAATCGATAGTGTCGGATCACCGTTCACAATCGGCGCCTCAGCTAAGGGAGGAAAAACAGGAGGCAACCCCTTGCCCGTAGGTTGGTGACAGGCTACACAAGTGCGTGAGTAGACTGCTAATCCGCGCTTCATTACTTCTTCATCAGCCACCTTGGATACATCGGCTTTTAGTGAAACAGGCTGAGGTGCCGATGGACCAGGTGCAGAGTAACTGCGCAGTTTATTTACTAAGTCAGGATCAGCCGCGATGAGCGACATCGCTGTTTCGACCGGCACACGATAAGTTCCGTCGGCGTTTAAACCGGTGGCAGAAATTAATCCCTTAGCTTTTGATTCAGTATCAGCGCGCAGTGCTTTTTCGGCAATACGGCGCTCAGCGTCAGAATTGGTCTTGGGACTGAAGGCAACATACGCGTAGGCGATGACAAAGATGGCGACGAAAACGAAGGCTAAAATACCTAACCAAGAAGCAACTTGGCCTGGAATTAAAGGACGATCTCCATTAGATGAATTATCACTCATGGTAATTGATAGACTCGAGAATACGAGGGTCGTGGACGGGGATAGTTTCTGCCTGGGTGGAGGCACGTAAAAATAATCCGATGACCAAGCAGCCGAAACCAGCAATCGCGAGCAGGTCTAAGGCGAGATAGCCACTGATGAAGGGTGATACCGTAAAACCTTCAGGTGCAGTTTTATCAACGATTTGACGCGGGACGGCGTTGAACCAAAGATCTACAATACCACCGGCAAAAATAATGAAGGCGATGGTGAGCAATCGACTGGCAATAATTTTTGCGCGATAAAATAAAAGTAAAAGAAAGGGCAGGAAAAAGAATCCGAAAATTAAGTACATCGATACACCCCACCAATCACTCTTTAAGCCCGTAACGGGATTAAACTCACGCATGTTATACCAGAAAGTTTCTTCAGGGATATTAGCATTATAAATAATGAAGTACTGGGAAAAGCTGATGTACGCCCAGAAAACAGTGAAGGCGAGCATGAGACAGCCGAGCACGTGGCGGTGGGCTTGATTAAGAAGTCCATCGAGCCAACCGCCGTTGGATAATCGATAGGTGAAAATCACGGTAGCAGCTAAGGCCAAGCGAATCGAGAGGGAGAAAAACCATACACCATACATCGTCGAGAACCAGTGATAAGAAAGGGCCATTAAACAGTCGAACGCGAGCAAGGTCAGCATAACGGCACTCGCAGGAATGCCCACGGCAGAAACCGCGTGCAAGGTATGCGTATGTTGTGCGGTGCGTTCTTTATCCTGTTTAAAAGACCAGTGACGCAGAGCCCAAGTAATCACTCCGAAAAATACTACGTAAGCAGCGATACGGATGAGGAAAAAGTTTTCGTTCAGGAACCAACTTTTTGCCCGAAGAATGGGGTCGTGGCCGACTTCGTGTCCGCTTGGTAAAATATGGGAGGCGTCCGTCCACTCCCAGAGGATGTGACGAAACTCGGGAATGAATGCTAAAGGAGCGACCCCCAATAAAAGCACTATCGGTAAAGCGCTGATCATAAACTCCCAAGAGCGACGAATAATCGGAGCCCAACCCGCGTCGAACACACGCGTAATCATGATCAACATGAGCATACCCATTAAGGTAGAAACCCAAAACAAGGAACCGACTAAAACTGAGAGTGCGGGGCGATGATTGTGTTCGCCTAAACCCAGGAAGGCAAATGACCACACGGCAACCAAGGCAACGAAGCCAACGGCAACGAAGGTTGTCCAATGTGAAGATAAACGAGAAGAAGAAGCGCTCATGGCGAATTATTTGGCGGTGGCCTTGATGGAGGCGGGGGTGATTTCTGGTGGGCTGAACTGAGAAAGTTGGAGAGCGCGTAAGTAAGCGACGACTGCCCAACGTTCTTCCGGTGAAAGTTTATCGCCATAAGGCATCATCGTATTTTTGCCGTTATTAATGACGTCGTAAATTTGGCCCTGGGGATAAGCGCGATAGATAGCCGTTTGTAAATTAGCAATCGTGTTGATCGCGATGTCGCCCTCGATGGCAGAACGTACTTTCATAATGCCATTACCATCAGCAGCATCACCGTGACAGACGGCACAATAGATTTGGTACTTCGCCCGACCTAATTCTAAAACTTTACTGTCAATCGTGTACGGTTGTAATTCGCCCGACGATAAAAAGGTGAGACTCTTCGCCGGGAAATCTAAGAGGAAATTACCCTTCTCATCTTTTCCCGTAACGAAAGAGGCGTTGAGTGATTCAGCGCGACGATATTCAGCGGAAAAAACTTTGGTGGGTTCAAGACCGGTACCACGAGCAACGGATCCAGCCACAGGCGGGCGAGCGTCGCGTCCATCGGCGAAGAAAGTATTTTCACCCTGAGCTTTATACTTCGGCTGATAGTCCATATCGTCGAAAACATAAATCGGAGTTTGCTTCGAGGTCTTTCCTTGGAAACCCAGGAAGCCAATCACAGCAACAACAACGATAGCGAGAAATGTAAGGTAGCGGCTCATGGTGGATTAGTCGCGAATAACGGTGATTTCTTGACCCCCTAAAGAGAGTAAGAAGTTACGGGAGTCATCTAAATGGAATTGGGAATCACGAGCTTCCAAAACAATCATGAAGGAGTCATCCGATGTGCGCGCAAATTGCGGGAGATCAAACAAAGGGTGATGATGTTGAGGGAGACGATTTAAAATGAACTGACCAAAGAATGTACCGAAAGCCGCAAAGAGAATCGTGCACTCATACATGATGGGGAACGGAAAGATCGGACTCCAAAGTGGTTTACCTCCGACAATGAGGGGGTAATCAAACGAGTTCATATACCAAGTGAGTAAACAACCGGCGATGAAACCGGTCACCCCACCTAATAAAGTCAGACGAGGTATTTTGGAACGTGGCAGGCCCATCGCTTTGTCCAAGCCGTGAATCGGATAAGCCGAATGCACGTCCCAATATTTCCAACCCGCATCACGTACTTTTTCCGCAGCGTGATAGACGTCAGCCGGCTTGCGGAAGGTGCAAGCGACACCGTGGATACTTTCATTGCGTTCATTCATGGTTCGTGACGTCAAATTAATGTTTATGAATATCGGAGTGAGGAGAGACCATCTTCAGCTCGGCCATCGGCAGAAGCGGGAAGAATCTCACGAAGAGCAGGAAGAGCACCGAGAAGAAACCAAACGTGCCGAAGAAGGTAAAAATATCCACGATGGTCGGGCTGTAATAACCCCAGCTCGAAGGTAGGTAATCATTCGCCAGCGAAGTCACGGTGATGACGAAGCGTTCGAACCACATACCGACGTTCACGAATAGGCAAATAATCCAAACGAGAGAGTGATTTTCGCGAATCTTCTTAAACCAGAAAAGTTGAGGCGTAATCACGTTACAAGAAACCATGATCCAGTAAGCCCACGCGTATTGACCGAAGGCACGATTCACGAAGGCAAACTTTTCGTAAACGTTACCAGAATAAGCAGCGATGAAGAACTCCGTGGCATAAGCGTAACCGACCATCGTACCAGTCGCTAAAATAATCTTACACATGTTATCGATGTGGTACTGATTGATCACGTCATGCAGGCGATAAATCGCACGCAAGGGTAGCATCAACGTTAACACCATCGCGAAGCCCGAGAAGATGGCACCCGCCACGAAGTAAGGTGGGAAGATGGTCGTGTGCCAGCCAGGAACGTTCGAGACAGCGAAGTCGAACGAAACGATGGTGTGCACGGAAAGAACGAGCGGAGTGGATAAACCAGCGAGCAACAAATACGCCATTTCCATATTGGACCACTGACGATTGCCGCCGCGCCAGCCCATCGCCAAGACGCTGTAAAAAGCTTTTCTCCACCACGTAGTTGCCCGATCGCGAATCGTACCGAAGTCAGGCACCATGCCCATGTACCAGAATAAAGAGGAAACCGTGAAGTAAGTCGAAACCGCGAAAACGTCCCACTCTAAAGGAGAACGGAACTGTGGCCAAATTGCATTTTGGTTAGGTATGGGGAAGAGCCACCAAGCAAACCAAACGCGGCCGACGTGGAAGAGCGGAAAAATACCGGCACACATCACAGCGAAAATCGTCATCGCCTCAGCTGCACGATTAATCGAAGTGCGCCATTTTTGGCGGAGCAAACAGAGAATCGCAGAAATCAAAGTTCCCGCGTGACCGATACCGACCCAGAAAACGAAGTTAACAATCGCCCAACCCCAACCAATCGGGGCACGTAAACCCCAAACACCTGTTCCCGTTGAAACGAGGTAAAATAATCCAACACCCGTGAAAGATGCGACGAAAAGTGCTACCGTAAAAAGAACTTTCCACCAGAGCGGCGTGGGCTCTTCGACGATGCCACAAACTTTATCGGTGATCCAATGAAAGCCGCGGTCATTAAGGATGAGTTTAGCACGGGGCAACTCGGCAGGATTTACCTTATCGAGTATCGCAGGACGTTCAGAAGAATGATCAGGGGCGTAAGCCATGGATTAAAAATTCGGGAAGAATTATTTGGAGTGTTTTTCGGGTTTATGAACCGGTGCACCATGCTCCGGATCACTGTACCCTTCTCGACCAGCCATTTCCTTACGGGAAAGCGGAACACGATTTGCCCCAGGCATACGTGCATTGATGTTACGTAACTTCGCTTGATAAGTGGTGCGTGGACGAGTATTTAAATAAGTGAGAGCTCCGTAAGTACGGGTGGAAGCCTTCGCTTTAGCGACACGTGAATTAGGATCAGTGATATCACCAAACTCAATCGCTTCCGCTGGGCAGGCTTGTTGGCAAGCGACTTGAATCGTGCCATCAGCAACGCGGTGATTGGCCGAATCTTTCGCGCGAACCTTGGCTTGGATTTTTGCTTCTTGAATACGTTGTACGCAATACGTGCACTTTTCCATGACGCCGCGCATCCGCACAGAAACGTCTGGATTCTTTTGCATCTGCGGAAGATCTGCGGGGTCTTTCGGTAATTTAGCAGGTCCGAGAGGTCCTTCGTAATAATGTCCGGCTTCGCGTTTATTATAATCGAGGAAATTGAAGCGACGAACTTTGTACGGACAGTTATTGGCGCAATAACGAGTACCGATACAACGATTGTAAGCCATCGTGTTGAGGCCTTGGTCGTCGTGCACGGTGGCGTTAGCCGGACAAACCGTTTCGCAAGGTGCGGTTTCGCAGTGCTGACAAGCCACACCCATGAAAGTCACTTGGGGGTCTTCAGGAATCGCGGTGCCTGCTTTATCACGACCGTCAAAGAAGTAACGATCGAGACGAATCCAATGCATGTTACGACCCTTCAACACTTGGTCGCGTCCCACGACTGGAATATTATTTTCCGCCTGACAGGCAGTCACACAAGCATTGCAACCCGTGCAGGTATTTAAATCGATCGACATTCCCCACTGTTGTTGCACTGGGAATTTACTTTCGTGACCTTGCCAAACGGCGACGTTGGGAGCCACGGAGTGATCAGGATGCTCATACGCAGAATTTCCACGTGGCGTGAGCACAGCTTTTTCAGCCGCAGAAAGTTTTTCGTCTTTTCCGTAAACCGCTGGAGCGTGTCCATCGATTCCGAGTTTTGCGAAATTTTCGTTATGATGTAAATCTTCAGCGTTTCCTTCGCGCACCACGTCGCGACCTTCCATCGACCAGTGATCCTGCGTATTACAGACCGGAAGACTTTCGCCGGTGAGTTCTAAAGTTACCCCCGTGCGAACAGCGGCGGATTGCGAAGTAACAAAGGGGTAAACACTGAAACCGTTACCCACAACTTTGCCTTGTAATCTTTCAGCCACACGAGTGGCGACGCGTCCAGCAACCGTACGACCAAAACCCAACTGGAGACCGATAGTGAAATCAGCCATACCTGGCATGATAAAGAGAGGTCCTTTGATGCTGATACCACTGATGGTTAATTTAGCGTAGTGTGCGATGAGTTTACCATCGATTATCTGATTAATGTTTCGATTGAGCGCACCGATTTTTTGAATAACGCCGATACTGGGTTCGATATCAAGCTTAGCCGCAAGTTTAGGACTGATGAGAATGACGTTTTCCCATGAAGTCTTCGACATGGGATCGGGTGCTTCCGCCAACCAACCGTTGTTCGCGTATAATCCGTCACCCGTATGCACGCTCGGTAAAATACGTGCTTCGAGTGAGCTGAACGATAATGGTGGAGCGGTAAATTTGCCGACGCTATCGACATCTAATTTAATTTTCCTCGTGGCACTTGAAGTTTCCGCGAGAACACCTTCGGCCAACCACGCAGCAAAGGCGGTGTCAGAATTATTTTTGGCGAGACGATTAAAGGTTTCGCGAACTAAAGCGTAGGGCTCTTGATTTTTTCCAGCGAACGGAGCTAAGACATCGAGTTCCCCAAGTGTGGGGAAAAGTGGCTCAATCATTGGCTGCACGGGCACATAAGTACCATCGAGCGTGCGACCATCGGACCAGCTTTCTAAATAATGTGAGGCAGCAATGACGGTGCCACCGACTGATTTCACTAAGGCAGAAGTTTCGTCAAACGCTGGGCCATGATAACCGAGACGAACAACATTTTTAGCGGCTTTCACAGCTTTAGCAAAATCGACATCCGCCGGTGCATCGTAAGCAGGATTACCGCCCAAGATAATTAAAGTGTTGGCAGGTTGGACGACCAATTCAGCAATCGAATTCGAGGCCGATACATTGGATTCAACCATGCGAATGGCAGCATTCAGTGCTTGGTTCGCTAAATAAACGGCACGATGCGCATCCACCGAAAGATGTTCGCCGGCAACGATGAGTGATTTTTCCTTAGCACCTACCAAATCAACTACACATTCCTTAATCCAAACTTCGGGAACAGAAATACCCGAAACTTTGGATGTGAGAATAGCAGCATCGGATTTATTTCCGGTTTGGGCGAGCACTTCAGCCGCAAATAAAATCGCTAAACCAGAAATATGTGATGACGAAGCACGAAGACGGTGATCAGCAGCGGCACCCGTCAAAGAAAAGGTAGACTCAACTACATAGAGACGAGTCATCTTGTCCGCTTCTACCGCATTATCCGCACGACGACCGATGGAGTAGGCACGAGTATTTTCAACAGCACCGTCACCCGTGTTCAAGAAATCAGCATCGAGACTTAAGATGCGACGGGCTTGCGCGTAATCGGGTAAAATGCGGGCACCGAGGGCGACTTCAGCGCGGTTTTGGGCAACGGGAGTGTACTCAACAAAACGAGACTGTGGTAAAATTTCTTTAATCGCGGCAACCAAGGCTGCACGGGTGGGCGATGAAGATGGACGAGCTAAGAATGCTAAGCCGGCACCACCGTTCGCTTTTTCAGAAGCGGCGAGTTGGCGGATTAAATCACGAACTTCGGAAACCGAAATAATTGAACCACTGGAACCGATGGAAGCTTGCGCACGCTCAGGATCATAAAGATCGAGCACACTCGCTTGCGCAAATTTCGATGAAGCTGAACCGCTCGCACGATGGGTTGGATTTCCTTCAACTTTGGTGGGGCGGTGTTGATGGGTTTCAACGATGAGCGGCTGATTGGCTAATTCACCAGGGAAAGAACTCGCGTAATAAGTAGCGACGCCAGGAATCGTGTTCTCGGGCTGTTTGCTATAAGGTAAAGTGTGGTTACGTGGTTCGCGACATCCAGCGAGGCCCAAGCCAGCCAAGCCAAACGATGCACCCATCAACATTAAGAATTCACGACGTTCAACTTTCGAAATATTCGCCGCGTCATCCAAGAATTCGCGTTCGGCACGCGTACGGAACTCGGGCGACTTGTTACGTTCATCGAGACTACGCCAGTAGGTGGGCCCTGTAGTTTCGCCCTCTTGGGCAATAGGATGTTGAAAAACTTTCTTACTCATTGAGAAATTTTATTTTAGCGGTGGCAGCCAGAACAGCTTTGGGGTGGATTAACTTTCCAGTCGTGGACGAACTTGGTTCCCTGAGCCGCTTGCGCTTCAGGTGATTCAGCTTTCCAGGATAAATCCGTTACTTTATCAAGCGGACGGAGGTATTTTTCAGGATTGCGGTGACAATCTAAACAGAAACTCATGTTCAAAGATTTTTGCTGACCGACCACGACTTGTTGATCAACGCGACCGTGACATTCCACGCAACTGACGCCGCGATTAATGTGCACCGCGTGATTGAAATAAACGTAATCGGGAGCCTTGTGAACTTTAACCCAGCGAACAGCTTCACCCGTTTCGACGCTGCGACGAATTAACGCTAAGGCAGGACTGTCGGACTTAACTTGGCTGTGGCAGTTCCAACAGGTATTGGAGGTAGGAACGTTGGAGTGACTCGAACGATCAACGAAATTGTGGCAATAACGACAGTCGAGCCCGAGAACAGAATCAGGCCCAGCGTGGAAGGAGTGATCAAAAGCTACCGGTTGATCAGGCGTGTAACCGACATTTAAATACTTATTCGTGGCGTATTCGTTGATTGCCGCAACGACCACCGCACCCGTCGCTAATAAACAAACCAAGATTTGAAACGGTAAATTATTAATCGAACGGCGGAAGAAATTACCGCGAGTGGAGGGTCGATTAAGAAATTCAAGAAGTTTACGCATGGAGAGCGAAAGATAAAATTAACGTGAAGTATTTCGTGCCA
Organism: Opitutales bacterium; assembly: GCA_016463705.1. GTDB lineage: Bacteria > Verrucomicrobiota > Verrucomicrobiia > Opitutales > UBA953 > UBA953. Next base: position 9,739 of record JAEMQU010000008.1, on the reverse strand, counting down.
CAGCGCGGCCTTCAGGCTGGGCAGAAAGTGTGGAAGACTCGGTGAAGGTTTTCTGAGCAGAAACAGAATTTGAGCTCGTTGCTTTAGACAAAAAACCGAGAGACAAAACAGAGGCGACGGTCGCGCCAGCTTTGATTAGGAAGTTTTGTCTAGAGGTGCTTTTCTCGCTCATGAATAGATTCTATAGAGGCACAAAACCTACCCCCCTTCGCAACCGAAATTTTCAACGATTTTTAGGGTAATTTAAGCCTAAGACCTGTGTGTACCCTGTTTATAACCTGTAAATTGAGACCTTAATAAAGTCTTAAAGTGTTTATAATGAATAGTTTATGATAATAATAACTATTATTTTCAATAAAACTGCGGCTTTGAGAGGCTATTTTGACGTCAAATAGTATTAGAAAATGAGACGATTAACCCCTGTCGGGCTAATCGTCTCAAGGGTCAAAAATTGACGATTTATCGACTTAAAGACTTAGCAGCGATACGCACCAGCTCGGTGAAGCTTTTAGCATCGAGGGCCGCGCCACCGATCAACCCACCGTCAATATCTTGTTCGGCCAATAAAGCGTCTGCGTTATCTGGCTTCATCGATCCGCCGTAGAGAATTAAAATACGCGCAGCGGTGTCGGCTCCAAATTGTTGAGCGAGAAGTTTACGAATGAACGCGTGAACTTCTTGAGCCATCGCCGGAGTAGCAGTCTTACCAGTTCCAATGGCCCAGACGGGCTCGTACGCGATAATCACGCTCTCCGCTTTCGCGGCAGGAACTCCAGCCAAGCCCGCTTCGAGCTGACGACGTACCACTTCCATGGTTTGGTTCGCTTCACGTTCGGCGAGTAATTCGCCGACACATAAAATAGGTTTCAAGGTCGCAGACAATGCGGCCAAGACCTTGCGATTAGCAAATGCATCATCTTCACCAAAAATACTACGACGCTCACTATGACCAATAATCACGTGGGTAACGTGCAGGTCGCGAAGCATGGATGCGGAGATTTCTCCGGTGAATGCACCATTTACTTTATCGTGAATATTTTGAGCACCGAGCGCAATCAACGAGCCTTCGATTGCCTGACCGACCGCAGAGAGCGCGGTGAACGGCGGACAGAGCACAACGTTGACGGAGGCTTGTGAGCCAACCGAAGCGGCGGAAATTTCTTTAACAAGTTCTACGCCCTCGGTGGCGGTCTTGTTCATTTTCCAGTTACCAGCGATGAGAGGAGTACGTTTAGACATGAGAATAAAAATTAAGCAGAGAGTGCAGCGACACCGGGAAGAACTTTGCCTTCCAGATATTCTAAGGAAGCGCCCCCACCGGTTGAACAGTGCGACACCTTGGTATCGACACCAAATTTCTTAGCAGCTGTTGCCGTATCGCCACCGCCGACAATCGTGATCGCACCGCGTTCAGTCGCTTTGGCAACTGCATGAGCCATGGCCTTGGTGCCGACGGCAAATTTTTCGAATTCGAAAACACCACAAGGACCGTTCCAAATGATAGTGCCCGCACGGCCAATCGCAGCCTCGTAAAGCTTAATAGATTCAGGGCCTCCGTCCATCCCCTCCCACTCGGCAGGAATACCGCCAGCCATGGTGGCAGGTTGAGTATTGGCATCGGGTGAGAATTTATCACCGCAAGTGAAGTCGACCGGCAAGGTGACTTTGACGCCACGGGCTTTTGCTTTTTCTAAAAGTTCAGCGACGATCTTAGCGCCCTCAGGATCGAAGAGCGATTTGCCGATTTCCATTCCGTCGCAAACCTTACGGAAGGTAAAAGCCATACCACCACCGATAATAATTTCGTCAGCCTGCTCGATGAGATTACGAATGAGAGGAATCTTATCGGCAATTTTTGCACCACCTAAAATCGCTAACAACGGACGCTTAGGATTATTCAGTACGGTATCGAAAGCTTTGAGCTCTGCTTCGAGGAGGAAGCCCGCGGCTTTGCGTGGTAAGTTGACACCGACCATCGAGGAGTGAGCGCGGTGGGCTGTACCGAAAGCATCATTCACGTAGATATCGCCTAAACGTGATAATGAGGCCCTAAAATCAGCTACTTTAGCTGGGTCGGCCTTCATGCTAGTACCATCTTCGAGTTTCACTTTTCCTTCTTCTTCGATGTGGAAGCGTAAGTTTTCTAAAAGTAAAACTTCACCCGGCTTTAAAGATTTTGCAGCGGCTTCGGCTTCAGCACCGACACAGCTCGAAATAAATTTAACCGGCTTACCTAAAAGTTTTTCTAATTCAGCAGCGACTGGGCGCAGAGAAAATTTCTCCACCACTTTACCGTCGGGACGGCCGAGGTGTGACATCAACACGCAAGAGGCACCGCCTTCGAGTAAGAAACGAATGGTCGGAAGTGCGGCCGCAATACGTTGGGTATTGGTAATGACTCCGGTCTTCTTGTCTTGAGGGACATTGAAGTCGACGCGGACGAGGGCGCGAAGACCTGAGATAGAACCGAGTGATTTAAGGGAGGGTGCGGACATGGTGGTAAAGGGAGGAGAGAAAAGATTTCTTGGAGCGGTGGGAAGATTAAAGCACCACGAATGCCAAAGTATCGTCGGGGGACCGATTTTCGCCCAAAAACAAGACAGGCGAACCTCGCGGATCGCCTGTCGTAGTCCATTTCGACTTAAAACTTAGAGTTTTGCGGTAACTTTAGCAAGGAGTTCAACCACGCGGTTGGAATAACCCCACTCGTTATCGTACCAGCTGATGAGTTTGAAGAAGTTCTTATTCAACTCAATCGATGAACCCGCGTCGAAGATCGACGAATGTTTATCGTGAATGAAATCGGAAGAAACGACTTCGTCTTCAGTGTAAGCAAGAATTCCTTTAAGATAAGTTTCGGAAGCTTTCTTCAGCGCAGCTTTGATTTCGGCTAGGCTGGTGTCTTTCACCGTCTTAACGGTGAGGTCGACAACTGAGACAGTAGGAACAGGCACCCGTAAGGCCATACCGGTGAGCTTACCTTTAACTTCAGGTAAAACTAAAGATACGGCACGAGCAGCACCTGTCGCGGAAGGAATAATATTTTGAGCAGCCGTACGTCCACCCTTCCAATCCTTCTTCGAAGGACCGTCGACCGTCTTTTGGGTAGCAGTGTAAGCGTGGATAGTGGTCATGAGGCCTTCAGCAACGCCGAAGCCTTCTTTAAGTAAAACGTGAACCAGAGGGGCTAAACAGTTGGTCGTGCAAGAGGCGTTCGAGATGATATGGTGGTTCGAAGCTTCATATTTGTCGTCATTAACACCGATAACCACGGTGATATCTTCATCTTTAGCAGGAGCCGAGATGATCACTTTCTTCGCGCCAGCATCGAGGTGACCCTTCGCTTTAGCAGCTTCCGTGAAGAGACCGGTTGATTCGATGACCACTTCAACGCCGAGAGCCTTCCAAGGTAATTCAGCAGGTGACTTAGCGGATACGACTAAAATCTTTTTTCCGTTAACTACGAGAACATCGTCTTCAGCCTTATCGGGTGAAGATTTTTCCGAGCTCACTGTACCGCTGAAGCGACCCTGGCTAGAGTCATACTTCAAGAGGTAAGCGAGATTGTCCGCGGGGACAATATCACCGACGGCAACGACATCAAAAGTCTTACCGAGGTGGCCCTGCTCAACGAGGGCGCGGAATACGAGACGACCGATGCGGCCGAATCCATTAATTGCTACTTTGGTTGCCATATTGTAATACGTGAAAGGAATCTAAAAGAGTTGCCGAGGCCTTATGGCAAGCGAGAACACACATTAAGCCCCTACAACCCAAAGCCCACAGCCCAAAGGAGGTAAGGTAAGCACCCCGTGGTCAATTTTTGGCATCGGGCAAGGGGCTAATTTACAATCCAGACGGGGTGAAACGACAACAGGCCACCAGTGTAATTCCATTGGCAGGGCGAGCTGAACTTCAAATGGATGCGGATTACACGCGATCATTACCTTCGCGGGACCCAATAAACCATCCGCATTTAATACAGCGACAAAACTTTCTTCGGCGTCGAGCTGGGTCACCTTCATCCAGCCCGGCGATACGGCTTCACGCGGACGCAATACCGCGCCCGCGGATGAGAGTCTAAATTTTATTAACTGGGCAACCCATTCATGCTCGGAGTGAAAACGTTTCAGTCTTCGTGCATCGAGAGAATTTAAGTCAGCACGCTGCCAGGTGTTGGAGACGCCCCGTTTGGATAATAAAAAATCTTGGCCCGCCGAAAGCATCGGCACGCCCGCGGAAGTCAGTAAAATCAAGTGCATCATGCGTGTCCGCAAGATATCCGCCGGCAAGGGATTATGCGCATCCGATTTAGGACATTCGGTAATGCGATCAATCCACGCCATGTCATCGTGCGACTGCGCGTAACGTAAACGGGCGGACGGACGAAAATCACAAGCAGCGATTTGATGCAATAAATCTGAGGATTGGGCGTGGCCGCGCACATACGCCGGTAAAAACTCGCGAAACGCATCATCCCAACAGGTCCATGTCGTATGGTCTAAATCTCGAGCAAGGTGACCCCGAAAACTCCAGGGCTCGGCGATTAAAATTTTCTCCGGATGATTAATTCTAAATTCATCTTCAATCTCCTGTAAAAGCGGAGTGCCTAATAATTCGGCTAAATCTAAACGCACTCCATCGACGCCCAACACAGCCGTCCAATGTTGGAGACTGCTTAAAACTAATCGTCCAAACATCGGCGCTTCGGCACGTACATCATTACCACATCCACTCCAGTTAGAGAGCTTTCCTTGAGCGTCGGTTCGGAAATAATACGATTGATCGATTTCTAGTAAACTATTCGGACTACCAAAATGGTTAAGGACCAAGTCCATAATCACCGCGATACCCACCTCGTGAAAGGCGCGAACTAAATCCTGGAACTCGGTAATCGAATTAATTCCAGAATCGTCAGATGAATAAGCAGTCGCAGGGGCAAAAGCGCTGATTGGCATATAACCCCATTGGTATTCTGTTACTTCTCCACGCTCATACTCTGTACAGGGCAAGAGTTCGACGGCGTTGACCCCGAGCGATTTAAAATAATCACCATTTTGCCTAATCCATTCCGCAGTGTTTTTAAAATTAGGTTTTATGGAAGAACCAATCAGTCCAAATAAATCCTTCAGATGAACTTCCAAAATGACGCAGTCTTCAACGGCGGGTGTTTTAAATCCATCATTCAGAGCCATGAGTTCAACAGTCGGTGTGACCAAAGAAACGGGAGGCGAAGGATGAACATGGGCCATTTTCCGAGCCCACGGATCCGCCATCCTCCGTCCATCAACGTTTAATAAATAAGCACAGTTCGAAAGATCAGCATCCACCACACCCACCCAAGCACCCTGCCCCTCAGGCTTCAATTCACAGCGAGCGGTTTGTGGGGATTTTAATTGAGACGAGGAAATCGTATAGCCAACCGAGACCGCGTGAGCGCGTGGCGCAAAAACGCGGAAGGTGGTTTTTCCGCCCGAAATCGTTGCACCAAAGGGCCCTGGCGGTTCTAAAACATCGAGTGGATCCGAAGCTAAGATTTCGCAAAATTCAACCCGATCGTTGAATTCATAAAGCACACGAACCGGTCGACTGGTCGGATCGGCATCGACGGCGCGAAAACGAAAGACGTGTAAATTCGTGCGGTCTAAGCTCAGCTGTAAATTGCGATTACCGTATTGATCTCTCTCAATATTATCAGCGTCGTGCGGGGGCTCTAACCAATGTCCGTCATCACGATAGAATTTAAAGGGCATGATCGTTTCATCCCCCATCACCTCTTTAATCGGCACACTTAACTCATAACCTTCGACCCCTAAGAGACAGACGGCGTGGAGAGACCAAGCTCTCATATCTTTGATTGCACCCCATTCATTAAAAGGTCCGCAAACTAAGAGTGAGTTCTCTCGTACGTCTGGACATAAGAGTTTCCACACGAAGAAATGAACGCGGCCATTCTCGATCCAATGCCCCGAACGGGTGGCCCAGGCTTGGGCATCGGCACGCTCCAATAGACTTATTTTAGCGGGGGGATTCAGTTCTAATTTAGGTAAATCTGGCTCCACCCAATCGTGCGATAAGGCAATCAGGCCCGAGGCCTTTGTCTCCCATCGTGCACTGGCTAGCAGACGATACATTACCAAACTGATGCCCATAAAAGAATTCATTGGCGAGCAAAAGCGGGCTTTCCACCTTACATAGATTTGCTCACAGTAACGCCGTGGATATCGAAGTACTCACCAGCCAATGGGAAGGTCACCAACTTCTCGATTCAGGCGATGGCCTGAAACTCGAAGAAATCGGCGGCGTCCGGATGATTCGCAGTGAACCCAAAGCGTGGTGGAAACAGTCATTACCTAAAGCTGAGTGGTCTAAAGCCGTCGCGATTCACGAAGAAGGCGGACGCGAAGGACATTGGAAATTAAATGGAAACTGTCCGCGCGACTGGGAAACAAAATTTGGTGAAATAAAACTGCAACTGCGTTTCATGGATAACTCCAAGCAGTTCGGAGTTTTCGCAGAACAGTCTCCTCACTGGAAATGGTTGGCCGAACAAAAATCTACCAGCAATCCACGTCCACGTTTACTGAATTTATTTGGTTACACGGGAGCAGCCTCACTCATCGCCGCCAAAGCAGGTTGGAACGTCACTCACGTCGATGCCTCCAAACCTGCCGTAGCGTGGGGTCGCCGCAATCAAGAGGCTTCGAAAATGACTGAAGAACCGATTCGCTGGATCATTGAAGATGCTCCGACTTTCGTGAAACGTGAAATCAAACGCGGTAATCAATACGAAGCGATTTTAATGGATCCGCCTGCTTTTGGTCGCGGACCCACCGGAGAGTTTTGGAAAGTTGAACGCGATTTAGCTCCCCTCCTTCGCTCGTGTCGTGAACTTTTATCTCCGCAGGCGAAATTTATTATTCTGACCGTTTACACCATCGATGCTTCCTCTATTTTGTGTCATAACCTCATCGAGGAATGTACACAGGGATTAGGCGGAAAAATCGATATTGGCGAACTTGCCCTCAAACAAGAAGGTAATGGACGATTGTTACCTCTGTCGCTTTGGGGCCGCTGGCAGTCTAATCCCTGATTATAAATCTACTTATAGTTAGATTATCAATCCTGGGGGGCGGTATAATGTTTTCAAAGAGTATCTTTTACTCTATGAAGGATAAATCGTGAGCATCACGCCTGACCAGAACACTTTTCGTGAGTTAGCAAAATCGGCTGACATCATACCCGTCTGTCTGGATTTAATGGCTGACCTCGAAACGCCCGTTTCAGTTTACGCCCGCCTCAGAAAACTGGGTTCGAGTTTTCTTTTTGAGTCCGTCACCGGCGGCGAACACATCGGTCGATACAGTTTTTGCGGTGCCAACCCAGCCCTCACGATTACCGCTTTTGAAGACCGCACCGAAATCGTCACCCGTGCAGGTAAAAAAGAAACTCTCCCGACTCCGAAAGATCCGCTCGATTTAGTTAAGAAAGAAGTAGCCAACCTCCGCGTCGCCAAAGTTCCCGGCCTCCCTCCCTTCGTCGGTGGCATGGTGGGAATGGTCAGTTACGAATACATTCATCGCATCGAGCCGAGTGTACCCTGCGCTAAGAAAGATCCCGCTGGCACGCCTTTAATCCATTTCATGCTTGTGGATCGCTTAATCGCTTTCGACAACGCTCGACAGACCCTTCGCTTAATCGTCAACGCACGTATTACTTCACCCGACAAAGCGGATGAAGCCTACGCCGCAGCTAAAAAGGAATTAGAAATTTTGAAATCAGTCGTCACCGGGCCTTCCGCAGCTGCCGCAGCCGAGCTTCCAACTTCCAACGATTTTGCGACCGGCAAATCCAATGTCAGCCAACCCGACTTCGAAAAAGCCGTTCAACGTGCCCAAGAATACATCAAGGCCGGCGATTGCGTACAGGTCGTTCTATCACGCCGGACCGATATTGAATACAAAGGTGAACCTTTAGATCTCTACCGCGTACTCAGACATGTAAATCCTTCACCGTACATGTTTGTGATCGAAACCGGATTAGGTTTCGACGTCGTAGGTGCCTCACCCGAGGTCAATGTTCGCCTCACCCAGCGCCGTTGTGAAATCCGACCCATCGCGGGTACCCGTCCACGCGGAATCGACGAAGCAGCCGATCGTAAACTCGAAGCTGATTTATTGGCCGACCCCAAAGAGCGCTCCGAACATTTAATGTTAGTGGATTTAGCACGTAACGATTTAGGACGTGTCTGTGTTCCAGGAAGTGTGACCGTCCCCCACTACGCCATTATCGAACGCTACTCTCACGTCATGCACATCGTCTCGCAGGTCGAAGGCGATTTAGCTCCTCAGTTTGACGCGTTTGATCTTTTTAAAGCCACTTTCCCTGCTGGAACACTTTCGGGTGCACCCAAAATTCGAGCCATGCAGATTATCTCTGAACTCGAAGGTGAACGTCGCGGAGTTTACGGCGGAGCCGTCGGCTACTTCGGTTTCGATGGCGGACACGACTCCTGTATCGTCATTCGCACCGCTTCTTTACGCAATGGCACGGCAAGTATTCAAGCCGGTGCAGGTATTGTTGCTGACTCCGTAGCGACCTCCGAATATCAAGAAACCATCAGTAAGTCTAAAGGTGTTCTTCGCGCACTCAGTTTAGCCACGGGGATAAAATCCTAAGGCATCATGTCCAAACCCAAGTCTAATAAAAAGAAAGCCCCCGAGGCCAAAGATGACCTGCCCAAAAAAATCGTGCAGTCACTACCTCCGGCTGTGGTCAATGATGACCCCACAGAGCCGGGACAAGCCTGGGAAAAGCTTTCGCCCGATGAACGTTCACCGATTAGATCCTACTTGGATCAAATCGGAAAAACTCCGTTACTTACCTTAGAAGAAGAAACAGCGCTGGCGCGAAAAGTTCTCAAAGGAGACGAAGCAGCGCGCCAAAAAATGATTCAGTCGAACTTGCGCTTAGTGGTAAGAATCGCCCGTGATTACGATGATTTTGGCCTGCCTTTAATGGATTTAATTAGTGAAGGAAATTTCGGACTCATCAAAGCGGTTGAACGTTTCGACCCCGATAAAGGCGGTAAACTCAGCACCTACGCTTCATGGTGGATTAAACAGGCCATTAAGCGTGCTCTCGCCTCTAACGGTAAAACCATCCGACTGCCCGTCCACATGGTCGATCGCATTGCTCAGATGCGTCGTATGATTGCGCAACTCGCTAAAGAATTAGAACGCGAACCTTCGGATGACGAAATCGCCCAATCGATGGAGATCCCGATTTCCAAGGTCGTACATATGAAGTCCGTCGCCAATCGGGCGGCATCGCTCGACCAAGAAGTGGGCGAAGAAGGCGATTCGACTTTGGGTGATTTAGTAAAAGATGAAAATGCGAGTTCTCCTTTTGAAAATCTTCGCAGTAAATCGGACGTCGCTGAAATCAATGAAATGCTGACCAGGCTCGAACCCCGTGAGGCAGAAGTCATTACACTGCGCTTTGGATTAAATGGTGAAAGTCCCCTCACCCTGGAAGAAATCGGCGAAAAGTTTAAACTCACGCGCGAACGTGTTCGTCAGCTACAACAAGGTGCACTCATGCAACTTCGTCGCATCATGACGGAGCGACAAAAAATGCTGACTACGGAGGACGTACGGAGAAATCAGTTAGCCGATGCCCGCGCCGAAGTTTTAAGCGAGTTCTTCAAGGCCAAGGGTATTAAGCCCGATCAGAATAG
>JAEMQU010000019.1:18116-24011 GCA_016463705.1 Opitutales bacterium | reverse complement strand
GATTTCTTGAGATCACTTTCGGTAACAGCTTGTCCAGTGGGCCCGATGATACGAGGGAAGCGTGTATTGCTGGTGCTAGTGGCGCCAGTGCCGATACTGAGACCTTTGATGGAGGCGTAGAGTGCGGTCCATGCTTCGACGGAAGTTGAATTCACATTGAAAGCACCATCGTTAAGGAGATAGGAAGACATCTTTTTCCAACCATCGGGTGCCGGGCTTGTGGCGGTCGGTGAAGCGGTATTAATGAACGCAGGACTTGTAGCATCGCCTGTAAATCCAAACGCGTAAGGGGCGTCGCTGATGCCAAACGGCTGATAAAGACGCATCGACGGATTCGCTAACTTGCCTGTACCTGCAGCGAAATTATTCAGGACGTCTTGTGCTTTGAGATCACGGACGGAGTTGTAGTTTCCGGTTTTGCTTGATTTTAAAACAGGTGCGGCGCCGGAGAAGAAGAAATTATCCCAGAGTGCATTATTCATGAGATAACTCATATCGGCAAAAGTAGCTCCGCCTGTATATTGCGTCACCGTGTAGGGGGTGCCGTAAGTCCAAGATTTATCGAGCGGTACAACGGTGTTGGGGAAGGAATTTCCAACTGTGCGATAAGGGAATAAATCGGAAGTGCTCACGTTGGCATGCATCAGTTGTCCGATGGACAGCGGGGCCGTCTGAGGAATTTCGATTTCGATAACGGAGTTCGCTCCCTGCGCCTCGTGTGAAGGACCACCGAGAGCTCTTGCGCCATCGGCAAAGCCGTAATCATTACGTAAAATAAATCCCCAATCGTTAGATGCCCCGCCAACACCTAATTGATCGGGTCCATAAACTTGAGTGCGTAAACTTGCATTGCCGATAGCGGGTAATCCACCAAGAGGTGTATTGGATGAAAATGTGGCGAGAGGATTAGTGAATAACCAAGCGGGGTGTGGTGCGGGGACATTTTGTGCTTTTACGAATACACAATTATTGCGGTAGGTTGCCGAAGCATCGGGAGTGTCGCGTACGGTATCCGCAACGCGCATACGGGTGTCGATAACGCCAAAGACGTGTCCGGGTTTAGCTGTATCGGTGATGAGGTTCAGCTGACCGGCTTTTTGGATAATAACTCCTGTGCCAGTTCCACCCGCAGGTGTTACTGGCCAGCCTGCGTTACCGTAAAAATTATCATCGGGTGATGCAGCCCAACTGCCCACGAACACTGTTTGTCCCAAGCCTGCTTTGCCTGTATATTTACTACTACCGAGTTGTTCGAGATAACCGGGTTCCAGTGTAGCGTCGCTATTCACCTGATCGACGGCTCCCGATTTATTTCCCTTCCAACCAGAAATCAGATTTGTCCAACACTTCCAGAAGCCAAAGCCGTTGGCACTCCAACCTGAACCACCGCGCCCGATCCTTAATCCAAAAGTAAGATCGTCGGTGTCAGCATAACTTCCGGGAACGAACCCTGCTGACAAATCCGTTGTGGTCCATGGAAGTTGGCCGTAAAATCCGCCCGTGTACCAGTAACCTTTTTCGAGAGGGAGAATCCAAACTTGGGAATCGTCGCTGGCACGACTCAGTTGAGATGCACCGAGGGTGCCATATTGTCCGAAATCAGTGGAATTATTATCCAGCAACTTTTTTGATGAGAAAACGGCAAATTCTCCTGGTTCGAGTGTGGTAGGAGGAATCGTCATCACGAGATTTTCATATTCACCGTTTGAGATATCTACCCCTGTTGAGGAATACTTACGGCAATTGAGGATGGAGCGTGCGTAACGATTATTTGAAGCCGCCCATGACGACATCGTCCACTTTTTAATCGTGCCACCTTGGTAGAGACGATCTTGGCACTGAATATTAATTTGTTCGATACCTGAGAAACTCACTCGCATTGCCGCACCCGCCGAGCCTTTGATGTTAATATCGGTTTCGTTGGGTGAAGATTGAAGTTTTAATTTCGTGTTGTACGGATTGTGCAATACAACGACGGGAGTACAAATCATGTAAATCTGGGAGCCGGTTATTGTGCCAGTAGTCGTCACAATCGAGGCGACTTTTCTTTTGAGTGAGAAGACCATAATCACTCGGTGTAAATTGGGCATGTAGGCACTGCGAGTGACGCGCGGAATAAACCCGATACTCCCCGCTGATTTATCTTTGCCGATGACTGGATTGAGAGTGCCCAAGGAATCTCCTGCATGGTTAGCTCCCGGATAAACTTTTCCTGCGGTTGTGCTGTTGCCACCACCGGCTGCACCACTCGAAGAGGTTCCATAGGGTCCAGGTGCGTACGCACTTTCGTAATCGTAGGGATCGTAGAGTTCTTTGCTGCCACCTACACCATTGCTCAGAGTTTTATATTTTCCGCTGATGAACTGAGAATTATTCGGGAAGAATGATCGGGCGGGAAGAGTGGCGGTATTGCTACTCCAATCGATTTCTTTGTAGAGTCGATAGTAGTCGCGGATGACGTGCCAGAGCGGTCCGACAAATCTTTTCTTAGCTACAGAATCTTCGCGGATGAATACAGGTGACCACGGAAAGTAATTTGTTCCTGAAGTTAAGGCGCGGCCTGGATTATTATTTCCTGCTTCGTACATCGGTACCCATACGCGTGGCTTTGGGTCTGTCGGCAAAGCCGCGGAAACTGTCGGCGCGGTATTTGTATTTCCACCCAATTCTGGAAAAGCAGAATTGCGTAAGGCGGGTGCTACGAGCGTGGTGTCGTAAAATTCAGTGACGGAGCCGCCTTTTGTTTTCGCTGCGACCTCTGCAACCGAACCGCCTTTAGCACCTGATCCGAAATCAGAATTATCAAAATCGTAATCATCCATTTCAAACGCGAGCGATAAGTCGCGCTTGAGTCCGCCGCGGAAGCTGTCGGCTAAAACTCCCGATGACCAGAGAGTCTGATTATGGAATGAAAGTTTGCGTGAATCTAAACCAAGAGTCGTCGTCGTGTATCCTGGAACTAAGGCTAATTGTTGAGTTGAGGTGATTTGATTTAACTCTGCTTGATTTACTGCGACACCGGTCAGTCCTGTAATGAGTTCGGTACCGAGTCGACCAGGTGAACGTAAGGCGTTGATCACATTTGATGAAGTAGGAGCGGTACCCGTTAAATCTCGCGAGTCTTGTAAATTGATTCGTGCCTTCACGCCTTCATCGCTAATCCAATAAGCATAATTTCCAATCGTGGCACTTTGAGTGATTCCGGGGATGGGAATTTTGGGTAAGGCAATGCGTCCATCGATATCATCCGACGTTCCTGTTTTCCCATCGGTACCAGGTTCGAGTACGGCGCTGCCATTACCGACTAAAATAGCAAACGCTGAAGGTGCGGACGGATTAACAGGATAGTCAGTCGTCCACGGTAACCAATAGGTATTCGTATAATCGCTTTTGCCCGAGAGCGAAACGGATTGTGCAGTGAAACTCGTCGATGTGTTGGTTACATCTTGTCCACCTTTACCACTGATCAACCAAGCAGGTGGTTCATCGGGTTTATCAGTGCGCCAAACGCCCGTCCAGTTGCGTTGTCCTTGACCGATTTTTTCGGAGTTGGAAAGCGTCGCCACGTACGGACTGGGTGGAGAAAATACTCCCGCTAAATCACCGGTCGCGGTACTGCGTCGATCGGGCCCTGCAGTTTGTTGTAAATGGGCGAGGGCGAGGCGGCCCGACATCAAAGCGTTGAGTCGAGCGCGCGTAGCTAAATGGAAGGTGGCGGCGGCGCGTGATTCAACACTGAGGAATGCGGCCAGAACCACGACCACGAACACAATCATCGTCATCATCGTCAAAGCAAGGATGAGTGAGAATCCCTTTCGATTTTTAGATGTAGGCGTGGCGGTGGACATGCGCTGGCTTTACTTGAGCTGATTTTTATTCATTTCGCCGGATGACGATTTAGCGAGCTTTCCCTCTTTGGCTTTTTTCGCTTCGTCTTCTTTCACCTGTTTAATTTCTTCCGCAGTCGGAACTTGCTCGGAAATGCCGCGCGTCATCACGAGACAGGGATCATTATAATGCGGAACAACGAACCAGAGTGTGCGGGCATCGGGTAACTGAATCCACCGCATGCCACCCGCTGGACTCCATTCACCTTTTTCATCGCGGAGAAGGAATTGGCCTTGTCCGTAATCGCCCCCTTTAACGGCGGGTTCGTAATAAAGATCTTCGCCAGGTTGGAGAACTTTTTTGAGTCCCGGAAAATTAATGCCCAATTGCGCTTTGCATACGTTGAAAAAGCGCATACTTCCGGCTGCCATTTTTTCGGGTGAATCAGGCACGAGTTGCAAAGTAGGTTTGTCCGCCGATCCCGAAATGATGGCGATGTATGAACTGTCGGGAGCAGGGACGATGGCGTCGACAAAAGGCGAGAGCGTCGTGATGCCCTCGGGGTTAGTGATTGCCTTGTAAAAAGTCAGCCGACCATCCGCATAGCGAAGTTTTTTTTCTTCAGTGAGACTGACGCCGTAAACCTTGAGTGGCTCAAAAGGAGGGGAGTCTTTTTTATCTTTTCCACTACCCTTAGTAGCACTTGCATAGGCCTCCGCTTTCTGGGCATCGACGATGACTAATTCGATAACTGGTTCGTTGAAACTGAGTGCTCGAAATTTGATTTCAGGAAGCTCTTGAGCGGGCGTAGCAGCAGCAAAAATTAACAGGGCGGAGAGCACAAAATAATGGAAAGAAAAGAATGGTTTTTAGCCACCCTTATAACGCCACAGAAGTGGGTAAGTTCCCCTCAAGTTATAGACAAATGTGACAGTTATGTTACAGGCCGTAATTCCGTAGCAATTCTGCCACAATCGTAACAATTAACCCCCATTTTATTCACATTTCGGGTGGTTGTAACCTGCGATGATTTGAGACTCCGTTTAGGGCAGGGAAGTGATACAAAGGACTTTCCCCTATTTCGTCCATGGCTGAAAAATATCAAAAAAGAAACCGCAAGGAGGCGGCTCCTAATTACGGAGACCGTGTTCCCCCACATAATTTAGACGCCGAGCGTGGCTTGATTGCGAGTGTGCTCATCGACGGTGGTGAGACGATGCAGCGCTGCCAGTCGGAGAAGGTGGGTAAGGAGTATTTCTTTGATCCGAAGCACCAAGATATTTTTGCGGCGGCCGAAAAACTTTCGAAAGAGAATTCCGGAATCGATGAAATCACCGTCACGGATCGCCTGCGTCGCGATGGGTTACTCGAGTCGGCCGGTGGAGCTACTTACATCAATGAAATCACCGGTTTAGTGGCCTCTACGGCCCACGCTCCGCACTGGTTACAAATCGTCCGCGAGAAACATTTTTTACGCTGTTTGATTTCGACTGCCGTCACGACCGTGGAAAAAGCGCATGCGCATTCGGATGACATCCAGCGCTTGCTCGAAGATGTAGAGCAGGCCTTTTTTAAGATCAGCGAAGACCGCGTTTCGGACTCAGCAGTGAAAATTGATAAGCCGATTGATGAAGCGATGGAGATGGTGCAACGCATCATTCGCGATGGTCGTTCGGTGCAGGGTATTCCTTCGGGATTCATTGAATTAGACCAATTAACTTTCGGTTTCCAAGGTGGCCAAATGGTCATCGTGGCGGCCCGTCCAGGGATGGGTAAAACATCGATTGCCCTTAATTTCATTGAGGCTGCGTTGTTCCCCAAGCCCAACTCGAACAAGGTGCCGGCCAACGTTTTATTATTCTCTCTAGAAATGCCGGCGCGCGAATTGGCGCTGCGTTTATTATGCTCACGTGCTCGCGTGAACATGCAGAAATTGCGTTCGGCACATCCCGATCACCAGACGCAGGTCGACTTAGTTACGGCGGCGAATGAGTACCGCGGTCTACCCCTCACAGTGGATGATAATGGCGGACAAACTATTTTAGAAATCCGCGCCAAGTGCCGCCG
>JAEMQU010000019.1:10106-18016 GCA_016463705.1 Opitutales bacterium | reverse complement strand
GTAAGTCCGAAGACGAAGGCCGTCAGCCTAAGATGTCGGACCTTCGCGAATCGGGCTCAATCGAGCAAGATGCCGATATTGTGATGATTATTTCACGGCCCTCGGCCTCGCAAAGCAAGGCGGCTGGAGAAGGGGATGCGGAAACGTCGGATGGTTCAGGCTGTTACCATCGACAGTTAATTGTCGCTAAAAACCGAAATGGTCCGACGCACGACATTAACTTGCAATGGAATCCTGGCTTAACACGCTTCGACACACCTGCCCGTGAAACATCCCGTGAAGAATGAAACCAAAGTCCGCCGTAGCTTCTTAAAAGCTGCCTGCTTTACCCTCGCCCTTGCCCCGGGAATTTTGCTCGGCCAAAGCATCGAAACGATGGCCGACCCTGTCATTCGCTCCGTGCGCGTGAAGTCCCAAGGGGATTCAGTTTCTGAACAATATGTTTTGGGTTATGTTTCGCTCCGTGCTGGACAGCTCTTCAACAAAGATGCCGCGGCGAATACCGTACGTGCTTTATATAGTACGGGAAAATTTGACCAAGTTTCGGTCGTCCCTGAGTTAGATGTGGCCAAGGGACAGATTGATCTAGTCGTCATGGTCGAACCTCGTCCGACGATTGCGAAATTTGAATACATTGGTGGCGATGGCATGTTCGAAAAAGAAAGCGATGATCGTTACGCCGACGGATTAAGATTGGGTGAGCCTTTAGATAAATCGGCCCTCCGTCGCGCCGAAGTAAAACTCCAAAATGAAATCCGTAAAAAACGTCCGTTCTCGACGGTTGAATCGCAGACCTATAAAGTGCCTGGCGGCGTCTGCGTTTCTTATGTGATTCGTGAAAGTGCCGACTTGCGCGTGGACAATATCACCATCGAAGGGGCGAAACAACTCACGCAAAGCGAAGTCATCGAAGGCGCTGAACTCAAAGCTTCCAATTGGCGCTGGTGGAAATTCTCTTGGCTCTTGAGTAATGGTCGACTCGACCCCGAGGATTATAAAAAAGATGTGACTGCGATTATCGATTTTTACCGCTCGCGCGGATTTCTGGATGTCAAAGTTGAAGAAAAAGACCCAGAAAAAGCCTGTAAAATTAAGAATTTAGAAAAAGCCAAAGAGGGGGAAAGTGCGAAGGGCTGGATCGATATTATTTATAAAGTAACCGAAGGTCGTCGTTACACGGTGGGCGATGTTTCGATTACCGGAAATAAATTGGCCACCACCAACCCAGCTTTCACGACCGATTCTCTCCAAAAAATTATTGTCGAACCTTCCCTCCGTCGCGGTGCGCATAAGAGCGAGGTGGATTACTTTATTAAAGGGGAAGCTTTTTCAGATATAGCTTTAAATACCGCTGCCGAAAAAATTAAAGAGTACTACGGGCAGATGGGATACCTAAACGCCAATGTCGATGCGCAGCGTAAACCGAATTTAAATACCGGAGTAATCGATGTCAGTTTTGTGGTGACGGAAGGAATGCGTTTCACCGTCCGCGCGATTGATATCCAAGGTAATACGAAGACTCGCTCTAAAGTCATTGCGCGCGAGTTAGCTCTCAGCCCTGGTGAAGTATTTGACTTAGCCCGAGCCCGCGTTTCGGAAGCTCGTCTAAAAAATACCCAATTCTTTGAAGAAGTTCGCATCTTCCCCGTTTCTACCTCGGTGCCTGGACAGAGCGACATGCGCGTGCTCGTGAAAGAAGGTCCCACGGGCTCCGTCAGTTTCGGTGCAGGTTATAGCACTGTTGAGCAATTGGTCGGTTTCGTTGAATACTCTGAAGGTAATTTCGATTACTCGAATCCCGAAGGTTGGTATCGTGGCGCCGGACAGAAATTCCGCTTACGTCTCTCACTCGGCAGTGTTTCGAGCACGATTGAACATTCTTTTGAAGAGCCCTCTTTATGGGATCGCGATTTAGCCGTCGGTTACAAAATCGAACGTCGTTACGCAGGTTATGCTTCCAGCAACTATAGCGTGATCAATGAAGCCGTCGGCGTTTACGCCCGTCGCCGCTTATGGGGCGCCGTCGAAGGTCGCGTTGCTTATGACATACGTCGCACTTCGGTGGGTGATGTCGCCGCAACGGCTCCAACAGATGTACAATTAGAACAAGGAAATCCTAAAATCACATCATCCGTGACGCTCTCGCTCGTCAAAGATACGCGCGATGAATATAATTTCCCAACCAAGGGCGTACGTATTTCGCTATCAGAAGAAATCGCCGGTCTCGGTGGTGACTTAAAATATTTACGTTCCGAATTAAGAACAGGGAAGTGGTTTTTAGTTTCCCCGACCTCGGAACAAACCCTCGGTATTATCGCTCGGGTCGGTTTAATCACGGGAGCGGGAGGTTCGTTACCCTTCTACGAACGCTTTTATTTAGGCGGTGCTTACGACATGCGCGGCTTTAATTATAATGATGTCGGCGCGATTAATACCTGGGACTTAAATTCCACCGGTGGTGGCAATCAGCCGATGGGTGGTCTCAGCTACGGCTTTTTCTCCGCTGAATACACGATCAAGGTGGCTGATAATCTACGCTTAGCGACTTTCTACGATTACGGTTTCGTGGATCGCGGGGAGACGAAGTTTAATTTGTCGGAGGCCAATTCCGATTGGGGTGTGGGTATGCGTATTTTACTCGGCGGGTCGATTATGCGACTGGATTTTGGTATTCCCCTCAAAACCACTAAAAATCCAGCAAATGGCCAGGAAGTTAACGGTGGCGGAGCCAAATTTAACTTCAGTTTTGGCACTGTCTTTTGATTGCCAAGCCCCAGCTAAATACTCACTTTAAAAGTCTCCTCACCTTATATGAAATCCCTTAGCACTCTCCTCCTCTTTGCAGCGACTTCTGTGTTTGCTGCAGCTCCTAATGTCGCCGTCGTCGACGTCGCCGATATCATGGCCAAATACAACAAGGCCATCGAAATCAAAGCGGGCATCGACAAGTCTTTAGAAGCGAGTCGTGCAGCGGTGAATGACCGTGCTAAAGAAATCGACGCCTTAAAGGCCGATTTCGACAGCACCGTTAAACGCGCCAACGATCCTATCTTAAACGAAGCTGGAAAAAAGAGCCTCATCACTGAAGCCAACGTCAAACGCGAAGCCCTCCAACAGCGCCTCAACGAGTTCCAACAATTCGCCCAAAGCGCCCAAGGACAAATTCAACAACGCGCTAATCAGTTAGAACAAAATGTCATCGCCGACATCCGCATCGAAACCGACAAAATTGCTAAAGCAAAAAACTTACAGTTAATTATTCCTAAGGCCGTTGCCTTCACTTCAGACGCTTCACTCGATATCACTGCCGACGTCATTAAGAATCTGAACGCCAATTATAAATCAGGTTCTGCGACCGAGGCTGAAAAGCCTGCTGCTAAATAATAAAAATAATGAAGTCCGCCCCTGAGTTTCAGGGGCGCTTCATTTAGGACATGTCCTTTACCCTCACGCTCACCGAACTCGCCAAAATCACGGCGGCTTCGGCTATCGAGGGTTCACGGACGGCTCCGATTAAAGCTATCGCATCCCTGGCTGACGCCGGATCCGATGATTTATCTTTTTTAGGAAATCCGAAATACAGCACCGCCGTTGCGACTTCTAAAGCGGGTGTCATTTTAGTTCCTGCCGACTACGCCGGAAAACCCAACGCGGAACAGGTTTATCTGCGGGTTGAAAAACCTTCCTACGCTTTAGCACTCATCTGCTCCGCCCTCGAAGCGCAGCTCTGGCCCCAGCCAGCAAGTGGAATTCACGCCTCCGCCGTCATCGCTAAAACGGCGAAGATTGATTCTACCGCAACCATCGGACCGCTCTGCGTCGTTGGAGAAAATTCGACGATTGGTGCAGGCGTCGTTCTCGAAGCCCAATGTTTTATCGGCGCAAATGTTTCGATTGGACCACGCTCCTGGTTTAAATCGGGCGTCACCATCGCTGACTATTGTATCGTCGGTGCGCGTTGTCGTTTTCAATCAGGCGTCGTGATTGGATCCGATGGATTTGGTTACGAACCCGTCGGACAAGAAATTCATCGCATTCCGCAAATTGGAAATGTCGTTCTTGAAGATGACGTAGAAGTCGGCGCGAACACCACCATCGATCGCGCACGCTTCAGTCAGACGACCATCGGGCGTGGTACCAAAATTGATAACCTCGTACAAATCGCGCACAATGTTCGCATTGGAAAACAATGTCTTATTGCCGCGCAGGTCGGTATTGCCGGAAGTTCTACGCTCGGTGATTATTGTGTGCTCGGTGGTCAAGCCGGTGTCGCTGGACATTTAACCTTGGGCGATCGCGTGCAATTAGGGGCGCAGACGGGCCTCTTCCAAGATGTGGCGACGAACGAATTTTACAACGGAACGCCCGCCATCCCCATTGGTTTAGAGCGTCGCTTGGTGGTTTTATCTAGAAAATTACCCGATTTATTCAAAAAGGTTGATTCGCTTGCCGCATCGTTGGACTCTGTTCGTCGTCCAAATTCATGAGTCAGCCAGCCATCAAAATATTTACAGGGAACGCCAACCCTGCACTCGCTAAAGAAATTTGCGATCATCTCGGTGAGCCCCTCGGTTCAGCGACGGTGAATTGTTTTCCGGATGGCGAAACCTTCGTCCAAATAAATGAAAATATTCGCGGGTGCGATGTGTTCGTCGTGCAACCTACTTGTGTGCCAGCGAATGATCGTATCATGGAATTATTAATCATGATTGATGCGCTCCGTCGCGCCTCCGCTGCACGGATTACTGCGGTCATTCCTTTCTACGGTTACGCTCGCCAAGACCGTAAAGATAAACCGCGCGTTCCCATCACCGCGAAACTTGTCGCTAATCTTTTAACGGCCGCTGGTGCGAATCGTATTCTCACCGTTGATTTACACGCGCAGCAGATTCAAGGATTCTTTGATATTCCGGTCGACCATCTTTATGCGTCGCCCGTCTTCTACGCTTATATTAAAAATAAACCCTGGTTGAAAGATGCGACCGTCTTTTCTCCCGATGTCGGTGGCTTGAAATATGCTTCAGCCGTCGCGGATATGCTTAACTTGCCTTACGGCTTCGTCGCCAAACGTCGCACAAGTGCAACCACTGTGACGGCTACGAGCTTAGTGGGTGATGTAGATGGCAAAGATGTTATCTTGGTCGACGACATGACGGAAACCGCTGGTACGTTAGTCGCCGCTGCTGAATTAATTAAGAAGAATGGTGCCCGCACGGTGCGCGCGATGGTTTCACACTGCATGATTCAAGAAATCGCTTACGAGCGTTTCAAGAAAGGGGTGATTGATGAAGTCATCACCACTAATTCTGTACCGATTGATACCCGCGGATTACCAATCACGGTTTTATCCATCGCGCCTTTATTGGCCGATGCGATTCGCCGGATTCACGGGAACAACAGCGTGACGGATCTCTTCCCGATTAAGGGACACTGATCTCGTTCGGCTGGATTATTTTTTTCCGCTGAGGAAGTTAATCACTTGCTGAGCTTGGTCGCCCGTATGTCCGTCGTAATCGGCCATCACGCAAACACCGTCTTTAAAAAGATAGGCTGAGCGACTCGCAAAACCAAAGCGCGTCGTCACATGGAAGGCGGTGATAACTTTTTTGTCTTTATCAGCTAAAAGTGAGAAGGGGAAGTTTTGTGACTTTTTGAAAGACTTCTGGCCTTCTTCATCGTCAGTACTCACACCGAGAACTTTAACGCCTAACTTTGTTAAAGCCTCCCAGTTATCACGAAGGGAGCAGCCTTGTTTGGTGCAACCAGGAGTATTGGCCTTCGGATAGAAATAAACGAGTAGGTAACCTTGGGTACCGAATTGAGCGACGTTCACGGGCCTGCCGTCTTGATCATTGCAAGTCACGTCGGGCAAGCGCTCGCCTACATCAAGGCGTTCCGCCGCATTACCAAAAAAAGGAAGAAAAGAAAAGAGCATGAGGGCGATGGTTTTCATCGATGTGGATTCAAACAATTTTCGGACCAAAGGCAAACCCTCCATTGATGTTTTCGTGTCGCTTGTCGGCCTATATCCCACAAAACAGAGGTATGTCGCAGGAAATACTCGCCACCATCCCACACCGCCCGCCTTTTCTTTTTATCGATGAAATCAAAGAGGTCCGCGCCGATGGTGCAACCTGCACGAGAACCTTCCGCGCCGATGAGCCTTTTTATAGCGGGCACTATCCCGGCAACCCGATCACCCCAGGTGTGTTGCTTTGTGAATCGGTTTTCCAAACGGCTGCGATTTATTTGACGAAGAAATTACAGGCGGAAGGCGTGACGGCTGCTGATAAAACGCCCGTGCTTTGTCGCATCGAAGAAGCTAAATTTAAGGGCATGGTGAAACCGGGTGATACGGTGACGATTGAAGTAAAGCATGTCGAAACCCTACAACAGTTTCATTTCCTTACAGGAAGCGTCCGCCTCGACGGAAAAGTGGTGCTCACTATTCGTTTCGCACTCGCTCTAGTCCCCCAAACTGTTTGAAATTAAAGTATGTCGTTTCTCGGAATCAGTGGAAAAACATTTTTGGTTTTAGGCGTCGCTAACAAAAAATCGGTCGCCTGGCACGTCGCCAAAACCCTCGAAGCCGAAGGTGCTAAAGTGATTTACTCGGTGCGATCCGCCTCGCGTAAAGAATCGCTCAATACCTTGCTCGCCGGTAAGCCGACGTATATTTGTGATTTAGAAGATGAAGCACAGACGGTTCAACTCGCTGAGAAAGTAGGTAAAGAACACGGTCCGATCGACGGCGTATTGCACAGCGTGGCCTTCGCTAATTTCTCCAAGGGCATGCAACCCTTTCATGAAACCGTGCGGGCTGATTTCCTTCAAGCCACGGCGATTTCCTGTTTCTCGTTGGTCGAACTCTCGCGGGCTTTAAAACCGTATTTAAGCAAAGAAGCATCGGTTGTTTCGATTGGGATTTCCTCACAAGTCACCGCTGCGAATTACGGTTACATGTCGCCCATCAAAGCGGCTTTAGAATCAGCCAGCCGTTTCTTGGCAAAATCTTTTTCGGCTGATTCACGCGTGCGCTTTAATTCCGTGAATGCCGGTCCCTTAAAAACTAGTGCGAGTGCGGGCATTCCTGGATATTTAGAAAATTATCTGCACGCCGAAAAAATGACGTTGCGGAAAGAAGCTTTGAAAACGCAAGAAGTGGCGGACGTCGCAGTCTGGTTACTTTCTCCACGTTCCAGTGGAGTAAACGGGCAGGGCGTGGTCGTCGATGCTGGTATGGGTTTAAATTTCTTTGACGAAGAACTCGTGAAAGCTTCATCGCGCCTTTTATAACGTGCAATTTCAACGCACAGTTTTGACTGGTTTGGTGGCGGAACTTCCACCCGAAGTTTGGACTTCGGATGAAGTCGAAAAACGCCTGGCACCCATGTACACACGACTGAAATTACCCGAAGGGCGTTTAGAATTAATGACGGGAATTAAAGAGCGTCGATTTTGGCCACAGGCGATGCTTGCGTCGCAGGCTTCGGCCCTCGCTGGCAAAAAGGCGATGGCAGCTGCTGGAGTCGGCCCAGCGGACATTGATTTACTCATCCACTCATCCGTCTGTCGCGATCGTCTGGAGCCTTCTACGGCTGCCTACGTGCATGGTTTGCTGGGCTTGGGTCCACAGGTGCAAATCATGGATATTTCTAACGCCTGCTTAGGTTTTTTAAATGCGGTCGTGATGGCGGCGGGCTTGGTGGAGTCGGGTCAGATTCGTCGCGCCCTGATTTGCTCTGGTGAAAACGGTAAACCGTTAGTCGAGCACACCATTCGTCAGTTGAACGAAAATCTTTCTTTAACACGCGATTCCATAAAACCTTATTTTGCAAATCTGACGATTGGGGCTGGCGCGGCGGCAGCCATTGTTTGTCGCGAAGAATTAGCGAAGGATGATTTAATTC
>JAEMQU010000019.1:7137-10006 GCA_016463705.1 Opitutales bacterium | reverse complement strand
TTCGCTTACGTGCCGCGGCGTGGGAAACCGATTCTTCGGCGAATCAACTTTGTGAAGGGGATACTTCATCGAATGAATTGGATATGCGTACTGACTCCGAAGCTTTGTTGATTGCGGGAGTGGGCTTAGCTCAACGTTGTTGGAATCGATTTAAAAATGAAAGCGGTTGGACTGAATCCACTCCGCAAAAAATTATTACGCACCAGGTCGGGCGTCGCCACTCGGCCTTACTTTTCGAAAAGTTAGGATTAGATCCGGCCAAAGATTATCAAAGTTTTGATCGTCTTGGAAATGTCGGTTCGGTTTCCTTACCGGCGACTTTGGCGCTCGCGCGTCTGGAAGGAAAAATTAAGTCGGGAGACAAAACCGCGCTGTTAGGGATTGGCAGTGGCCTCGTTAGTCTTATGTTGGCTGTAGAATGTTAGCGCCCCATCCATCCACGATGTCGCCTGAGGTGAAGGCTCTGTATCCCTTCGAGGTACGAGAATACCCGGCGGCCGATGGGGTGATGCGTTTTGTAGATCATGGACCCAAGGACGGGCCTGCCGTGCTGCTTTTACACGGTAACCCCTCATGGTCGTTTTTGTGGAGAAACCTAGTCCTCAAGCTGGGCAAGGCGGGTTTTAGGGTCATTGCCCCCGACCACCTCGGGATGGGTCTGTCGGACCGACCGGCCAAGTTCCTTCGTCTCGATGACCGCATCAACGCCGTCCATGGATTGGTCGACTTCTTAGGCCTCAAAAAATTTGATATCGGAGTTCATGATTGGGGTGGCGCGATTGGACTGGGCTTGGCCGGTCGCATGCCCGAACGCATCGGAAAAATCTTAATCACAAACACGGGCGCATTTCTGTCTGACAACATTCCCAAGCGGATAGCGGTCTGTCGCCTGCCGTTCATCGGACGCTTCCTCGTCGAAACCTTTAACGCCTTCGCTTGGCCCGCCACCTGGATGGCCGTACAGAAGCCCATGAATAAGGCAGTAAAAGAAGGATTTCTGTTTCCTTATCCAACGGCCGACTCACGTAGGGCGGTGGCTGACTTCGTAGCGGACATCCCGATGGAGCAAAATCACCCCACGCGCACTGTCCTGGCCGAAGTAGGGGAGCGTCTGGTTTTATTGAAAGACAAACGCGTCATGATTTTATGGGGCCTGCGGGACTTCTGCTTCGATCAAACTTTTTTAGCCGAGTTCGAACGCCGTTTTCCACACTCGCAGAAGTTGATTTTTAGTGAAGCTGGACACTATGTTTTGGAAGACGCGGGAGACGCGGCCATCGATCCCGTAGTTCAATTTTTATTGAACACCTAAAGTAATCGGGAAAAAGGTGTAAAATGAATGTAAAATAGGGTGTTTATACCCTGTGAATAAACTATTTTAGGGTATTCATAAGAACTTTATTATCAGCGACTTAAGAATGTGAAAAAACCTCACATTTTGAGTGTTTTCCTATTGCAGATTGGGTTGTGAAAAACAGACTAAAAAAACCCTAAATTAATAGGGTACAAAACTATCTTTTATCACACAAAAAATGAGCGAAAATTCTGAAAAATCTGGTCCCACAGGAAAGCACACAGGTAAAGCGTCTTACGATGCCGTAGACATCAAGAGGTTGAAAGGTTTGAAGGCCGTGCGCGAGCGACCAGGTATGTACATTGGTGATACAAATGAAACGGGTCTGCACCATTGCGTTTATGAAATTGTTGATAACTCGATCGACGAAGCACTCGCGGGATATTGTCACAGCATCAAAGTAGAAATCTACGCCGATGGATCACTTTCAGTTGAAGATGATGGACGTGGTATTCCGGTGGCAATGCACCCAGAAGAAAAAATTCCTACTTTAGAATTAGTTTTAACCAATCTGCACGCGGGTGGAAAGTTTGATAAAGGAGCTTACCAAGTTTCGGGCGGATTAAACGGCGTCGGCGCCAAGTGCGTCAATGCTCTCTCCGATATATTTATCGCTGAAGTCAGTCGCGAAGGAGAAGTTCACCAAATGAAATTCTCGCGCGGCGAAGTCACCCAACAAATCAAAGTCATTGGAAAAACAAAGCGCACCGGAACAAAAATTACGTTTCACCCGGATCCCGAAATCTTCGTCGCTACTCAAGAATTTAAGTACGATACCTTAGTTCGCCGCATGCGCGAATTAGCGTTTTTAGTGCCTGGAATCACAGTGGAAATGAAGGACCACCGTACGAATCGTGCGGATAAATTTGAATTTAAAGAGGGTATCGCCGAGTACGTTTCATTCTTAAATGTAAACGAAGAGCCGCTCTTCAAGGAGCCTATTTTAATTTCCGCGGAAGTGGATTTCACTGATTTAGCCAATCCTCGCGTGATGGCGGAAGGCGAAAAGCCCAAGCCTAACCAACGTCGGATGACCGTAGATGTCGCTCTGCAGTACAACGATCGCTATGACGAAATGGTTTTCTCTTATGCGAATTTAATTAATCAGCCTGAAGGCGGTACGCACTTATCGGGTTTCCGTTCAGCCCTCACTCGCGTGATTAATCACTACGCTAAGTCCAATAACTTAATTAAAGATAAAGACACTAAATTGAGTGGTGACGACATGCGGGAAGGTTTAGTTGCGGTTATTTCCGTCAAGCACCCCGACCCGAAATTCCAATCGCAGAATAAAACTCGTCTGACTAATCCGGAAGTGGAAGGCATCGTCACTTCTGTCGTCGGCGAACAATTAAAATATTATTTAGAACGCGACCCCAAGACGGGTCGTCGTATCGTCGACAAATGTTTGAACGCGGCGCGTGCCCGTGAAGCGGCCCGAAAGGCCCGTGAAACCGTACGTAAATCAGCAATGTCGTCGGGCGGCCTGCCTGGTAAATTAGCTGACTGTTCCGA
>JAEMQU010000019.1:0-7037 GCA_016463705.1 Opitutales bacterium | reverse complement strand
AAGTGTCGCTATCATAAATTAGTCATCATGACGGATGCAGACGTGGACGGTTCACACATTCGCACCCTCTTACTCACTTTCTTGTTCCGTCAAATGCCTGGCTTAATCGAAGCAGGTTATGTGTATATTGCGCAGCCTCCGCTTTATCGTATTAAACGTAAGAAGCGTGAGCAGTACGTGGACAATGATCCTGATTTAAATCGTATCCTTCTCGAATTAGGTTCGGAAGATGTGAACTTACTCCGCCTGCGGGATAAGCACGTTTTCCCCGGTCAGAAGCTCGATAAGATTGTCGAATCGCTCGCTCGTTTAGAGTCACTCGGCGTAAGTATCGGTCGTACCGGCTGCCAACTCGGCAATTACCTCGATCAGCAAATCCATAAGTCCCACGCGCTGCCTCGTTTCATTGTGCGTACGCGAACTGGCAATGAAGAGACCTATGAGTTCCTGGTAGATGCGGATGCTAAACAGGACTACTTAAAGAAAGCCGGCGTGGAAGATTTCCTCTCGGATATGATTAACCGTGAGAAGAAACTGAAGGACGGTACGGTTGTGCAACAGCGCGTTAACATCATCGAAGTCTTTGAAAACGAATCCATCAGCAAGGTGCTGAAGGATTTAGAAAATCATGGCATGGATGTGCAAAAATTCTCGGGCGGAGAAGACGCGCGTTATCATTTAATCGACGGCTCGACTCCGGAAGAAGAAGCGGCCGCCGAGAAAGAAGATGCGAAGGCTGAAAAAGCGGAGAAGGGTGAGAAGGGTGCCGAGAAGGCCGCGAAGAAGATGGTGAAGAAAGCGGATCCCGTGCCTCTGATGTCGATCCTCGAACTCATCGGACAGATTCGTCAATTCGGTCGCAAGGGCCTCACCATTCAACGATACAAAGGTCTCGGTGAAATGAATCCTAAGCAGTTGTTTGAAACGACCATGGATCCGGCCAAACGCCGATTCTTAAAGGTCGACATTCGCGATGCTGCAGAAGCTAACCGAGTTTTCGCTATGCTCATGGGTGAAGACGTGCCCTCGCGTCGTGCCTTCATTGAGGATAACGCACTCAACACCTCGAACCTCGACGTCTAATTCCTTACTCACTTTTAAATTTATCTCTCAATGTATTCTGAAAACGAAAAACTTACTTCGGCTAATATCTCCGAAATCATGCAAACCGCGTACATCGATTATTCGATGTCCGTTATTGTTTCGCGTGCCTTACCTGATGCGCGTGATGGCTTGAAGCCGGTCCAGCGTCGGATTCTTTACGCGATGTTGCGTGAAGGCCTGGTGTACAATCGTCCCTTCGACAAGTGCGCCGGTGTCGTCGGTGAAGTGCTCAAGAACTATCACCCGCACGGTGATAGCTCGGTGTACGATACCTTGGTCCGTCTGGCCCAAAACTGGGTCATGCGTTATCCGCTGATTGAACCGCAAGGTAATTTCGGTTCGGTCGATGGCGATCCACCCGCCGCTTACCGTTATACGGAGTGTCGCTTATCGGAAGTCTCGGCCGAGCTCCTCGGTGATATCGACGAAGACACCGTAGACTTCATTCCCAATTATAAAGAGTCTACCACTGAGCCAACCGTCTTACCTTGTGCCTTACCGCACTTATTAATGAACGGTTCGACCGGTATCGCGGTCGGTATGACCACGAATATTCCTCCTCACAATTTAAATGAACTCATCGAGGCGACCTGTCTGATTATTGATAAGCCAGCGACGACGGTCGACGATTTAGAAAAAATCATCATGGGTCCCGATTTTCCAACGGGTGGCGTGATTAATGGTAAGGACGGCATCAAACAATACCTCCGCACCGGTCGTGGTATTGTGCGTGTGCGTGGCGTTGCGCACACCGAAGAAATGAAGAACGGTAAGGAGCAAGTGGTTCTCACCGAACTTCCTTATAACACTAATCGTTCAACTCTGGTGAAGCATATCGCCCAGCTGATAGGGGAAAAAGTATTGGACGAAGTTTCCGACTTACGCGATGAGTCCGACGAAAATACCCGGATTGTGATTGAGTTGAAACGTAACGAATCAGCGAAGGTGGTCGTCAATAAACTCTTTAAAAATACGGCCTTCGAAAGTTCTTTCGGGGTGATTTTATTAGCTCTCGATAAACGTCGTCCGAAGCAAATGAACATCCGCGAGATGCTTGAGTGTTTCGTGGAGCACCGCCGCGACGTGGTCACCCGTCGTACTCGTTTCCGCTTACGTAAAGCTGAAGATCGTGCCCACATTTTAGAAGGTTTCAAAATTGCCCTGCGCAATCTCGATGATTTCGTAAAAATTATTCGGGCGGCGACCAATCGTGATGAAGCCCGGGTGAAGTTGATGGCCAAGTATGGTCTCAGCGAACGCCAGGCCGTAGCGATTCTCGATCTGCGTCTCTATCAACTCACCGGTTTAGAGCGTGATAAGATCGAAGCTGAATACCGCGAACTCATGGCCATCGTGGAAGAATTGCGCTCTATCTTAGGCAGCGAATTAAAATTACTGACCTTAATTAAGACCGAATTACGTGAGGCTGCGAAGAATCACCTATCGCCTCGTAAGACGAAGGTCATCAACCAAGAAGGAGATTTAGCGATGGAAGATATGATCGCGAATGAAGGCTGTGTGGTGACCGTATCACACGCCGGATTTATTAAACGCACTAAGGTAGACCAATATCGCTTACAGAAACGTGGCGGTAAGGGTACCAAGGGCGCCGAGCTCTCCAAGGCAGCCAGTGATGATGACTCTGATTTCATTGAGCATTTATTCACAGCGAATACGCACGACCACATCATGTTCTTCATGAATAATGGTCGAGTTTACGTCGAGAGAGTTCACGAAATTGAAGAAGCGGCTCGAGCTACTCGCGGTAAGTCGATTGCTCGTCTCCTTGATTTAAAAGATGATGAGAAATTAGCGGCGATGGTTTGTGTGAACGATTTCGCCGAAGGTAAATTCTTAATCATGTGTACTGCTAACGGCACCATCAAGAAGACCGAGATTTCTAAATACGAAAACTACCGCAAGGGTGGTATCATCGGAATCAATATCGAACACGGTGATAAGTTAATCTCCGTGAAATTAACCAATGGTGATAACGAGGTCGTGATGATTTCCCAATCCGGTATGTCCATTCGCTTCCACGAATCGGATGTCCGTTCGATGGGTCGCGATACGACGGGCGTGATTGGTATGAATCTCGACTCTGGTGACTTAGTGAAGGCCATGGAGATCGTGGATGCGGCCAATACCTTACTCGTTGTGGGCATCGACGGTATCGGAAAACGCACGGCGTTTGATGATCCTGAAACCAAGGAGCCGATTTATCGTAAGCAATCTCGCGGTGGTAAGGGTGTGATTGCGATTAAGACCGAAGTCGGCGTGGCGGGCGCACTCAGCGTTAAGGAAGATGACGAAGTCATGATGCTGACCAAGGGTGGCCAATCCATCCGTACGAAGGTTAAAGACATTCGTTGCACCGAAGGCCGTAACACCAAGGGTGTCCGCGTCATGAGGCTCAAGGACGGAGAGATCTTAACCGGCATCTCCAAGGTCGAGCGTTCGGACGAAGAAGAAGAAAACGCTAAGCCGCCTTCAGCGTAAGCGACTGTTTAAACTCTCGAACATGGGGCGCGAAAGCGCCCCATTTCTTTTACGCCTTTTCCAGAGTGGCAATGCACTCGATGTGGCGCGTTTGGGGGAAGAGATCGAACGGTTTAGCCGAGACGACTTTCCAGCCACGCGCGCAGAGGTATTTTAAATCGCGCGCTTGGGTGTCGGGTGAACAGCTAATATAAATAATACGACGAGGAGAAAATTTATGCAATTGTTCGAGGAAACTCTCGTCACAACCCTTGCGAGGTGGATCGACGATGACCGCGGATTCATGTCCGCGTACGGGGATACTTTTGAAAATCGACTCAGCCGAGCCAGCGATGAAGCGGCAGTTCGTTAAACCATTGAGGGTGGCGTTCTCGGCGGCTTTGCGGGCGGCGTCAGCGCTGACTTCGATTCCATTAACGGAGTCGAAACTCTTCGCACCGGAAATGGCGAACAATCCTGAACCACAATAGGTATCGACTAAATGTTTCGCCCCGGAGGCTTTTGCGCTTTCGATGGCGTATTGCACAAAACTTTCGAGCACCGAAGGATTATTTTGGAAGAACTCTCCCGCGAGGAATTTCAATTTAATTTTGCCAACTTTTTCGGTGACGACCTGACGAGAATCGGAAACGACGCCTTCTTCGCATTCGCGGAAAAGCAGCGTGGCACCGCGTTCAAACTCACCGGGGGCACGATGGATTTCTTTGCGGGCGCGGCCGTAGGCGGCGTTGATGGCATCGGTCGCTAAAGGACATTTAGGAACATCGATGACGCGACGGGTGGTGCCGGCGGCGAGGAAACCGATGGGGAAATCTTGGCGACGAGGGGTGAGGAAGTGCGGAGTAATTTTGGAGCGGTAGCCGTATTGTTTCGGCGAAGGGAAGCACGGTTCGATTTCCATTTTCAGTCCACCCAAGCGTTCATAAACTTCGGCGACCTGTTTACGTTTCCATTCTAACTGCGCGGGGTAGTTCATGTTTTGATACTGGCAGCCACCGCATTCGCCGAAGAGTTCACAACGCGGTTGTACGCGATCGGCGGAAGGAATAATGACGCGAACTAAATCACCTCGAGAAAAGTTAGCGGCGTTATGCCAAATTTTTACGACCACTTTTTCGCCGGGGAGGGCGCCGGTGACGAAAACAACCCAGCCATCGACGCGGCCAAGGCCATCGCCTAAATTCGTGAGTGTGGCGATTTCGACTTCGACCTCTTGGTGATAAGTGAAAGGACCTTCTCGGAATTTAGGAGGCTGGTTAGACGGAGCTGAATCTTCTTCGGACATGGCAGTAAATTCTTCTCCTGGGGGAGAAGGTCGAGCCTTAACCCTTTTAATGAACGGCTATCCTTGCTCTTTGCGGTGGAATTCGCCTTTAATCGGTCTGTGTCCGAAGAAATCATCCAGAGCCGACAAAATCCCCGTATTCAGGCTGTAGCGCGTTTGCGCGATCGACCTGAGCGTGAGACGCGTGGCCTGTTTATTGCGGAAGGATTGCGTGAACTCGGTCGAGCCTTCGAAAAGAAAATCAAAATCGAAGAACTTTATTTTTGTCCGGAAATGTTTCGAGGAAGTGAGGCCGCTGAACTCGTCACCCGTTGTCGAGCCGAGCGTATTATTTGCTGTGAAGTGGGACGTTCTGCTTTTGAGAAGATGAGTGGTCGCGAAGGGCCCGATGGATTGCTTGGTGTGGCGAAGACTTGGGACTGTTCGCTCACCCAACTAAAACTATCACCAACGCCTTTATTATTAGTCGCTGAATCGGTCGAAAAACCAGGAAATTTGGGCGCGCTTTTACGCACCGCGGATTCAGCGGGTTGTGATGCGCTCATTATTTGTGATCCCGTGACGGATGTTTTTAATCCGAATGTCGTTCGCTCATCGCAGGGTGCCGTTTTTTCGGTGCCGGTGGCCGTATGTTCGTCGACGGAAGCGGCGGCTTGGTTGCGTGCGAATAAAATAAAAACTTTAGCGACGACTCCGGTGGCGACGAAAACATTTTGGGAGGTGGATGCTAAAACTCCGACCGCTTTATTATTAGGATCGGAGAAAGATGGGTTGTCGGAGTTCTGGTTAAAAGGGGCGGATGAAAAAATTTCGATACCGCAGGCTGGGTTGTCCGACTCGTTAAATGTATCGATGGCGGCGGCGATTGTTTTGTTTGAGGCCGTGCGTCAGAGACGGAAATAAAAAAGGCCGGACACCTGTCCGACCTCATTTAGTCCTTTATTTACAAGGGTTTTAGCCGATTTCTTTCGCGACCATGTCGTCGAGTTTTTTACCATCGACGGCGAAAGCGCGGATACCTTCAGAAGTTTTATCGGAGGCCATAGCGTCTTCGTTATGGTTCCAGCGGAATTCTTTTTCGCCCCAGACTTTGGCGGCTTCGCCTTCGGCGGCGGCCGATTTAGCGTCGAGTACTTGAGGTACAGCGGCGTCATCTTTGGAAAGTTTATCGAGGAGATCGGGCGCGATGGTGAGGAGATCGCAACCGCAGAGCGCTTTGATTTGTCCGGTATTACGGAACGATGCGCCCATGACTTCGGTTTTGATATTATTCTTTTTATAGTAAGCGAAAATACGACGAACGGATTTTACGCCGGGATCATTGGCGCCGGAGGAAGCTTCTTCGTTCCAGTTCGCGCCTTGGGATTTTTTATGCCAATCGTAGATCCGTCCGACGAAGGGAGAAATTAATTGTACCTTAGCATCCGCGCAGGCGACGGCTTGAGCGAAGGAGAAGAGGAGTGTGAGGTTACAGCGGATGCCTTCTTTTTCGAGTTCGGCAGCGGCTTGGATACCTTCCCAGGTGGAAGCCATCTTGATGAGGATGCGTTCTTTCTCGATGCCGGCGGCTTTGTAGAGAGCGATGAGCTCTTTTGCTTTGGCGATCGTGGCTGTTTTATCGAAAGAGAGACGAGCGTCGACTTCGGTAGAGACGCGGCCGGGGACGATTTTTAAAATTTCGGTACCGAAGGAGATGAGGAGGGCGTCGACGGCGGAGTGAACGCCTTTGCTGCGGTTATCATGGGCGGCTTTATCGAGCATCGCTTTGTATTCCGGCATTTGAACGGCCTTCAGGATGAGGCTTGGGTTGGTCGTAGCGTCGAGAGGTTTGAAGACCTTCATGGCGGCGAAGTCACCCGTATCGGCGACGACTTTGGTATGTTGGCGAAGTTGTTCGAGTGCGTTCATAGAGTAACGTGAGAGTGGTAAAGTCTTGGGGAAATGTCGAGCCAACGCTCAAGCCATTTTAGTTGTCACCTCTGTGTAACGAAAAAGATTTTTAATTCTAATCATAAATTTAAGAAAATAAAAAAGTAGATTTAAATCAAGTGGGCGTGGATTAAATTCGGTTTCAGAATTTGGATACATTGAGAAAAAAGTGTGCGCACTGGGGCGGTGGGAGTGAGGGGATTAAATCATGGGCTTAATT
>JAEMQU010000063.1 GCA_016463705.1 Opitutales bacterium | reverse complement strand
TTTCGAAATCGGGCGAGTCGGCGTCGTGTGGATACAAATTATCTGCCGAATAAATCAGGGGAATTTTTTTTAAACACCTCAAGCCATCAGTAAACATTACTCTCTTTAACAAAGTGCCAAGCCAAGTTGACGAGTGGTAAAAATTACTCGGCCAAAACATGTGGATTAAATCCACCTTGGATTGGCATGCTCGGCGAATAGGAAAAAATTTAGTATCCCGCAGCGGAACAGCCATATTTCCGCCCTGCTCTACCGCAGCCGCCACCATATTAGTGTATGGATTTTCGTTCCCCCCAAATGGGAATAACCCAATTTTAAACTTAGGATTCATTTTTACCTAGAAATTTATTTAGAGAATTTTCTCTAAGATTTTTTGAGTGATTGTTGGCATATCAATAAGCGGAGTGTCACCTGATACATATTGGCTATAAGCCGTAAGCTTTTCTGGTGACTCAACTGCTAGTTTAATAGCCTTAACTGCTTCTGATAAATTGTTCACGGACGATGAATAATTACCGACTAAATATTTCTGAACATGATACTGTCGGGCAAAGGTAGAAAGGCTCTCAATCGCATGCTTGTCCTCTGCATTTTTGTCTGAACTAAGGTTAATAAATACGACCGCACAGCCTAAAAAAGCTGCTTCGTAGCCCATGGTCGTTCCGATGTGTATGAAACAAGCCGAGCCCCTCTGTAAATTTAAGCGCTGGTGGATGTCAGCTGAGCGGAGAGATCCATTCACTTGAAAAGATCGATACTCGTTATCAATACGAACGTTGGCCCTAGCTTTTAGTTCAGAGAGTACAGAATCGTCGTTATAAAATGGATAAGGTCTGACCAATAATAAATGTTCTGGAAACTCTTTGTTCAAAAGGTCGGCTAAGTTTGTAACTAAACTAATTTCTTTACGCGAAATCGGTGCATAACCCGTTCCGCATCCAAAATAGAAGTAGTGGCGACCCTCAATTTTCCCTTGGCCTGGAGCGATTGAAGTACTGGATAAATAGTCAACAATCGGACAAAGCTGTGTAGCCCCAATAACTTTGCACATCGCACGAGGTACACCTTGAAGTTTCTCCATGTCTTGGGCTAATTTTTCATTCCATACAAGGTAACCAGTTAATCTATCTGTAAGGACTGTATGTTTACAGGCATGATCCCAACTATAAAGATAGGCCCAGGCAGGCTTACCTGAATCACAAATTCGTGCCAGCATAGGAATATCTGAAAATTCTGTAATTAATAAAAAACTATCTATATCTGAGACGTCAGTGTCATCGCACTGCGACAGCCTTGATAGAAGATTGTTTATGCTTATAAACCTAGGCATCCACATCTGGAGATTAAGTTTTAACTGTTCTATTATTTGGTAAAAGGGACTTAGCCTATTAAACTTAAAGAGTTCATTAATATAATAATTTTCTGTTGAGCGTGGTAATTTACCAAACCAACGAAAAATTCGAGTCCACAAAAAAATGGTGAAATGTTTTTTTGAAACAAGGGTACGCAACTCAACTCCTAATGGTAATGCGTGGGCCAAAGTAGTTC
>JAEMQU010000007.1:47506-81225 GCA_016463705.1 Opitutales bacterium | reverse complement strand
AGTACTGATAAAGTAGGGAGAAAAGGGAGCGGGAATGATTTCGTCGGGGGCTTTTAATTTATTAGGCCACTGAGACTCTTTAATCCCCGGATAAGTTTTATAGTAATCACTCGCTCCTAGCACGCTAGTTTCCTTTGCCCCTCTCACAAATAAATCCATGATAAAAAATTGATTTCCAGTTTTAGAGTCCAAAAAATTTGCTCCCAGTTTCGATTTATAAATAGTTCTCCATCCATTATTAATGTTATTAAATGATTCGGGTAGGGTGCGAGCAATGGCGTGTGAATTTCCGATCGGATCAGTCGGCGGAGAACCATAACTTTTATCAAAACCTGTAATTCCTGAACCAAATTCAGGGTCTGTGGCAGAAGAGTATCCGTCATTGGCATTTCCGTAAAGCGGCCAACCTGAACTCAAAAGTCTTACCTCCGTAATGAGTGGTTCATTAACTGTAAAAATACTTCTAATACAAAATTTGCCTGACGTACTACTGTTGAGTGCGTTAGGCGTATTTTCATCGCTGTACTGTATCGGGCCCATCCAGTGTCGGGATTTATTAAGCTTTTGAGCACGAGCATTTGTATCGTATTGCAGGAAAAATAAATAATCTTGGTTTCCTCCATCAACTACGTGACCAGTTCCACGCGGGTACGAGAGATATTTACCAGGCGTTAATTGGTCTGGAAAATAGAAATAATTATTTAGTGTAGGAGATTTAAAGTATAAACCTCCTTCGTTTCTAGCTTTGACAACAATTCCGTTACCAGTGGTTTTACTATTGAAGTCGCCCACTGTTCCATTCCAGCCTTTTAGAGGTGAATTTTGAATTGCCCAGAGGAGTGGAGTGTATGGTTTAGTTGTAGTATTACCATAAACTGCAACCCAAGCTGGGTCATCAATTGCAGTCATCGCCGTACTCGGTGGAGCTGTCACTTTCCCAGCTGTATTATCATTTAGTCCGCCAGTTTTATTATATCCGATATTAGTATATGCATTTATTGGCACAAAATATTGACTGCCTTCTGCGTAGACGAAGTCACAGGGGATATCGATGGATGTATATGCATCGATTTTTTTCGGACTAGGGTCGTCGGTAGCGCCAATCAGTCTGACTTCTCCTGGCTCAAGACGGAAAACATTTGATTTAGTTGCCCCAGTCCCACCACCGAAAGTAGTTCCATTTGGGCCAGCAATAGCCCTAAAGGAAATCTGGTGACCAGATTCAAAACTTTGTCCCGTGAAAATATCGCCGATGGCTACACCGTTATAAAAGAATTCAAAAATGTGGCTGGCTTCTTTTTCACTACTTACCATCGCAACTCCCGGAAACTCAATCGCAACGTCGTAGGGATTGTGTACCACAATAAATGGATCGATGCATATCCCTAATTTATCATCATTCCATATTACCGAGTAAATCATTGCAAAGCGTATGATGCTTGGCGCAATTTTCATGCTCGTTGGCCATGTTATTGGTGGGACTGTGTTGTTCGTAGCTTTCCCTGACGTATTGCCCATGTGGAGATTATACTGAGGTCCCTGCGCCGATGCATAATTCGAATACCGGTACATGTAATTATATGAACTGTTTGAGGTGCTACTCGCTTCGCTTTCCAAAAATCCGTAGGGTGCGAGATTTGGATTAGTTCCAGTGCTGGCATTAGTGTGTGCATTTGCGAAACTAATGGGATCAACTCCACGGGCAAAAACGGCACCGCTAGTGATTTTAGGCTGTCCTAAGATTACTGCATTAGCCGAACACGCTTCCGTCTCTAACTTGTACATTCGGTAATAATTTCGGTATAAATCCCAGGTTGGACCTCTTTCAATTCTGCCATTTAAATTATCAACCGAAATTTTATTGGAATCGCTTGTGAAAGGATTTTTTCTAGCTGCCACGCCATTCCAGAAATCATTACGAAGTGGTACTTCATAAACAAAGCCCATGCGCTCAGGCAACTCGCCTCCATTTTGAGTTCCTAAAAGAGAATACGCTGTGCCAAGTACTGAACTTAAATAAACAGGGGCCCATTCAGCAGCCCTGGGATAGCTTGCTAAAATTTCTGCCGCTGTGCCAATATGACTTAGTTTTCTAACGGTATTTAAGTCGATGTCGTAAGCGTAAGGTGTGCCTGGAGCGGCTGAACGATTTGAGGCGTCGTGAAAGAGTGATGGCGCACGATTATACGCTGCCGTCGTGGTCGTCGTATTTTTTTGTCCGTAATAGGTTTCTAGTCCGCGATAAACAGCATAAGGTAATTCGAAGGCCGTCGATAAATCGACTTTAACGCCACCGTTGTAAGTATCGGTGATGGTTGAGTAGGACCAAGGTGTCACATCGTGCCAAAGTATTTTGGCTGCATCTCTCATCGCATCACCGGCTGTTGTGCCGCTTGCAGTATTGGCCCACACCGAAAGGTCATTTGGAGTTTTGACTCGTGCCATGTAGGACGTGTCCCAACTATTCGAAATCGCAATGTCCGCATCGCGCCAAGTCGAGAACTTCCAGGTGTTAGTCAGAATGGTCGCCCCAGTATAATCTAATTTATCTGACGGTAGAATAGCTTCGAGAGCGCTGCGTTGCGCACCACTTCCGCGGAAGCCTTCATCCCAAATGGATAATGCTGTTTTGTAATTAGAACCGCCCGAGGTAATACCATAGACATCAGGTATATTAGCTTTTGCTTTTACACCTTCATCGCCGATCCAGAATGCGTAACGTCCGTTAACTCCATATCTCACTCCACCGGTTGCATTGGGACCCGGTAGTGGCATAGGCATTGCATCCACCGCGCCCGAATATTCCACCGCCCAACGTGTAGGCGTGTTCGTTGTCATTTTGACCGAACCACGTGACAAGAGAGGAACTAAAACAGTGTCAGGTGTGCTCGAGAGAGGATTACCTAAATCATCAATGAGTGCCTTGCCAGTGAGGTCAGTGATACTCGTTGCAGGTGGAAAAGGTGAAGCGTTAGACGGGTAACTAAATGCACTGCTATTAGGAGTGTAATTGGGCAGTTTGCTGACATCTGCGATTTCTGGATCGGTGGTGCTGATAACTCCAGGTGAACTGAGCCAACCGAGGAAAAGTCGAGTGTCATGCGGCTTCGCTACATTCCAATCGCGAACGCGATTTTGACTAACTCCACCCGTTGCCCAAACACCGGTCCAATATCTTTTTTGGTGCGAAAGTTTTCCGCCTGTTGGTGCGGATGGATTTTCGGCTGTCGTGACTGTCGTGGATGATTGTGCGCCTGGTGTTTTGCCGGCATCATACATATCCGCACGCATCGTCACACGTTGATCGGGGCCGGCTAATTGTTGTAATTGACCCAAAGCCATTTTGGCCGAAGCGATTGCATTGAGACGCGCCCGCATGTATCCAGAATGTCCTAAAGCTAAGCGAGTTTCTACCTGCAGAAATGCCGCCAAAACTATCACCAACATGACCATGCCTGCCATGATGGCTAAGGACAAAACGAGAGAGAATCCTGAGCGCTTACGATTCATTAAAGGGGCTATGGGGGTAGTATTTAATTGAATCCAAATTGGGGGAGAAAGTCAAAGAATTGAGGTTAAACAGCGAATTTCTTTACCGAATGATTAAAACTAGGCACGGATGGGTTTAAAGGATTGAAATCAGTCATATAATAACGAATTAACAGTTTTTTTACGATTGAGAGCGGGCTTGCTCAAGGTTTTGAGGTGTTCAGCGTAGCAACGTGAATACTCTCATCGAAGGTGCTGGATTGTTTCTATGGCCCCTGGGCTTCTGTTCCATCCTCGTCGTTTTCCTGATATCCGAGCGTGCCATTGCTCTCATTTCCAGCCGAGTGGTTCCAGTTTCTCTTTTACAAGCGGTGCGCAAAGGCGAAGCGCGTTCAATCAAAGCTGGTAATCAAACTTTAGCCGGTCGTGTCATTATTTTCTGGCAGGAGGGAGCACGCGGCGAAGTTCTCAAATCCTTCGCGCGATCCGAACTCATCAAACTTCAGCGCGGATTTTTTATCATCGATAGCGTTGTCGCCGCCGCTCCGTTATTGGGTTTATTGGGAACTGTGGCTGGACTGGCCACGCTTTTTCCTGAGCAAGGTTTGCCCGACTCTCAAACTTTAACCCGTGGTGTGGGACTCGCCTTAAGCACCACCATGATTGGCCTTTGTATCGCTATCCCCGCACTCGTGGGATCTAATTGGCTGAGTCGCCGAGTCGAAATTCTTTCATCGCAGGTCGACGTCTTAGTTGAGAGTCTCGAACAGCAATCGAAATGAGTTTAGTCATTCCTCGCCGCCGTCGTAACGAAATCAATGTCATCCCGTTGATTGATATCATGGTGGTTTTGGTATTTTTTTTATTATTAGCCGGACGCTTTGAAGAAGCCCGTACTCTTTCGATTGTCCCTCCCGCCGCCGATGCTGGCGGCACCAGCAGCACCGCCGCAGCGATGGTCATTGGGGTGGATCGCGAAGGAAAAATTTACCTCGAAGGCAAAGAAATTGCCCAAACAAATTTGAATAAAGCCCTCGCCGATAAGGCCAAGTTAAGCCCCGAGGCCGAAGTTTTAATCGTCGCGGATGAGCGTTCGCTCACCGGTACTGCAGTCGGGGTTTTGGATTCAGTCGTAAAAGCGGGGCTACGTCCGCGTCTATTAACCAGACCGACTAAGTAAAATTGCACAATCCGCTTGAGACTCTGCCCAAGTCCGCTGAGAGTTATTTGATGAGCGCCGACAAAAAAACTGGCAGTGCCAATGGCAAAGAAGGTTTTGAAGCTGACCTAACCAAACTCGAGAAATTGGTGGAGTCACTCGAAGCGGGTACCGTCTCGCTCGATGAATTGGTCACGAAATATGAAGAGGGCATGCGCTTACTGAAAGCCTGCCAAACGAGTTTACAGGCCGCCGAACTTCGCATCGAACAGCTGAGCAAAAAATCTTCCGACGAATAATTAGTAAGCGAATGGCTCTTCTGCCCAATATTAGTGGTCCGACCGACGTTAAAGCTTTAGCGGCAGAAGACCTTCCTGTGCTCGCTCAAGAAATTCGTGAACGCATTATCCAAGTGACCGCACGTAATGGTGGTCACGTCGGACCGAATCTTGGCGTGGTGGAACTGACTATCGCCCTTCACCGCGTATTCAATACGCCCGCCGATAAATTTGTCTTCGACGTCGCCCATCAAGGCTACGTCCATAAATTACTCACGGGTAGAAATAATTCAGACTTCGACGGCATCCGCCAAACGGGTGGCTTGAGCGGATTTCTTAATCGCGACGAGAGTCTACACGATGTCTTCGGCGCCGGCCACGCAGGCACCGCTTTTTCTGCAGCCGTCGGACTGGCCAATGCGCGTGATCGCTTAAACGAAGACTCTCACGTCGTTGCCTTAATTGGCGATGCCGCACTGACCTGTGGGGTGACGATGGAAGCGCTTAATAACGCCGCCACCTCCACAAAACGCTTAGTCATTATTTTAAATGATAATGAATGGTCGATTGATAAAAACGTCGGCGCGTTGTCTCAGATGCTCAGCCGCTTAATCGTTTCGCGTCCGTACAATAACTCGCAAAAGAGTATCAAAAATTTTCTAAATAAAACTCGCGCGGGTACAAAGTTTCTAGATTTTGGCCGAAACTTAAAACGCCAAATCAAAGATCTATTTACCCGAAGTTCTTCCGTCTTTGAACACTACGGCGTTCGTTACGTGGGTCCGATTGATGGACACGATTTAAACGCCTTAGAACGTTATCTCACTTTCTGTAGAGACGCTAAAGGTCCGATTATTTTACACGTGCGCACCGAGAAGGGTCGGGGACTGTCCGCCGCACTCAAGAATCCCGAAAAATTTCACGGGACCTCATCATTCGATCCTGAAACGGGTGATAGCTTAAGCACCGGTAAACCTGGCGCACCGAAAGCGTGGCAGGATGTCTTTGGCTCCTTGTTAGTTCGTGAAGCCAAAGCTAATCCGCAAGTCGTGGGCATCACCGCCGCTATGCCGTCGGGTACCGGACTTAACCAATTAAAGCAGGAATGTCCGAATCAATATCATGATGTCGGAATCGCCGAAGAACACGCCGCACTTTTTGCCGCAGGTCTAGCTGCTAGAAATCTCCGTCCGGTCGCCGCGATTTACTCCACATTTTTACAACGTGCTTACGATATGGTGATTCACGACATCGCCTTACAAAGACTGCCGGTGACTATTTGTATGGATCGCGCCGGTGTTTCACCGAGCGATGGACCCACGCACCACGGACTTTTCGACATCGCTTACTTACGTTGCGTGCCTGGCGTGACAATCATGCAGCCAAAAGATGAAGATGAGTTATCGGATATGTTACACACTTCCATTCGCTCGGGTCAGCCGATGTTTATTCGTTTTCCTCGCGGACCCGCCATGGGCGTCGCGATTAAATCTCGCCCCGCAATAATTACCTTAGGCAAAGCTGAAGTGATTCAAGAGGGCCGAGATATTCAAATCTGGGCGCTGGGTTCTATGATGCCTGATGCACTGGTCTTAGCAGAAAAACTTTCCAAAGACGGACATTCGGTC
Source organism: Opitutales bacterium (assembly GCA_016463705.1). Taxonomy (GTDB): domain Bacteria; phylum Verrucomicrobiota; class Verrucomicrobiia; order Opitutales; family UBA953; genus UBA953. Next base: position 74,671 of record JAEMQU010000007.1, on the reverse strand, counting down.
GGAGTGGTGAACGCACGTTTCGCCAAACCAATCGATGCCGATTTATTAATCAACCAAGCTGCTTCAGCTAAAGTAATAATCACGATGGAAGATGGTGTAGTGACAGGCGGATTTGGATCGGCCATTTTAGAGTGCCTAGCTGAGTCAAACTCATCGGTACGCGTGGTGCGCATCGGCTGGCCCGATGCGTTTGTCGGTCACGCCACCGATGTGAAAACTTTGCGTGCGCAGAACGGACTATCCCCCGAGCAGATTCACGCGAAGGTGGAATTAGCGCTCCGTGATATTCAGTTAAATTCCTAAAACGAATTTAGAAATTTATCCCGGCTTTAATCCGAACTTCGTAGGGACTTTTCTCAGAGACGTTGAGATTTCCTTTGTCAGCTGGTGAGCCGTAAACCTGAGCCAGCGCAGTGACGACCGTAAAAAAGCCGGATTCGTTTTGATAACGAACGCAAGGTCCTAAAAAAATCGCTGCATATTCAAAGTTGTTCAGTTCAGCCCATTCAACCGAAGCCACGGCCTCGAGACCGGCATACCAATTGGCGTTGATTTCGTGCGCGATGCCTTGAGTTATTTTGAAGGAAACCGCATCGCTATCGGTTGCGGGGGTGCGTTCTATTTCCGCGACTAAGTTTGCCGCATAAATCCAATCAAGCTTCTCGCCAAAGTTATGTTGGAGGAGGTATTTCAGTTCGAGGCTATATTGATCGCGAAAACTTCCATTTTTTCCGCTCGCTTGAGAATAACCAGGTTCGATGTAGATGGCGTGGCCCCACGAATTTTTATCAGGATCGGAGAGCATGCGCATGTACGCGATTTGGAATCCATCGAACTGTAAGCCCTCGCGCGTAGCGGTATCGAAGTATCGATAATTTATATAATAAGAGATTTGTTCGTTTTCAGAAATGCCTTGTTCAATCTCGGTTTTGAAATCAAAGCCGCGGTAACGCGCATCGTAACCCGCTCCGATATCTCTGCCCAGTCGAGCGGTGGCCCACTGTTCGATCGTAATTTTACCCGGCTTTAAAGTTTCAGTGAGATAAGAGTAGGTGAATGGATTATCGCAGGCAAAGCCAGCGGATGCTGCGACGAGTAGGAGAGCGGATAATGAACGCATAGTGGTCTTTTATAAATGAGACAGAGTCTCATGAGCAATAAAATAAATGAGACTCAGTCTCAATAAGGTCTCAAAACAACCTAAAATTGCCCTATTACCGGTACTATCTCACTCTATCAGAGCCGTTTACGATTATCGCGAGGGCGTGATTGTTGATCACGATTCGGCTTAGGAGCACCAGACTTTGGATTGTGCAGGCGGAAATCGACCTGGCGTTTGAATCGGTCCACGCGATCCACAATGACTTCAATTTTGGATCCCGCCGTGAAAAGTTTACCGGTGCGACTGCCGCGCAGCGCCGTACCCGAATCATTCATCCGATAATAATCATCGGTGAGGGTCGACATATGGACGAGTCCGTAAGCCTGCGATGCCGAGAGCTCGACCATGAGTCCGTGTGGTTTGACTTCAGTAATCACCGCTTCGAAGGGACGTTTATCCTTACGCTCCATTTCACGTTCAAATAATTCGAGTAACTTAACTTTTACCGAATCGCGTTCAGCCTCAGAACTATTTCGTTCGGTAATAGAAATATGTTCACAACTTCGCACGAGTTCGCCGATGCCGGGTGAGCGGGGCGGATCTTTAAGAGCAGATTTTACACCCATCTTCGCAATTTGTGCATCAAAGATACGATGCTCAACTAAGTCGGCATAACGACGAATGGGTGAGGTGAAGTGGGAATAATGTTTTTTCGCTAAACCGAAGTGTCCGTCAGGCGATGGACGATAGCAGGCTTGCTTGAGTGAACGGAGGAATTGAATGCGAATAGGGTAGGCATCATCACGACCTTTGATATCCGCCAATAATCTAACCATTTCCTTACGCTGGGTGAGGTCGCCTACGTTATACACGCCTTCGGACTGTAGTTGCTCGCGTAACGCATTGAGTTTTTCGGGATCAGGTTCGTCGTGCACTCGGCAAACGTGCGGCACTTTCGCGTGGTCGAGATTTTTGGCCACACATTCATTAGCCAATAACATAAACTCTTCGATGAGTTGGTGTGATTCATCGTGTTCGATCACCACAGTGCGATCGGCCCAACCATCTTTATCGCAATAAATTTTAATCTCTTTCATTTCTAAATCGAGAGATCCGGTGCGAAAACGTTCTTCACGAAGGATTTTGGCGACCGACCAGAAATCGCCAATCATTAAACGGACAACATCGAGTTCTTCGTCAGTCAGCTCGGAGAGCGGTCGACCAGGTGAGCCCGTTTGATGCGGAGGGGGTGCAGGGAGCGCACGTAGCGTTGCATTCTTGGCACCATTTAAAAAGGCGTAAGCGACTTTATAGGTTAGACGCTTGATGCTGCGGATAACGCCATTGGCGAAATCGGTTTTGATTAATTTTCCTTCGGGTGTGAATTCACAAATAACGCTTTTAACCAGTCGATCCTGGCCTTCCACGAGTGAACATAATCCACTCGAGAGAGCGTGGGGAAGCATCGGTATCACTGTCCCTACCAAGTAGGTCGAGTTGCCGCGTTCCTTGGCTTCATTGTCGAGCGGTGACCCGGTTTTTACGTAGTGGGAGACGTCGGCGATATGAATTCCGATTTTAAAATTACCATTGGGCAAACGTTCAAGCGAGAGAGCATCGTCGAAATCCTTAGCGTCATCGGGGTCGATGGTAATGGTCGGAATTTTTCTGAAATCTTCGCGCCCATATAAATCATCCTCTTTTACTTTAGAGCCAAAAGCATTGGCGTCATCCATTACATTGCGCGGAAATTCTGGATTGAGATTATAGCGCCGAAGAATCGCTAAGTACTCGGCCATCGGGGTGTGCGTGACACCTAAAACTTCCGTGATTGTTCCCGTGGGGCTCAGGTGGCGACGTTCCCAAGCATCCAGCTGAACGACTACTTTATCTTCTTCTTTGGGTAGTGATTTTAAATTAGAACGCTGCGGATCGCGGACAATGATATCGCGCGAAATGCGGGGATCATCAGGTACCACGAACCAAGTTAGGCGGGTATTTCGGAGCGTTCCCGTTAGAGTCGTGAAAGATCTTTTGACTACGCGAATGACGGTACCCGTGCCCCAGTCTTCGCCTTGTCGATCACGACGACCGCGACTTAATTTAATGACCACGCGGTCACCATGCAGCGCGACGCCCGTATCTTTAGCGTCAATGTGAATGGGCTCACGTGGTTTTTGTCCAGGTTCGGCGGCGAAGACGACTCGTGCCGATCCACTAGAGCGAAAAAGAATGGTACCTTCGGGGAGCGGATCACCTTCAGGCAACGCCAGTAGCTCGCGATTTTTTACGATGATAGCGCCTGACTTAATTAAGTTCGGCACAATCTTCCGCATTTTACGTAAGTCAGACTTATCTCCGCCGATTTGCTCAATAATTTCTTCGAGTCGCATCGGCACGTAGTCAGGACGTGCCAGAAATGCTAGCATGGCCTCTTCGGCGTTCATGAATTAGAGGCTGATTGTCCCAGCAAACTTGTCAGGTACGGAAGTAACTGTTTCTTCCGGCTTACAATTCCAGGCATATCAAAAATATACGGAGGTTGTTTTTGGGCGTAGGTGATACTGTGTATGACCTCCGAATCTCCACGGATCAGCAGCAGGGAACTTTGCGTATCAATATCGGTCACTAAAAGAGCAGAGAAGTGCAGGCCGTTTTCGCGACGGTATTTTTCGAGACCTTCCAATAGACCTTCCTGAGCTTTCCGGAAATTATTAAAGCCGAGTTCTTCCACCTGCGCGACGGAGAAGCGGTAATTGTTCTCGGTGTACAATTTGCAATCGGCGCGTACCGCAGCGTCAGCGGACATATTGGCGAGTACGGATCCAGTATTGAAAATCATGTCCGCGAGCGCGCGTGCATCGGTATCCGCTAAACCTGAGAGCCAATTGAGTAACTCAGAATCCAGCGGCGTGGTCGTGGGACTTTGCAGTAAGAGTGTATCCGAAATAATACCACACATCATCAATCCCGCAATTTGCGGCGAGGGCTTTAAATTAGCCGTTTTGAACATGTCTGCGACAATCGAACAGGTGGAACCGAGGGGACGATTAACGAAGAGAATCGGCTGATGGGTGTGCGGATTACCTAGGCGGTGGTGGTCGATGACTTCAGCGATTTCGACTTCATTCGCGCCGTCTACCGCTTGGGATAATTCATTGTGATCCACTAAAACCAAGCGATGGTGCACGGGTTTTAAAATATCGGACTTACTAAAAACACCGATGAGTTTACCGTCTTCATTCACCACGTGGCAGATGAGGGCATTGGATTGCACAATGCGACGGCGGGCGACTGAAAGTTTTTCCTGAGCTTGAAAGAGAGGAGCGTCTCGTTGAACCAAATTTCCGATGAGCGTAGCAGCACGCACCGCCCAAGCGGTGGTCGCACTATCGGTGTCCGCATAAACAACTGAAACTTTTTTCTCTTCGGCGAATGCGAGACATTCTTTGGACATTTGGTGTCCACCGGTGACGATGATGAGACGAACGCCCATTTCAATGGCACGCTGATGAACATCGTTACGATCACCCACCACGATAATACTTTTATTTGTAGGAATACCTTCCTTGGTCGCTGATTTGCCGAAGGACTCTAATTCCATCGCCGCCACGCGCACGTAAAGTTCGTTGATTTGTGTGGAGTCAAAAATGACGACCGCTTTTCCTTTAATCGATTGGACAATTGCATCGATGGAACTGTTTACTTTGCGCATCGAAGTGGCGATTTTGGGTTTCGGAATAAAATAATCACCTAAGGCAAAAATAGATACATAGCCTTCGAGTTGGCCTTCGCGTCCGATGACGGGTAGGGCACGTAAATCATGCTCATCGAGTATTTCGAGAGCACGGGCACAAGTATCGTTAATCGAAACCACAAACGGATTCGTTTGCATGATGTCTTCGACTCGTGGATTTACATCACCCACGAAGACGGGAAGACTCATACCGAAACGTTGTAAGATCGCATCGATGCGCGCATTGGAATTTCCACAACGTGCGGCGACATAACCTTTTTGACCCGACGCTTCTTTAAATGCAGCGTAAGCAATGGCAGAGCAAATGGCGTCAGCGTCGGGATTTTTATGCCCAATCACATACGTCGGTGCATTGGCACGAGCGAAAGTTGAAGGGATGGGAGGCGGAACGGACATGGGCTAAACTAAAGAGCGATAAATACACTTAATACGAGAATGTCTCAGTGGAAAGAGTGAATTCTAAATGAGTGTAAAAGAAGCCCGCCAAGACAGTAACATCTCGGTGACAACGGGAGTTAAACTTTTTGACTGAACTTGGGCTTATTGAGCGAAAGGGTAGTCGGTATATCCTTTTGGCCCCGCGGCATAAAAGGTCGATTCATCGGGCGTGTTCAGTGCTAAATTCTTTTCCAGGCGATGGGGAAGATCGGGGTTGGAGAGGAAAGGCACACCGTACGCAATGGCATCCGCCCAGCCTTCTTTAATGGCCTCTTCGCCTTGTGCTCGGTCAAACCCACCGGCCGTAATCATCACACCCTTAAAGCAGTGACGAAGCTCTTTGGGTCCAATCCCCGCTTGGGCACCGTGGGCAACATCTTGTGCGGTCACGCGTGTGACGTGGGCGTAGGCGATTTCTAATTTCGAAAGTTCGCCGAGCACATAACTGAAGGTGCGCTGCGGATTGCTGTCATGCATATCGTTAAAGACTCCACCCGGAGAGAGACGAACGCCGACGCGATCAGCACCCCAAATCGAAATGACAGCACCGGTGACTTGTAATAAAAGTCGGGCACGATTTTCAACCGAGCCACCATAATTATCGGTGCGATTATTGGAACCATCGCGTAAAAATTGATCGAGTAAGTAACCATTGGCACCGTGAATTTCGACGCCATCGAATCCAGCTTCTTTTGCCAACCGAGCCCCGCGTACATATTCGGCGATGACCCCGTAAATTTCTTCAGTTTTTAAAGCATGAGGTACGACATAATCGGCCATTTCTTTACCGGTCCAAACTTGGCCTTTGGGTTGGATGGCTGAAGGAGCAATTGGCAGCTCACCATTGGGTTGAAAGGCCGGGTGTGAAATGCGACCAACGTGCCAGAGCTGTAGGAAAATTTTACCACCTTTGGCGTGCACTGCGGAAGTTACTTTTTTCCAACCCGCGACGTGTGCCTCAGTATAAATTCCTGGTGTGTTGGGATAGCCATGTCCGCGTGCGGAAACCGTGGTCGCCTCAGAAATAATAATTCCCGCGCTCGCACGTTGTGCATAGTACTCGGCATTAAGATCGGTGGGAACATTGCCTTCACCTGCACGGGTGCGGGTGAGCGGAGCCATGATCACGCGATGCGGAATCGTGAGCGCACCCACTTTGAGCGGAGAAAAGAGTAAGGACATGCCTGCACCGTAGGTAGCCGACAATCTTTGGCAAGTGGTCACAATTTAATATTTTGCCCCCTTTTCATCGTGTCACCTTGCCCACGTGTCCCCTAAATTTATTCCCCTTGTCACCTTGTCACCTTGCCCACGTGTCCCCTCGCGACCGAAGGTCGCGCTTAGTGTTGTTCGTTTTGTTGACGTTCCGCTTCCGCTTTTTTCTTATCCCACTTATAATGAGAGTCGGGTAAAGTTCCGCCGAGTTCGTAAAGTTTATCTTTATTATTAACCATCTCTTCACGGGTCATACCCGTCATGGAGTACTGACCTTGAAGCCAGATCGCTTCCTCTGGGCAGACCTCTTGGCAGAGTCCGCAATAAATGCAGCGCAGCATGTCGATATCGAATTCCTTCGGCGCTTTTTCAACGTGATTATTGTCCGCGGTTTCTAAAATTTCACCGGGCGTGATACGAATAGCCTTCGGGGGACAGACGAATTCGCAAAGCTGACACGAAACGCATTTTTCGCGACCTTGGGGATCGCGGACGAGCGTGGGAACACCGCGATATCCATTAGGAATAACAGGACGTTCCTCAGGGTACTGTAAAGTAACGGGAGGCTTTACTAAATTATCCCAAGTCACTTTTAGTCCCGCAATGATTTGCGGAAGATAAGTTTTCTCCAAGAAGGAGAGAGGACGACGTTCAACGATTTTTATAGCCATGTTATTTAGCCTTGGAGGGCGTACCAGATAAAGTAGACGAGGAGATTAACCACCGCAATAGGCAGGAGAACTCTCCAGCCAATTCGCATTACTTGGTCGTAACGAAAACGTGGAACGGTCCAGCGCACCCACACGAAGAAGAATAAGAACGCGGCGAGTTTGAAGAAGAATGAACCGAGACCAATCAGTGTTGCGAAGATGCCCGTGCCCACGTTGGGCAACCAAGGTAAGACGTGCCAGCCGCCCAAGAACATTAGGATAAAGAGCGATGAACCAATGATCATGTGACTGTATTCGGCGACGAAGAAGAGACCAAATTTAAACGCGCCGTATTCAGTATGGAAACCGCCGACGAGGTCCGTTTCAGATTCAGGCATATCGAACGGGTGTCGATTCGCTTCGGCGAAAATACAGATCAGAAAAATGAGTGCGGCAACTGGATGGTATAAAATATTCCATGCACCGGTTTGTGCCTTAACCATCGAAACTAAACTGAGCGCATTGTTTTGATCAGGCGTGGCGGTTGCTAAAAATACCGTTAGGACCGACAGGCCCATCGCTAATTCGTAGGAGATTAATTGTGCCGAACCTCTGATGGCACCGAGAAACGGGTATTTAGAATTCGCGGCCCATCCTGCTAAGGCGATGCCGTAAACTCCGAGTGAACTGATCGCGAACATGAATAAAACTCCGATATCAGCACCAGGGCAGAGAGTGATAATTTTTCCGTTCGGTAATTCGCCAAAGGGTAGCATCACTAATGAAATCAGTACCGGAGCTAAGGCGAGGCACGGCGCTAAAACATAAAAAGTCTTACGCACGTGCCCGGGGAGTGCGTCTTCTTTAAAGAGGAATTTTAAACCATCGGCCGCTGGTTGAATAAAACCCCCACGCATTAAGACGTTACCAAAAAAGGGAATCCAGGCAATGAGTGGATGGTTGGTGCGATTAGGTCCGACCCGACCTTGAATCCATGCCGATGCTTTGCGCTCAAGTAAAACGGAGTAAGCCGCAATCGACATTAAAATAACGATAACCGTAAGTCCACGTGCCGCGGTGTAATACCAAGCAGGCGAGAGAATGAGATCGTTAAGGATTTGTTCGATCATCTTAGGCGGTGACTCCTGCGGGTGCGAATTTAAGAAGGCGACCTTCGGGGAAGGTGAGGCTCGACCATTTTGAACTATCAATCACGACGCCGTCTTCAGGAATTTTTCCGTGTGCTAAACCAGCGAGTGCAGGCACGTGTTGTGCTAATTCTTTCCAAAGGGAATTGACGTTGAGACCAGCAAAACGGGCTAAATATGAACTGTCAGGCAATGTTCCCGCAGGTCCGGGAATCGCTTGCACAAAAGATTGAAGGCGGAATTGGCAGTTAATGAATGAACCACTTCTTTCGAAAACCGTTAAGCCCGGTAAAACAACTTCAGCTGTATCCGTCGTCGCGTTTTTATGCGTCGCAATCACAATAACGCGGACCTTGGAAAGTAATTGTGCTGAGAGTCCGAGCGTCGTGACATCTTCTCTGCAGATGAGTAATGATTTTACTTTTCCTGATTCGATATCGGACGAAAGCGCTTTTAAATCAACCGCCGCATTTTGCGTTAATCCGGTCACGAGGGCACCGCGGAAGTTCGGAGTGTGATCTTCGGAAATTAACATCCCGTCACCTTTACCCGTATGAGCTGGGACGTAGGTCTTAGCACTGTGTTTCTTGGCTAAATCGGACAGTAGGTATTGTTCTTCAACGGTGAGATGTCCTGAGCCGACAATCGCTAAATGGCCTGACTTAATAATTTCCGAGGCAGTATTGAAAGCGATATCGACAGAAGTCTTGGTTCCTTTAACCGAAGCGGAAGTGATGCGATGGGCATCTTCTACTTGTTTATAAAGTTCGCGACCCGAGTCCGCCATCCAAGTATCATTCACGGCGTCGTTTTGACGTGGAGTGATCCGATAAATTTTTCCTTCGCGTGACCAGATGGTTGTATTCACGCCCACGCTAGACTCAGTGCAAATGGATGGAGTCTTTTTCAAGAACCACACGCGCATCTTAAAACGAAAATCAGTGCTGGTAAGAGCGCCAACAGGACAAATATCTACCGTGTTGAGCGAGTAGTTATTGTTTAATTCTTTACCGGGGAAGCAGGTGAGGGTGTTAAAGGAACCACGATTAACGAAGCCTAAAACAGGGTCTTTTGCGATGTCGTTACAAAAACGCACACAGCGTGAGCAAAGAATACAACGTTCATCATCGAGCGTGACGCGAGGTCCCAGACGGGTCTTTTTTGGCTTCGCATTTTTCTCATCTACATAACGAGAATAACCTTTGCCGTACTCGGCAGAAAATTCTTGGAGCTTACATTCACCCGCTTGATCGCAAATGGGGCAATCGAGAGGGTGATTGAGTAAAAGCATTTCAGTAACCCCTTCGCGGCAGGCTTTAACTTCTGGAGAATCGAGTTTTACATGGAGGCCAGGTGAAACATTCGTTGCACAAGCAATCGCTGGTTTTGGTTGCCATCCGATTTTGGGCTTACCGTTTTCTAAAATCACTTCGTTGGTCGCACGGTCGCGCATCGGCGATCCGAGTTCGACGAGGCACATGCGGCAATTACCAGCGATGGTGAGCTTCGGGTGGTAGCAATAGTGAGGGACCTCTTTGCCGATTTTCGCGAGGGCATCGACGAGGTTGGTCCCGGCAACGACTTGGTGTTCGACACCATCGACATTGATAGAAATTAAGGGAGGTTTGTTGTCCGTGACCATACTGAGGAAATATGTCCGAAAAGTAGGATACCAGCCCCCAGTCGCAAGTGGGAAAGGGAGAAAGTTGAGGGGGCTCTAGATATACTTACAGGTGCCTATAAATAACCTACCCGATTAACTCATTATCCTACTCCAAATCACCTTAAGATAGCGTCCTTCGGGGTGATTGGAGGCATTGGGGTGGTCAGAACCTGGTCCGGTGCGATCAAAAATCTGCAGGCGCTTAGCGTAACGGTGTGAGGCTTTGACGACTAGGTCCTCAAAGGCTTCGGGTGTGACCAATCCCGAGCAAGAGCAGGTCACAAACAATCCTCCCGGTGCTACCATCTGCATGGCCAACACATTCAAGTCATTATATTTTTTAAGTCCCTCAGCTTGAAACTCTTCATCGCGACTATCCACGAATTTGGGCGGATCGCAAAGAACGATGTCCCAAGTCTTTCCGTTCTTCTGCATCTGACGAATCCAACTAAACGCATCGGCGTGAACGAATTCACAACGCACATTATTTAAATTCATATTTCTCTTAGCGCGTTCGATGGCTTTCTCGTCGAGATCCACGCCGGTGACTTCTGTCGCCCCCGCCAATTTGGCAGCGACGGAAAATCCGCCCGAGTAGCAACAAAGGTCTAATACTTTAAGCCCTTTAGCGAGTTGGGCGAAGCGCCGGCGATTATCACGTTGGTCGCAGAAAAAGCCCGTTTTATGGCCCTCAGCGAAGTCGACTTCTTGTACGACACCAAACTCCTTAATCTTCACAAAGCGTACCGATGAACTGGGAATATCGGAAGGCATGATACCTTCAACGCGAGCGACGTGTTCGTCGACTTGCACAATTTCTTTTTTCGTTCCGATGGCTTCGTGTAAAATTTTTAGCCAGCGGGGGAGACGACGCATCACCGCAATCGACGAAACTTCAATGGAGAGGGTGTCGCCGAGTTTATCGACGACTAAGCCAGAGAGAAAATCGCCGTCACCATTAACCACGCGGTAGGCATCCGTATCGGCATCTAATTTTAAAATATCTTTTCGAAGGGCGACGGCTCTCTTAATCGCTCCTTCAAACCAACCTTCATCGGGTTTTCCTGGGGTTGATTTTACAATACGTAGTGCGATAGGTGCACCCGGATTCCAAAAACCATAACCAATCGGGGATCCTTGTTTATCGTACGCAGCGACGATGTCACCTTGGCGTGCATCAGGAGAAACATCTCCGACCATCGAACGGAAGATGTTAGGTTTCGATGTGAAAGTCTTTAACTGCACCCATGGCTTTTCTTTGGCGGGAGTGCTGAAAGGCACAGGAGAACTACCAAAGGTTTCGGACATGGCGTAAAGGTCTAATACCCCAAGTAGGAAAGCAAGCGTGCACCCGAGGGTGCTCTCACTTTATCCAATAAAACTGCAGATATACTGACAAATACCCGAGGGGACCGCGATGGTGAAACCTGATTTCGCAGGTACATCAAATTTCGTACCCGCTGCATAAGTCTTTTCTTCTTTGGATCCATCAATCGTCACCACGCAACTTCCGTCGGTGATTTCCATGATTTCAGCTTTGTCCGTTCCGAAGTGGTACGATCCTGGATAAATCAGTCCGAGAGTTTTCTTTTCACCACTCGCCAAGAGAATGCTGTGTGAGACTACTTTTCCGTCGAAGTAGACATTGGCTTTAGCGACAGCGGTAACGTTTTTGAATTCCATGATTAGATAAGTTTGAGAGGGGAAACGAAATCACCGTTTTGACGACGCTTAATGGAGTCGAGGTATTCGTCTTTAAATTTCGGCACCGCCGATTGTACGGGCCAAGCGACCGCTTCACCGTGAGCACAAATCGTGCGCCCAGCTACTTGATTGGCGATATCGAGTAAGAGAGAGACGTCAGATTCTAATCCGCCGCCGGTGGTAATGCGTTTAGAAACGCGACTTAACCATAAGGAACCTTCGCGACAAGGGGTGCATTGTCCGCAGGTTTCATGGGCATAAAATGCATTTAGATTCGAGAGCGCTTGAATCATTTCCACGGAGTCATCGATGACAATGGTTCCGCCGGTGCCGAGTCCAGTACCACACGCAGCGATGCTATTGGAATCGAGAGGAATATCTTCGAGCGCCCAATCAAACTCTTGTCCGTTCGGGAGCTTACCTTTGAAGCGTTCACCAAATTTCAAAATTTTGGTCGAAGATCCACCAGGAATAATCGCTTTGAATGTTCGACCTTCGAGAGGTCCACCACAGAAATCATAAAGGAGTTGTCCGAAAGTCGCTTTACCCGCTTCGATTTCGTAGAGTCCGGGACGTTTAACGAGTCCGCTGACTCCCCAGATGTGCGTTCCGCTATCACCAGGGATACCAATTTTCGCAAACTCAGCACCACCGAAAGTTAACACGTGCTTCACTTGTGCCAGCGTCTCCGCATTATTTACAATCGTCGGGCAGTTATAAACTCCGAGTACGGCAGGGAAGTAGGGAGGCTTTATGCGAGGATAACCGCGTTTGCCTTCGAGTGATTCGATCAGTCCGGTTTCTTCACCGCACACATAGCAACCACCGCCACGATGCACGACGACATCACAAGAATAGCCGCTGCCTAAAATATTATTTCCTAAGAATCCTTTAGCTTTCGCTTCCGCAATAGCGTTCTCTAAAATTTTTGCACCGTGTTGAAATTCACCACGGATATAAATAAAAATCTGCTTGGCTTGAATGGCCCACGCAGTGATCGCAATGCCTTCGAGCATTTGGTGCGGATCTTTATAAATAATTTGTCGGTCTTTAAAGGTACCGGGTTCAGATTCGTCGGCATTGACGACGAGGTAGCAGGGCTTGCCCGATTTACGATCGAGGAATTTCCACTTCATGCCGGTGGGAAAACCAGCACCCCCACGACCACGGAGACCGGAAATTTCAACTTCTTTGCAAACTTCATCGGGCTTCATCGCGACCGCCTTTTTAAGGGCTTCGTAACCGCCGTGTTTGATATAGCAATCGATGTCGATGCTGTAACCTGGCTTGCGCAGATTGGCGTAAATAAGAGGGCGTTCGACGGCAGACATTTTATAAAGTGATTAGAGGTTTATCCGTTCCACTCAGGTGTACCGGGTTGGGGTTGGTTTTTTCCGTAATTGGAATCTTTGAGACTGTTTTTAATTTGCTCAGCAAACTCCGCAGCTTTTTCGGGAGCAATGTTTTCGTGTAAAGCGTGGTCCACTTGAACGACGGGTCCACAACCACAATCCGCGATACACTCCACAAATTCTAAAGTAAAATTTCCGTCTGCTGAAGTTTCGCCGCGCGGACAGTTTAAAGATTTCTCCAAACTTTCCATCAACGCATAAGATCCGCGGAGTGCGCAGGAAAGGGTACGACAGACTTTGACGTGGCGACGGCCAATGGCTTGCTGACGGAACATCGGGTAGAACGTAACGACTTCCAAAACTTGAATCGGAGTGACGCCGACTTTTTCCGCGACCCAAGCCATGTCTTCTTGCGTGATGAAACCACGGTCCTCTTGCACCAAGTGTAAGAGAGGCATGGTTGCGCTACGCTTTTGTGGGTACTGGGCGATAATCGTATCGGCCTGAGAAAGGGTGGAAGGTTTGAGCGACATGTTTAGCGATCACATTCACCCATCACGAAGTCGAGTGACCCGAGAATAGATGAAATATCGGTGAGGAAATTACCCGGCACGATGGCAGGGAGAATACTTAAGCTCACGAAACTGGGTCCGTGAATTCTTAAGCGATAGGGCACACCGCCTCCGTTGGAGACGATATAAAATCCGAGTGAGCCTTTAGGATTTTCCGCTTCAAAATAAATTTCGCCCGCAGGAATCTGTGGGCCTTCGGTCACCAACATGAAATTCTGAATGAGCTCTTCCATCTTCGTCATGATTTTGGCTTTCGGGGGAAGGAAAATTTTCTTCGCGTCTTCAGCGTACCAAGCGCCACCTGGCATGGTCTTAATCACTTGGCGAAGAATGCGGACGGACTGACGAACCTCTTCCATCCGGACTAAATAACGATCAAAGCAATCGCCCTTCGTTCCTACCGGAATATCAAAATCATATTTTTCGTATCCAGAGTAGGGCTTATCTTTACGTAAATCGAAAGCCACACCGGAGGCACGTAAGTTGGGTCCGGTTAAACCGTAAGCGAGCGCGAGCTCTTTAGAAATGGGGGCGATACCTTCGGTGCGTTCGAGGAAGATACCGTTACGGGTGAGGAGGCGATCCACTTCGTCGATGGTTTTTAAAACACCATCGCAGAAAGTTTCGACGCGTTGGAGCCAGCCTTCAGGTAAGTCGCGCGTGAGTCCACCAATACGAGTGTAACTGGTTGTAAAACGTGCACCGGTAAGTTCTTCAAAGAGGGTGTAAAGTTTTTCGCGCTCGGTGAAAGTATACATGAAGACCGTCCATGCACCGGTATCCATCGCATAAACTCCAAGTCCTAATAAGTGAGAAGAGATACGAGCCATTTCGCAGCAGACTACACGAATCGCTTCACAGCGCTCGGGCATTTTCAGTCCGGCTAATTTTTCAACGGCAATCGCGTAAGCGACATTGTTAGCAAGGGGAGCGAGATAATCTAAGCGATCGGTATAAGGAACGAACTGATTATAAGTCATGTTCTCCGCAATTTTTTCATCCCCGCGGTGCAGATAGCCAATGACCGGGTCGCACTTGGTTACGGTGTCGCCATCGAGTTCGAGTGAAAGACGCAGTACGCCGTGGGTGGCGGGGTGAGAGGGACCCATGTTGAGGGTCATACTTTCTCCGCGCAACTCTTCGGAGCGTGCGGCGATATCGCCCAGAGAAATTTCTTTAGTGGTTTTCACGAAATTAAGATTTTGGTTTTTCCTCGTTCCAAGATTGGTCGAGGGCTTGAGGTTCGGCGCCTGACATGAGGCCACCGCTCGAAACGAACGGTCCGCCCATCATCGGTGCGGGTTCAACGGTTTGACCCGTGACGGCAGCGACGTCAGCCGCAGGGAAGGGAACTTCAATGCCTGCTAAGGGAAAATCTTTGCGGAGTGGGTGATACGGATAAGCTTCCCACATTAAAATGCGGCGAGGATCGGGATGGCCGATAAATTTAATCCCAAACATATCATACGCTTCACGCTCGTGCCAATTAGCGCCTGGGTGAATGTCGGAAATCGTGGGCACGGTATCATCAACGCAGGGTGCGTGTAAGCGGACGTATTCGCGGTTCTTCGTGCTGAGTAAATGGATGACGACTCCGAATTGTGGAGTGCGGTCTTTCCAATCCATGCCGCAAAGATCAGCCAGTAAATCAAAGCCCTGTTCGTCGCGTAAATATTTAACGATGTCTGCTAATTCGCTACTGTTGACCGCAAACGTGGTCATGTCTTGTCCCGCTAAATTTTGGGTCTGCGGAAATTTTTGAGTGAGCGCGAGAACGTCCATGGAATTTAGCTAACGATTTTAGTGTCGACCGTGCGTCCACGAAATGTGCGTTTAAGCGATCCACCTTCTTGACGAATTTTTTCCTGCAAGAGCATCATGCCATCGAGCAACGCTTCAGGGCGTGGGGGACATCCCGAAATGTAAATGTCTACGGGGACGATATTATCGACGCCTTGCAGAGTAGCGTAAGAGCGATACATACCGCCGGAAGAAGCACAGGCACCCATGGCGACGACCCATTTAGGTTCAGCCATTTGGTCGTAAATACGACGAACGACTTCGGCCATCTTGTAAGTGACTGTTCCGGAGACAATCATGCAGTCCGCTTGGCGAGGGGAGAAGCGCATGACTTCCATACCGAAACGCGAAATATCAAATCGGGATCCACCGGCAGCCATCAGTTCGATGGCGCAACAGGCGAGTCCCATAGGCATCGGCCAAACGGAGTGACTACGCACCCAGTTGACGACGGCATCGGCACGAGTCACGATGACTTCGCCTTCAATCTTACTGTTATAGCCAAAATCGGATTTAACCATGGGAAACTGCAAGTTAGAAGTGCCCCCCTTGGGTGCAAGTGTGAAGGGCGGAAACTTTGAAATTCTTTTAGCCTATTTTATCACCAGCGCTTTGGTTATTGCCGAAACATGAGCATTTTAATTTTGTTATAAATACATGAGAACTACCCCCGTTTTCACTCTTTGCCTATTTCTCATGGGCCAGGTGATGCTTTGGGCCGGCTCGCCGAGCGATTATTTTGGGGCCAAGCCCGGTGCTTTGGCTAAATCGAAAAGTAGTTATTTAGGAGGGAGAGAGCCCGAGTTAACGGCGGTTAATAAAATAATTACCGACGCCAATAAGTGTCTTAAGGCGGAACCGGAGTCGGTCATGGATAAGACGAAAGTTCCTCCGTCGGGAAATAAGCACGACTACATGAGTATCGCTCCTTACTTTTGGCCCGATCCTTCAAAATCAAATGGTCTGCCCTACATGCGCCAAGATGGTAAGGTGAATCCAGAATCTAAAAATGAAGAAAACAGTGACCGAGTTCGGTTCGGTCGCACCCTTGATCGGATAGAGACTTTGGCTTTGGCCTATTATTTTACCCGCGAAAAAAAATACGCTGATCATGCTGCGAAATTAATTAAAGTTTGGTTTTTAAATCCTGATACGAAGATGAATCCGAACCTCAATTTTGCCCAAGCGATTGCCGGCCGAACCGATGGTCGGGGTGAAGGAGTTTTAGATACGCGCCGAATGGGGTTGGTGCTCGATTCAGCTAATTTAATCAGTAATACCAGTGATTTTACCGAGGCTAACCAAAAGGCGCTGATCCAGTGGATGACATCTTATTACGACTGGCTCATGAAAAGTCCGAACGGTAAAGCGGAACGCGCAGCGACGAATAATCACGGCACGTGGTTTGATGTGCAAGCTGCTCACCTCGCTCTAGGATTAGGAAAAAAAGAGGACGCCAAAAAAATCATAGAAGCGGTGCGCACAAAAAGAATCCCTGCTCAAATTGAGTCCGATGGAAAACAGCCTGAAGAGTTAGCCCGAACGGCCTCGTTCAGTTATTCTTGTATGAATTTAGATGCATTTTTTACCTTAGCTAATCTCGGAGAACATGCGGGCGTCGACTTGTGGCGAAAAAATAATAAAGACTCCCGATCCCTGCGTAAGGCATTGGACTTTTTACTGCCCTACATTAATCAGCCTCCGGCGAAATGGCCTTATAAACAAATTAAAGAGATCGATGAAAGTAATATGCTCCCGCTCTTGAGGCAGGCCGCTCTCGCCTTCGATGCACCTGAGTACGAAAAGATCATCAAAAAATTTGATGAGGCGCCCAAAGAACGCTTTCAGATTTTGTACCGAAAATAAATGAAGGGCAAAAATGGCAATTATTGCAGTTATGTTACGAAAAGACTTCAATTCGTAACAATCGTGGGGCTTGGAAGACACCGTTTTGACACAATTTTAGTGTATAGTTTGGCACATGGAGTCCATACCACGCCCAATGAGTGCTAAAGTCCATTTTCGGACGATTATCTTGTCGGATTTGCACTTGGGCACCAAGGACGCTCAAGCGCGTGAATTACTCGAAGTTTTACGCGGGGTGCGTTGCCAAAAAATGATTTTGAATGGCGACATCATTGATCTCTGGTCGCTGCAAAGAAATAATTACTGGGGTCCCGCTCACACGGCGGTGGTTCGTCGACTTTTGAAGATGGCAGAAAAAGACGGCACTCAGATGATTTATCTGCGCGGTAATCACGATGACTTTATTCGTCGCCTCATCCCCATCAGCCTCGATCGCATTGAATTAGCCGAAGAACATATTCACGAATCCGCGGATGGTAAAAAATATCTCTGTATCCATGGTGATGTGTTCGACACCGTCACGGCGAAGATGCGCTGGTTAGCGATTCTAGGCGATATGAGCTACCAAATGCTGCTCAATATCAACCGCTTCTACAATCGCTGGAGAGCTTGGCGCGGCAAAGAATATTTCTCACTCTCCCAAGCGATTAAAGGAAAAGTTAAACAAGCGGTGAGTTTTATTTCACGCTTCGAAGAACACATTCAAACGCTCGCCCAACGTCGCGGATGCGATGGCGTGATGTGCGGTCACATTCACAAAGCAGAAGACCGGATGATGGGCAAAGTGCGCTATTTAAATTCTGGCGATTGGGTTGAATCCTTAACCGCCATTGTTGAAGAAATGGACGGAACGATTCGCGTGGTAGATCGGGCCGAGTTGATGAAATTAATTACGGCGCAGCGTGAAGCTTACGAATTGCACAAAGCGAATCAGCTGGTTCAATCGGTTTCCTAATTCATGAAAAAAATTATCCCCGTACTTTCTGCGGGCTTTGGTGAAGGACATAATGCGGCCGCCCGTGCGGTCGTTGCCGCCATTAATCGCGAAGCCATCGGTGCCGAGGCCGAATTTCACGATATTTTCCTGGAGGCCTACGGACAAGAAAAAGCCCATAAACAAAGGGATAATTACATCCAAGTGGCGAATCGCTTCCCGAAACTTTGGGGATGCTTATACGCGGCCTTACATACTCTTCCTTTAGTTGAAATAAGTCTGCCATTTCTCGGTCTGGTCCGTCGTCGCCTCCTAGAATTATTGGATAGCACTCAGCCCAAAATCGTTATCTCGGCTTATCCACTTTATAATTACCAAATTGAACGTCGCTGGAAACTGAGTGATCCCGCTCGTCCTTACATTATCACGGTCGTGACCGATTCAGTTTCGGTAAACCGCGCCTGGCATCGTGCTTACTCGGATGTTTATGTGACCCCTAATCAAGCCACGGCAGACGTGATGATTGAGCAGGGCGTTCCCCAAGAGAAAATTTTAGCTTATGGTTTTCCGGTCAGCGATAAATTAGCTTCCCGCTCAAGCGCCACGGCCAGCGGACGTCCCCGTGTCTTATTGATGCTTAATCCAGGTCGTAAAGATGCGGTACAAATGGCCCGCGCACTTTCTGAATTGGAAATCGATTTAACGGTGACGGTAGGTAAAGACGCTGAATTTAAAGGCGCCGTTGAGGCTGCGGTAGCCGGTCGAGCCGAGGTCTTAGGTTGGACCGATCGTATCACGGAATTCATGCTTTGCAGCCATATCGTGATTTCCAAAGCCGGTGGAGCTACGACCCACGAATGCGTCGCTGCGGGTGTGCCGATGATTATTTCGCAAGTGATTCCCGGACAAGAATCGGGCAACGCACGTTTAATTGTGGAGCACGATGCCGGATGTTTAGGACTGACACCTGAAAGTATGAAGACTGCAGTCGCTTCCGCCTTTGCTGATGATTTCAAGATTTGGCGTCGTTGGAAAAAGAATGTTGAGTCACTCGGTGACGCTCAAGGCGCTGCGCGCATCGCTCAATTCGTTAAAGAGCGCTTAGCCAAATAATTATTTTCGACTCGCGAGGTGTAAAATAATTTTCGCAGCGATCTGTTCGCTGACACCGTCGACCTCGGCCAGTTCTTCGCACGTCGCCTTACGGATTTTCTGGATCGATCCAAAGTGTTTTAAAAGCGCATCGCGACGTTTGGGCCCTAAGCCTGGCATTTCATCTAAAATGGATTCACGCAGCTTTTGACTACGTAAATCGGCATTAAAATCATTGGCGAAGCGGTGGGCTTCATCGCGAATGCGTTGCAGTAAAGTCAGCCCAATATCATGGCGCGGTAATTTAAGTTCTCGGCCATCGGGGAAAACAATCGTCTCTTCGCGCTTCGCTAAACCAATGAGTGGCGGCGGACTGAGTTCGTGTTCTTTAAAGGCAGCCATCGCCGCTCCCACTTGGCCCAGCCCACCATCGATAATAATGAGTGCGGGAAAGGCCCGATGTTCTTCATGGAGGCGGGTGTAGCGACGACCGACTACTTCACGCATGGAGCGAAAATCATCATTCCCTTCAAACGTTTTTATTTTAAATCTTCGGTAGCCATTTTTATCCGGTCGTCCGTCCACAAATCTGACCATCGAAGCGACCGCCAGAGTTCCCGAAATATGAGAAATATCAAAACACTCCACGGTGGTGGGAATAACTTCTAACTCCAAGGTATCTTTTAATTGATCAAGGGCGTGGGTTTCATCACGGCGGGGCAGGGGATTCTCTCGCAGAAATTTTCGAGATTTTTCGGTGGTACGTTCTAAGGCATCGAGCAAGTCGCGTAATTTAGCGGCCGTTTCATAATCCTGTTCGGCAGAAGCCTTTTGCATATCAACCGAAACTTGCTCGGTCCATTCATCGAGTTGTCCCTCTAAAAATTCACAGGCTCGTTGGACGCGTTCGCCGTATTCTTCGACCGTCACTTCATTAGGAAACTTTTGAATTTCGGCACGCGCATCATTAAATAATCTCCAACGTCCATCGGGTAGTATTTCAGGAGTTGTTTCTGCTAAAATAACTCCGAACTTTTTGCGCATTGCCGTGAGGGTCCGACGGACGGCTTGTTGATGCGGAAAGGGTCCATAATAACGGCACGATTCTGTCGTGCGCATGCGGACGATGCGGAAGCGGGGAATCGGATCGGTGATATCGACCCTGATTTGGGGGAACTGTTTATCGTCGCGAAAAAGTATATTCCACTTCGGTCGCCAGCGCTTAATCAATTTTCCTTCTAATAAGAGAGCTTCGGTTTCGCTACGCACCTCATGCCATTCAAGATCTCGGACCCGATCCATCATCGCGGCCACTTTAGGGGCCAGTCGGGCTCGTGGAACGAAATAAGAATCCAAGCGTTTCTTCAGATTCTTCGCTTTTCCTACATAGATAACCAAGCCCGCGGCATCTTTCATGAGGTACACCCCGGGGGTACGAGGGGCTCGACGGGCCTTCGCTTTGGCAGAAAGTTCTTCGGGGTTAGTTTGCATTCCTGTGCAGGCCTCTTTTACTTACCTTACTGCCCCGTCACCCGCAAATGGATTCCATTAATAAATGTCAGCGCGAAGTCCTCGTTATCAATATTGGAAACGAGTTGTTGGATGGTTTAAGAGAAAATGGGCATTTGCTTTGGCTGGGTGAACAATTAGCACGTCGAGGTTTACCGATTACTCGTTCCGTGGTTTTACGCGATGATGCGGCAGAAATTTCTGAAGAGATTAAAAAATCTTGGGGCAAGTATGATTTAATTGTGACGACGGGCGGCCTCGGGCCGACTTCTGATGACCAGACTCGTGCCTCAATCGCTAAAGTTTTAGGGCTGAAATTACAACGCGTCGACTCCGCAGCAAAAAATCTTGAAACCTTGTTTACAAAAATCGGACGAAAAGTTTCTCCCGCTGATTTAAGTCAGTGCACGGTTCTTGAAGGCGGAGAGAGTTTGTCCAACCCCCATGGTACGGCCCCAGGAATTTTTTATTGTGACGGTCGGACGACTTTAGTGATGTTGCCTGGTCCGATTTTAGAACTTCATCCGATGTACGAGAATGAAGTGATCCCGCGACTTTGCTCCATCGGTTGCGCCTCTGATGGTGAAGCCTATGTCCAAGTACGCACTTTTGGAATTGGTGCTGTGCCTTTAGAGCAAATTGTTCGTCCCCTGATTATTGAAGGTATGGCACTCACTTTCGGTACTCATACCGGAATTGTCGATGCACGGATTACTTCAGGTACGAGCGGAGCTTGCTCGAAGAAACTCTGCGAAGTAGCTAAATCCATTCGTGATGCAGTGGGCGATGACTTTGTTTGTACCGGGCATTCCTGTTTGGCGACCATCGTAGTCGAACAGTTACGCAGTATGGAAAAAACTATCGCGCTGGCGGAATCATGTACGGGTGGTCTGTTGGCGAATTCGTTCACCGATATTGCTGGGGCATCTAAAGTTTTTGCCGGGTCAGCGGTGTGTTATAGTAATGATGCCAAAATAAATATTTTAGGAATTTCGGAATGTCTCCTCGCTCAACATGGTGCGGTTTCCGCCGAGTGTGCTGAGGCGATGGCGGCGGCAGCGACCGAAAAATTCGGAACGGACTATGCTTTGTCAGTGACTGGTTTTGCCGGCCCCGGCGGTGGCACCGATGACAATCCCGTAGGTACGGTTTTTATTGGCTATGCGACCCCCACCGGAGTTTGGTCCAAAAAAGTTTTCATGCACGGTGATCGCGGCCAAGTTAAACTTCGCGCTGTGAATACCGCACTCGATTGGATGCGCCGTCACATCACGAAATACGGTGTCGAAGACTGTATTCGTCGGTCCTAATCCCTCGCTCACTAGAAATGCTGTTGCCTCTCGGGGGCGAGCAGTGAAATTAAGGGCGTGCCCGATTTTCTTGCAGTCATTTCCGGTAAAGACGAATTCCTCGTCGAGGAAGACGCTCTTAAATTTTATCGCGAGGCGGTTAAGAAAGCTGGGAGTGACGCGGATACCCAGATTATTTCCGCACAAATTACGCGGGTAGAGGACGCCTTACAAATTGAGCGGGAGTTTTCTGAGGCGGTGGCTACGCTGTCGATGTTTGGCGGAAAAAAAGTCGTTTGGCTGCGTAATTTAAATTGGATGTCTGGTGCTAGGCATTCGAATTCGGATGAAGTTGAAGAATCTCTGACTCATATGCTCGAACTGGTCGCCAAGAGTAACGATAAGGTTTCGATTATTATTTCGGCTTCACCTTTGGACGGTCGTCGCAAGGATCTCCAGGTTTTGAAACCAGTAGCCAATGAATTTATTGTGCACACCTTCGCTGCGCCCAAACCCTGGGAAAGTCAGGGTGAACAAACGTTGATGCAGATGGCTAAAGTAACGGAGAAATTTAAAAAGTTAGGGATTAAATTTGAGTCCGATGTTCCTGAAGTTTTAGTGGGTCGAGTCGGTGAATCCACGCGCATGGTTTTAATGGAAGTTGAAAAACTCGCCATCTATGTAGGCCCCGGTGGAACCGTCAAAGCGCGTGATGTACTTTTTATCGTCCCCCCTTTTGGCGAAGGAGAATTTTTCGAACCGATCGAAGCTTTCGCGGCCCGAGATTTAAAATGGGCTTTGGAATCTCTTGAGCGTTATTTTTTTAACGAAAGTTCGTGTCGTCCATTAATCGCCGCCTTACAGAACCGAATTCGTTTACTCATCCAGATTCGTTCCTTAGCTGACTCAGGTGATGTTAAGATTACTCCGGCTGGTATTACGAAGGCGCAATTTGAAGTCGCGGTGGGTCGACATGGTGCGACTTTTGGTTCGGCCACAAAATCATCAGCCAATGTTTTTTCGCAAAATCCTTGGTATTTAACCACCCAAGTGGCCCCCGCGGCATTCCATTATACCTTGAGTGAATTGATTGATTTACAGTTAGGCTGTACCGAATGCTTCGATATTTCTAACTCGGGAGGGGATGACGAGGTCGCCCTACGCGCCCTATTCTTGAGAGCGCTTGCCGTTCGTCGGTAAAAATGATACGACACACTTGAAAATGGATACCGACTTCGTTCCCAATGTTTTAGCCGACCGCTACGCTTCAGCGTCGATGAAATCTATTTGGTCGACCCGTGGTAGAGTTGTTTTGGAACGCGAGTATTGGATTGCGGTGATGAAGGCGCAAAAAGAATTGGGCTTAGAGATTCCGGTGAACGCGATTGCGGCATACGAAAAAGTAAAAGACCAAGTTGATTTAAATTCCATTCGTCAACGCGAGGAAACCACTCGTCACGATGTGAAAGCTCGCATCGATGAATTTTGCGCCCTCGCTGGATTTGAACACGTGCACAAGGGTCTCACGAGTCGGGATCTAACGGAATCGGTCGAACAACTCCAAGTTTACCGTTCCCTTCAATTAATCCGTGCCAAGGCCGTTGCTGCAGTCGTGGCATTAGCCCGTCGCGCTGAAGCCGATCGTGCTCTATTAATTTCAGCCCGCACTCACAACGTCGCTGCTCAGCCGACCACTGTTGGAAAAAGATGGGCGATGTTTGGCGAGGAATGTTTGCGCGGACTTAATCAAATTGATGGGCAGATTAATCAATTTGCGGCACGCGGACTCAAGGGCGCCGTGGGAACACAGCTCGATCAACTAACACTTTTTTCAGGTGATAAACAAAAAGTAGCCCAATTAGAAAAGCAGGTTTTAGTGCACTTAGGTATACCGCATGTCTTAGGGGCCGTCGGACAAGTCTATCCACGTTCGATGGATCTCGAAGTGGTATCGGCATTATTATCTTTGGCTTCTGGTCCTTCATCCTTCGCGAAAACCTTGCGACTCATGTCGGGTCACGAATTAGCGAGCGAAGGATTTCTACCTGGTCAGGTGGGCTCTTCGGCGATGCCCCATAAAATGAATGCGCGTACTTGTGAGCGCATTAATGGATTCCATGTCATCCTTCGGGGTTACTTGGCGATGGGCGCCTCGTTGTCGGGCGAACAATGGAATGAAGGAGATGTTTCTTGCTCCGTTGTCCGCCGTGTTATGCTTCCCGATAGTTTCCTCGCGATTGATGGATTACTCGAAGCCTTTTTAACTGTGTTGGCGCAGATGGAAGTTAATCAGTCTGTCGTCGAGCGGGAATCGAAACACTATCTACCTTTCTTAATGACAACCACTTTCTTAATGGAAGCCGTCAAAGCGGGGACGGGTCGCGAGCAGGCTCACGAAGCGATTAAGGAACACGCTATCGCGGTAGCTAAAGATTTACGTTCGGGTAAGATTGATAAAAATAATTTAGTGGAACGTTTGGCTGAAGATTCACGTTTGCGGTTAACTCGATCTGTCTTGGATAAGGCGATGGCTGAAGCGGGTGAATTAACGGGTATGGCCCAGGCTCAGGTTGATGCCTTTTCGCAGTCGGCACAGGCTTGGCTGAAAAAAGTCCCCGAGGCGGGCAAAATTAAGCCTGGGCGGATTCTTTAGTATCAATAAGTCCTAAAGAAAAGGGTGGGGTTGGTTTTCCGTGTTGCCAATAGGCGAGGGGGTAACCAAAACCCAATTTTAAACCTCTTCACTATATACCATGTCCTCCTTATCTGGAAATCTTCTCGTCGCACAAAGCGGCGGCCCCACGCCGGTGATTAACGCCAGCCTCGCTGGTGTGATTGCTGAAGCCCTCAATCATGAAGACGAAATTGTCGAGATCCTGGGTGGCTTGAATGGTATTCAAGGTGTCTTAAACGAACAGTTGATCGATCTCGCGAGCGAAACTCAGCAAACTTTACGTAACCTCGAGCACACCCCTGGTGCCGCTCTCGGTACCTGCCGCTACAAAGTTAAGAAAGCGGAAGACTTCGATCGCATCCTCCAAGTTTTTGAAGCGCACAATATCCGTTACTTCCACTACATCGGTGGCAACGACTCTCAGGACACTGCTGCGAAAATCGACGCTCTGGCGAAAGAGCGCGGTTATGAACTTCGTGTGATCGGCGTACCTAAGACCATCGATAACGACTTACCTTTAACCGATCACTGCCCTGGATATGGTTCGGTCGCTAAGCATATCGCTTTAACCGTTCGCGAAATGTCTTTGGACAATGCCGCGATGGGACAGAACGATTTCGTATCGATTTTAGAGGTAATGGGCCGCAATGCTGGTTGGTTAGCGGCTTCTTCAGTCTTAGCTCAACGTCGCGAAAAGAGCGATGACAACGGAAAGAATGCTTCCAAGAACACTCACTACGGATGCACTGCTCCGCACATCGTTTTACTTCCTGAAGTTCCTTTTAACGCTGATAATTTCGTGCAACGCGTACAAGAAGTTCTCAAACATAATGCACATTGTTTCGTGGTCGTCTCCGAAGGCGTTCAAGACGAAGCCGGAAATTATTTAGGAGCTGATACTTCAAGCACCGATGCTTTCGGTCACGCCGTGCTCGGTGGTGCTGGTGAATATTTGCGCACTCTGGTTGAAGGACGTTTCGACGGCGTTAAGGCTCGTGCTTCTAAGCTCGGTATTTCACAACGCGCTGCTTCACATAATTCTTCCAAGACCGACGTCGAAGAAGCCAAACTCTGTGGACGCGAAGCCGTCAAAGCCGCGATCAAGGGTGAGTCCGGCAAAATGGTCATCTTACACCGTTCTACTAAGGAGCAGTATGCAGTTGAGACCAGCCTGGCTCCTCTCACGGACATCGCTAATGGCGTCAAAGCCTTCCCCGAGAAGTGGATTGGTGAGGACAAGATGTCCATTCATCCAGAATTCGTTCGTTATGCGTTACCTCTCATCCAAGGTGAGTTGCAATTACCTTATGAACAAGGACTTCCACGTTACGCTCAGCTCTCAGCGGTACGCGTTCAGCGTAAGTTAGAGGCCTATCAAACTGCCTAATTTTAGGTAAAGACTCGATTAAGGGCTAAGACTTTAGGGTCTTAGCCTTTTTTTGTCTTACTTATTGCACAAAGTCGTTCTTATTTATAAATTAATTCTCCCCAATAATACCTTTTTTATGAAGATTTATACCCGATATTTTGCTCTCTCGCTGCTGATTTTTTCTTCAGCGCTGTGCCATGCCGCACTGCAAAATGGTAAAGTCCAAGTGTCGACGACCAAGGGCGAATCCTCGCTGACGAATCCCCAATCCATTAAGGAGCCCGTCGTTAAAGGAAAACTCTTTGAGCAGGGTTATAAAGTGGAGACGAAGAAGGACTCCACCGTCGAACTTTGTCTTTCAAACGGATCCACCATTTTAGTTAATCCGGATACCTTGCTGGAAGTTCGGGTATTTCGCCAAGTCGCTTCTAACTTAATTGTGGAAGGTGCTTATCAAAAACTTGATAAAGAACCATCACCCTCGGTTGTAGAAATTTACGTAATCAAAGGAAAAATCATCGGTGAAGCTCGAAAACTTAATCCGCAATCCTCGTTCACGATTAAATCACCTGCCGGTGTCGCACGTATTCGTGGTACCGTTTACTCCGTGGAATATTCAAGAAATGAATCGGCCCGCACGGGTAATATGGAAGTAGCTTGTGTGAAAGGTTCAGTAGAAGTAACCGTAAACGGCTCAGACAGTGGATCGCAAGCCGTTGAGCCTGGCAAAAAGATGAATGCCCAGACTCCTTTAGTGGATGATGCTACCGGACCTATTTTAGCTGTGCCCGTTAAGATAGTAATCCCCGCAGCAGTGGTAAATTCTCCACAACTGAGTCTACCCTCTACTGAAGGACTCGTGGTCGGTGGAGAAATCAAAGCACCTGGTATCCCCAGTGGCGTTAAGGTCGTAAGCATTGAAGACGGGAAGATTACATTCAGTGAGCCTATTACTTTAGCCGCTGGTACTGAAATCGTCATTGAGCCTCCCGCCGGTGCGACCTACCAGCCTTCTAAGGAGAAAGAAAAAG
>JAEMQU010000007.1:0-47406 GCA_016463705.1 Opitutales bacterium | reverse complement strand
AAAAAAAGACCATAGCGACCGAACCTGTCCTCAACAAAAACGTGATCAAGTTGGAGAGTGTGCTGGGTCTGGAAACTGGTATGAAAATTAGAGCTGAAGGATTCCCCGAAGATGTTGTCATCGTTTCCATTGATGCTGCTAATGGTCTAGTAACCTTGAGCGTTCCCGTGACCGTCAATTCTGGAACTCAAGTTTCAACGGTTGTAGAAAAAGAAAAAAAGACCATAGCGACCGAACCTGTCCTCAACAAAAACGTGATCAAGTTGGACAGTGTAATAGGTCTGGAACCCGGTATGAAAGTAATTGCTGAAGGATTTCCTGATGATGTTGCCATTGTTTCAGTTGATTCCGATGCTCGTCTAGTAACATTGAGCGAACCCGTAACTGTAAAAGTAGGAACTAAAGTTTCCACTCAGCTTGATGGTCCGTCGCTACCACCTCCACCTCTTACTGCTCCTACAATCACTTTTTCGAAATTAGGTCCGGATGAAGTTAAAACTATCGCCGATGATTTAAGCAAAGGTACCTCCTTGCCTTCTAGCTTAAAAGACGAAGTTAAAACGATTGCTGATAAGACTCCTCCCGTAGTTCCTGCCGATAAAACTGGTTCTCCTACTGAAACAGACACCACTAATAATCCTGGTTCAACCGGTGGCGGTGGAGTTAGTGATGTGATGGACGCTATCAGTGATACGATTCAAGAAACTATCGAAAGGGAAAACCAGAAAAATCCTTCACCTACTAACTCTGGTGGATAAAAACTGTCGGATTTTTAAAAAAGGCCCATAGAAATGGGCCTTTTTAATTTCTGGAATTTCTCCGCTCGCTTTGAGTTTAAATTGATACATTCATCTTAACATGTCTAACGTCGGAAAATTCGTAACTTTTGAAGGAGGTGAGGGCGCCGGTAAATCCACCCAACTTAAAAATCTCGCTGAACACTTAACGAAGTTAGGCCGCAAAGTGATTTGCCTACGCGAGCCTGGTGGCACGCCGCTCGGCGAAGAACTGCGAACGGTCCTCAAAAGCCCAGCCAGCAAATCCATGATGGCGGAAACCGAAGCTCTGCTGTTTGCCTCTAGCCGCGCTCAGTTGGTGGGGGAGATTATTGTCCCCGCATTAAAGCAAGGCACCTATGTTCTTTGTGATCGTTTTGTTGATTCCACCCTCGCCTATCAGTCGGGCGGTCGCGGACTCGACCGATCCTTAGTCGAATCGGTGAATCGTCTCGCCTGTGGAACTTTAGTGCCCGATTTAACGATACTTTTAGATTTGGATCCTACTCATGGCTTACGCCGTGCCTCCGTTCGCGATCAGGGCCAAGCCGATCGCTTTGAATTATTGGATCAGGGTTTTCACCAAAAAGTCCGTGCGGTCTACCACTCCTTAGTCGCAGCCGAACCTCAGCGCTTTCTGGTTTTGGATGCGACGCAAACTCCCTCGCAATTAGACGAGGCTATTTGGCATGAAGTCACTCGACGCTTCCTCTAATATAGAAAATATTCCCGCCCTTAAGGTGCTTGCTCGGTCACGCGTCGAGGGTCGGATGCCTCACGCGGTTTTATTTACGGGTCAAAATAGCGAACTACTACTCAAAGCGTCGGAATGGCTCGCGGGCTTACATTTAGAAACGGGTGATCCCTTAAGTCATGCCGATTGCCGTGCGTTGCGACCCGCTAAGAAATCTCGACGTATTAATATGGAGAGTACGCTGGAAGTGGTGGGAGACTTGAGACTGACCTCTACCACCGGTCGTCGCGTGGTGATTATTTATGACGTCGACCGCTTTGCCCCCGAAGCCGCTAATTGTTTTTTAAAAACCTTAGAAGAGCCTCCCGCGGGTACGTTAATCATTTTGCAGACGACTAATTATTATCGCGTATTGCCGACCATACTGAGCCGATCTTTGAGATTTCACCTCGGCGGAGAGCAATCGCTCATCCAAGATGCCTCCTGGAATAATTGGTTAAAAGACTTTGAGAATTTCGTCACTAAGTTGGCCACGTCCAAGCCAACCCAAAATCGCTCCACTGAAATAATCATCCCGCTGTATTCACTCTGTGCCCGTTTTGAGGTCTTATTAGAATTATTTCTCGAAGAAGCCTTGGAAAAAGCTCCGCCTCCACCGATTACCGACGATGAAGATAAAAAAGATATCACCGAAGCCCATGAAGAAAATATTCGCCGCGGTATTTGGAATCGCATGCTGGTTTCCATGGAAGAAAGAATAAGATTAATGGGCCGTAGTCACCCGACACTTTCATTGCAGATTGCTAGCACGGTGACGGCTTTAGAATCATGCCGTGTTCGCTTGGAATTAAGCTATTCCCGAATTTCGGGCTTAGAAAACTTTCTCCTCCAAACGGTGCGGATTTTCTCTTCCCGCCCGCCGTCATCTTCATCGTAGTTCATGACGACTCCTCATTATTCTCCTTCGAGTGAAGATGAAGAGGATAAGCGTCTGATGGCACTTGTGGCGCAAGGCGATGACCATGCCTTACGTCAGTTAGTCGACCGCCATCACCCCCGCCTGGTAGGCTATCTGAAGTATGAAGTGGGTTCACAAACCACTGCCGAAGAACTCGCCATGGAGGTTTTTATTCGACTCCATCGAGCCGCCTCGCGTTGGCGCCCCGAGGCCAAGTTATCGACTTACTTAATCCACATCGCCCACAACCTGGTGCTTAATGAATGGCGTCGCAAGAGTCGCAAGCCAACCAGCACCCTCGATTCAACCCCTGAACCAGGAGATCAAAGCCACGAATCCGCCCGCCATGTTGTGGAGTTGGAGGAATCTTTTGACCGGGCGGTCAATCAACTCCCTTTAGAACAACGCACCGCGATTATCCTACTCGTCCAACAGGACATGCCCTACGAGGAGATCGCCCTCGCCATGAAAGCCCCCGTTTCTTCAGTTAAAACGTGGATTCATCGGGCCCGCACCCGCCTCCGCGAACTTTTAAAAGATCATTATGAAAACCAATAAAAATTGCAACCCGCTGACTTTTTCGGGGTTTATCTTACTGTAAGACCATGAGCCAACACTCACCCTCCAATCTCGAAGCCGACTTGGCGACCCACTTGGGTCGTTCTCGCTCCGTGAAGGTATCTGGTTTTGCCGACCGCGTCGTTTTAGCCGTTCACGCCTACCGTCGCCGCCAAATTATTCGTTGGTCGTCTTTCGCTACTTCCATGGCCGCCTGTTTGGTTGCTAGCTTAGTTTATTTCAACGGACCTTCGGAAGAGTATCTTATTCAGCAAACTCAATTCTTAGTGCGTAGCGATGAAGCTTCACAATTAAGTGCACTCTTAGGTATGGCCGATGATTTATCGATGCTTAGCCCTGTCGTTGATCAAAATTCCCTGGTGGTCGATGTCCTCAATAAAACGGAAATCTAAAACCATGCGTTATTTTACATTTATTCTTTTATTAACTGCCGCGACCTGTGGTGCCGTCGACGAAAAATCGAAATCACCCGCCGATGCGCCGCGCTCTAATCCTGCTAACGAGCCTTCGATTGAGGAAGTTCAGACGATGCGTAAAATTTTAGAATTACCGCCCGAACGTTTAGCCAAAATGCGATCTGCCATGGAGCGGATCGAAAGAATGTCGCCCGAACAACGTAAAGATTTTGCGGCAACTCTCGCTAAAATAGAGAATGCTAGTCCCGAAGAGCGTAAAAAAGCACTGAAGGAGATGCGCGAAAAATCCGGGCCTGGTGGCCTCGGGGCCAAAGTTTTTGAATTCCATTTAAAACAGCTCTCTGCTGATGAAGCTAAACAAGAACGTGCTAACTTCGTAAAACTTTCATCGGAAGAGCGCCAACAATACATTCGTAAATTATTAGAAAAATATTCGGCGGACTTACCTAAGATTCGCGCCGAAGGGAAGTCGAAGGACAAAGACGGGGACGCGAATAAAGAGGGTGAAAGTGGCGGACACCGTCGTGCACCGCTTGCTGAAGCTCCCCCTGTTCAGTAATCAAAATGCTCACCGCTTTTCCAGCGGTTGTGCGCCCAGAGCCAATCCGCACAAACTTCATCGGAACTTTGTAACTGCTGTGCCAGCCAAGCATTGGACTCTTCCGTCAGTGCCGTAGAGTCTTTCGATTTTAAGGCAGAGGCGTTGAGCTCGCAGCGCCAAAACCCGGTCCGGTGCGCCCAGAAAATTCTAGCGTCCGCATTAAATCTTTGGGTGATGATTCCTGGAAGATTAGTCACCGCGCAGGTTCGATGGAGAAACTTGAGTGGCATACCTTGGTGGGTGTTTTGATCGAATAAGACACAGGCGACGCCGCCTTGTCGTACGGCTTCCATGGTTCGTCCGAAGCCTTCGCGTCGCGAAACTAATTTCATGCCAAACCGTTCCCGCGATTTTTTAATCCAGTTTTCGGCCGCTCCTAAATCAAGCGGCCGGTAAAGCGTCACCCAGTTTCGTTGGGCCAAACTTGAATCAAAAAGTCTAATCGTCGTCATCATTTCCATTAAGGAAAAATGAGGCACGAAACAGACCGTCCCATTTTCCGTATTATTCAATCGGCTTGGTCCTTCTAAGATATTTGGATTCAGTTTAATCCGGGTGCGTAATTCTTTTTCGGTGAGCGCGGCTGAGGCGATCCCAAAAAGACTCATCTCAGCGGTCCGCTGACAGGAAAGCTTACCGATTTTTTTCCACCACGTTTTATCTTTTTCGGGAAAAGCCTGCTGCAAATTATTTAAAACAATTTCTCGACGAATCAGCCAGATACACTGGCCAAAGATCCACGCGTTGACTCGCGCAAAAATCTCCGGGAGATTAGCTAAAAGCCAAGCGTAGATGGCAATTAGGAGGTACATCGTGATTGCTTAGCGTCCCTCGAGTTTAAGGACTTCTTTGATGTCGGGTACCATAATCATGCGACGGCCTAAATCATCGCGTGCAAAATATTTATCGGGCTGCCGGACCAAATCAAAAGGTTCTTCCGGTAAATTATCTTCATCGAATTCCATTTCATCGACCGCATCAATTTCATCAAAGATATGACTCATCCGCAGAGGGTCGCCTTCAATGACTGCGGCGGGGTTGTGTAAGCGACCTTCTTTTAAGAAATTAAAGAAGAGACATGGATAAAAACTATTTTCGTATTTTTCTAAAAATTTACTCATGAATTGACCAGGAACTTCCCAGCGACGATTTAACACGACAGCATCGGAAAAATGGATGCAGGCCTCGTACCACTCGGAAAGCTCGGGGTGTCGATGGGCGAGGGCGCAATCCACCACCGTGATGACGCGTTGAATTTGCCAATCAGAATTCGTCACGCGTTGGTGAATAGCTTCCATCTGATCGATGGTGGAGAGACGTCCATTCGTAATCAGGATGCAGGCCGCTTCGTCGGCGGGTTGGGGTACGCGGGCTTCTCCCTCTTTAAAGGTCCACCGCTCCGCACGGGTTGCATTCTCGGCCGTCTCGGCACTCTCCGCTAAAATACGAATCGCTTTACCTTCCACCCAAGCATTATCCGCGAGTTCTTTTACGACGGCTGAACGGCCCGACCCAGCAATCCCGAGAACGATGATGAGCGGGGTCATGCTTTACGTCCGCAGCGTCCGAAAGATTCATTTTGTCCCCGATCGCGAATCCAGTGATCAACCGCCACGAGTGCAGCCATAGCTTCAACAATCGGTACCGCGCGTGGTAAGACGCACGGGTCGTGCCGTCCTTTGGCTGCGAGTGAGGTTTCTTTACCATCCGGACGGACGGTTTTTTGTTTTTGTAAAATGGTCGCAGTAGGTTTGAACGCGATACGGAAGACGACATCTTCGCCGTTGGTAATACCGCCTTGCGTTCCACCAGAGCGATTGGTTGCGGTGCGAATCCGTCCGCCTTTTTTAACGAACAAATCATTATGCTGGCTGCCCATCAATTGCGTACCGGCAAAACCACTGCCGATTTCAAAACCTTTTGTCGCTGGTAACGAAAGCATCGCCTTCGCTAAATCCGCTTCGAAGCGATCAAAGACTGGAGAACCTAAGCCCGCGGGTAGTCCCGAGATCACACAACAAATCACGCCGCCGACGGAGTCGCCGTGGCTCCGTGCACTGCGAATGCATTGCTCAATTTTTTCTGCGGTGGCAGGATGCGGACAACGGGTGGGGCTCGCATCGACTTGTTTTTGCGTCGGAGTTTTTGCCAGCGCTGGCATTTGAATATTGGCTACGCTTTCCACCCACGCGGTAATTTTTGCACCACAAGCGTGAGTGAGAACGGTTTTCGCTAACGCACCAGCGGCAACACGTGCCGCCGTTTCGCGGGCGGAAGAACGTCCGCCACCTTCCACGGCGCGAATACCATATTTAGAATCGTAAGTGAAGTCGGCGTGCGATGGACGGTAGGCTGATTTCATTTCGGTGTAAGCCGAAGGACGTTGATCTTTATTGCGCACGATAATCGCAATGGGCGAACCTAAGGTAAGTCCATCGGGAGAGACGCCGGATAAAATTTCGGGCTGATCTTCTTCTTTGCGCTGCGTGGTTAAATCGCTCTGTCCAGGGCGACGGCGCGCTAATTCTTTTTTCAGAAAAGCTAAATCAAAGGGGACGCGGGGAGGGCAGCCTTCGATGATAACGCCCAAGGCGGGACCGTGACTTTCTCCGAAAGTCGCAATGCGAAAGCTGTGTCCAAAAATATTTCCCATGTGTGTTTAGATTATTATCGTAAATAAGAACGCCGCCAAGCCGAATGGCTGGGCGGCGTTCCATTAGGCGGTTCCGCCCGCTATTTTATCGGCGAACGTTAGCAGAGATTTTTGAAACCAACTGCTGACTTTGTTCGCAGTTACCGAAGAAGCCGTATTTCACAGTGACTTGTGTGTAGGACTCTTTAGTTTTTTCGTCTTCGATTTTCGTGACGCTGATTTTGACTTCTAAGTCACCAACCGCCCGAGCGAAGACCGTAGTGTCGAAAAGTTGACCTTCAGAATTGTGCTGGGTTTCGCCCATGCGCTTCATAATGTCGCTCTGTTGATCAACCGCCCGTTTAACCGCGTTGAAGACAACTTCAGGCTCCGCTTTATATTTCGTAGTTAAGGTACCAGTGATGTTGGAGAACATCGAACCGGAGTTATCTGGATTGTCTACGCCCACATAGGTGGTGCAGCCAGTAAAGGTGAGTGCTGTAGCGAGGAGTGCGTAAGTGACGGCGTTCTTCATAATTAGGTGTAATTCGGTGATAAATAAAAAACACACCCCCGCTATGAAGGCAAACCCTTTCGCCCATGCCGATTATGGGCCCCCCAGGGGAATAATGTAATGACTATCTGAATACAAAAAGTAGACTAAAATACATTTTAAGCCCTATTCTATTGGGTTAAATCGATGTTTTATTCTAAAAAATTTAGCTTTTAATTCATAAAATATGCATAAGTACATGAAGAACAGAGGGATATGTATTTTATGAGCGAAATTTGTCATAAAATATATATTTTGGGACGATCGCGCCTGTGAATGGTGTGAATATCAACCTGGGGCTAAAATCTTGACGGGTGGGGTGAAGTGGTTGAAAGTGGGTGAACTGGGTTCACGCTCCCATGTCTCATGTCTATTGGTTCAAATCATTCTCTCTTCACAGGTATCCATCACGGAAAGTTGGATGAGAAAAATCGTGTTACCATTCCAGCGGCCTGGCGTTTTGAAGGAACTGCGGAAACAAGTTTTTTAGCGATGTATCATCCCGCGGTCGGATCGATTGTCGTTTTTCCTCCCTCGATGGTGAAGCGCATTTCTGATGCAGCTCTCCAAGTCACCGTGAGCGATCCCGATAAAATGGATGCGCTGAGTTTATTAGGCGCTAATAGTATTCAAGTTTCCTGTGATAAAGCCGGTCGCATTACGCTCAATGATCACGTGGTAAAAGAAGCGCGTCTCGATCGTGATGTCGTTTTCAAAGGCGGTTTCACGACGTTCCAAATCTCGGCCAAAAATCCACCCAAGACCGAACGCGATTCCGAACACACTCGGATTATTCTCCGCGCACTCCGTGAACTCGGCATTTAATTTGTATCCAAAAGTTACTTACACAATTCACACCTTATTCACAATTAATTTTTAAATGACCAGTCACGTCCCAGTTTTACTCGAGGAGTGTTTAGCTTTGCTAAACCCTGAGTCGGGTCGTGCCTATTTAGATTGTACGTTTGGTGGCGGTGGACATTCGACCGCGATTTTAGAGCGCGCCGAAAATATTACACTCGATGTGATGGATCGTGATCCCGCGGCCCTCGAACGGGCGCAATCACTCCTCGAGCGTTTCCCCAAAAACTTTCGTTTTCATTCAGAAGATTTTCGTAACCTTGACCGCGTTCCGGGGTCGTTTGACGGTGTTATGATGGACATTGGGGTGTCTTCTCATCAGTTGGATATCCCGGAACGCGGTTTCTCTTTTCGCTACGATGCCCCGAACGATATGCGCATGGACACGCGCAAGGGCCGTACCGCTGCCGAGTTTTTAGAACGTGCGACCCGACCCGAATTAGAAAAAGCGGTTCGCGATTACGGTGAAGAGCCTCGCTGGTTTCGCATTGTGAATGCCATCGAAGCTGCGCGCGGTACGGGACGTTTATCTCGTACC
Source organism: Opitutales bacterium (assembly GCA_016463705.1). Taxonomy (GTDB): domain Bacteria; phylum Verrucomicrobiota; class Verrucomicrobiia; order Opitutales; family UBA953; genus UBA953. The sequence continues at coordinate 38,798 of JAEMQU010000007.1, read as the reverse complement.
ACGGCCTTTGCCGAATTAGTTGCCGAAGTTGCCCCGAACCCTCCCGGTCCCCGCGGTCCACACCCCGCCACCAAAACTTTTCAAGGTGTCCGCATCGCGATTAATGATGAGTTGGGTGCCTTAGCCGAAGCCTTACCCAAGGCTTTCGAAAAATTAAAACAAGGCGGCGTCTTAGTCGTCATCTCTTTCCACTCACTAGAAGATCGCATGGTGAAGCGCTATATGAATGACGTCAGTGGTCGTCCGATTCATCGCGATGATAATCGCGGACAAGATGAACGCGTTAAGCTGGCCGAACTTTTAACCCGTAAAGCGATTCAGCCATCGGAAGCTGAACAAACCCGCAACCCTCGCAGCCGTTCCGCCCGCTTGCGCGCCGTCCGCCGACTCACCGCATGAACTCCCGCCGATTTTTCTTTGCCGTGATGGTCATCATCACCATTGCTACCGGTGCATTAGGGACGATCAGTATTATGAAACTTCGTCTACGTTCGGATGATGTGGGCGTTCGCATTGTCCGTATAGAACGTTCTATTGCTGACTCCAAAAAAGAATTAGATGCTTTGAAACGTCAGCGCGATATCAGCCAAGATACGGTCAAGCTCAGCGAAAAAGCCGGCGAAAAATTTAAATTACCGAAGCCCGAACAAGTGACATGGCTTCGCGTCTCTGGTCCTACTTTACCCGCCACCTCCGCACGGACTACTCCGAGCCCCAGAGTGGCGGCACTCGATCTTACCTTTCGCCCACCAGCTGAAATGGGAGGGCCCCGCTCCCGATGACATTAATGCATGCCAGGCAAAAGCGTTTCACTTCGCTGGCCTGGGTTGTTTCACTGTGCTTTGTCGCCGTCATCGTAAGACTTTTCTGGCTCCATTGGGTCGAAGCGCCTCAGTTGTGCGCGGAAGCCGTTCAAGCCCGTAGTGTTTTTCAAGAATTAGATTGTCGCCGCGGAGAAGTGCGCGATTCGCAAAATAATTTATTAGCCGTCTCTGAAGATGTTTGGGATATTGGCGTTGATCCTGAATCTATTAAAAAAGAAGAACACGGGCGAGCCGCCGAAGTGGCCAAAATTTTAGGCATTTCTCTTACCGATGTCAGCAAGGCCTTTAACACTAAAGCCAAAGTGGATGATGAGGGTAATGAACGTCGTATCCGTTGGATTGTTCTAGCGCATGAAGTAGATAAAGAAGTACTTAAAAAAATTACGGGCTTAAAAATCAAAGCCCTCCGGGCAGAGTTAAAGTACCGCCGTAATTATCCGAATGGACAATTAGCTGCGCACGTCATCGGCTACGTGAATAAGGAAGGTCAATCAGCCTCGGGTATCGAAAAAGCGCTTAATAGTTTTCTCCAAGGTCAGAAGGGTTGGATTGAATCCGAACGTGATGGTCGTCGTCGGGAAATCGCCAGTATTCGTCTACGTGAAGTTCAACCCGTCGATGGGAATAATATTATTTTATCGATTAATAGTTTAGTGCAGAAAACGTGTGAAGACGCGCTGGATAAAGCGGTGGCTCAATATAAGCCAATCAGTGCAGTGATTATTGTGAGCGAGCCCAAGACTGGACGTATTTTGGGTTTAGCTAATTGGCCGACCTTTGACCTCAACAAATTTTATGATGCAAAACTTTCCCCTATGGATAGTCAGCGCAATCGTGCCGTATCCGATGTCTATGAGCCCGGCTCGGTTTTTAAAATCGTTTCTATTGCGGGTGCCCTTGAAGAAAAATTAATTACCCCGAATAGTGTTTACGACTGTGGTTTATCCCAAGTGCCTTACCGCGGTCGGATGATTTCGATGCCGGCGGACTCCCATCCGATGGGCGCCGTTCCGGTCCGAGATATTGTGCGGGAGTCTTCTAACCGCGGCACGGTGCAAATTGGGATGCTTTATTCGGAGAAACGCGGCGAAGAACGTTTTGATAAATTAGTTAAATCTTTCGGCTTTGGGTCAGTCTCCAATTTAATCACGGGCGCCGAAGTTCCTGGATTAATTATTAGTCCGGAAAAATGGGATGGCATCACCATCTCGCGTCTGCCGATGGGTCACTCCATCAGTGTGACTGCTCTACAAATTCACTATGCGATGTCGACCATCGCCGCTGAAGGATTATTAATGCAACCTCAGCTCGTTCTCCGCGTTGAAGATTCTAAAACGAACCAAACCGTCCTCGACTATCCGCCCCGCGCGCGTGGCCGAGTCGTTTCTGCAGCCACCGCCAAACAAGTCGCGACCTTACTACGTGCGGTTTGCAGTAAAACTGGAACAGCTCCAGCGGCCGATATTCCAGGCTACGAAGTCGCCGGTAAAACAGGTACGACACAAAAACTGGTTAACGGTCGTTACTCCAGTGCTCACCACGTTGCCTCGTTTTCCGGCTTTTTCCCAGTTCATGATCCGCGCCTAGCCATCACCGTCATCATAGACGAACCGAAAGGCGACGGCATTGCCTACGGTGGTAAATTTGCTGCTCCGATTTTTACGACGGTGGCTAAAAATTGTATCCAATGGTTGGATATAAAACCCACGACATCCCTTTCCCGCAGCGTCGCTGGGGTTGAACGATGATATTAAAAGAACCCAGTAATCATCGCCTCATGGAAAATCCTACCTTACAAAGTTTACTTCAAGATATTCCCGTCGTTGAACGTCGTGGTGATTGGTCGACTCGGGTAACGAGTTTAGTCACCGACTCTCGCCGTATTTTACCGGGTAGTTTGTTTTTTGCCTTACCGGGATTACGCACCAGCGGTCACCAATTTTTAGATGATGTGATTTCGCGCGGCGCCTCCGCTGTGATTTCGAGCGAACCAGTCGCTGGGCTTCCCGCTGTCGCCGCTGCTCAAGTGACCGAGCCTCGAAAAGTTTTAGCTGAAGTCGCTCGCCGTTATCATGGTAACCCAGAGCAGAAATTAAAACTCGTGGGTGTTACGGGAACGAATGGTAAAACGACGATCACTACTTTACTTCGTCACTTATTACAACAAGCAGGGGAGAATTGGGGTCTCATCGGCAGCGTCCGTTATCAACTGGGTCGACGCTCCATCCCTGCTTATAAAACTACGCCCGAGTCGGCCGACTTAGCGGGATTCTTCCGTCAAATGGTGGAGTCGCAATGTGCTGGGGCCTGCCTCGAAGTGAGTTCCCACGCCTTGCATCAAGATCGCGTTCATGGTTTTTCTTTCGCGGCTGCAGCGTTCACCAATTTAACTCGTGATCACATCGACTACCACGGCAATTTAGAATCCTATCTCGATGCCAAAACGATTTTGTTCGACGGCCGGAGTGGTTCGATCCCCAAAGTTTCCGTAATTAATGTGGATGATGCCGCAGGAAAAAATCTTGCCCAATCTTGTCGCGCCCGCGGCCCAGTGATTACGTTCGGTATTCATACCACGGCAGAGCTCCAAGCGACTGACATTGTTTTTAATCAACGCGGTTCCGAATTTACGGTCAACTGGGCAGGCCAATCCGCTCGCTTTATTTCTCCGCTGCCCGGTGAATATAATATTTCGAATATTCTGTGTGCCTTGGCTTTAGTCGCGTCCTTGGGTCGCGATCCGTTATCGATGGTCGAAGCCGTCCAAGCTTTTCCCGGTGTGGCTGGACGCATGGAGCGTGTCGAGGCTGGTCAAGCTTTCCCGGTCTTTGTAGATTATGCGCATACCGACGACGCCCTGCGCAATACGTTGCAAATGTTGCGTTCCATTACTCCTGGAAGGGTCTTGTGTGTCTTCGGCTGTGGGGGTAATCGCGACCGTGGTAAACGTCCCGCGATGACTCAAGTAGTCGCAGAGTTCGCGCACCACGCGTGGGCGACGGCGGATAATCCACGTAAGGAAAATCTCGCGACGATTTTTGCCGACATGCGTGATGGCTTAGGTTCCTTGCCTAATATTGAATTTATTAATGATCGTCGCGATGCCATCGGTCGTGCTTTAGCCGCCGCTCAACCAAACGATTGTGTGATTATCACCGGCAAGGGACATGAAACTACGCAAGAATTTCACGATACGGTCGTGCCGTTTGATGACCGCTTAGTCGCCAAAGAAATTTTAGAATTACGGAGGAATCTGCGCCCATGAGCCATTCCTTTAATCCTCAACAGTTAGCGCAGTGGACTCAGGGTGAGTGGACTTCTTTGCCTGATCAAGAAATCACTGGTTTCAATATGGACACGCGCACCATTAAAAAAGGTGAAGCGTTTGTGGCGATTAAGACCGTCAAGCGCGATGGACACGACTTCTTAAACGCTGCACGAGCCAGTGGTGCCTCCTGTGCCTTGGTGTCGAAACGTGTGACGGATCATTTACCGCAACTGGTGGTTGCCGATTCTCAAAAAGGATTACATCAAATTGCAGCAGGTTGGCGTGGTGAATTTAAAGGACGGGTGATTGGAGTCACAGGCAGCGTCGGTAAAACATCGACCAAGGATTTATTGGGCGCGCTCCTCGGTTCATCGGCATTCATTACCGAAGCTAATTTAAATAATTTATTAGGTGTGCCGTTAATGTTGCTCCGCCTACGTTCAGAAATTCATCATTACGCGGTGATTGAAGCCGGTATGAGTTTGCCTGGTGAATTAAAAACTTCGGCCCAAATTCTCCGCCCCAATTTAGCAATCATTACCGCCGTGGCTCCCGTGCACTTAGAGGGCGTCGGAACGATTGAAGCGGTGGCTCATGAAAAATCTGAGATGATTGCGGCCTTAGAGCCCGAGGGTAAGGCGATTATCCCAGCCTCACTTTTAAAGTGGCCCGAGTTCCGCGCCCACGCCTCGCGCTGCCTAGTGGTAAAATTTGAAGAGGATGATGAACCTGCGGTGATGCCCTTGCGTGTCATTAGTGCAAAATTTGCTGATGAGAATGGTCGTCGTATACTTTTACTCGATGGTCGTGCTTATCCCTTGAGTCCAATTTCCGATGGGCTGGGGCGAAACGCCGCGCTCGCCGTGGTCGCTGCTCTAGAATTAGGCATTAGTGAAAATCAGATTAAGAAAAATTTAGAATCATGGATGCCTCCGGTCGGTCGCGGGAGTATTCACCAAGATGGCAACCGGACATTCTATATCGATTGTTATAATTCCAGTCCGGCCTCGTTGCTGGATGCGGCGCAGTGTTTTAATCGTCTCACTGTTCAGGATCCTCGCCGTCGTCTCTTCGTCATCGGCGGCATGGCCGAGCTTGGCCAATCGTCTGTGAGTTTACACCGTGAGTGTGGTGCCCAATTATCCTTCCGCGCCGGCGATACGGTGATTACTTGGGCGGGCGACTCATCGGAAATTTTAAAAGGTATTACGCGCAACGATATCATTTTGAAATCCGCACATACTTTAGACGAAGTGGCTCAAACGATTTCTAATCACCGCGGTACGATTTTCGTTAAGGGCAGTCGTTCTTGTACTTTAGAGCGCACTTTGCCCGCCCAACTCCAAGCCCAACTTACTTTCCACTAGTCCATGCTTTATTACTTACATCAATTGGAATCATTCTGGGGACCTTTTCGTCTTTTTGAATACCTCACGGTTCGTGCGATTTTAGCAGGTTTTACAGCGCTGATTATCGGTATGCTCTTATCGAGTAAAATGATTAAAGCCCTCAGCGTCCTTCGCCAACCCGAACGTTCTGCACAGCTGATGGGCAACTTGGCGAAAGAGGGTGGTAAGGTGCCGACGATGGGTGGACTCTTAATCGGCGCCGCGATGATTCCTTCTGTATTCCTTTGGGCTCGTCCCAATGTTTTAGTGATCGCCACACTCTTTACTTTAGTGGGCATGGGCTTGGTGGGATTTTGGGATGATTGGTTGAAAGTTAAACGCGGTAGTGCGGATGGAATTTCTGCGAAAACAAAATTAGCGGGTCAGGCCCTGGTTGCTTTAGGCGCTATCGGGATTGTTTTACTCGATGCCAATTATCGCACGAGCCTCTGCGAAATCTGGTTACCTATTATGAGCAAGCCCATCTGGTCAGTCCAGTCCTTGGGCTTACCGTTCACAATTTGTTTAATCGTGGCTGCACTGTTTATTATGTTAGTCTGCGTCGGAACTTCTAATGCGGTCAATCTGACCGACGGCTTAGACGGTTTGGCCATCGGTTGCGTATTAATTAGCACCGCAATTTTAGGGCTGATTGCTTACCTTGCTGGTAATATTAATCTATCTAATTATCTTTTAATCAGTTACGTTCCTGGAGCGGGCGAGCTCGCTGTATTTTGTTCTGCTTTATTAGGCGGTGGCTTAGTATTTCTCTGGCACAATGCGGCGCCGGCCGAAATTTACATGGGCGACGTGGGTGCCTTAGGTATTGGTGGTGCGCTCGGTGCCATTGCCTGTTTTATGCATCAACCTTTTATGTTGGCGATTGTGGGCGGTGTTTTCGTCATCGAAGCGGTCTCCGTCATTTTACAAGTAGCTTACTTTAAACGAACAGGTGGGCAGAGATTATTTCTCATGACGCCGATTCATCATCACTTTCAGAAAAAAGGTTGGGCAACGACGAAGGTCGTCGTGCGCTTTTGGATCTTATCACTCTTCTTCGGCCTCTTGGGCCTACTCACTTTAAAAATTCGATGAACGAATTACCCGCATCACTCCGTACGCGTTTAATTCGCCCCGCCGCTATTTTAGGTTCTGGGGTGAGTGGTCGTGCGGTGGCTGATGCTTTGAGTTTGGCTGGTTTTGCTTCAGTTATTTATGACGAGAAAGGTGAGAATCGACAATTTGGTGGGGATGAAGCGGGGCGTCATGACTTACTCATTTACAGTCCTGGTTTTGCGCAGTCGCACCCTTGGCTCTTGGCTGCGCGTCGCGCGGGTCTCCATTGTTTAAGCGAATTAGATTTCGGTGCTATCATGTGGTGTGGTGCCTCGATTGCCATCACGGGTACCAACGGCAAAACTACCCTCACCGAATTTTTATCTTTCGCGCATAAGCGCGCGGGACTTAACGCCATCGCCTGTGGTAATGTGGGTCTGCCCCTTACGGCTCTGTCTAATACCTCCTCCAACGCCGCGTTTTTAGCCGTCGTCGAAGTCAGCTCATTCCAAGGTGAAGACTTACGACACTTTACGCCCGAGGTAGTGTTGTGGACTAATTTCGATGAGGATCACTTGGACCGTCACGGTGATTTAGAAAGTTATTTCCGCGCGAAATTTAAGCTCATTGAACGAATGATTCCTGGTGGAATCTTAATTGTCGGTGAATCGGTCGTCGCGCATGCTGAAAAGTTCGGAATTTCTTTACCCCCCGAAACCATGGTGGCGACGCGCGATGAGGTGAAAGGAAAAATTCCTGCAGGATCCATTTTTGAATCGTGGCCCCAGCGCGAAAATTGGTCACTTGCGGTGAAATATTGGCAAGCCAAGGGTATTCCGCTGCGCATTCTTGAAGAGTCTGCAAAATTATTCCGGGCGGCACCGCATCGACTCAAAAAAGTCGCTGAAGCTCGTGGTATTGAATTTTGGAATGATTCGAAGGGCACTAATTTCCATGCGGTTTACGCTGCCTTATCTCAATTTGATATTCCGGTCCGCTGGATTGGGGGCGGTAAATGGAAGGGTGGAGACTTAAAACGTTTTGCTGAACAACTCAGTCCGAAAATTGAGTCCGCTTACTTAATTGGTGAGACGGCACCTGACTTATTAAAAACTTTTGAAGCACTCGGTAAGCCCGCCCGCATTTATAATTCATTACAAGATGCGGTCGTCGCGGCGGCCAAAGATGCCCATGGCCCGATGGCTATTTTACTCAGTCCCGGATTTTCTAGTTTCGACCAATTTGCTGGTTACGCCGAACGCGGTGTCGTGTTCGAACGGGCCGCTGTCGCTTTATCTAACCGAATATAATTTTCCCTAACCCAAAACCAAACCCAAACCAAACCATGCGTCCTATCCTCACCGTCAGTGCTGTTGTTCTATTACACCTCTGCGTCATCGCCGTACTCGTCGGAGTCAACGGTTGCCGCAGCACGAGTGGCTTCGAAAAAGATCCTGATCTTGCTGCTTACTCAGCAGGTTCACGGACTTCTGCTTCAGCACTCTCAAGCGTCGCTCCTCAACCCGTCACCGCGGGTCCTGGTGGCGTTCACGTCGCTGTTAAAGGCGAAACCTTACAACTCGTCGCTGCGCGCGAGAGAGTTGCGCTTAAGGATTTAGCTGCGGCGAACGGATTACCTCTGAATGCGGCCCTCAAGGCTGGTCAGAGATTAAAAATTCCAGCCGCTAAGCCCGCGAAGTCGAAGTCCTCACAGAAGTAATTCTCGGTCATCATCCACTATGATTATCGCAGCCAAACAGGAGACCCCCGGTTCACTCCGGAGTTACTCGCTGGGGATTGCGATAATCACGGTGGCTTTGATCATCTTCGGTTTAGTTAATCAATACAGCGCCGGGATTTCGCTTTCGTCGAAAAATCGCACCGCCGCTTTTGATCGTCAGTTGGCCTACATTCCCTTCGCGCTCTTCGCCGCTTGGTTGGCCTATCGGGTCAACCTCGATCGCCTGCGTGACTACCGCTGGCCCATTTTTTGGGGGGCACTAGGTTTGATGGCTCTCGCTCGCGTTCCGGGGATTGGCGTAACCGTCAATGGCTCGTGGCGATGGATTGATTTCGGATTGTTCAGATTGCAACCGTCCGATATCGGAAAACTTGCGCTGATTATTTTTCTCGCAGACTTATTAGCCAAAATGCAGCGTCATACGTTGCCGGCCAAGTTTAAGATTTATCAGTTCAGTGATCGTGGAGCTGTTTTTTTTACTCCGAAAGGGTGGATCGATGTTCGTGAAGGTTTTTTAAAACCTTGTGGAGTGATTGCTGCGATTTGTGCGATGATTGCACTGGGACCTGATTTAGGAACGATTATTCTGTGTCTCGCCGTGGGTGGATTGATGATGTTTATCTCGGGTGTTCGTTGGAAATACACGATTCCGACGGTCATCTTTGTTGTCACACTCTTGGTCCTGGTAGTGATGAATTGGGGCAGCCGGATGCGTCGTATCACATCCTTCATGGATCCGTGGGGCCGTCGCGCCGATGAAGCTTATCAATTATTCGAAGGCATGGTCGCATTTGGTGTCGGCGGAATCATGGGCAAAGGTGCCGCTAATGGCTTACAGGTGCGTTCTTATTTACCCGAAGCCCACACGGACTTCGTCTTAGCGAACATCGGCGAAGAACACGGCTTCATCGGTACCGCATTAGTCGCCTGTGCTTATTTCGGAATTTTCTGGCTCGCTTATCGTGCGATGCGTTTCAGCACCGACCTCTATCGATTAAATATTTGCTTAGGGGCGACACTTTTCTTGGTGCTTCAAGCCTTAGTCAACATGGGTGTCGTCACGGGTTTATTACCGACCAAGGGAATTTCGTTACCCTTCTTAAGTTACGGTGGAACCAATCTCGTTATTATGTCGAGCATGGTGGGATTAATTCTCAATTGCATTCGCGATGCGAGTAAGGCGCCGTTTTTGGCGAAGGAGATTAGGGGATGAGTAAAATTCTTTTGGCATGCGGTGGTACGGGCGGGCACCTCGCACCGGGTATCGCGTTGGCCGAAAGTTTACAGAGTCAAAATCACGAAACGCTACTCATGGTTAGTAGCAAAATCGTGGATCAACAAATGACTGCGAAATATCGCGGCCTCAATTTTGTGGCCGGACGTGGTCGGGGTTTTGGTCCTGGTCTGATTAATAAGATTCTATTTTTCCCGTCACTCTTCGGTGCGATTTATTCTTCGCTGCAGTTGGTCCGTCAATTCCGGCCATCTGTCTTAATTTGTTTTGGTGGATTTATGAGCTTGGGTCCGGCCATCGCGTGCAAACTTAGTGGTATTCCTATTCTGGTGCATGAGGCGAATCGTCGTCCGGGTAAAGCGGTACGTCTCATCGCGCGTTTTGCTCAATCCATTCACTTACCTTACGGTGTTCGTATTCGAAATATTACAGCGGAACGTCAGCATGACTCCGGCTTTCCCGTTCGCCAAGAAATCACCCCTACCGCTCGTGATATTGCCCGACAGGATTTAAATTTTCCGAGTACGGGTCGACTGATTTTAGTGACGGGTGGCAGTCAGGGCGCCCAAGTACTCACCCGCTGGGTTGAAAATAATCTCGAGCTGTTTAAACAAAATAATATTCATGTTCTGTGTCTGACGGGCGCCAGCGGTCGGGCAGGCGAAGTCAATCATCCCACATCAGTCATTCGTTATTTATCGTTCTGTAACCAAATGGCTTCGGCATACTCCGCAGCCGATATCGCCATCACACGTTCGGGTGCAGGTACCTTAGCAGAACTCGCTACGTGTCGCACACCGGTAGTGTTGGTTCCATACCCTTTTGCTGCCGATGATCACCAAACAGCCAATGCACTTTATGCTGTTGAGGTGGGTATGGCGCAGATGATTGCGGAAAAGAATATCGAGAAGCTGAACGACGCCGTTTTCGATTTATTGAATGAACCCAGTAAGCTCCAGGCCATGAAAGATGCCTTGGCGCGGGCCGATGCTCATAATCATTGGGAGAGAATTTTGAAAGAGGTTCTTGATTTGGCGAAAGAGGGAGGAGCGAAAAAATGAAAAACTCTATTTGGATGTTGGGCGCTTGCGGCATGGGTGTCGGACCTTTAGCGATTTATTTAAAAGAGTCGGGTAACGAAGTGTATGGTTGGGATGATTCGACGGGTAGTCCGACGGAAAATCATTTGGCTAATGCCGACATCCCGCTTTTGAAAGACCCTTGGGCGGCGGGCCGTAAACCGAATTTAATTGGACGATCCAGCGCCGTTAAACCGGGTCACGCCGCACTCACCCTCGCCGAAAAACACCAAACCCGTGTGTTGCGCAGAGGTGAATTATTAGCGGAGAGTGTGGCTGATAAAAAATTTGTCGCCGTTTGTGGGAGTCATGGAAAAACCACAACGTGTGGATTGATTATTTCAGCCCTCGCCACGGCGGGAATTGATTTCGGGTATATTTTAGGCGGTTTATTTCGAGATCCCAACTTTGCTCCTGCTCATGCTTCGCAGAAATCTCCTTGGGTCGTTGCGGAAGTCGATGAAAGCGATGGCACCATCAGTCACTTTTCACCCGACATCACCGTCGCCGTTAATTTAGATTGGGATCACCCGGATTATTATAAGGACGAAGCCGCGCTCGAAGGAGTTTTCCGTGCTCTATTCGAACGTACCACTACGGCGGTTGTCATTCCTACGAATAATGAACGGCTCGAAAGACTAACGCGTGGATTAAAGGCCCGTGTTATTCGTGTAGGTGAGACGGGTGACTTCACTGCCCAATTGATCGGTGCAAATTCAAGCCATTCGCGTCTGGTGCTCGGTGGAGAATTTAAAAATACCGAAGTGAGTGTGCCGGTTACGGGTGCGTTTAATCGTGCTAATGCATCCATGGCTTTAGCGGTGACCCATTTAATTACCGGTGCGATGGCGAGTGAGCCTCTGACTCGTTGGCGCGGTATTCGCCGTCGCCAAGATATTCTTTTTGAGCGTGAGGACTTATTAGTCTTAGCCGACTATGCTCACCATCCCACCGAAATCGCGGCGTTGTTAAAATGGATTAAGGAAACGCACGAAGGGCAGTTAATCGTAATCTTTCAGCCGCATCGGCACACCCGCACGCGTCAGTATGCGAGTGAGTTCAGACAAGCTTTGCACATTGCGGATGCTGCTTTTGTTTTACCCGTGTATTCCGCGGGTGAAGCCGCCGTGGAGGGTGGAAGGTCCGATGCCGTGGTGGCTGGATCCGCTCTTCGTCTGATTGAAGATAGAGCTGAACTCGCTAAAATGATTTCTCCTTTAACTAAAGGCAAAAAGACTGTCGTCGCTTTTGTGGGTGCGGGTGACATCGAGCATGACGCTGAAAATTATGCCTTAATTTTACGCCGTGAAGGTCTCCCGGTGATGACCTTGGATTTCGGTGAAGCGGTCGCTGGAAAACTTTCGGCCAATGCTGTGATTCGTGCGTCCGAACCCTTGAATCGTCGTACCACACTCGGTGTGGGAGGCATTGCACGATGGTATGCAGAACCTGCGACCGTGAATGATAATATCGTCTTGATCCAAGCTGCTGGTGAATTGGGCTTACCTTACTTTGTGATTGGTCGTGGCTCGAATTTATTGGTCTTAGATGAAGGTTACGATGGATTAATTATCCATTTAAATGCCGAGTATTGGGGTGAAGTAAAAAATCTGGGAGATGGACGTATACAAATGGGAGCTGGGGCGCGGCTCAAAGAAATTTGCGGTATCGCGGCCCGTGATGGTCTGACGGGCTTTGAATTTTTAGAAGGTATTCCTGGTACGATCGGTGGTTCGCTGCGCATGAATGCGGGTGCGATGGGCTCCTGGATTTTTGATCGGGTGGAATCGATTGATTGGCTGACTCCTCGTGGCATTCATCGTTCAGCTAATCGTAATTGTTTTGATGCGATGTATCGCGACTGTCCGCAATTACACGGCGCCGTTATTTTATCGGCCGTTTTAAAATCCACCGGTAAAGAATCGTCCGAAAAGATTCGTCAAACCATGGATGAGATGAGTCAGAAACGCCGGAGTTCTCAGCCACGTGATCCGAGTGCGGGCTGTGTCTTCAAAAATCCTGATGAAAATCACGCCGGAAGATTAATTGAGTCGGTCGGACTTAAAGGAACGCACATCGGCGCCGCCGAAGTTTCTAATATCCATGGTAATTTCATTATTAATAAAGGCGACGCTACTGCCAAAGATGTTTTGGCTTTGATGAAACAAGTGCGTGCGAAAGTTCAGCACGAAAAACACCAATTATTACAGCCTGAAATTATTGTTTTAGGAAAGGAGTGGAAAGACCTACTATGAGTACGCCACGCCAAGCAGTGATTCTTTGTGGAGCGATATCGCCCGAGCGCGAAGTCTCACTACGTTCAGGTAAAGCGGTCGCCAGTGTTATCAAAGATTCTCAGTTGGTTGAGTTGAATGAAAATATTTTACCTGCTTGGCTTGATCCGACGAAGCATGTGGTCATTCCCGTCATTCATGGTGACTTCGGCGAGGACGGTCAGGTGCAAGCGGCTTGTGAAGCTCGCGGTTTGGCGTTTGCGGGATGCGATTCTGCGGCGAGTCGACTTTGTATTGATAAAGTCGCGACCAAAAAAGTGATGCGTGCGGCGGGGTTGCCGGTGGTGCCTGAAGTGGCTTTTAATGGTACCCAGAAACCATCGGCTGAGAAACTGGTTGCCGAACTGGGAGAGCAATTGGTGATCAAGCCCGCAGACAAGGGGAGTAGCGTCGGGCTGTATGTCTTGAATGGTTTGGCCGAAGTGAAGGCTGCATTGGCGGAGATTCCAGCTGCCGGGCAGTGGATGGCCGAACGTCGAATCCACGGGCGCGAAATGTCGATCGGTATCCTCGGGGGTAAGGCCCTGGGAGTGGTCGAAATAGTGCCTAAAACAGGCGTTTATGACTATAAAACTAAGTATACCCAGGGTTCGTCAGAATACCTCGTGCCCGCCCCGATTTCGGCTGATTTGACCCTTCGGATTCAGCGTGCGGCCGAGAAGCTTTTTGCGGTGACCGGCTGTCGTGATTTTGCTCGGGCTGACCTCTTTCTTGAGCCCTCGGGCGAATTCATTTTTTTGGAAATTAACACCATGCCGGGGATGACCGAGACCAGTTTGCTGCCCAAGAGCGCCTCCTGTGTGGGAATTGATTTCGCCACTTTAGTTCAGCAGATGGTCGCTCCTGCCTTTACCCGAAGCCAACTTCATAACACGCTCTAACTCATGGATTTCTTCACCCGTATCGCGCGTCTCTTTTCGCCCAAGCGAGATGCCTTCATGGGTCCGGAGAATCGTGACTGGAGACAGCTGATCAAACAAGACGTTCGAACGATTCCCCAAGATGAGTTGGGAAGAAAGCGTGCGGCCCGTTCACGGATGCCTATCATACTCACGATCTTATTTTTCGTTTTTGTGATCGCCGTCATTTCTCTTTCGCTGGAAGAAGGTACGCCCGTCTCGTCGAGCATTCCGATTACGTATTCGACGAATGGATTTTTGCCTTCGAGTTACGCTAATAAAATTATTAATGACGGTACGGACAGTTGGGCGAAAGATGTCGCGACCATTAAGACGGATTTAGAAAAGGACTCACAGGTATTGACCGCGAAAGTGCGTCGCTTGGGCACGGGCGGATTAGAAATTAAATTATTAGAGCGTCTCGCGGTTGCCCGCATTGCGATTTTACCACCGTCGGGACCGTATATTGTAAAGTTAGTCAGTCCCGAGGGCGTTTTATTTTCGGGTACCGGTTATCCACAGCAATCCACAGCCAGTTTACCGGTGATTACCGATTTTCGAACGTCGGGTGAGGGCGAAAAAGTTTCGGTCGACGGATTGGAAGTCGTCGGACCCTTTTTATTCACGGCTCGTACGATGTATCCGAATCATTACAAACAGTGGGCGACGATTTCCCTGCGCGGTTTTTTTGGATTACAAGAAGATGCCCTGAGTTCAAATCTCAACATATATCTCCGCCCAGGTTCCCAGCCGATTGACCGTGCGAGCTTATCCGAAATTGTTTTCTCCACGTCGAATTGGCGAAACGAATTAGAAATTTTATCTAAACTCGATATCGACGGTCTCTTACGTAAATCAACTGGAGGGGCTTCGAGTTATGTTTTAAAACTCTCGATTCAAAATCGCACCTCTGCTCGACCCATTTCTGAACCACGCCTCGTCCCCATTTTGTCTCGATGAACAAGAAAAATTTACCCTCATTTATTACCGTTATTGATATCGGTACTCACAAAACTACCGCACTCACTGCGCAAGTGATTGATGGCCGTGCTCGCATGTTGGGTTTCAGTGAACGTCGGACAGATGGTGTCGTTAAAGGAACCGTCATCGATGTCGAAAAACTCCACGCCAGTGTGCATGAAGTGGTTAATGATTTAGAACGCGTTTCCCAGCGTGCGGTTGATCATGTTTACATTTCGATTTCGGGTCCATCCGTTGAAGGCGAGCGGGTCAAAGGCATTTGTATCGTGCCAGCGCATGATGGTCGCATCACTAAGTTAGATTATCAGCAGGCGATTGATTCTGCTAAACGCCTCGAGCCACCCGCCGGTCGCATCACGCTCCTGCATATGCGCCAGCCGTCGATTTTAGATAATAAACCTGTTGGTAATCCGGTCGGTCAGCAAGGTCGCCGTCTCGAAGTAAGCTTTTGGCGAATCACGATGGAAGAGGGCAATGTCCGCTTCCGTGTTTCGATGGCCAACGGTATGAGTATCAACGTGCGCGATTTTATTTTGGCCTCCCACGCGGCCGCTTGTGCGGTGACGACTGATACGGAAAAACAAGGCGGTGTTTGTGTGATTGATATCGGAGCTGGCACGACGGATTGGGTTCTGTATTTTAAGGGACATATTTTATGTAGCGGATCTATCGCCGTCGGCGGTGAACATATTACCAATGATTTAAGCATCGCGCTGCGTATTAGTCGCGAAACGGCTGAAGATTTAAAGTTACGCTTCGCTTCGGGTTTACACCGCGATCAAGACGTCAACCAAACCATTTGGAAAGACGGCGATAAGAGCGTGGGCGATCAGCAATTTAACCGCGGGACGATTACCCAAGTGTCTTCGCTCCGTTACCAAGAAATTTTATCTTTTGTCAGAAAAGATATACTGGTTCAGCTTGAACAAATGTTTAGCGGTCACGAAGTTAAATTAGATCAAAACTTTTTACCCGCGGGCGTGATTTTAACGGGCGGCAGTGCGAATTTAGCGGATGCCGCGGAAGCTGCCCAAAATGTTTTCGGGGTTACGGCCCGCGTGGGTATACCGAAGTTCGATAACAGCTCTTTACAAAAATCTGAATACGCCGGTGTGGTTGGCATGATGATTGCGGCGCTGGAAGACGCTCCACCTGTGGTGCGTCGTCAAAAAGGTTTTATGGATATTCTCCGCGACCTGTTCCGATTCTAAAACATGTCGACGACGCCTTCAATTTTACTGGTCGGCCTAGGCGGTGCGGGTTGTGGTATGGTTAGTCGTATCGCCCCCCATCTTCCGCCGGTGGTGCGTGTGTCGTTGATTGATACCGATGCGAGTATTTTAAATACGACTGAAGGCCAGGAAGCTTTTCAGATTGGTCGTCCACTCACACGTGGGATGGGCACAGCGGGTGAATTAGCCGTCGGACAGGCCGCAGTAGAAGCAGATGAACCCGCACTCCGTCGTTTATTTACTGGGTATTCCTTGGTTGTCCTAGTGACCGGCCTCGGTGGTGGTATGGGCAGTGGTGGTGCTGCACCTTTAGCAAGTATCGCACTCGATGCGGGTGCGACGGTCTTGTCTTTTGCGACGATTCCTTTTTCGCACGAAGGCGAGCGACGTAAACGCCAAGCCACTGAAGCCTTAGAAAAATTAGCGGTTAAATCGCACGGCCTCGTGGTCGTAGAAAATGATTTACTCGCATTACAAGTGGCGGCTGATGCTTCGCTGTCTGCAGCTTTCTCGGCGGCGGATGAATGGATTGCGGGTTCGCTTCGTGCTTTAGCGAGTGTGTTTACTCCAGGCGCGTTAGTCCCAGTCGATCCTGCTGCACTAAAAACTATTTTAGAAAAACCCGGTTCACCGACGCTCTTCAGTTATGGCGTAGGAGAGGGCAGTGGTGCCGCTCTGATTGCTGCGAAGGCGGCCTGTGATTCCAGTTTAGCTCACGGACCCGGGGCGATTACGAAAGTCGGCTCACTCTTCGTGCAAGTGACGGGTGGATTAAACATGTCGGCCACCGATGCCTTTGAAGCGGTTTCCATCATCCGTAAAAAATTTGGTGGAGAGAAAACTACACTGCTCGGTGCGTGTATTAAACCTGAATTAGGAGATCGTGTTGAAGTGGCGGTCTTGGGTGCATCGTTGCCCGTACCAAAGCCCGCAACGAAGACAAAAAAAGGCGCTAAAGGTACCGACCCCAATCAACCCGTGTTTGTTTTTGCGACCGAAGAATCTATTCGTCGTGGTATTTTTAGTAACACGCCTTTAATTTTTAGAGACGGGGCGGATATCGATGTCCCCACCTATATTCGTAAGTCGGTGCGTTTGACCTCAGCGAGTTAACAAATCATCGCTTCGCGGTTGCGCCTCTGGCTCACTCCCTTACGTTAAAAACATGGCGTTTGATGTCACCAAAGTCCGTCAAGACTTCCCGATTCTGGGACGTACGATTAATAGTCGTCCGTTGACCTATTTGGATAACGCTGCCACCTCGCAAAAGCCTCAGGTGGTCATCGACACTCTTTCGCACTACTATGCTCACTCCAATGCCAATGTGCATCGCGGCGTTCACCAATTGAGTGAGCAGGCGACGGTGGCGTTTGAACAAGCTCGCGAAACGGTTGCGCAGTTTTTAGGACTCAAAGTTTCTCGTGGATGTGTGTTCGTGCGTGGTGCGACCGAAGCGATTAATTTAGTCGCCGAAACTTGGGGCCGGACGCATTTGAAGTCGGGCGACGAAATTTTGCTCACGACTCTCGAGCACCATGCGAACATTGTTCCTTGGCAGATTATTGCAGAACGTACCGGAGCGAAGATTGTTGTCGTGCCATTAAACGGACGTGGTGAAGTGGATCTCGAAGCGTATCAAAAACTTTTATCTGGCCGCACTAAGCTCGTCACCTTCACCCACGTTTCTAATGCACTGGGTTCGATTAATCCGGCGAAGGAGATGACGAAGATGGCGAAGGCCGTGGGGGCGACGGTGCTGATTGATGGCTGTCAGTCTGCTGCGCATTTTGCGATCGATATCCCGTCACTCGGTTGTGACTTCTATTGTTTCTCGGGTCACAAAACCCTTGGCCCTACGGGAATCGGCGTGCTTTGGGGTCGCCCTGAACTTCTCGACAGTCTTCCACCTTATCAATCGGGCGGAGATATGATTCGGAAAGTGGATTTCGCTGGCACCACCTTTCGCGAAGCCCCTGAGCGCTTCGAAGCGGGTACACCCGATATATCGGGAGCGATTGGTTTAGCGGCCGCTCTTCAATACTTCATGCCCATTCAAAAAGAAGCGCATGCGCATGAACAAAAATTACTTTCGGCAGCTACGGAGAAATTAAAAGCGATTAAAGGATTAAAAATTATCGGCGAAGCGGCTGAAAAAGTTTCGGTGATATCTTTCTTAATCGAAGGAAGTCATCCGCATGATATCGGAACGTTGCTCGATGCCGATGGTATTGCGATTCGTACTGGGCACCATTGCTGTATGCCCTTGATGAAGTCACTCAACATTCCTGGCACGGCCCGCGCCTCCTTTGCCTTTTACAATACCATGGAAGAAGTGGATCGCTTAGCCGTGTCGTTAGAAAAAATTCGCAAGATGATTGCCTAAGGCTTAGGCGATTCGGAAATATTTCGACGGAGAATATCGAGAATCCCTTGAACTTCAAAATTACGTGTCGGTCCTTCGAGTCCGAGTGATTGACGTGCCTCTTGAATATCGTCGGGTCGATTCCCCGGTGGCCAATCGCACCAGAATTTATCGACCGTATAGCCGGCCGTTTGGAGCAATGGAAACAAGGCATTGATGCATAAGGTGTCGGCTCGGCCTTCGGGAAAAACGCCACTGAGAATTTCGTCAATGAGCTGTCGTCGCGAGCTCGCGAGTGATTGGGTGGCGAGACCTTTGGCCCATTTTTTAATATCATTTCGCCACTCCGGTTTTCGACGATTCAGTTCGAGGTATTGAGCGAGACGGCGGTAGGGGTGACCTGCGGGGCGGAGTCCGCGTAATTTCCAACGTCCACACTTCTGCATATAAAGATGATCGATACCGAGGAGGATCATTTGTTCGGGAGAGTGGGCGTGGGCGAGTTCGGACATTGGGGCGCGATTGCCGCCGAGTCCGAGAGATTCTACGACCAGTTCGTGACACGTTTGTTCGAAGCCTAATTCCTTGAGGCGATGTCGGGCGTGTTTGGTTTTATTTTGGAATCGGGTGAGAGCTCGGTGTCGCAATCCTGGAATTAAATGAGTTTCGGCGGCGAGGACTTTGCGGGCCACTTCGCCCGCGCGACCACGCAGTTCGAGGAGAGCGTCTTCTTCGGCGATGTCTTCGAGGTCGCGAGGCAAGTAGGGTAGGAGAACAACCGTTTCGGGTTGGTGTCCGGAGGAGGTCGTCACTGGTTTTACTCCTGGAATCAAAACCGCGTGGAGGATGACGCCGGAGAAGTTGGGATCTTGGTGATGTCCGTGCGCTTCCCAATCGCTCCAGCGTAAATGGATTTCGATATCACCACGGAGACGTTCGTTGTTGATTAAAATTTCGGCGCCTAAGAAGTCGGGCCCCGCGCCCCGATTCCAATCCCCTGGAGAAATAATTTTAATCTCCTTACCTTGGGAGCTGAGCATCGGGCCGAGCACTTCGGCTGAGGCCCAGAGACGTTGGATAGCGCGTTCGCCGATGGCGAAAGGCCCGTAAGGCCCCTCTAATTCTTCAACACGAGTGCAGGTGGACATTCCCTATTTATCACCTCCTTAATCAAAAACTAAAATATCACAGATGACTCATGGGTAATCTACCGAATCGGCTTGAGCAGAACCCGCCAGTGTGTTTTGTGGATGGGACGGAGAGATGGCAGAGTGGTCGATTGCACCTGACTTGAAATCAGGCAGCCTCGCAAGGGGCTCAGGGGTTCGAATCCCTTTCTCTCCGCCACTTTAATTGAGGGGACAAGTTGGCAAGTGGGCACGGTGACAAGGGGGGATGCCGTCGCGACGTAGTCGCACTACTATCTATTTGGCTTCCAACACTGGACTGAAGGTGCTGGCTTTTTGGGTCGCCTCTGATTTTTGAGTGGGGGAGATTTTCTTTTCGAGACTATCGAGGCTGGCTTGGGCGCGGATGTGGCCTTTGCCCGCCGCGATACTCCACCACTGGTACGCTTCGATCTCACTGCTTTCCACGCCTTCACCGTTTAAATAATGCAGACCTAATTCAAATTGGGCTTCGCTCTGACCTTGTTGAGCGGCGCGGGTAAGCCATTCGACGGATTTGATATCGTTCTTGGGTAATCCTTTTCCAAAAGAGTACGCCGCACCGAGTTTGTATTGGGCTTCGGGGTCGCCCTTTTGAGCTGATTTAATTAATGTGTCATTTGGCTCGATCTCTTTTTTCACTCGCTCAGCTCGAAATTCACTCGCGCGAGTTTGTCCGTCGACGCGTTGAGTTTTATTTAAAATATTTTCGATGGCGGTGACTTTTTTAGTCGCCTTGGTGTATCCCTGACTCGCGGAGAGCAGATACCACTTGTAGGCGTCGGCATTATCTTTCTGGCCGACCCAACCGGATTCAAAGCCTTCGCCGAGTTGGAATTGTGCGAGCGGATCCATTTGATCAGCCGCCTTGAGTAGCCACTGGGTCGCTTGCACGTCGTCGACTGCTAATCCGATTCCGCGGTGATAAGCGGTACCGATGAGTGACTGCGCTTTGCTATTTCCTTTTTCGGCGGCGATTCGATACCAGCGGACTGCTTCGGTATTATTTTGTGGTAACCCCACACCGGAGGCGTGCATTTCGCCTAGTTCGAAGGCCGCTTGGGCGTCACCCTGCAGTGCTTTTTCCTGAAGTTGGGTTGCTTTGTCTTTCGGATTACAGGCAGCGACAACCAAGGCGAAGAGTAATATCCAGAGTCGAAGGGGGGACATGAAGGGTAGAGAATCTTTTGGCTGGAGGCGGAGGCAAGTCTTACACAGTGTGATTTTCTAACATGGCGACAATTCTATGTATGAAGTGGGGCACCAAGTACGGGCCTGAGTATGTAAATCGACTTCACTCGATGGTGCAACGCCATCTCACAATCCCGCACCGTTTTGTTTGTCTGACCGATAATAGGGAGGGTCTGCATCCTGGGATTGAGACTTTTCCAATTCCCAGCTTGAAATTGCCCGCAGGCGCACCTGAGCGTGGTTGGACGAAGCTGGTTTCTTTTTCTCCTGATTTAACGGCCCAGGGTGGACCTGGATTAAAGGGCGAAGTGCTTTTCCTCGATATCGATATCGTGATTGTCGGAAACATGAACTCCTTCTTTGAGCAACCCGGAGAATTTTTAATTATCCGCGATTGGCAGAAGGGAAGCTATACGGGGAATTCGTCGGTGTATCGTTGGACGGCGGGTCAGCATGCCGACGTCATTGATTTTTTCCGAAACAATTTAGATCTCGTGCGTAAGACTCATCGCAATGAGCAGGAATATTTAACCGCTCAATTATCGTCACAGAGTAAGGTGAGCTATTGGCCCGAAACTTGGTGCCGTAGTTTCAAACGTCACTGCGTAAAGTATTTTCCATTTTCATTTTTCCAGACGCCGACCATTCCTGAAGGGGCGAAGATTGTTGTCTTTCATGGAGTGCCGAATCCACCTGACGCATTGGTCGGACGAAGCGGAAAATGGTATCGCCGCGTTCTGCCCACGCCTTGGATTGGGGAAAATTGGAAGTGACGCGAGCAGAGCTCACGTCACTCAGGGGACAAGGTGACATGGGGACAAGGTGACAAGGGGAGATGCGCAAGACAGTTGATCTAACTTTTGCTATTTTTGGTTTTTCTTGTCCAATGTGGGCTAATACTGCCAATCCATTAATGAAATCGAATTTATCAGTCAAACGCAGTGGTTTTACTCTGATTGAGTTGCTCACGGTGATTGCGATTATCGGTATTCTGGCCGCTGTACTTTTTCCCGGTGTGCAGGGTGTGATGAAAAAGGCTAAGCAATCTACCGCTTCGGTTAAGCTACGTAATATCGTACAAGCGGTGGTTACTTTATCTGAGGGCAAGAAGTACATCAAGCCCGGCCCCTGGAGTGTCACTAATAACTCAAGCGCGAGCACGATTGCCGAGTACGCCGCCGTGCTCGCTTATAATTCCAGTTTAAACTCGGGAGAAATTTGGTATGTTGATGGTGATAAGAGTAACGATAATGCTTCATACCCCAAACAAGTTTTAACGGGTGCAGTGGGCTCACAACAGATCGACACAAATTTTAAGAATCCATCGGAAGCTTACGGATACCATTCTTGGACAGCCTATGCGCCAACCGCGAAGAACATCGACGGTATGCCTTGCTGTAACATCCCACTTTTGTGGACTCGAGGACTTTCAACCGCTGGAGATTGGTCAGCGACCGATGGAGTTTGGGGCGCGGATGGAGGTCATATCGGATTTGGAGACTACCACATCACTTGGGCCGCTAATACCAATGATGATGGCAGTGGTGTTCCTGTATTTATTGATAAAGTAACAGGTTTAGGCACGGGTAATTGGAGAAAAGCGATTTCAGCTAGTGACGCTAAAGAATTGTCGGCGAAGTGAGGCGCGTGCACAGCACGCGAGGAGACAAGGTTACATGGGGACACGGTGACAAGGGGAGATGCGAGGACGCGACGCAGTCGCGCCCCTATCTATAAAAAGATTTTACACTACCCCTTGCCAACTTGTCACCGTGTCCCCTTGTCACCTAAATCGATTACTTTTCTTCTGCATCATTCTCCGCTTCTTCCTTGGCTTTGGCCTGAGAGCTGAGAACGGGTTGGGCGAAGAGGCGACCGTCATGAAGTTTCGCCACATAGCCTTCGCTGATTAAGAAATTCAGATCGACGAGCACTTTGCTCTTCGCTTCGTCATCCGCATTTTCACCGGCGATGGAGAGGACGACATCTTTCGTTTGTTGTCCGATGTTTTTATCGAGACTGTCGAAAATCTTTTGCATCGAATCACTGAAGGTCGCTTGAGGGTCGCGACATTTGCGACGCACGCCACAAGCATAAGTGATTCCCTTGGAGCCCTTCTTATAAAGGTGGAAGCCTTCCTTGCGGAGACGTCCACGGATGCCATTTGCGGTATCGAGAGGGAAGTGACGTTGGAGCTCGAGGGCGTAGCGGACGTTATCACGCAATACACCCGGAGGCATTTCGGCGAGAAGACGGCCAGGGAAGCGGATTTGATTGCGGGAAATGACCGTAGCTTCGCGACGGAAGGCTAATAAGAAGCCACGGGCGGCATCGAGTGATTCGAGGCGTTCCGGTTCGCCTTCTTTACGGTCTTTGGGCGCGTATTCTTTACGTTTCGACATCGAAGCGACCCATTGGTCGATGACTTCTTTTTCACGGATCATTTCAACGCCCGCTTTGAATCGATCAAAAGCGCCATTGGGGAAGTTGCGTGAGTGATGTTCGCGCAGAGATTTTAAATAATTATGATGAGTCGGCGAACCGAGGATGACGCCAGTCTGTGGACATTTTGCGACCATCAGGAAATTTCCTTTAGGTGGTTCGACATCGACTTCTACCACATCGAAGAATTTATCGAGGTGGCGTGACATCACGTGGCTGACTGCTTCGGCTTCGGTTAAGAAAGGAACGCTATCCGGAACGGAAACGGAAAGTGTGGCTTGAGGATTTTTTTCCGCGTCCGCTGGTCGAATCACGATGGAGATGCGGTCTTCTTTATCTAAAATGAGGAGGGCGACGCTGAAGAGTTCGTAGGTGATGAGACTCTTTTTCATCGCTTCGCCGAGCGCTTCGAATTTTGCGTCATCGGGGAAGAAGCCCGTGCTGACTACTTTTACAGGAATCGCAGGTTCTTCTTGGCGTTGGGAAAATCGATCATCACGACGTGGGCCGCGACGATCATCGCGTTGAGAATTTTGTGGGCCACGAGAGGGACCGTTGGAAGGGCCGCGTGATGGACCACGTGAATCATCGCGACGTGGGGGACGGCTGCCGTCTCGGTCTCTGTTGTCACGGCGACCGCCCTCGCGTCCGGAGCTCACTTTTTCAGCGGGCCCGCTCACCCAGGAGGGGCCTAATCCTAGCGCGGAGAGGTCTATGGGAATCATAGATTCATTTTGCTCAGGGTTCTGTTTGGCCGTATCGGGAGACATTACCGGGTGAGAGTTGGGAAACTAATGTGATTTGGCAAGCGTTGGCATCAACGCTTTTTTCTTGCACCGTGCGTAAGGAGTTCCAGCGTGAACTTTCCTTCGAAAGCTCAGGTGGTGGAATGGCAGACACGCATGATTGAGGTTCATGTGCCGTAAGGTGTCCGGGTTCAAGTCCCGGCCTGAGCACCAATTTACAAAAACAGGTTTAGTTCGACAAAAACTAGACCTGTTTTGTGTTTTCATTCGAGGAATGTCTGCCACAACAGATGGAGATGGCGAACCTAGGTAAATTAAAAGTTTTAATATTAGGATCGGGCGGACGCGAACATGCGTTGCTCAAGGCCTGTCTCAAGAGCCCGAAGGTCAGCGAAGTCATCGTCGCCCCAGGCAACGGCGGCATGGCATTGGAGGCTCGTTGCTTGAATGTGGATTTAACCAAGCCCGCCGATATTTTAAATTTAGTGCGCAAGCAGGGAATTGAGTTTGTCATCGTCGGACCGGAAATTCCTTTAGCGCATGGTGTGGTCGATGTGCTCGAGGCCGCAGGTATTTTAACTTACGGACCACTCCTAGCGGGTGCGCGCTTGGAGGCGAGTAAGGCATTCAGTAAAGATTTTCTTTTCCGACATAAAATTCCAACCGCGTCGTCGCAGACTTTTCAGAAGCTCGATGCGGCAGTAGAGTATATCCGCCACCAATCATTACCGATAGTGATTAAAGCCTCTGGGCTAGCGGCTGGAAAGGGTGTGGTCATTGCCACCACGCTGGCCGAAGCCGAACAGGCATTACGCGATATGATGCAGACGAAAATTTTTGGAAGTTCGGGCGATGAAGTAGTGATTGAAGAATTTATGCAAGGGGAGGAGGCGTCGATTATGTTGATGGTGTGTGGTGAAGAATATTTGATGCTTCCGCCGAGCCAAGATCACAAGCGCGTGGGTGAAGGAGATACTGGATTAAATACTGGAGGCATGGGAGCGTATGCGCCGACGACGGTGGTGACGCCGGAGGTGGAACGTCGACTGCGCGAAGAAATTATTGTGCCGACGTTGAAAGGATTGAAAGCCGATGGGATTGATTATCGCGGCACGCTTTATGTTGGAATCATGGTGACGTCGACCGGCCCCCGCGTGGTTGAATTTAATGTCCGTTTCGGCGATCCCGAATGTCAGGTCCTTCTTCCTTTATTAGAAACTGATCCTGTTGAAATCATGTTAGCGATTGCGGCGGGAACCTTTCGTTCGTCGAACGCCCAGTTACGTTCCGGTTCTACTATAATTGTCGTGTTGGCGGCGGGTGGATATCCGGGCGACATTCGTAAGGGTGATGAAATTAAACTTCCTGCGAACTGTCCGGCCGATGTGCATATTATCCATAGTGGTACGCAGCGATTGGCGGATGGCAGAGTCGTGACTGCGGGCGGACGTGTTTTGGGTGTGGTCGCGCATGCGGCTACGCTGAGTGAGGCGGCCCAAAAAGCTTATCGTATCATACCCACCATACAGTTTGAGGGGATGCATTATCGCAGAGATATCGGGTATCGGCAGTTAAAACGCAACGCGGGTAAGTGATTACGGGTTGAACCTTTTCATGAATCGAGTTACTTTAAGTCATGCCCATGGAGCGTGATACAGTGATGATTGTTTGTACGGGAAATACCTGTCGCAGTCCGATGGCTGAAGCTTTACTTAAAGCGGCGTTTAAGAAGAAGGCTGGTGGATTAGAAAAATTTAAAGTCGTGTCCTGTGGTTTATCGACGACGGCTGGTTCGCCCGCATCCACTAATTCCGTGAAAGCCATGGAGCGTATTGGTTTAGATATTAAAGCGCATAAAAGTCGTCCGTTGAGTCAGTCCGACATCGAACAAGCCGCTATTATTTTTTGTATGACTGATTCTCATTTGGTGGGATTGGAGGATCGTTTCAAAGGCCTGCCCGAGCATGTTTTATTATTTAGGGACTTATTGCCCAATGGTGAGTCGCGCGAAATCTCCGATCCGTTTGGCGGAAACTATCGAGAATATGAGGAATGTCGTGATTCTATGGTTGAAGCCGTGCCCTCCATCCTCGATTTCTTAAGGAAGCATTTTCTGACATGAGTACTCCATTTACTATTTCGTTTGGCAGTGATCACGGAGGGTTTTCATTACGACACGATTTAATCGCTGCGCTGAAAGCCCAAGGTCACACAATTATTGATCGGGGTACGGACACTTCGGCTTCGTGCGATTATCCGGATTATGCTCAAGCCGTGGGAGCGGATGTGACTACCGGCAAGGCCCAGTACGGCATTTTGATTTGCCGGACGGGTATTGGAATTTCGATAGCGGCGAACAAGATTGCTGGTATCCGGGCAGCCTTAGTGCAGTCGGTCGACGCCGCTGAGCTCAGCCGCCAGCATAACAATGCGAATATTCTTTGTTTTGGTGCTAAATATGTAGATTTGCCCTTAGCCCTAGCGTGTTCTGAGGCTTTTCTGCGTTCTGAATTTGAAGGCGGGCGACATGTTGTTAGAGTGGATAAAATTGAGTCTAAAAACTCTTAATTTTTCCATTGCCTCACGCCGTCCCTTTCCTGCCCTTATTAACAGAACATGAGCGCCATAAAACGTATTTCATTAGCACAACTCGATCCTGCGATTGATACGCTTATCAAAGCAGAATTAAACCGTCAACAAACCCACATCGAGTTAATCGCTTCGGAAAATTTTACTTTGCCTGCTGTGATGGAAGCGCAGGGCAGCGTGCTCACTAACAAATACGCGGAAGGTTATCCCGGTAAGCGTTGGTATGGCGGTTGCGAAGAGGTTGATAAAATCGAACAACTCGCGATCGATCGTGCGAAGGCTTTGTTTGGTGCGGACCACGCGAATGTTCAACCCCACTCGGGTAGCCAAGCGAATGCTGCCGTTTATTTAGCTACGATTAAGCCTGGAGATAAAATTCTGACCATGAATTTATCGCATGGTGGTCACTTAACTCACGGTAACGCGGCAAATTTCTCCGGAAAATTTTATACGGCCATCCATTATGGTGTCGGTACTGATGGCCGAATTAACTATGAAGAAGTAGCCGAGATGGCGGCGCGGGAAAAACCCAAGATGATTACCGTCGGTGCGTCGGCCTATGCGCGCACGATTGATTTCGAGCGTTTCGGAAAAATTGCCCGCGAGAATGGGGCACTCCTTTTAGCCGATATCGCACACATTGCTGGGTTGGTGGCGGCGGGGGTTCATCCTTCACCCATTCCGCATGCGGATTTCGTAACCACCACGACGCACAAAACTTTGCGCGGTCCACGTGGTGGATTAATTTTATGTAAGGCCGAATATGCTAAGGCGATTGATTCGGGTGTTTTCCCTGGAACGCAGGGTGGACCTCTGGAGCATGTGATTGCGGCGAAGGCTGTTTGCTTTGCTCAGTGTGCTACGCCTGAGTTTAAAGAGTACGCCAAACAAGTGGTGGCCAACTCGAAAGCTTTAGCAGAAGCCTTGGTTGAGCACGGATTCCACTTGATCAGCGGTGGAACGGATAACCATTTAAGTTTATTAGATTTAAGAAAGAGTCACCCGAATGTGACGGGTAAGGATGCGCAGTTGGCGCTCGATGCTGCCCATATTACGGCCAATAAAAATACGGTTCCAGATGAGACGCGCAGTCCCTTCCAGGCCAGCGGTATCCGTGTGGGTACTCCGGCGGTCACCTCTAGGGGCATGAAAGAGGCGGAAATGAAGGAAATTGCTCGGGCCATTGCGATTGTGCTGTCCGACCCTCAAAATCCTCAGAAAATCGAGGAAGGGAAGGCCATTGCGACCGCTTTATGCAGTCGTTTCCTCTTGCCTTACTAAGTTTAATAAAATTATTTCATCTATCAAGTTGTCCCCTCAACTCACCCCTTTTACTTATACCTCATGAAATCCGCCTCCTCAACCAAACGCAGTGGTTTTACTCTTATCGAGTTACTCACTGTTATCGCGATTATCGGCATCCTTGCCGCCGTACTCTTCCCTGGTGTGCAGGGTGTGATGAAGAAGGCCAAGCAGTCCACTGCTTCGACCAAGCTTCGTAACATCGTGCAAGCGATGATTTCCTATTCTGATGGTAAGAAGTATATCAAGACTGGTGCATGGAGTGTTACCGCGAACTCTCAAGCTAGCTCCATCGCTGAATACGCTGCCGTTCTCGCTTACAACGCTAGTTTAAACACTGGCGAAATTTGGTATGTTGACGCTGACAAGCTCAACGAAAGTGCTTCCTTCCCAAAACAAGTTTTAACCGGTGCCGTGGGTGCACAACAGATCGATACCAACTTCAAGACTCCCTCGGATAACTACGGCTACCACTCTTGGACTGCTTACACTCCAACGGCCAAGAACTTGGACGGTAACATTCCTCTCCTCTGGTCTCGCGGACTTTCCTCCGCTGGTGCTTGGGATGCAACTAACGGTGTTTGGGGTGCTGATGGAGGCCACGTTGGCTACGGTGACTCCCACGTTATCTGGACTGCTAACACCACCGATGACGGCAACGGAACTGCAATTTTCATCGATAAAGCAACCGGTGTTGCGACCGCTGATTGGAAGAAGGCTGTAACTGCAGGTACGGCTACTGAATTATCGTCCAAATAATCTTAAATGAGATTCTGAAAGGGCCCCGAGTAGGGGCCTTTTTTATGCTCATTAATTTATAATAAAAATGATAAGAATGTGGATCGATGCCTGCCGGCCAAAAACTTTGGTGGCCGCTTTGGTTCCAGTGGTGATGGGCACATTGGTGTTTTGGATTTACGGCGACAAGCTTCACCTCGGTGCGCAGCAGGATTATTTATTTACGTTTTTCTCATGTCTCGGCTTTGCGTTAGCTGCCCAGATTTTAAGCAACTTCTCAAACGATCTCGGAGATTCATTACGCGGTGCAGATAATCACAATCGGGTCGGTCCGAAACGTGCGGTAGCCAATGGTTTGATTAGCGCACGAGCGATGAAAGTGGCGATGGGGGTAGTCATCGCTTTGGCCTGTTTGGCGGGATGGAGTTTAGGAATTCGCCACCCGATATTATTTATCCCGGCAACGCTCGCACTGATTTTAGCGATGGGCTACACCCTGGGACCTTTGCCTTTAGCTTATCATGGACTCGGTGATGTCTTTGTCGTGGCCTGCTTTGGTCTACAAGCCACGGCGCTGACTGTTTATGCACTGTACTTAGAAGTGGGGGCGACCGTTACCTGTGAAATGCCTTGGACGCCTGCCCTCATCGCTGGGCTAGGCGTAGGCCTGTTGGCGAATAATATTTTAATTGCGAATAATACTCGCGATAGGGAAACCGATGCCGCGTCGGCCAAAAAAACCCTCGTCGTGCGCTGGGGCCGAACCTTTGCGAAATTTCACTACTCGTTTAATTTATTCGTGGGAATTCTTTGTCTGAACATGGTATTTGGTCCACTCCCGCTCGTGATCATGCCCTTGGCATTTTGGCAGATGGCGGGATTTTGGAAGGCACAAGCGGCTGCTGAATTTATCCCTTTTTTGGGCAGAGCGGCTATTTTAATGCTTTTGATGGCGATTTTGTGTGTAACTGCGACTTGCCTCGGTTGGATACCGGTGAAATTTTAAGATACTTAATTTGTGATGGAGAAACCTATTTCATTAGTCTCTCAGCTGGAAAACTTGGTGGCCGATGCGCAGCGTCCCTCCTGGAACGAGTATTTTATGGCCACAGCTTTTCTCGTGAGTACGCGCTCCAGTTGTGATCGCTTGCATGTGGGTTGCGTGGTGGTGTCGACGGGCAAACATCCTAATCGATTAGTCGCTGCCGGTTATAATGGATTTCTCCCGGGTGCACCGCACGACTCACACATCCGCGATGGACATGAATTAGCGACCGTCCATGCCGAACAGAATGCGGTGGCTGATGCGGCGAAGCGGGGAATTTCTTTACAGGGTACCATTTGTTTTGTGACGCACTATCCTTGTGTGAATTGTGCGAAAATTTTAGCCGCCGCGGGTATCACGGAAGTCCGTTATCGTCAGGATTACCGCAACGAGCCGTTGGTCGCAGAACTTTTCCAGCAGGCGGGTGTGGTGGTGACAAAGTTAGAGATCTAATGCCGAAGAAAGCCCCATCATTAGCGGGGAAATTACTGGTTTCGCATCCGTTACAACGCGACGAAAGCTTTTGCGAATCGGTGGTCATGATTCATGACTATTCCGAAAAAGACGGAGCGATGGGCTTTATTATTAATCGTCCGTGTGACAAAAAACTCGGCGAAACACAGTCGGAATTTTCTAATAGTCCGCTGGCGCCGATATCGATTCAGTGGGGCGGGCCTGTAGCGATTGATCGAATGGCTTTGGGCGGTTGGAAATTCGCTTCACGGGGTCCGGCTTTAATTCGCTACGGAATGAGCAAAGAAGATGCGTCTAAATTTATTACGGAAACAGGTTTTCAGGTTTTTGCTTTTGTGGGTTATGCTGGATGGTCGCCTGGCCAGTTAGAAAATGAAATAAAACTCAATGCGTGGGTAGTGTGTCCTTTTGAACGTGAGTTTGCGCAACTGCAAGGAAAGGAACTTTGGAAAGCATTGCTGACCAAGCACCGTCCGGATTTGCGTTTAACTTTAGACTCTCCGCCGAATCCGAGCCTGAATTAATCAGCGCGAATTCGAGAGTAGGATTTCTAAATTCTGCAAAAGATTCTCACCCGCATTAAGTCCGTTGGCGGTGAGTATTTTACGGGCAATCATTTTACCTTTTAACTGTTGGTTGATGCCGATAATTTCGAAGGTTTTATTGGGTATTTGTGGGTTTCCGGCGGGTAGGGCGATCCAGCGTTTAGGTAGGCCGTGCCAGGTGAATTCCACGTACCAACCTTCGGCGGTTTTGGGGTTCCCTTCGACGAGTCCCGGATGGCGCGTAACGAAATCGGGCGCTAACGGAGTGCGAATAGTAATCGCGAGAGCGGTGGGTAAACTTTTAATAATCTCGAGAGTATTGACGCTGCGTTTTCCGAGAAGGTAAGTGGGGTCAAAGCCCGTTAAGTTTTGTCCATTCCATAGGCCGTGAAGATTGGGATCACGCTTGTAGTCGAAACGACTCTTATACCATGAATTAAAAGAATCGGCTAAACGCAGTCCCACTTCGAAGTGTAAATGCGCACGTTCGACGGGGATGGGGCTGCTGGGCGAAGAAGTATGACCCATGATGGCGATGGTTTTGCCGCGAGCGACGTTATCACCGACGCGTAATCTGGAATCGATTTTGGCGAGGTGGGCGTAGAGACTGTACAATCCAATTTCGGCATTATCGTGAACGAGGATAATGTAACGACCATAGGGTCCGTTGGTGTCGTTGTTGATGTAGGCGACTTTGCCCGACATCGCAGCGAAAACGTAGTCTGCGGGCTCGCCATTGCTCTGCACTTGGTAGGCTCGGATATCGATACCCTCGTGGAAGCGACGGCCTTCTTCACGCACCATACCAAAGCAACCGGACTCGATTTTTCCAGTGCCTACCGGTTGAACATAGTCTTCTAAACCCTGAATAATACTGGTGTCCATCGAAGTTGGCCACTGAACTTCAATCGCTGACGCTCCACCGACTAGGCCGAAAAATAAGAGGAGAGTGCTCGCTAAATATTTCACTTTTT
Source organism: Opitutales bacterium (assembly GCA_016463705.1). Lineage (GTDB taxonomy): Bacteria > Verrucomicrobiota > Verrucomicrobiia > Opitutales > UBA953 > UBA953. The sequence goes on along the minus strand of JAEMQU010000007.1, from coordinate 7,228 downwards.
ATCTTCCAGCTGGCGAATGAGTAGGATCGACCGGTTGAGCTCGCGACTGATTTCGAGCGCGGCTTCTTTACCATTTTTTCCTTTGCGTTCGACGAAGAAAAATAAATTTCCATCCACCACGCGATCTTCAATGGGCATAATACCAACGGCTTCATCATTGATTACTAACACTAAATGTTTTCCGCGCGCTTGACGGGTGACATCCATAATCATCGCCGCGGCGGTTCGGTTTAATTGTACGAGCAGCGAAACGACACGTAAATCTGGCTCACCCGTTTCGACAACCTCGGTATTGAGTAGATCTTCAGCGAGAGTTAATTCTTTACCAAGAATGGGGATGGTGATTCCGCTGACGGGCAGGGTGACATTTTTCCGCATAATGCGGCTGGAGGATTCGGGTGCCTCGACATAAATAGAAGCGAAGTGTGAGGGCTCAGTGGTTTGACAGCCCGTGATGAAAAAGAGGCTGAATAAAACCAAGAGTGGGTAGGGAGTTTTCATGTTTTTGATTAGCCCACTAATAATTCGAGTGAGCCACTCACTTGCAGCAGGTGCTCGGGTTGTAAATCGAGTGCGGGAACCATTAAAATTTGTTTCGTGGATTGGTGTTGGTAGGGGATGAGCCCTTGTTCGGCGGGTCCGGTCGCTTTGATAATCCGTTTTCTTTCCAATAACAGCGCCAGAATATATTTTAATACCGCTTTATCGCCGCTGGGGTCAGCCGCCTCATCGTAGAGCGAAAGAAAAAATTCTTCGCGGGAAGCAAGGAGTTGGGCGCGGAGGGCTTGTTCTTCTTCGCCCCGCTCTTTGACTTGGCGTGACCAGCGGCCGAGCAATAAACCGTCGGGTTTAAATTCGGTAGCGTATTCTTTAAGAACATCGCGACGTTCGATCGCTGCGCCGAGAGGTTTGAACACGATGCAGACAACGGAGTCGCCGACGTGAAGGTCTTTACCTGAACTAGCACAGGTGTGTGAGATTGATTTTACCTGCCATTCCATCTCATGAACATGAGCCAAGGGAGGCAGGTCGGGCAACCCGATTATGCGAGATCGATCCTTAATTGTGGAGCGGGTTCTACGGCACCTACTTTTACACCCTGGGGGTCGGCCCAGGCCGCAAAGGCAATCATGCCAGCATTATCTCCACAGTACTTGGGCTCGGCGATGAAGAGAGGGAGTTTTTGTTTCTCGAGTGATTGGGCGAGTAGGTTACGCAGGGCACGATTGTTAGCGACGCCGCCCGATAAGCCGACCGATTTATAAGATCCAGAGTTGAGGGCGGATAGCATCTTGGCGTTGAGCTGGCCAAGGATTGCGTCTTGATAACTTGCACAGAGAGATGGCAGATGAGATTTCACTTCTTCGTCGGACATTTTTTCGAGTTGATAGCGCAGAGCGGTTTTTAGGCCCGAGAAACTAAATCGAAGATCAGATTTTTCGGGAAGACCTCTGGGAAATACGAAACTTTGAGTATCACCTTTTTGTGCGTATTGTTCGATGAGCGCACCGCCGGGATAAGGTAGTCCCAATAATTTTGCACCTTTATCAAAAGCTTCGCCCGCCGCGTCGTCTACCGTGCGGGCAATAACAGATATTTTTAAATCAGTATCTAATTTTACGAGCAAAGTGTTGCCGCCTGAAACGACTAAACCCAAGTGCGGTAATAATTCGGCGCGGGCTTCAGAAAATTGTGAAGGATGAGCTGCATGCAGATTAATAAAAACGGAATGAACGTGAGCACGGAGGTGATTAACGGTTTGGATCGGGCAATCCAGTGCGACGGATAAGGCACGAGCCATGCTGATTCCCATCGAGAGGCAGGGGAGTAGTCCGGGTCCACGCGTGACGGCCAAGGCAGTTATATTTGGAATATCAGCACGAAATTCTTCGAGGAGTAAGGGTAGAGCGGAGAGATGCATGCGACTAGCGAGGTCGGGCACGACTCCACCGAATTTTTCGTGGGCGGCGGCTTGAGAACTAATGATTTCGCGAGCGATTCCTTGGGTGGGATCGAACAGGGCGAGTGCAGACTCATCGCAGGAACTTTCGATGGCTAAAATCATCTTTACTTAATACAGCCGAAAAACTCTTTCGGCTCAACCCTGTTTCGTCTGGCGGAACTTAAAACACTGGTTAACGATTAAAGTCATGGAAAATGAGGAACGACATCGGGTCATCGTCGAGCTCTTGCGTGCCGAGGCACCGCAAGGTTTGGTGCCCTTTGTCCGTTGCGTGGAGTTGGCACTTTATCATCCCAAACTAGGCTATTATAGGGCTAATCGTGAACGTGTGGGCAAGAGTGCGGGGACTGATTTTACTACGGCGGCGGCATTGGGAACGATGTTTGGCGAACTCATTGCCTCCGCAGCGGAAACCTTGGTCGGGAATACACGTGACTATACCTTGGTGGAGATCGGAGCGGAACCGGGACAGAAGCATTTCGATACGGTCCGTGATCGGTTTTCAGAAATTAAAACTTTCCGTTTGGGTGAAAAAACTATTTTACCCCCAAAAAGTATTTTAGTGGCGAATGAGTTACTGGATGCGCAGCCCTTTAATCGTTTTATTTTTAGGAATGGAAGCTGGCGTGAATTAGGAGTGCGCGTGGATGGATCCGAATTAACGGTGGAGCCACTTCCAGAATTTTCATCAGAACACGCGAAGGAATTTGCGAGGACGTTACCTGAAGCGACTGAAGGATGGATCATCGATGCGCCTTTGGCGGCGGAGACACTTTGTCGGGAAATTCTAAAGCAACCGTGGCAAGGTGCGGTGATTTTTTTAGATTACGGAAAGACTGTGACGCAGTGTTTAGAGTCATCACCCGCGGGTACGGCTCGATCTTATTTTCGCCATCAGATGTCGGGTGATATTTTGACGCAACTTGGGTCGCAAGATTTAACCTGTCACGTGTTGTGGGATCGGATTACTTCAGTGTTAAGTGAGTTTGGTTTGCGGAATGTGCAGCTCGACCGCCAGGAGGCCTTTTTCGTGAAATATGCTGGGCGGGAAATGGAGCGCATTGCGTTATCGGGATCGACCGACCTGACCTCGCGTCTGCGGGCGTTGACGCATCCGGCCCACTTTGGTGCGAAGTTCCAGGTTCTTCATGGATGTCGTTAAAATACAATTGTTTTTCAATCTCTCACTCGACCTTGACGGAACAAACGGTTGAATAAGTTGTAACCCTGTTGCCCCCATGCGTTTAATTTATAGATCCCTCGTTGCGCTACTTGTTTTTGCTTCGTTGTGTCATGCTAAATCCGATGTGATCCAAGATTTTGAAGGCGACGGCTTTGATAGTTGGCAGACAACGGGGACGGCTTTCGGGTTGTCACCTATTGCAGGAAAAATGGATGGATTAGGTGGTGAGCTTCGCGGGTACTCTGGTGAAAGTTTAGTCTCTTCTGCTCATGGTGGTTATGCAGCCACAGGGACTTTAACATCGCCTGAATTTATTATTAGTGATGCTTACATTGCTTTTCTGATTGGCGGAGGAAGTAATATCCAAACTTTGGCGGTACAATTAGTGGTGGACGATAAAGTGGTTCGTTCAGCTACTGGACATAGCGGACTTACGTTAAGAACGGTTGTTTGGAGCGTAGCAGAATATAAAGGTAGAAAAGTTGTAATAAGAATCGTTGATAACGAGAAAGGGGCTTGGGGCTTTATTGCTGTGGATCGATTCACTTTTTCCTCTAAGGATAATCCAGGCATGTCGGCCAATGGCCGCCCTAAAGAAAAGTTGGATGGTAATTTGATTCCGGTTCCGAATGAAGGGAGTGCCGCAGCGATGGCTGGCGTTAAAATGTCTGTGGTCGCGAGCCATGCGGCAACAGGGGTTGGCTCACCTGCTGCATTTGTCGTGGCTCCCGATGGCCGAGTTTTCGTGTCGGAAACCTATCGTTATCGTCTCGGTGTTGAAGACGATCGTGCTAATCTTTATTGGTACCACGACGATTTAGCGACTAATACGACCGAGGATCGTCGTAAACTACTGGTGAAGTGGGCAGATAAGAAGCCGGCTAATTGGTACACTCAGAAATCAGAAAAAATTCGGCTTTTAACTCCATCCTCTACCGATGGCTCATTTACTAAATCATCCACCTATGCTGAGGGGTTTAATGGTATGCTCGATGGAACGGCGGGCGGTGTTTTAATTTATGGGGACACCGTTTATTTTGACTGCATACCTAACATCTGGGTGTTGCGTGACTCACCTAAGGAAGACAAAGCCCAAGAAAAGAAAGTGTTACAAGATGGTTTTGGGGTAAAGATTTCGCTTTCAGGTCACGATTTAAGTGGAGTTGTCGTTGGATATGATGGGCGGATTTGGGGTTCAGTCGGAGATCGCGGTTTTAATTTTACCACCCGTGAAGGTAAAAAATATAATTTAAAAAACAAAGGTGCCGTTTTTCGTCATGAGCCCGATGGGTCTAATTTCGAGGTCGTGCATACAGGCTTAAGAAATCCGAAGGAAATCGCCTTCGATGAATCAGGTAATTTAATTACCGTAGATAATAATTCTGATCAAGGAGATGAAGCACGTATTGTATACATTGTCGAAGGTGCGGACTCAGGTTGGGAGATGGAGCACCAAGCCATGCATACGTTTCACCATGAAATTGGATTAGATATCCGTCCGCCTTCACGATGGATGACGGAGAGAATGTGGGAGTTACAAAACTCACAACAACCTGCTTATATCATTCCGCCATCGGGTTATATTTGTGCAGGTCCATCGGGAGTGTCTTATTATCCTGGAGTCGGCTTCTTAGAATCAGAACGCGGACACTTCCAAGTTTGTGATTATCGCGGATCGTCACCAGCATCGGGTGTTTGGTCATTTAAACTCGAGCCTAGTGGTGCGGGCATGAAGTTGGCAGAATCGCATAAATTACTTTGGGGAATTGCTGCTACTGATGTGGATTACGATTGGAAGGGTCGACTACTGGTTTCCGATTTCATTGGTGGTTGGGAGTCGCATGAAGACGGTCGTATCGTCGCACTAGAAGTCACTCAGTCTAAAAATGTCGATGCCGTGGTTGAGGTTGAGAAAATCGCCGCGACAGATTTCGGAAAGAAGTCTTCTAAAGAATTAGCTCAACTATTGGCCCATGCCGATAGGCGTATCCGGCTTATGGCGCAGCTCGAGTTAAGCCGTCGCAATGATGCAATGGATTTATTTACCAAAGCGACTCAGTCTTCGAATCCGATTGAGCAACTCCATGGTGTCTGGGGTTTAGGTATTATTGCCCGACGTGGTTCCGCAATGTCGCCGTCCGAGAATTGGAAAAAATCTGAGCAACCTGCGACCACCCTCGAGCTACGCACCGATGCATCCAAAGTTTTAATTTCTTTATTAAGTCATACTGACCTCGAAGTAAGAGCGAACGCTATCCGCGCTCTCAGTGAAGCTCCCGTAGTTGGCAATGACTTGCCCTTGGCTAAGTTAATTTTGGACTCATCACCCAAGGTAAGAGCCCTTGCGTCGATTGCTGCCGGAAGATTAGGCGCTGATAAGTTCCTGCCTGAAGTTTGCCAAATGCTTAAGGAGAATGGCGACAAAGACCCAGTATTGCGTCACGCGGGTGTCATGGCGATTGATGGAATGTGCAAATCAAGCGAAGCCCTTCTGGACTTAGGTAAAAATGAAAATGATTCAATTCGCTTGGCTGTAGTGCTCGTGCAACGTCGTCGATCGGACGTCAATGTTACGCAATTCATCCATGATAAATCTCCCGTGGTGGCCGATGAGGCTATTCGTGCCATTTATGATTTATCCCTCGATACTCTTCGTCCAAACGTTGCGGCATTATTAGATAGTTATCAAGAGAGGGAGTGGACTCCTTTCATGCTTCGTCGGTTGATTCATAATGCTTATCGAGTGGGCGGCGTAGAAAATGCAAAACGCGTGACAACTATCGCCCTAGATAAAAAATTGCCGGCTGAAGTTCGCGTTGAGGCTTTGAGATTAATGTCCCTTTGGACAGATCCTTATCCGGTAGATCAGTTAACAGGCCATTGGAGTCCACTGGCTAAACGTTCGAATGATGAAGTGGTTGGTGTACTTAACAACGCACTTCCTCGTCTGGTAGAAGGAGACTCTGACATGATTATGACCTCACTAGAACTGGTCACGATTTATCATTTAAAGACTGAGGTTTTATCGGATGAAGTTTTACGTAATATTTTAGCTAATTTAACACTCTCGGGTTCAACGCGAGCCAAAGCCCTAGAAATGTTATTGGCCCGTGAGCCCGCAGATACGGTTCAGATTATTTCTCGCTATACTCATGATATTAAAGACGAAGTGGCAGTGCGGGCTTTAAGTGAATTAACTCGTCGCGATATCAAGGCTGGTTTTGCCGCAATCAAGGTAGTGGTTAACCGGGGTTCAGTCTTACAACGTCAAGGTGCTTGGAAAATTTTAGCTCAACTGCAAGTGGAGGGTGTAGATGATTTATTCGTTGAGTATTTAAAACTTCTTCAAGCCACCCAAGGTGTTTCGCCTGCAGCTTTAGAACTTCTGGATGCCGCTGCTCAACGCAAAGAAGATACTGTGAAAGTTGCATTGAGTAATTTCCAGGATTCTCAAAATAAGTCTTCAGAAAAATTAACCCGTTGGTTGCCGTCACTTGAAGGTGGCGATCCGATTAATGGTTTCGCACTCTATCAAGCCTTACCCGCTGGACAATGTATGCGCTGTCACAAAGCGGTCGCTAAACGCAGTCAGGGGGCTCACGGCGGAGAGGGTGAAGCTGGACCTAATTTGGCGGGCGTGGCTAAGCGTGGAGATCGACGCTACCTCCTTGAGTCTGTAGTATTTTCAAATGCAAAAGTTGTATCAGGCTATGGAATTGTGAGTCTCGATTTGGCTAACGATGTTAATTTGGTTGGAACACTGATTCAGGAAAAGCCCGAGTTCGTTGATGTAAATTCGTCTGGTAACTTATGGCGGATCAACCGGAAGGATATTAAATCAATGACTCCACCGGTTTCGGGCATGCCACCGTATGATGCACTCCTTAAACCTACCGAAGTGCGAGACTTGGTCGCGTGGTTGGCCACACTCGATAACAGTCCACCTGCACCCAAAGTTAAAGAGCCTAAGGTCTTAGATATCTCTACCCTAAAACCCCTTACGCGATAATTTTAGTGAACTAATGGACAATAAAAAAGCCCCGGGTGTCCGGGGCTTTTTGTTTAAGCACTTCGCAATTATG
>JAEMQU010000062.1 GCA_016463705.1 Opitutales bacterium | reverse complement strand
CTTCCTCATCCCAGGGCCCAGCGGGTAAGCGTGAACCTAAAAAGAGAGCTTTGGCAGTATTCACGACTGGACGAAAATCGTCATGTGAACCTCCACTCAAAGGAAATAAATAAGCCCCATCATCCGCACCATACCGCGGCACATTTCCTTCATCATCTAAAAGGTCGCTTAAAAACTTCGTCGCCGCGCGAATTTTCCTAAGGGTAACCTGAGGAAAAGTTTGTTCTTCAGATCGTAAAACCACTTCCGTCCAAATCATTAAGTGTAAAAAGAGGCGGTGATAGTTCGTGGAGTGCTGACTAAATCCACCATCGGCATTAACCAACGATTCAATTTGTGGCAGTAAAGTCTCGATACCTTTGGCTCTCCATTCACTCGACTGAGCACAATTAGGCCATAATACACCCGCGGTAAATAATCCCACCGCTTCGCTGATTCCGTGATTATTAGACTGAGAAATAGCATAAGAAATATGCCCATTAATTCTATTTGCCGTAGCTTCTGCTAACTGCGTCGTTAAAATGATTCGCTGATCAGTCGTGGTCGGATGACCCCGGAAGGCCTGGAGGGCGTAAGCCACTGCCATCAATCGCATCGCCGCTTCCTGACCACACATCCATTGCGGACCCTGATTGGGCGGATTTTTTTCCATCCAATCTTCGAATAACTTCCAAAAGGTTTCTGGGTAAGCATCGCTACCTTCAATAATCCAAGCGCGGACTAATGGAAAAACCCAACTGAATCGGGAGGCCTCCCAAACTCCCTTAATATCATCGCTCCCCGCATCCGTGATTTTCGACCAGTGAGCGGTGGAATCCAAACGACGACCACTTAAAACATTGCGATTCCAATTTAACGGAAACCCGAGATCAATAAATCGGTGATTAAATATCCGGATTTTTCCCTGAGCCAAACCACGCGCTTCGGCCACGGGAGAATGTCCGGTCGCGATGGCATAACCTTCGCATAAGGGAGCTAAATCTTCTCGGGCAAATAATGAAATCGGCAACGCCGGGGCCTTTCGACGCCATAAATCAGCCGAGGACGTAATTGTAGCAGGCGAAAGAGAGACCCAGGATTGCTTGGGCATTCTTTTTTCTAGTAAGCCGAGTTTATTTTCGACTTTAAACCAGACGCGTTGAGCCAACCAACTCGGCCCAAGATTTTTGATTAAAGAAAAATACATTAAGAAAACTAACTTTTTATCATTCCACGCGTATCGATAAGTTTTTTACCAGCGAGCTGAGCTAAGGTGAGTGAACCAAACGCTTGGTGATCCACGAGTAATACAATGACGTGAGCCCGGTTGAGCGCCGAAGTTAAATCGGTGAGTTCAACTTTTCCTTCTAGTGAGGCAGGAAGTTTTTCAACATGTGGCTCGACCGCTAAAATTTTTATTCCCTTTTGAGCCAACTCTGCAGTAATCTCAACCGAAGGTGATTCACGTAAGTCATCGATGTTGGCTTTAAAAGCTAGACCAAGACAGGCGACCACGGGCTGGGTAATTCCTTGAGTGGCTTGAATAACTTGGGCCACCACGTGATGGGGCTTAGAATCATTTACTTCGCGGGCCGTGCGCATCAAGCGTGCTTCTTTCGGTGCAGCATGAACAATAAACCAAGGATCCAC
>JAEMQU010000061.1 GCA_016463705.1 Opitutales bacterium | reverse complement strand
GTCGTCGGCTTAGTTTCGTAGTCAGAATTTGAGCTACCATCATTGTTGCGATAGAACTGAGAGCGAATATTAGGCTCTTCGTTAGCCAGGGCGATGAAATCGGTGGAACGTTGGGCAACTACTTCAACCCAAGCTTTCCCGATGGACTGGCCATTATTGTCGTAAGCTTCACCGTAGGCACGGATGACGAAGGTATCGGAGCGTGCTGTTAAATTAGGCCCGATGGAATTAAGCACATCCATCTGAGTGACAATACCTGGTGCACCGAGTGCAGCTGTTACTTTAGTTTCATCGTTTGACTTACTCATTGCGCGGACAGACGGGAATCGGTCGTTGGCTTGAATAGGTAGGTAGGGCGAACTAAGTGCGACACCTTTTGAGGTTTCAAATGTTCCACCACCGTTGGCGATGGCTAGGTCGTTAATCGTCGTAGCATCAATCGCTGCTTGCAGTGCACCCTTGAGGCCAAAGGCTTCAAACGGACTATTCACTAGGCGGCGATTAATAAAGTCGCTGAGCGACATAAAAGGTCCGCGTTTGCGTACTTCGTTTACTACAGCGCCAGCAAGGTCATCGATTTCGGAATCGGTTAGTTCCCGGTAATTACTCCAAGGTGTATTTTTACCATCGTTACCACCGAAGGCACGGGCGAAGCGAGTGAGTGGTGTGCCGTCAGCTTGAGTAGAGCCTTCAGGAAGTTTTTGTTTACGCAGCGAAGCAAGAATAGCTTTCCAAGCTGCCTTAGAAGTGGAGTTCACGTTGAAACCGCCGTCGTAGAGTGAACGACGTCCTAAAAAAGTAGGGTGTGGGAACGTGAGGTAATCAGGGAAAACTGTATTTTGCATTCCGACGTTTGAAGTCGTCGTCGTTGTGGGTACTGATGGATCAGGTCGATACGCTACACGTTTATTGGCGAGAGGATTAAAGCCTTTATCAAGTGCAGTTTTAATTCCGTTAAGCGTGGCTAAATCGGTTACGCCATTCAGACCTAGTGCGGTGGCTTGAGCACCCAAAATAGTTGAGTCTGTGGGGAGATTTGGCCCAGTTGGCCAATCGGTAGCAGGATTATCCGAATAAGATTTCGCCTGCGTATTTAATCCGCTGAACCAGTACGAATCCCAGAGTGCTAAATTCGCAGCGAAAGCAGCATCAGTGCGGACATTGGCTTTGCCCCGTTCCATTTCGCCCAAGCTACTCGTTCCGCTCGAACTAGCTTTTAGCGAGTAACCGTGTTCAGGTACCGCAGGATCAGTACTCGTTGCGTTCGCTTTAGTTCCAGGCCAGTCCACAATTTTGGATAGGTCTTTAATTCCGGGATTAGCAAAGGACGATCCGACGGTGAGATCTGCGTCGGTTCCAAATTGAGCAGTGCCCGCAGCACCTAGCTGTGAAATCGAGAGAAGGGGGCGACGCGGAATCGGGAAGAGAATCACGTTGCTACCATCGGGATTTCCAGTGGAGCGAATTGATTTACCCCAATAACTTTGATTCCTTGTTTTTCCTGTTCCAGTTGTAGGAATATCGATGGCTTTATCAATTCCTCCTCCATTGAGACTGCTCTGACGGCAAATCCAGCCGATAGGGGCTGATGCTTTTCCGTCATAAGTCATGTAACTCGATTGTTGAGCACGAGTG